>NZ_MIKA01000010.1 GCF_001730295.1 Enterococcus plantarum
GTTGCTAATCCTGAATCTGCTGCTTTTATCGTCAATGTTACTGGATATGCTTTAGGTCGAAGATTTTCAGTCTCATTCAATCCACCAAAATCAGTTATTTTTATCAAAGAACTGATATCTGTTTTCTGCCCATCACTAATTTTGTAAGCTCTTGGTTGACTATGCTCAAGGATATAGCTTTTTAATTGATCATCGGATAAGTCACGAATGTCCTTATACGGTGCATTAAAATCAGAACCGTCTATTACTTTATTCACTGTAAGTTTTGATACGATGGTCGTCCCATTGCCTGCTTCATCGAATAAATCCACTTTCACTGTATGTTCGCCAATTTGACTCATAAAGCCATCGACCATTGATTGTGGTGTTTCAGCATTAAATGCATACGTGAAGTTTTGTGGTGTTGGATTGGAATCAGTCGGATTTTTTACGAATTTATCTGCTGGTGGTGTTGGGCTGTTCAACGCAACCTGATAGTTGACAGATTCTCCTTCGGGCGGTGTTTTATCTGCGACCGTTTGAAGTGCATAGCTGTCTTTACCATCTAACCAAGCGTATGCTTTGATTTTTTGGCCTGCTTTTAACGTCACACTACTTGGTAAATCAAATGTAAATTTCCCATTATTATCGGCGATCGTATTAAATTTACGTGCATCTCCTTTTATAGGAGAGGTAACAGTAGGTGTTGTCAATAGGATATCTGTACTTGGATCACTTTCATCCGTTACAAGATAAAAGAGCATCAGTGCATTATTATTGACCGTTCCCGTTAGTTTTTGTCCACTTTCCAGTGTCTTATTGTCGCTTGGTTGGTCAAATCCTACAAGAACATCTGGAATATAGTCGTATACAATTCTAGAAAAATTCTCTGTCCGATAATTATCTACAAAGCTTTTCTGAATAGCGCTAGTAATACTATTTCCTACTACACTTGTTGTAGTAGTACCATTGTACTTGATTGACATACCATACATTGGTATCCAATGGAAAGTTGGCGTTGCTTGGCTAGCATCTGCTTTACTCCAAGCAGAAACTGCTTGGATATCCGCAGTAAACGTACCTGGATTTGTCATATTAATCAGATTTACGTTAGTATTGCCACGTGAGTCCAAATCAATTTTTTGTGCGTTTGAAAACTGGAATGTCGTGTTACTACCAAAATCCAACATATTCCTTACGCCTGTACCATCTTTTATCACAGACTCAAATGTTCCTTTATCACCAATGATAAAGGATGACCCACTTCCACCATAAATCATTGAACTGGTAGAGGCCCCTTCATTAGTAGAGATGAATTTCGTCACACCTTGGTCTTTTACTTGGAATTTCGATCCCGTTGAAAGATCCAAAAGACGACCAGTTCCTCCGTTTTTGTTCAAGACGAGACTTCCTTTTTGGGCGACATCAAATTTGGCATTTTGCCCCATAGAAATAACCGGTGCTCCAGTGGTCATTTGATTGGCATTGATGACCATCTCTGCATTATCTCCCACATTGATTGCTGAATTTTGTTGAAGCATGAATCCTGCACGAGAGTAGGTATTGCTAATAGGACCATTGATCGTTACATTGAAATTACTACTGTCTTCAAGATTGATACTCGTCGTCCATTGCGATGTCGCTGATAGATAACCAAGACGAACTGGTACACGTGTCGTTCCATCAGCCGTTTCAACATTTAAAGCAGCATTTTCTCCGATATCTATTTTCCCGCTTCTTTGTACACTGATAACGGATGGAAGACTTCCGCCTGCTGTTCCCCAACTATTTGTTTCTCCACCATTTCCTAAAGTTCGAATCGTGGCTGTTGCATTCTTTTCCATGGTTAGAGATGGTTGTATAGTAGCGACAGGGGCATAATCAGACATATAGCTACCTAAAATTACTCCATCCCCATTTTCTACTTCAATCGTAGTGGTAGAATTTTCGGCAAAAATTAAAGTATGAGACTCTAATCCTGATTGATTAGGATTAACAATAGATACTACCACTCCATCAAAAGACTGATAGGTTGTGGCCTTGGATTTAATATTATTTACCCCTTCCAAACGTATTATTGCTTGAAAGCTGGCCGTAATCTGAGATCCTGTATAATTGATATTTCTGTAAGTAACAGTTGATCCCAAAGCATTGGTTCCAGTCATAGAAAAAGGCCCATAATAATTACCACCGTACATATTCAGATTATCAACAGTAATCGTTTTACTCATTGGATTATTTGCCCAATAGTAACAATAATTAATAAAATCAACAGAGTACCCATTACCCAAAACTACATAACTAGGCCTGTTCGTATTATTAAGTAAAATATCTAAACGGCTACTACTAGTATTTCTAAATGAATTTTGGATATCAATAACCGTTGCTGTATTTCCACGTATTGCAGCATCTAATTGACTCCAATTACTTACCTTTGCAACATTTCCAATGTATACGATGACGTCACTACTCAACGCACTACCTGTTCCTGACTGAGTCGCCGGTACTGTTAGCGTTAAATGAAATTCTTGCAAATCATTCGATGAAACGGTCTCTAGTCCCTTTAAGTCAGATACTTGGATACTGTCTGTGACATCCACTACAGATCCCCCGGATAACCCGTATGCTTTGGCACCTGTCTCTTTGAGAATCATTTGTTTGATTGCGGCAATATCACCATTGTAACCTTGGATATCTGTCATCGTTTTTGCTATATTTTTAGCAACAATTCCCGTACCATTCGCAGTAAGTTCATAGGCTTCAATATTTTTCATTCTTGGTTGTGCTATCTCTGAAACAGTTTGTCGTAAGCTAAGCGTTTCATTGCCCTCTTTAGGTGTATCTGCTTTGATCAATGACGTGCTCATAGATAAGTACATACTTACTACTACAATAAAACTTGTAAGTAAAAATACAGTTTTTTTCCTTTTCATTTGATTCCTCCTCTCCTATACGTGACATGATCATTCTTAAAAAAAATTCACCTCCTTACGTTGTAGATAATGCCTGTCTTATGTCACTTGGCACATATTTCTGTTAAAAAGAGCTCCTTGGATATATACTAATAAAATAGATAATTCTAATTCATGACATGCTGTTTATCTGCAGGCAGTACAACGAAAGGAAAAAATATTATGGCCAATCACCAAAAAATAAAATGAAGTTTACAGAAGTAAAAGCAAAACTTTAGAACAGGAAAAAACTATTCTAAAAAATGACTACCCTATTCACACCACATGCTATCAAAGACTAATTGCTATTTTTTTTCTTCACAAGGAAGAAGAACTGAACCGCTATGCTTTTTCTTAATTAGAAGTAGTAAAACCTAGCTAGTTTAGCTATATTGAAATTTTTTTATACTCCTAGTAGACCGTTTCCAACAATTGATACGCTTTCCCAAATTTAAAAGTAGACATTTCTTAGCAGTTTCAGTAACATACCTTCTTTTTTCTCTTTATTTTATCGGCATTTATCTACCTCTATCTCTTAATTACTCCATTTCATTCTCTTTGATTTTTAGCATATATCCTTTAGAACGTGTAGTCTTTATATCGAAATTTTTACTTTTTTTCATTTTATTCCGTATATGAAATACTGTATTCGATATCAAAAAGGTGTTGCTTTTAGGATGATTTTTCCATACTTTATCCATTAATTCTTCGTAATGAACGGTCGTATTCTTGTTTTCATACAAAATATTTAAAAGTTCAAATTCTTTTTTAGTTAAAGAGATCTCATCACCATTAATATATGCTGTTCGATTCTTCTCATTCAAGAATTTTTCTGAAGAATGGTTTATTTTTTCTGAAATCCTACCGTTTAATCTAGAAAATGTATTTTTTATGATAATTGATAATTGAGGTAAATTCGCTGTTGATATCACTACATCATTAGCTCCTAAACTCATCATCATCATCTGCTCATGTTCCAATTCAACTTCTGAAAAAATCCAGACAAATAAAGTGGGTGTTGTTTGCGACGCAATTAACCAATCAATAACACTAGCTATTTGATCCTTTATTTTCATCACTATTACTAATCCATCCAATTGTTGTAACTGTTCTTTTTTATCCACAGTGCTTACACAACAATTTTCTAGCTCTAACAAACTATCCAGCATCGCATCCGCTTTTATTTCTTGTTGTATTATTCCTAGATTCAACATATAATATATCGTCCTTTCATATTTAATTCTCTTTTGGTTCTCAGATTCCTTTATGTATCATCTTTTATCGCAAAGATAACGGAAGAAATTCTTGCTTAGATTCCCCTGCACATTCTCGCCATACACTATCTATTTTTAGGCAAGAAAACTGAGTTTTTTTTCATAAAATTTTTATCTATTTCTTTAAGTTTTTTTACTTTTTCGGAGGTCTGTTTACTAGGAAATATCAGAATACTAGATTAAACTTACTTTCATAGTTTAAGTAGTTCAATCCGTGAGTATTCTGTATTTATTTTATTTTTTTGACTTTCTCAACGATTGTCTCCATTTATTATGTTATGTCTAATAGTTCAAACCTATTTCTTTTTAAACAGAATTAAATCGATTATAATTGAAGCGATTGTCACGTGCGCTGATTATTGTCTTTGTGATTTGTCACCTTAGGCAAGATAACAATATAAAAGAAAAATAACATTAAACTAACTAAGCTTATCCATCGACTTACTTTTTGAATAATTGTTCCTTTATACCACACCAAAACTGTACCTTTTCCTTTTACAGTAATTTGTACTAATCCATGCATGTTAGTCCCTTTATAGCTTTCTGCATCTTCAACTGCTTTTTCTGTCCCGTTCACCTCAGCTACATATCCTTTATAATAAAGAATCGGATAAATTAGCCTCGTGGAAGAACTTACATTATAATGTAAAAAGAAAGCATTATTATTTCTAGACATATTGGTGATTTCAACATGATTTTGTGGTTCAGATAATAAACTCGTTGGCGTCGCCCAGGCTTCCATGCCACTTGGCAAAAATTCCTTTCCATAACCAAGCGAATTTCCATCCAATTGCTCGAATTGTTTAGCTGTGGTTGGTCTGAACTTATTTAACTGTAGTTGATTTTGAAGATTCAATCCAATCGTTAAAAGTAATAATAAACCTATCAAGGTAGTTCTAGTTTTAAAAGTAAGTTTATTTACCTTAACCAGACTATCTGCTACAAACCAACAAACTAAAAATGTTACAATTAGGAAATAGCGCCAGGGAAACTGAATAGCGTTAAAAAATGTGCCATGGAATAACGCATGTGGAAAATAGCTCGTTGCTAAGAAAAAAAATAGTATCGCAATAAATAGTAAGCGTTGATTTTCTTTGCTTTCTTTTTTTAAGTAAATCAGACCGATTAGCAATCCTATTGGAATGAGTATTCCAATATTATTATATCCAATGTTATTGTAGGCAATTGACAAATATTCTCCTATAGATTGCGCTTCTTTGGCAAGATAAAACATCGATACATCCTGCATACGCAATCTTTGGAATAACACTTGTTCTAGCATTGGAAGATAAACATCTACGCTCAATAATGCTGCCGCACCTGTTGCTAATACTAAACGTAGTAAGCGGGACCTATCCTTGAACAAGGGTCTAATAGAAATTAGGCAATATACTAGCAAAAAGATACAAGATAAAAGGGCACTGAGTGGATGACTATACACTAGCCCCGTCATACCAATAGCAAGTATCCACCATTTTTTTTTGTCTCCATATATAATTTGATAAATTCCTACATAGACTAAAGGAAAAAACAGAAAGGCTAAACTTTCTCCTATTGCAGCTCTATATAAGACATCGCTCATCCTATAAGATGACAAACCATAAATAACAGAAAATAACAAAGCGCCCCATTTTGATTTGTTCACTGAATAAAAACAATTATAGGCAATAACAAACGTGATAAAATTTAATAGTATCAAATATAATTGATAACTTGTTACAACGGAAAAACCAAAGTATCGTAAAATCGCTGCTGGATATAAGAAAAGTTCAGGATAAAATATACCTGTTGGATAACCCATTCCTTCGGCTAAAAAATAATTGATTCGAGGTAAGAACTCACCTGAACTAATTGACTGCGATAAGCCCTCAATCCTAGCTAAATGAAAAGCAAGATCGTCTCCATTAAAATATGTTGGTCCTTTTAGCCATACCCAGTAGATACTAAACACACTCAGGAACAGAAAAAGACCGTAAGTCCCAAAAGTAGTGAATAATTGTTTAGTCTTATTATTCATCTCAATTCGCTCCTTTTGTTACTCTGACTCAATAGTAGTATTCCACTCTGTTACTTTACCACTAGCGTTATAGAATAATTTTATATTTTTCATTAAAGGGGATTCCGATTTACTTTGAGGAAATAGACTAACTGACTCCATTTTCCGTTGTTCATCTTGCTCTGGATAATTTTTAAGCGCACTGTTTATCTTTTCATCTCCTTTAGATAAAAAGATATTCGATGCCATCTGTTTACTTATATCAGCTAAACAAGCATAAAATTTGGGAGATTCCGAAGCAACTGTTGTGATAGTGACTTGTTGATTTGTTGTTTTTACTATTTCACTTTCCGTGTTTACTTTGTAAGTCATTTGAATGACGGATCTGACTAACTCTGGTATCGTTGACGAACCGTAATAAGTGGTCTGATCAACTATTAATATGTCTTCTTTTGCGATAATATCGTATGTTGTCATCTGCTTTTCATAGTCTTTAAAAAAACTAGTTTCATCTAATAGTTTATTAGATATATCATAAAAAGAAGACAATGACACTTGAAATTTATCACTTAATATTTTTGTTGCTTCTTCCTTTGAAGACAACTTTTTATAGTCGTATACGCCAAAAGGTTTAGTTCGTTTACCTTGCCATATAAGTTTCTCTTCTTTAGAAGAAAGTGACGTTTTTTCGTTTTTTTGATTGGTACAGCCAATAATAACTGTCAGGCACAATCCTAAAAGTAATAATTCAATAACAAGCTTCATCTTCGTCATCTACTTTTCTCCTATCCTTATTTCTGAGGTAATTTTAACGCATATTCATTTTGTTCACTTTGTATGCCTTCAGCTAAAGTCAGTGAGATAGTGGCTTGACCATTCACTTTATATAGCAATACCCCTTCTTTGGTCTCACCTTTTGGTACAGAACTTTCCGTGCTATCTTGTAAGCGAACAATATCATAATTTACACTATCTTTCGGTAAGATTGTTTCTGTTAACACTTTCCCAGCTTGGTTCAACTCAATATCTTTTACCCACACATTTGCAAGCTGAGCTTCTGGTGTTTTATTTTTATAAGAAAAACGTAAAGCAACTAACTCATCACCATCATTTTTCAATGTACCCAAACCAATAATATTGACCTCATATTCATCGGTAGAAAATGAAACTTCATCTTTTTTTGATTTTTTAGCCTCTTCTTCAGCTTTTTCAGCACTATAGCTAACTTCTTTCACCGTTTCAATGGATTCATCAATTATTTTCACTCTATCTTCGTACGAAGAATCTTGGGCGGAATAATAAAGAAACTGTATAACGGCATGTTCTGTAAAAATGCTATAATAATGAGCCCACACTTGTTTGCTGTTAAAAATAGTTTCAAAACTATACTTGAAGACATCATTTCCATTTATTTCCTTTTGAACAAAATAAACATCTTTTTCATCCTGATATCCATTTTGAGCAGCTAAATCTTTCCTTGTTTTTTCACCAAACCCATCTTTTTTAATGTCATCTTTTGAGACAATCACTACAGCCATATTGGAATTACTCACTGTATCTTCTGCACCATATACTGCCTGGGTTCCATAAAGCGATTTAAAATCTGCTTGTTTCTTCCAACTAGAAGGTAAACGAAAGCTATATGTTGCTCCTTTTCCTTCCACTTTGGTCGTTTCATCTGATAATTTGTTGCTATTGCATCCTACGACTAGAAAAAGCATAATTAAAACTATTCCACTTATCAGTATCTTTTTATTATTTTTCATTCGTATTGTTTCCCTCTCTTTTTCCAGAAGTAACTGCTTATAAATATACAAACACTTATACAACTTATTCCAGCTCCTATAAATAAACCGTTAGGGTAATAGATCAATTCGATACTGTGCTGGCCTTTAGAGATAGGTATGCCGATTAATCCATTTTCAAATGATTGAATTTTCTTTTTTTCTCCATCGATATAGGCTCTCCAACCAGAATCATACGCAATTGTTGTCAATAGTACATCCTCTGTATCAACTTTGACATTTCCTGATACACGATTTTTTTCAGCTTTAAGTGGGACACCTTTTTCTTGGATTCCCTTTGCCGATTGTTCAAACTTCTCAGTATCGATTAATAGAACATCTGGTTCGGGAAATTGAACAATTGCAGAACCGTAAAATGTAAGTTTTACATGTACTAACGCCGCTTTTTCATAATAGCCGATGTTATAGTATTGTCCTACCTTACTCATTTCATAATTGGAACTCTGACCTTGCACTGTGATCTCGGTATTAACATCTTTCATCATTGCATTGTTTTGAGTATATAAACTAATATACGCTTGGCTATTTGCTGGTACTGAAACGTCCCATTCAATAGTCATATTTTTTCCTGGTTGCTCTTGTGAGTACGTCACATAATTATTTTCACGAGTGACAACCGTATTTGTCGCTACTTCATTATCGAGACCTGTCAAACGGATATACTCCTCCTGTTTTCCAGATAGATAATTCCATAAATCAGACTGATTAGAGACGTTCTCTTTATCGTATATCCCTTTATCCGTCAACATGCCCAAAGGTAATGCGTACTTATTCTTGTATAATTGATAATTACCAGCTTGTGTTTCCTTTTCATAGCCAAATAGTAATGGGTCTTTTTGACTTACTATATAATCAACCCCTAAAAAGCTGTCCATTAAAAGGGTATTGTTTATAGCCTGTATTGTTAAGTTCGTTCCCTCAGAACGATACCCCATTTGTGCTAGATAAGACAGGGCACTACGATTACGTATTGAAGAAAACTGACTAATCCCGCTATACCCTATGTTAAACCCTTCATTTAAGCTAATTGGATTTAAATTGATCATTCGTTGAAATGAACCCGATGCTGCCATTTTTTTATCTGCTTGATCCACTAAGCCTTCAATGTCTTTATAGTTTTCGCTATACATTGTACGCTCGGGAAATCCCCAATCTTTTGCGATACCAGCGACCATTTGTTTCGTATTGACAGTCATTTCAGCGATGACACAGAACATTAAGAAAAGAATCAAAATGTTCTTCTTTTTATTTTCTAAACGTTGCAGTAAATAGATACCGACTAGATAAATGAGACAAAAAAAGAGTGTCCACAGCACATTTTTCGCTTGTATATAATCATATCTTTTTGGATTCATTAAAAAGTAAGTGATTAAAAAAAGAGTCATAGTACCAATACTAAAGTTAATAAAAATAGATAAATTAGTTGATCGCCATTTTTCTATAACTTGTAGTGTCCAAAAACAAATCATGAAGGATAATAAAAAACTAAATCGAAAAAGCAACATATTAGGAAAATGAAATCCATGCCAGAACAGATTAAGCGGATAGATATACACACTAAGTATGAGCAAACCAGCTAACAAAGCATTTCCTATTTTTTTACGTTTTGATATCTGCGGACTGAAAAAAAAGAATAGCCCTAAAAGTAGCGGCAATATCCCCACAAAAATAAAAGGGGCACTTTCAAACTTCGCTGTATCATATGATCCTACAAATTGCTTCACTATCAAATCCCAGCCACCAATATCTGGTGTAATCAGTTGATTGATTGGAGAAAGCGTCTCTCCATTTGTCCGAAGATCAATAATTGATGGTAAAATAACGACCATAGATGCTCCACCAGCTAGTAAAGAAGTAATAAAATACGAGAGTATAGATTTTTTATACACTGGATAGCAATATACGCGTAAAAACATATACAATACAGAGAAAAAACCAACGATAAAACCAAAGTAAAAATTAGAAACAAATAACAAAGTGTAGCTTATAAATAGTAAAAAAGGTTTTTGTTTTTCTTGTATTCTATTAATCCCCCAAATGACTAGCGGAAGATAAATTAATGCATCCAACCACATATTGATAGGTGAATACGCTACGCTGAAACTCATTAATGCATAACAAAGACTCACTGCTAAACTAATCCATTTTTTTACAGAAAAATTGTGTTGTGAATAACAATAAAAACTGCCCCCGATTGCCCCAAATTTTAAGAGCGTTATCAAATATAGCGCTTCAGGCATGTCTACTTTATCAAAGAAAACAACGATAAATGTAAATACGCTATTTAAATAATAAGCCGATAATGACCAAAAATTCCCTCCTAAAGCGCCTCCCCAAGTATAAAAAACACTTTGCTCTCCTATTAATACATCATGAAAGTTCGAATAAAAATTTAATAATTGAGGATACGCATCACTCGCCAGCATAGTTGTTTTACTTCCCCAATAAATTCCATTCTGATAATATACCCAACCCATAATGACTATAGGAAGCAAAATGCTTAGAAGAAAAATACATACTCTATATGCTGATTGCGGATTCGCTTTTTTCATAATCTGCTCCTTCTATTTATTCATTACTTTACTTAGATAAAATCGAAAAGAATAGTCGATGCTACTCTTTTCGATTGTCAATTTTGTTTTTTTACAGAATCACTACTGATCCCAAAGGTTTCAAAAATTTCTTTTTGTTTTTTTTGTAAAGAAGATATATCTGTTAAAAACCCATCAATCCGTTTGCTATCATTTAATTGAGCCGTTGTCTGTCCGTATAAATTGGTGCCCAATTCTGTCGCTTTTTTATAATAGTTTCTTAGTTGTTGTTGTCCATCTACGCTCAAAGTTGTTGAAGGCTGTCTTGACGTATATGAGACCAACATACTCAACATGTCTTTCAATTTCTGTTGAGATTTGTCTACATCTGAACCGGATTTAATATTCGATAACTCTGCTTTTACTTCTTCTAACACGAAATAACTTTGTGAGATTATCTCTTTATCATCTGCATTTAGATGCAATGATTGATAATAGCGGCCATATAGCCCACCACTTAATATAATCAAAGAAATAAATAAACAGATTGACAGCTGAATAATTTTTCTAGTTCTTTTTTTGGAAATATTCGCTAATTGTCGTTTTAGTTTACGACGTTTTTTTTTATTTTTCACTCGCTTTTTTGATAGAGTCTTCCATCTTCTAGTTAACTGAATAAAAGAAAGTAGAAAAAATAAGGCTAGTACAAATAACAGAACTGCACTTGATATAGAAACAACTATAAACCAATCTAACCCCGACATCTACTTTCGCTCCTTACGACTATCTTATTTTCTTTCGTTTATTCGTTTTCTTACTTTTGCTTGACTTATTTCTTTTTTTATTCTTTTTATTCTTTTTAACAAAATAAATAATGAGTGAAATTACTACGAGTAGAACTACTCCACCACCAACGATTAGCAAAATAAATTGCCAATTGATTCCTTGTTCTTGAACTAGACTAACATCTTGCTTATTGTATTTATCAGCATCCTCTTGTGTAATTTCAAAGTCTTGTTCCCATTCCCACTTTTGATCACCGCTTGTTACTACCGCATGACCTGTATAGTTACCAGCTCTCATTTCATCTCCGTTTAAAAGCAACGGAAAATCAATCATTGACGTAGGAGCTATTTTCATATCCGTTTTTTTTGTGTCATATAAAATATCTTGCGATCCTTTTTGACGAATATCAAATTCAACACTCACATCTCCAGTAAAAGCCATTGCCGTATTGCTAAAATTCAAAAAAACAGCATTTCTATAATTAGAAAGTCCTGGATAAATCGAATTAAACGTAATCTCAGATGGCACTTTTGCATCACTTTCTGATAATAAAACACCTACAAGAAATGCGTATCTGTTTGTTACGCCAGATTGTGCTTCACGTTGTTTTTTTTCTTCATCGTTTTCTTGTTGCTGTAGTTGAATTCCTCCAGCAACAACCCCGTCAAAAGATTTTTCCGGCATCTGAATCTCGATATCAATAGTTTTACTTTCTCCACCTGCTAACGTCACACTTTTTGGAACATTTACAATAGTGTCAAAATCGATTACCGCAGACTTGTCCTTTTTAATTGTGTTAGGACCATATTCAAGTACTCCGTTACTATTTGTTTTAACAGCGTTACGCTTTACTTCTACGGTAACGGGTTGTGTAGGCGATGAATTTGTCAATTCAATTTGAACTGTTTGTTTTTGATTTGGTAGCATTCTTAAATCAAAATATCCAGCATCTGACTGTTGATTTTCTGGATGTTTGACTTTATATGTAAACGAACCTGATTCTTCTGCATTTGCACTCATAGGCAAATAGAAACAAAAGCAAATGGCAATAAATTTTACAATAAAATATGTGTATTTATTTTTTTTACGCATAGTTTCTCTCCTTAAAAAAGGGTGCTGGTTCGCAACCAGCCCCCCATAATAAATTCTTTTTTACGCAGGTGTATCTGACATAGTCCAAGTAATTTCGGCTGTATAAGCACCTTCTTGAATTACAGCATTTTGTGAACCACGTGGAATAGTTAATTGGATAGATTTAGCAGAAGTATCTTGTGCAGCATCAGAGTTGTATTCACCCCATAATAATGACCATTCACCATATCCTGTTGTAAACTGTGGTGCGTTAGCTGTATTTACGTTTGATACGATTGGAGTTGATGCATCTCCTGTAACGACTGCATTTGCGTTTAAGCCTGCAGTAGGAGCCAATGAAGCTTCAGTTCCTGTTTCAGCAACCAATCTTGGATTTGTATAAGTTATTGTTGCTCCGTTTAAAGTAACAGCTGTATTATTAGTCCCTACAGTTGCTGTAAATGGTTTAGTAATTTTTGCCGCAACTTCATAGGTATGATCTAGTGCTGCACGTGTATCTTTAAATTTAATGAAATTCGAGTTTTTTATCTCACTTGTAGTTCCAGCATTTGCTACCCATGTGTTCGCCCAATAGGTTTCAGCATTTGCAGCGCTAGCCACGATTGAATGCTTGTCAAAGTCCAAGTTAGTTACATAACTTATACCAAAAGGGCCTACTTGTGTAGTATTACCAGCTGAACTATCTGTTAAAGCTCCAGATGCATTGCTTCCGCCATTACTACCCCCTGGTGGGTTCGTTGGGGTTGTACTTGAAGAAGTTGACGTACTAGTAAATTCGATTTTACCTTTCCCTGTCAAGACATTTCCATCTGCTTTTACCACCTGTGGTGCTAAAGCCCCGAAACTTATTGCTGTAACAAGTGCAGCACTTGCTAATTTTGTTGAATTTTTCATTCTTGTTTCCTCCAAAATGTTTTTTTATTTATGGCAACTCGGCAATTATCCAAGTTAACACCGTTGAGTAATTTCCAGCTTGAATCGCAGTGCTTGCTGGAATGGTTAATTGTATAGCATCATTCTCATATATTTTCTGGTTTTCGAATGATGGGTTTGTTTCTATCTTATTATCTTTACCGCGCTTTACATTTAATGTATTCGCTTGTTTGAGTGGATTTGTTTCAGATGCACCGAAGCTAATGCTCCACGTTCCCATCCCTTTTCCTGGCTCTGCTTCAGCTAGAGGATAGGTATCACCAATATTGTTCATAACAATGGTCTCTTTCGAAACAGAGGGTGCATATGCTTGACCCAAAGAAGAATAAGACCATGCTTTATCAAATGACAATGTTGCGCCTTTTAAACTAGCATTAGCTTTTGTATCATCTCGAAACTGATGTTCTTGCCGAACTAGCAGTGACCATCCAGCTTGCGTATTGCGGTAATCTGATACTTGAATAAAATTCGCCCTTGGTCCAGATCCTTGATGTAGTAATTGAGCATCTGCTTTGGCAGCCATTGTCTTTCTTGAAACCCTTGTCTTTCCGAAATCAAACGACGGAACATAATCGAGTCTTAAAGGTCCTTTGGTAGAAATAATCTCTCCAGGATCAACGATTTTCGTGTGGTCTTCTGGATCCAACACGCCTTTATTTGGATCTCCTCCAACTAAAGTAAGTGATGCACCACTTTCAACACCATACGAGACAATCGGATTTAGCATTACTCCTACAAAGATGGCCACAACCACTTTTATGCTAGTTAGATTACTGTTCATCTTTGTTTTTCTCCTCTCTTTTTTTTCGTAAAAAGAAAATAAAAAGAACGAAAACAATAACAAAAATACCGATCTGTATTACTCCTTTTAAAACGACTTCCCCAGTACTGGGGAAGCTTGGTTTTTCGTTTGATTGATCTGGTACGGTTGTGCTACTTGATGAAGTATCCGAAGCAGTATCAGAATATAATTGAATAACGCCTTTCGTACTTACTGAGCCATCTGCGTGAACAGTGTTACTCGAGAAATAACTAGAAAGTAGTACGAAACTTAAAAATAGGAAGAATAAATGTCTTTTCTTATATTTTTTCATCCTTGTTCTCCTCTCATGGTTCATACGTATCTGAGATCGTATACGTTATTTCTCCTGTATAGGCTCCGATTTTCGCAATATTTGCAGGTGACGTCTCAAATTTGAATCCACTACTCTCTTTAGTACTGCCCCATTCTGAACTGATATTAAATTTTCCATAGCCATCATTTTCAGACAGAATTTCTTGAGCTTCTGAAGTAACAGTAAATTCATCTTTGTTAGCAGGTTTGTATTTTAATGCAGTTGGTAAAAGAACTGCCACTCCAGTATCACCTGCACTTTGAATCGGTTTTGTTAAACTAACCTTTACAACCCATTGATGATTTATACCATCTCGCGTATCCGCTATAACTAAATCGCCACTTACTGAGGGGTCATCTACACGAATCAATTTTTTAGGATTTAAAGTCTGTACATTAAAATCGATTACATCTGGAATAGAAACTATTTGGAGAGAGCCACTTAGATTGACTATTAAACTTAAGGAATCTAAAGCATCACCTGTTGCTGAAGCAGAAGAGTCCATCCTATAGATAGCTACAGAGAACGTATTATTTCCATACTTCAACGTTTCAGTTGGCACGTTAATAGAAACTTCTTGGTATTTGCTAACAAGAGCATCGTTTACGATTTTTTGACTTGCAACGGTCTTACCACTCGCATCTTTAGTAATAAGCAAATAGTTTCTATTGGCTACACTTGTTTGCCAATAAATTTTTTGAACTAAAACATCGCTCATCGTAGATTTATCTAAACTCTCTGTTTTTTGCTTCACTACTGAACTGCTACTCCAAGATAGAACTGCATCCACAACTGTGACCGTTAAATCGATCTGTGATAATGGATCACTTGATAATTTTCCGTCTGCATCCAAAGTATACATAGCGATTGTCAGCTTGTTCTCGCCAATCATCAATTTATCTGCTGGAATCGTCACACTTTCCTGCAACCAGCTATTATCTCCTGTTGAACTATTCGTTGCAACTTGTTGGTAGATAATTTCTGAACCTTTTTTGACAACTACTTGGTATTGTTTATTTTTGAAAATCGTTTGCCAATAAAAGGTCTCATTAAGCGCTTCTTTAACTGGACTAGCTAATTCTTCTTTTTTTGTAGTTACAATATCATCGGTTTGAAAAGAGAGATTTGCCTGCTCAGTTACTATGTTTCCAGAAACGGTCAGCGTAAGTTTGATGGTTGAAAGAGCATTGCCCGTTTTCGCCCCAGCTTCATCAGTTGCATATATAGCAACTGAATAGTGATTGATTCCACTAGTTATAGCACTCGATGGTATTTCTAGCAATTCTTCTTGATAGATCCCTATAGACGCTCCATTTGTGATAGGTTGGGTTGTTACAATATCCCCTGTATCTGTATTGGTCGTCACCATGACATATTGTCGGTTTTCTAGTGGTGTTTGCCAATACACGTTCTTAGAAAAAGCTTCTGCAATTGTAGCGCCTTCTACAGATTCATTCTCTACGTCCGTTAGCTTATCAGTCGTCCAAGATAACTGTGCTTCTTCTAGGATTTTCACAACCTTAATGGGTATCGTGATTTCTCCTACTAGTCCAGTTTCTTTACTTTTGATTTGAACAACCGCGCTATCACTGCCTTCGGTCGAGAAGGTTTTTGTCTCCTTAAATCCTACTACTTCAACTGTATCATTGGGTACTACACTACTTAAGTTTGTCACTAAATCTGTCGCTTTTAAGTCCTCGGTACTTGATCCAATTTTTACAGTTTGCGGGATTGGATCTGCAGTTGGAGCTGGCATCTTAACTTTAACTATTCCGGTGGTTGTATCAGTTGAATCTGAATTTTTTGCTGTAAAAGGGAAGCTGAAGTAACCTGTTGTCGTATCGTAGTACTGTAAAAGATCAGGATTCGTTCGATCAATCTGGTATTCCGATGAATAGGTAAGAACATTGTCGCCTAATTCTTGTAGCAAAGCTTTGCTTAAGGTCATCTCTAAAGTGCCATTAGGTTGATTAACAATATCACCTATTTTTTGTGTAATATTATTCCCATCTTTGTCAGAAACTTTTATGTTATCTACACTTTGTTGAATACCCATTTTTGAAACATCTAAAGTTATTTTTAAACTATCTGGATAGAATGAATCATCTGACTGTTTATATAACGATTGAGTAAAATCGATTTTTGCAGAAAAGTTATTTGTATCATCGTTTGTACTATTTAATGCATTTGGAACTCCATTAGATAGTGGGATTAACATATTAATTCCACTCGGTAAAAATGCAGCTGTATTTTCTGTGACGTTAGTGAATTTTGTCCCATTGGGATAGGTACCACTATATGATGACAATCCGTAAAATAAGTGTCCGATTTCACTCGGACTGTATATATAGTTATATTTCGCCTTCAATGGTCTGCCTGTCAAGACAAGATTAAATGTATTACTAATAAGATCTACACCAATATATTGAGGATTCAACGGGTTTGAATTCCCGTCTTTTTGTACAAATAAATTACCAATACCATCTTTCGAACCGAACAATTGATACAATGCATAAGAATTGCCTGATTGGCTTCCTAATAATCTTTGTTGAAAAGGAAAAACAAATCTCACTTTAGGATCAGTAATTTCCTTTCCTTCAAAATCCTCAACCCATATTTCATATATAGGATCACTATTGCTAGAGGAGACCGAATTACCAGTTGGATATGGCGATATGTACTCCCCGTCCCCATCTGACGCGACAAGCATTCTCATCCTTTTATTGCTTTTAAATGCAAGTGTCATTGGTTTCCCTTTATAAAATCCAGAATTAGCTACTCTAAATACGGATCCGACATCATAAGTTGAGGCCATGCTAACCTTTACTTCGCTTTGACCTTCTGGTGTTACTGTCAAATCGTCTTTACGACTTTCCCCCATGTACTGTATAGGAATTGCATCTTTGAAATTTACGTTCTCATTTCCTCCGACAATGTTCCCACGAAGATCCAGTTGAGTTACGTCAGGAGATTGTAAAATAGGAACTACACCTGGACTAGCTTTAATCGTACTATTACTTATTTCCAAATAAAAAATTAGTAGTGGAGATATTATGAGTAAAAATCCTAACAACAGTTTATATATTTTCTTTTTTTTCATTTTCATACTATTCCTTTCACGTAAAGACCTTTTTAACTCCGTTCGTCTCACTTCCCCATTGAAAAGGGAAGTAACAAAAGCTTTCTATCCTTCCATTTGATTCAGGTTGTTTTAATGTATTGAGTTTATTTATTAATCTCTCTTTTAAGGATTCTGAATGATTTTTTTGTTTGCTCTAACTGATAATTTGCTATTAATCATCTTATACCTGTAAATCCTCTACACTCTTTATTTTATTTTTAAAGTCAAAAAAAAACTGCTATTTAGCTAGATAGTGTATAATTGAGATAGTTTATTCCTTGTCTATAACATTCGTTGTCGATCTCACTATTTTCTCTTTTGGATTACTCGTCTCTTTTATGTCTCATATTTGTAATCTTTATAACTACTATTTCAGGAAATCATATGATAATTATATGATTAGCTTTTCCTAGAATTTTATATACCAAGAAAAAATGACGTACCACTAGTATAATAAACATACTATTAATACAATTGACCATTAATGACGGCTTAAAAAAAAGGCACACACAAAAAAAAGGCACTTTTTTTTCAGTACCTTTTAAATATTTTTTATGATAGCGAAAAAAAATTATATATTTACCTAAAAAAGAGGTAAACGTTATCATTTTTTTGCAAAGTTTAATTGTGTTATACGAAAACACTCGTTTTTTTATTCTTATTTAGATTTTGCTAACTCCATCTTTTCAATTACTTGTTGTCGACTTTCAAGTAAAGAATCTGTATAAATATCTAATGTAGTTTGTGTGGAGGTATGTCCTAATAATTTACTTACCGATGCAATATCCCCATTTGATTCTATACATCGTGTCGCGAATGTGTGACGTAACTGGTGAAAATGAACTGAATTAATGCCGCATATCTCGCGTATTTCATGGAAATAATACGTTAACAGCCTTGGCTCACTTGGTGTTGATTTGTTTGAACAGACATATGCACCTGGGGCCTTCTTTCTCCATTTTTTTAAATACTTGTACAGACTAAAACTGATAGGCACAACTCTATTGGAACTTTCTGTTTTAGAATTATCGAATACCAATTGCGTTTTTTGATTTTCCATTTCTAATGGAAGTCTTTGGAATGTTTGATGAATATGAATTATACGTTGATCTAAATCAACATCTTCCCAGCGAAGAGCAGCGATTTCTCCAATACGCAGCCCAGCATTTAATGCCAAAAGAACTGGAAGACCTTTGTATAGAGGTAATGTTTTCGCCTTTTTCTCTAAGCGTTCTTGCTCTTTTTTAGTAAGAGCACTGGCTCTGTTCTTTTTCTTTTTAGGCAAACGGATCATCTGACAAGGCGTTTGAAGAATTCGCTTTTGTTCAACGGCTTCTTTTAATGATTTTTTTAGGATTTGGTATAAAACATGGATAGTTGTTGACTCTAGATCACGCTTTTGAAATTCTTCGATTAATTCTTGAATTTGATTAGTTGTAAGTTGATTGAGGGGTGTTTGTCCAATAACAGGAAAAATATATTTTTTTAATTTATATAGATAGCTAGTATAGGTAGAGTGCTTAATGAGACCTTGTTGTTGTTTTAACCATATTCCCCCCCATTCTTCATATGAGAGTGTACTTTCTCCATGTAACTGTATGATAGTTTGATATTTAAGTTTAAAACTATAGAGACGCTCTTTTACTTCTCCATAGGTTTTTCCGTATATATATCCATATTGCAATTGGCCACTTTCTTTACGGCCTTTCTTATAGCGTCCTTCCCAGCGTCCATCTTTTCTTTTATATATATTCTCGCCTTTTCTTGACATTTCTTTCTTCCTTTCTCTGACGGCTTATTTGACGGTGTATAAAAAGCTATAAAAAAATCCATGTATATCAACTTTTTTTCAATTTTGTATAAATTAAATTAAAAAAAGACTTGTTTTTTTGTATGGTTTTTCCTATAATGAATATAGAAAACATCTTATCCTTCTTGGTATATAAAATACCAAGATTTTTTTATTTTTATACGCTGTTTAACTAATTAATTAACACCTGTTATTTTATTTAGTTTTTATCATTTCAAAAAAAGTGAATCGCATTTTTTTATACTTCATTTTACAAGTATAAATATACACCATTCTGAATTTTACAATCTTTTATACGGAAAAAACTAAAAAAAAAAAAAACATTTTTATGCTTTTTTAAAAAAATAATGAATCAGAAACGAGCACTTTCGAAATAAATTTTATTGTTATTTAAACAAGGAAGAAAGATTCTTTTTCATTTTTTTCCACCTATGAAAATCAAACAAATTTTGCAAATAAAAAAAGAATATTTTTTAAACTTAAAAATATAAACAAAACGAAATTATACAATCATTTCATCTGAACGCATTTTTAATAAAATCACTGTTTCTATACAAAAAAGATGCTGGTAATTTCTTACCAACATCAGAAATAGTAGGAATGAAAGGTATGCAACAATACTTCATCTTCCACTCATAACTCTTTATATTTTCGTTTCAGGATTTAAAAGTTTTTAAACGTAACACTTTGTTTATTTTTTTCAAAAGATATTGATACATTCTCATTGATCAAATACACATTTCCTATTTTTTTAGCTGTAGGATACATTTTTTTGAATGCATTCTCTTTTAAATTGTCGAAGTTAATAGTCATAGTATTACTTGTAGCCCCAGCAAAATAAACGTATTCAAATATATTATTTGTACTAATAAATCGTTGAACTTGTTGCGCATTCCCATAAATTCTTCTTGAATAAGACAGTCTTTCACCATCTAATATTTTTGCTACTTCGTCTGCTGTCATTGAACTCGATAAACCAGATAATGTATACGTATTTTTTTCAATAGCTTCTTTTACGATAGGATTCAATAATGGATTTTTGTTTTTACGATTAGTAAATTGAGTAACGTCAATTACGGTTTTATCTACTCCAGGCTCCTCTTCTCCGAAGGTAAAATCTAGTGGAAATTCACCTGTATAACGTTCATGTTCAACCGTAATTGGAATATCATTTCCTTGTGCATCTTTTCCTTGTCTTGTATAAGTGAAGCGTTGGTCATTTATTTCTGTTAATTCTAATTGTGCACCATAGTTCATTCCTAATGAAAGTGAGGCACGTACTTTATTGTCTCGTACAACATCGAAATAACCATAATCTCCTCTTGTTTGTCCAGTAGTTTTGTCAAAAAATTCGTAACGTCCTGTTTGATCATCATAGCGGGCTAATCCTAAATAACTTTGATTATAAGCTGAAACATCTCTACCTTCTTTGTCTAAAGCGACCGTTCCTTGCCAGATATGATCAGATAAAATTTTTCTACCTTCTTTTGAACGATCAATAGATCCAGTTTGTGTTGTCAATTCAGGTAATGTGGTTGTAAACTCTAATGCTCC
Source organism: Enterococcus plantarum (assembly GCF_001730295.1). Taxonomy (GTDB): domain Bacteria; phylum Bacillota; class Bacilli; order Lactobacillales; family Enterococcaceae; genus Enterococcus_L; species Enterococcus_L plantarum. The sequence goes on from NZ_MIKA01000010.1 coordinate 20,948, forward strand.
TGCATATGGTACATGTTCTACGATTACCTTTCCATCTGAACCATCCGCTTGTTTTCCAGTTCTACTGTATGTAAACACATCATTATTTAGTTCCACCATATCTACTGCAACGTTATAGCCTAGTTCAGAAAAAAGAATTCTCTTCTTTCCATCCTGAGTAATAAAAAAGGTACCACGATCATTACGTGTTTGACCTGTTGTAGCATCAAAAAATTCATAATGATTGCTATTTGCATCGTACTTAGCTAGTCCAATAAAATTACTATTTTGACTAGTCACATCATTCCCCTGTTCATCAGTAACGATAGTTCCTTGCCAATTTGTTGAACCTAAAATCTCATTAGGATCTTTTTGTTGTAAACTATAGTTGATAGAATCAGAATAACCAGTTGCTAATGCTGTGTCAGCTTGCCCAACACTTAATAAGAGTGACGAAGAGAGTACGATGAATCCAGCGAAAAAAATTTTCTTTTTCATAAAATAACCTCCAATAATTAGTATACTATTAGTATACTTGTTAAATATAAACAAATTGTAAACAAAACATAAATAAATAATAAATTTTATTTATTTTATGAATAATCTAGATTATTTTATCTGAATACACTATCTTTTATTACGATAAGTCGAGAGCTTGATTCGAATTTAAGGACTATAGGAAAGAGGATGGGACATGACTTATGAGTCACACCCCACCCTTAAGAAATCCTAGCAAATGTTCTCTGAATTTTTTTTTATTTGTATAGGCTAAAACATACGCTTTATTCGTTCACTTATAGATAACAGATCATCATTTTTCCAGACTATTATTTTTTTGTATAACAGTTTTACTTTTTCTATAAGGAAAAAGTAATGATGCGCTTAAAGTTAGTAGGATCATACCCCAGAAATTAGGCCAAATTGTTTGATTTGTACCTGTATTAGGTAAAGTCGAAGAACCTAGATTATTTTTTGATTTTCTAGATTTATTTTCAACATTAGTATTTGGTACTGATTTTGCGTCATTCGTAACGGAATCACTTATGGGCTTCTTAGCCTCTTTTGGATCATCCAGACTAGTGCCTGGTTTATACTGATTCTTTACTAATATTCGTCCTTTACCTCCTGCTGAATGAATTGCATCCGCGGTTGTACTATTATCAATAGCATTTTTTGCTTTTTCTGTCTCTGAGTCCACTGCTGCTTTTTGATTTTCCTTTTCTTCTGTGATTAACGTTGGATCATTGTCAATCGCCGTTTTTGTGTCATTCGCAATGGAATCAATTTCGGCTTTCTTTACTGCTTTTTGATCGTCCAAGCTCGTTCCTGGTTTGTACTGATCTTTCACTACTGTTTTACCAGTTTCTCCTGCTGACTGAATTGTATCCGCGGTTGTGCTATTATCAATGGCATTTTTTGCTTTTTCAGCTTCTGAATCTACTGTTGTTTTTTGATTTTCCTTTTCTTCTGTTGTTAACGTTTTGTCATTGTCAATCGCCGTTTTTGTGTCATTCGCAATGGAATCAATTTCGGCTTTCTTTGCTGCTTTTTGATCGTCCAAGCTCGTTCCTGGTTTGTACTGATCTTTCACTACTGTTTTACCAGTTTCTCCTGCTGACTGAATTGCATCCGCGGTTGTACTATTATCAATGGCATTTTTTGCTTTTTCAGCTTCTGAGTCTACTGTTGTTTTTTGATTTTCCTTTTCTTCTGTTGTTAACGTTGGGTCATTGTCAATCGCCGTTTTTGTGTCATTCGCAATGGAATCAATTTCGGCTTTCTTTACTGCTTTTTGATCTAGTAATGAGTTCTTCTCTACAACTATCTCGGTCGAAGTTCCCTTTTGACCATTAGTTTCTGGTGTTGCTGTAACTATATCTCCTTCTTGAATTTCACTAGTTAAAGGAATTGTAAATGTTCCGTCTTGTCCGACCACACCTTCACCGACTATATTTCCCTCTTTATCTGACACTATAATTTTGTCGCCTACTACACCTGTGCCAATAATAACCGTATCACCTTCTTGTAACTTATCTATCGTTGGTTTGTGGGATTCAGCATCAAATGCATAAATATAACTAACTATATTTTGACTATCATCTTGAGAAATTTGCACTTGATCTATCTTTGGATCTTGTATTAATGTATATCCAGGAATTTCAATAGGTTCCCCTACAATACTGTACGTTTCAATTGTATCGAAACCTTCTTTGGTCAATGTAGGATAAAGTGTATTTCCTTGTTCATCTTGGTATCGTATCTCAATGGTCTTTTTCTTTGGTATATATCTTGCATACAGTTGGCCAAATGGGCTAGATACCCCTATCCCTCCAAAATTTTCAACACCAGTTTGAAATGTCCGGCTATTTTGATATACTTTTACAAAAGGATCGCCAACATTACTGGTTAATATATATGAAAAAGTAGTCCCATTATCCCCTATGCTGATTGCTGCATCATCTATCACAATTTCAGTACCATCAGTGGGGATAGCTACTCTGTTGGTTATAATCCCTGTATCAACGGTTAGTTTTGCCCCAAATAACGTTCCGGTAGATTTTTCAACCTCTATTATAAAAAGATTATTTTCATCACTTGTGTAGCGATTATAATTAGCATCTATCGTTATATAATTATCAGTATCAGGATCTAAATATTTTTCATATTGAGTTCCTGTACCTTTGTCTGTAATAATCAATTCTTGGGGTATTTCTTCAGCATAGACAATCATTTCATTAGCTCCTACTAAATGAAAATCAGCAGTACTTGTTCCTAGGAAAGTGACTGTGAATAAGGCTAATGATACTATCCAAATTTTTTTTCTTTTTCTTTGTTTATATCTAACTTTACTATTACATAATTCAATTTCTTTTATTTCTTCAATTTTTTTCATGTCAGAATTTATAAATTTCTAACTTTTCCATTGCTTATATTGCCTCACTTATCAGCCTTGTTAGCTCTTCCATTATTTGAAATTAACGAAAAAAATAGATTTTTAAATAAGTGAACTATGAACTAATAAATAATACTATTTCTTTATTTTTTCTATATCTAATGAACCCTTATCTTCTGATATTTGTGAATATACCAATGTTTTTTAATACAGAATAATAGAAACCATACAAAAGCAAAGAGTTAATGAATTGCAAGATTCAAAAAAACATTAACTAAGAAAATCGGCGTCAAACCCGCTTTCCGTTATCTGAATGCTTGCTTAGGATTCACTCGCTTTTTGTTAATTGTCCCAGATTTAAGAAGATATAAGGTAAATAAGCCAACAAACAAATTTTATTCTCATAATATTAAAAAAATAGAAGACCGAAAATCGTAAAAGGATTTTCAGTCTTCTATTTTTTTGTCTCAAAACTTATGCTCCAAGCTCTTCATATTAATTGGTTTAATTCTTTGAACTTTCTTAAATCTTAAATAACCTAAGTTCACGGGGCTATGCTTTTTTAACTATTTTGCTTCAAAATCTGATTTTCTGTATAGAATTATACTTAGTATAAATATAATCAACAGTAACCCAACACAATACAGAAATAGATCGTCTTTTTCACCCATCTTTGGTAATACATATCTTTCTTTACCTTGGTTTGAATTAGAATATTTCGCGTCACTTACCACTTGATTGCCTTCTGTCGGTTGGTTGATCACTGGTTTGTGGGCTTCTGGATCAAATGGTTTTTCTGCTACTACTGTTGTGCCTGGTGTTCCTTTTTGTCCATCTGTTTCTGGCGTTCCAGTAATCGTTTCTCCTTTTTCTAAGGGGCGATTGACTGGGATTTCAAATTTTCCATTTCCATCTACAGTCCCAGTTTCTAGCTCGTTGCCGTTTCCGTCTGTAATGACGATGGTATCTCCTGGTACGCCTGTTCCACTTACCACTTGATCTCCCTCTGTTGGTTGGTTGATCACTGGTTTGTGTTCATCCGCATCAAATGGAACCTCAAAAGTATTTGGACCATTCCAATATCCTGCTTGATTTGAGTTATCCTTACTTAACCTGAAGTAAACTGGTATTCCAGCATTCTCTTTGTTACTTAAAAAATTTACTAATTCTGGTACTGATTCCTTTGGTAAACCAAAATTGGAATTTTCATTTACGATGTCAGTTCTTACAGGCACACTATAAGTTTCAATTTTCCCTGTATTTGCATAATATATTTCTAATGTTTTTTTAGAGTAAAATTCACTAGCATCTGTATTATCCGGAAAAACCGCAACCTCAGTTTTACTATTATAAATATTATATAGAAATCCACTGACTAATATATCGTAATGATAATCATGAATTTTATTTCCCATTGAAGGTGCCGGATAAGAGATATTTGGCGTTACACTCTCTGCCAAAACCTCTTTTACATTTCCAAAAAAGAAACTTATAAAACCTATAAAATAAAAAATTTTTTTAAATATTAACAGTTTATTTTTACTTAATTTAGCGAACAAAAAAATCAAACCTTTCTAAATTCTATATTTGCAAGCATCATATCTTAGGAAGCATTTAAAACCAAATGATTTGCAAAAGAAAAAAATGAAAATAGTATAGATTTTGAGTTTCCCCTACCTTATTTTTCATTTCTCTATCCAAAAAAAATTTTTTACCAGTTTTAAAACTAGTATTAAAGGTTATCTAGATTTCTTCCACTTGTATTTTTTTTAATTAAAATAGATATATTTTTTTAAGAAGTGTTTGTTTGTGTTGGGAAAAAATTTTTGATATTGCGAAAAATCTAGAGGTTAGTAAAGATGTTATTAAGTATCAAAAAAAATTTATTGATAAAAATGAGATTATGTATGAAAATGGACACGTCCTTATTTCAGATAATGGTGTCGATTTAATTAAAAAAAAAATTAAAAAAAGTAAATATAATGATAGTTTTGAAAAATATACTCGACTGAAATTAAAATCCATCGAGGATGAACTAAAGTTGATTGGTGAATCAATAACACATACTCAAACGGACTTAGGTTTATTAGAGCAAATACGTCAAGAATTGAACGAAGATTTTTCTTTCTTGGTACTGTCAGAAGGAAGGTATCATTGTATGGGCAGATTGGCGTTGGAAATTTGTAAGATTAAATGATCTATTAGATTTTTTAAAACAGAAATAACTATCATTATTGAGATTGACTACTCCTTATATGTCTTAGAGAAAGGGTGGATACACACAATCTAAATTGATAGTTAAGATCTAACAGACGTCTGCCTCTCTTCGGACCCTATATAAATTAAAAATATCTTTTAATTTATATAGGGTCTTTTTTTCCCTTTTTTTCTATGTTAAAATTACGATTCATATGGAGGGAAAACTATGGTAACTGCAGAAACTATTTTAGAACATACACACGCATATGGTATTTCCACAATTAACGAGAATGGATTTCCAAAAACGTTGATTTTGCAATCGATTATGAGCCGATTCAGTTTTGTAACCTTGTATTTTTATTTAGATAAAAATACTGATATTGTCAAAGATATACAAGCCAATCCAAAAGCGGCAATAGCTTGTTATGCTGAATTTGATGCTGGATATGTCACAACGCTTAACTTAAAAGGTACATTTACACTAGTTGAACTAGATGATGTTACAAATATATCGGAAGATTACAAGAGATATGATTCTAACTTGAGCTATGAGAATCCGTGTATTTTATTATTTGAAACACTAAGTTTTGATATAGAAAAAATAAAAAAATATAGTGGTAAATAAGGCTCTATATTTTCTGATGTTGGTGAGCAATCATCGACATCTTTTTTTATGCAAACTAATAGAAAGAATACCAAGATTTTTACAGAACTGAGCTTCATAAAATCAATTAAAATAAGAAATTCCTTAGGTCATTCTCAAATCACTTACCCATTGCTTTTTTCAATCTTATCCTATCTTTTGTCATTCCTTAGATAAAACAAAACTCTAAATTTATACTGAATGAGCATACATTCTTCACTAATCAACGGATTAAACACATTCAACAAAAGAAAACTTTCACTGGGGAAAAATAATTTAACATAAAACTAGTTCACCCCATCTAATCCATACTTAAAGATCGATTCATTGCAATTCGTATTCTATACCATCAATAATCTATTTTGGATTTACTAAAATTTTACTAGGAAAATCCCCTATATAAGCAATAGAAAATCAATATTTATGAAAAACAAACTTCTAAAAATACAATTGATGAGTATGTTATCTTCTCAAACCAACGGATTAGACAAATCTATAATAGGAATCTTCCACTGGGGAAAAATAATTTAATCTGAATAAGCACTTACAGATTTATAAAAAAACTTAAAGTAAAAAAGTCCTTTTCCTATAAAAATTTCCCTAGTAAAATACCTAGAAAAACTACGCATTATTTAGTCATTATTAAACCTAATTATTCTTGGATAACAGCGTAAAAGAAGTCTGCGTATATAAAAGAACTCAAAAGCTGAAGAATCTCTTCAAAAGTCTTTCTTACCCGCTTTGTTTCTATTGAACTATTCTGCATCTAACAGTGTGTTAATGGAATTTCTAACTATACTAACTCTAAGCAAATTAGCAAAAATACTGTGATAGAAAAAAATTTCTCAACGCAATTCTCATTTCTTCTATCTTAATAAGTCACGACTAAATCAAACCGCAATGAAAAAAGCCAACCTCCATTAAGAAGTTGACTCTCCAGTTAATACTCAAACTTAATCTGCATCCCATTTGGATCTTGTATCATTACTTGCTCATTTACCGTCACATATTCAACAGATGTTTCATCAAGTTGTTTGTTAAAAAGCTGAAACGCTTCTTTAGATGGCAACTGGAATGTATACCACGCCAAGCCCAACTGATTTTCACCAATTAGAGCCACATGTTCACCATTCCAAGTGTTCGTCCCAATATGATGATGGTACTCGCCTGCTGCGAAGAATTTCGCACGTCTGCCAAAATTAGATTTCAACGAAAAACCAAGTTTTTCGTAAAACGTCTCCGTCTCCTCTAAATCTGCAACCTGTAGATGAACATGCCCGATTCTTGATCCAGGTGCCATACCTAACCATTTTCCATCCGCTGCTGCAACAACAGCGTCTCCATCTAGCTCTTCCGTCACACCGATGATTTCTCCATCTTTACGAATGTCCCATTCAGTCATCGGCTTATCACGATAGATTTCAATGCCGTTCCCTTCTGGGTCAGCTAAATATATCGCTTCACTGTAACCATGATCAGCCGCGCCAATTTCACTATTGTTTTGTAGTAGCCACACTAAGCTATTGCCTAGATCTTTACGCGAAGGTAAGAGAAAAGCCGTATGGTACAATCCCGTCGTTTTATCTTTTACCATAGGATCAACAAGTTCTTCCAACACAACGATTGCCTCCGAAGAATCTTGTGCACCTAAGAAAGCTGTCTTTAGTTCTTTTTTAAGTAAAACAAGTCCAATCATCTGTGTATAAAATTCTGTCATTTTCTCCAGATTTTGTACGTTCAATTTCACTTGTTTTACAATCGTTTCTTTAGGTAGTGTGACCGCCATGCTTCTCTCCTCCATTTGCGTTAATCAGTTAAATTCTAGGAAACGTGCGCTATCTTCCATGTATTCTTTTTCGCCAGCTTCGGCTTCGATTGAACCGAAAACAAGTTGCGCTCTTAATTTCCAGCTGCTTGGAATTGACCATTCGTTTGCTACTGCTTCATCGATGACTGGATTATAATGTTGTAAGTTTGCACCAATGTTTTCTTGCGCCAATGCAGTCCAAACATTTGCTTGTGTTAAACCACTTGCTTGTTCTGACCATACTGGAAAGTTGTCTGCATATAATGCAAATTGTTCTTGTAGATTTTTTACAATATCCATATCTTCAAAGAAAAGCAATGTACCTGTTCCAGCTGCAAAACTTTGTAATTTAGCTTGTGTATTTGGGAAAGCTTCTGCTGGTGTTAAAGGTTTCAACGCTTCTTCTGTGATTGACCATAATTTTTTATGTGCATCACCGAATAAGAAAACCACACGTTGTGTTTGTGAGTTAAATGCTGTTGGGCTTTCTCTCACTACTTCTTTGACTAACGCTTTGATTTCTTCTTGTGATTGAGGAAGTTTATTTCCTAGAGAGTAGATTGAACGACGTTTTTTTAATGCTTGAGTAAATTCTGTCATGTGTATTGCTCCTTTTCGATTCGAATTCTTTTTTGATTACTTTCATAGTATAACCTCTTACTAAAAGTAAGTAAAGGGTTTTGACTTACTTTTTATAAGTTTTTTTAAAATGAAAAATAAAAAGCCTAAGACAATGGATTTTGTCTCAAACTTTTCTTTGATTATTTAAAAATCATTAATGCTAGTAACGTGATAATTGCTGGTACACCTTGTTTCAATAGAATTGATTTCGAAGAGGTCATTCCCCCGTAAACTGCGGCCACAATCACACACACAATAAAAAATGTAACAACACTCCAACTATTTGAAGCAAAAAAGGCGCCCCATAAAATTCCTGTTGCTAAAAACCCATTATACAATCCTTGATTTTTAAAAAGAATTTGTACTCGGGGATCTTCTAAAAATTCTTGTTCTAATCCAAATGAACGTTGTGCTGCAGGTGAAGTTGTCTGAAACATTTCTAGGTACACTATATAATAATGTTCAATTGCAACAATAACGGCTAACACAAAGGGAATGATTTGCATGCTTGGTCCTCCTATTTCCAGGTTGTGATATCAGTTGCTGGCAGTCGATACGAAGGGTAACCTTCTTCATTTGCTTTACCAATTGAAACGATCATGACCGGATAGTAACGTTCTTTATCCATTCCCAAGGCTTCTGCAATTTTTTCACGTTCGAACCCACCGATTGGATTTGTATCATATCCATAAGCACGCGCAACAAGCATTAGGTTCATTCCCGCTAAAGCACCGTCGATAATCGCCATTTCTTTTTTATCTTCTGTCGACATTTGCTCAAATAAAGGACTCAATACTTCTAGTTGGCGGTCTTTGACTTCTTGTGGCATTAGGTTTTGTTCAACAGCAGTACCATAAATTTTTTCTGCGTGTTCAAAACTGTTTAGATCGCCAAAAATCACGATCATTGCAGCGGATGTTTCATTTTGCAATTTATTAAAACGAACAAGTGGTGCTAAGGCTTCTTTTCCTTCATCACTTTCAACCACAGTAAAACGCCAAGGTTGCATATTGACAGAAGAAGGTGCTTTAACCGTATCATTAATGATTTGCTCCATCTCTTCGCGCTTGATTTTAACTGTCGGATCATAATGACGAATTGATCTTCTCCCTTTCATGATCGTATCAAAATTATTTTCTTTATATGTGTTTTCCATAATATCCCTCATTTCTTCCTTTTGTTCGATTTTTTTCGAACATTAAAAATATAGCACGCTCTCAGCAATATGTAAAGTAGAATGTTTGTGTTATAATCTGTTTATGAAAAATAAATCGACCGACAACCAGGATCCTGTTCTTCAAGCGCTACAAGCAGTCAGTGACCCAATCCGTTTGAATATCCTTACTTGCTTGTTACTTGATGGTGAAAAACGGATTACCTCAGAAAAATACAATATTGTAAAATCCACTTTATCTCACCATATAAAATTGCTTAAGGATGCTCAGCTGATTCAAGAAATCAAGCTAGGAACAACCAAAACATATGTGTTAAATCAAGAATACATCCAGCAAGAATTACCTGGCTTACTTGAATTGATTCGCTTTAGAGCAGGAAATACCACCAAATAAACCGTCCTCAACATTTTTCTTTGCTGAGGACGGTTTGTTGTGTAGTTAGTCCGCCATTTTAATGACAATTTTTCCCACTGCATGGTGGGTTTCGCTTAATGCATGTGCATCGTAAACACCTTGTCTAGAAAAAGGAAATACTTCTCCGATCACTGACACTACTTTGCCTGAAGCCATTAATTCTGCAATTTCTTGTAATTGTTTTCCATTCGTTTGAAGCCAGATGCTTTCTGCTTTGATATTTTTTTCTTTCGCCACTTCTTCATCTGCAATCCCAACAATTGAAATCAAGCGTCCTGTGTTTGGTTTTAGTACCGAAAAACTAGCTTTTTGAATCTCTCCGCCCATTGTATCAAAGACTACATCGATATCGCTTAAGACTTCTGCGAAATTGGTCGTATGATAATCAATCACTTCATCTGCACCTAATTTTTTGAGTAGTTCATGATTTTTTTCACTCGCTGTTGTAATAACGTACGCCCCCGCTTGTTTCGCTAATTGGATCGCGTACGTTCCTACACCCCCAGCACCTGCGTGAATCAACACCTTTTCGCCTTTTTGAAGTTTTCCATGGTCAAATAGTGCTTGTAATGCCGTTAAACCCGCTAAAGGAACAGCTGCTGCTTCTTCAAACGAGATATTTTCAGGAATTTTCGCTAATAAATGGTCATCAACAATTGTTTCTTCTGCATACGTACCAAATCGGGTTGTTTCTGGACGAGCGAAAACTTTATCGCCGACTTTCCAATCCGTCACGCCACTACCGACTTCTGTGATAACACCTGCAACATCCCAGCCTAAAATGATTGGAAATGGCCAGTCAAACATTTGTTTTAAATAGCCTTCTCTCAATTTCCAGTCGATTGGATTGATAGAGGTTGCATGCTCTTTAACAAGTACTTGGTTTTCTGTTAATTCAGGTAAGGTCACGTCTTGTTCAATTAATTCATCTTTGCTACCGTATTGATTAATCACTACTGCTTTCATATTTATAATTCCTCCGTCTTTAAATTAAAATGTGAACTTAGTATACTCCTTCTTTTTCATTTAGGTAAAAAATATGCTTACAAAAAATGGGTGTGAGACAAAAGTAAAAAATCACTTTTGTTTCACACCCTAAATGGGAATAAACGCTGGGAGCAGAAGCAATCCCTTCTGCCCCAGCCTCAGTAATGTAACTCTTATTCATAACGCAATGATTCAATTGGGTCTAATTTAGCTGCTCTTCTAGCTGGCAAAGTTCCTGCAAGGAATGCGATACCCATGATTACTAGAATAATAACAGCAGATGAAGAAGCCGAGAATTGAATCAGCGTAAAGCCTGACAAGGATTCTAAGAATGAATCCGCTGCGACTTGATTTATCAATGCACCTGCACCAACAGCTCCTAAAATACCTAGAAGTGAACCTAAAAATCCAATCAAAGCCGCTTCTACACTGAAGATCGTGAAGACTTTCCCACTGCTAAGTCCCATCGCTTTCATTAAACCGATTTCTCTAGTCCGTTCTTGCACGGACATGTACAATGTATTGATGATCCCAAAGCTAGCAGCTAGTAATGCAATCGCCCCAAACATCGTTAAGACGCCTGTGATCGCATTGATCACATTACGAATCATACCAATTTGGTCTTCAACTGTTTGTCCCATGTAGCCTGCTTTGTCCAAACGTTCTTTTACATCTGCGATTTCTGATTTGGTTACATCTTTGCTCATTTCACCCATAATCAAACCGTATTGACCGGTCATCGCTGCTGGTAATCCTTCTTCGTTGATTTTTGAAATTTCATCAACAAGAGCACGGTTCATTAAAGACATTCCGCCTTGGATCAAGCTCGTATTACGCACCCCAACGATAGTCGCTTCGACTACTTTTTCTTCTCCAGTAGCCGCAGAAGGTGCTGCAATTTTCACCGTTTTACCGATTGCATCTTCACTTGATTTATACCCTAAAGATTTCACGTATTCTGGTGCTAAATTGAGTTGTAATTCTGAACTTTTTTGATCTAGTTCTTTCCCTGCTTCAAGGTCTACATTTATTTCTTCTACCATTGGCATTCCTGAAAACACATATTTTTCATTGTTTTCTCCTGTAATGTAAGTAGTTGAAACAGATTTCATTGCTTCTGCGCTTTTGATACCATCAATCTTTCTGATTTTTTCGAGGTCTTTGCTATCTAACGCTTCTTGTTGTTGCATTGAGCTTGTTTTTTTCGTTTCATCATACTTTTGTGGTTCACCGTCTTCACTAGTTCCTCCAGTCATTTTAGGCTGGATCATGATTTGATTTTGGCCGCCAACACTTCCGACTTGTTTGTCGATGTAATCATTAACCCCAATATTGACACCCGTTGTTAGTGAAATGGTAAATGCACCTATAAAAATAGCTACGATCGTTAGAATCGTTCGCCCTTTATTACGCATTAAATTGGAACTGGCTGATTTTAAAATATCACTAAATTTCATCTACTCATCCCCTCCTACAATTAATCCATCACGCACATGAATTTGTCGATCACAGCGTGCTGCAAGGTCTGGATCATGAGTGACAATAATCAGCGTGATCCCTTTTTCTTTGTTCAAATCAAATAACAGCTGTTCAATCTTATCCCCTGTTGTTGAATCTAGATTTCCTGTCGGCTCGTCTGCAAAAATAATTTTAGGATTGTTTACCAACGCACGTGCAATACAGACTCGTTGTTTTTGACCACCGGATAAATTATTGGCTTTGTTGTTGATTTTATCGTCTAATTCCACAGCTTTCAGTGCTTCAAGCGCCATTTCTTTGCGTTTGCCATTTGAAATGCCACCGATTTTTAGCGGTAACATCACGTTATTTAACACAGTATCTTTTGGATTCATAAAAAATTGCTGAAACACAAAACCAAATTGTTTATTTCTAGTTTTGTCTAATTCTTTTTTACTGATACTTGTTACGTTTTGATCATTTAATAAAATTTCTCCAGAAGTTGGTTTATCTAATAATGCTAAAATATGCATAAATGTTGATTTACCTGATCCACTTTTACCGATGATCGCAACGGATTCACCTTCTTCAATTTTTAGATCCACGCCTTTTAATGCATCAAATTTTGATTCATTGCGGCCGTAACTTTTCTTTATACCTCTTGCTTCGATTACAGACATGTTTTCCCCTCCACTGATTCTCATTCTACGCTACCTACAAAATTGTGTTTAACTGATTGTTCGACCTTTCACCATTTATCCTCCTACTTCTCTTATCATTTTGAAGGAATACACCGTCCTTGTCATGGTACTTAAGACCTATATTTGACGAACTTAAGGCGGAGATAAAAAAAAAACGGATGTGGGACAAAAGGAAAAATCACTTTTGTCTCACATCCTAAATGCGAATAAACGACGGGAACACTTTTCAGGTAAGTGATTTCTCCATTAGAGTCAAGAGTTGCACTGTACGCCTAGCAGCATTCGCTAAATTACTTTCTGCATTATTCATCGCTTCCTCCAATGTTGTTATTCGATCGACCATTGGCACAATCACCGAAATACCTTCTTCTCGAAAAAGCTGTTGATCTCCAGTAAAGCTTCCCACAAACGCCACAACTGGAACCTTATATTTTTTTGCGATCCGTCCAATACCAATAGGAACTTTCCCTTGTAAACTTTGGTTGTCCATTTTCCCTTCACCCGTAATCACTAAATCAGCTGTTCTGATCGCTTCCTCTAAGTTTGTTTGTTCTGAAATAAAGGCAAAACCTGATTGAACCACGCCTTTTAAGAACACCCTGATTGCAAAACCAAGTCCCCCAGCTGCACCATCTCCGGCTACAGAAAGTCTTGTTCCGTAAACTTTTTCCTGATAGTGCTTCATTCCATTTTCATACTGAGCCAATTCATTTTCAGCCACTCCTTTTTGTTGGCCAAACATATAAACAGCCCCATTTTCACCTAGTAATGGACTCGTGACATCTGATGCACTATAAAATGAGGTATTTGCTAGACGTGAATCTAAATGTTGTACAGAAAAATGATCAATGGCCGCTACATTGCTTCCTTTAGCAGATAACAACTGATTGTCTTGATCAAAAAACTCAACGCCTAAAGCACTTAGTAATCCGATACCGCCATCTATTGTCCCTGTTCCGCCTAAGCCGATGATAATTGTTTTAGCCCCTTGATTTAAGGCTGCTAAAATCAATTCTCCAGTACCATATGTGGAGGTATTGAGTGGATGGGTCGCCAGTGTACCATCTAAATATTGAATCCCCGAAGCCGCAGCAGATTCGATCACAGCTATCTTTTCGGTACTAAACCAACCAAATTCAACAGTCACGATTTGACCGTCTAAAGCGTGTACTTCTGCTGGGATTTTCTCACCATCACCATTTTTGATCACCGCTGCAACTGTCCCCTCACCACCATCTGCAATGGCAATGGCTTTGACTAGATGTCCTTGCTCGGAAAAGACTTTGGTAACAATTTGATTTGCTTCAATACTAGATAAGGATCCTTTCATAGAATCAATCGCTGTTACAACATTCATTGTCGTTCCTCCTTCTTTCCGTGTAGCCTATCGTCTTTATTTTACCATCCTTTGACTTTGGCTACTCGTAATCTTGTCACAAAAAAACTAAGACAATCATTGCCTTAGCTTTTTACATTATTTTTCTAACATTCGATAGCCTATCCCGATTTCAGTCAAAATGTATTCTGGTTCGACGGGATTATCTTCGATTTTTTTACGAATATTCGACATGTTTACTCTTAGAGTCTGACTTTCATTGCTGTATGGCCCCCAGACTTTTTGAGAAATATACGTGTGGGTCAGTACTTTCCCTACATTTTCACCAAGAACTTGAATAATCTTGTATTCATTTGGGGTCAAATGGATCACTTGCCCTCTTTTACTAACCGTGTGGTGTTCAATATCGATACACAAATCACCATTGTTAAGCTGTTTTACTTCGTTTTGAACACCCGCATTCCTCGCAGCATGTCTTAGTGCTGTTCTGATTCTGGCCAGTAATTCTGGCGTTCCAAATGGTTTGGTAATGTAGTCATCTGCTCCTAAATCTAGCGCTTCGACCTTATTATTTTCATGATCCCGTGCTGAGATAATAATGATGGGTACAGCAGCGGTTTCTCGGATTTTTTTCAATACTTCGATTCCATCTTGATCAGGTAAACCAAGATCAAGTAATATCAAATCCATCGGCCACATCCGAAAGGTCGATAATCCTTCCAATGCCGAATGTGCTAGATGAACTGTATGCTTTTCTTTTTCTAAGACAGCACCCATGAATTCAGCAATCACATCGTCATCTTCAATAATTAAAATCGTTGCCATTCTAATTGCTCCTTTCTTTCTAATGGTAAAGCGAAAGTGAATATCGCACCACCTTGGGGTCTATTTCCAGCTTTAAGTGTTCCGTCATGGGCCATGATAATGGTTTTAACAATTGATAAACCAATTCCCATCCCACTTTTAGAATCGACGGGTGTATTTTGTTTGGTCATGCCACTAAACAATAATTTGAGTTGTTCTGGGGTCAATCCTTTACCTTGATCGGTTATTTCAAAAGTCACTTCTTTTTCAGTTAACGTAACCGTAACGAAAATCGGAGAATCGCTCTCCGAATGTCTGATTGCATTTTCCATCAAGTTAAATAGGACCTGTTCAACCAAAATCGAATCCATCGGCACAAGTACAAACTCTTCAGGTAATGTGACCTTGATTTCACTATGAGGATAGCTTTTTCTAATCCTCTGAATCGCGGTTGAAACAACTTCTTCAGCGGCTTCTTTGCTTTTAGCAACTTTCATCGTTTCTTCATTGATCCGAGTGATCGATAATAAATTTTCCACCATACGGATCAACCAATCTGCATCTTCTTTGATCCCAACAAGTAATCTGCGTTTCGTTTCTTGCGGAAGTTTGGCTGTCTCATCATCATTTAAAATCGTTTCGACTGATCCTGATATTCCAGTAAGCGGCGTTCGTAAATCATGTGAGATTGCCCGCAGTAAATTGCCTCGCATTCGTTCTTTTTCATTTTCAACTAAAATTTGCTGCCGTTCTGATGTTAGTTTATTTTGTTCGATTGCGAGCGAAAGCTGCGTGGAAATCAATTCTAAAAAGCTAATGATTTCATCTGTTATCGGATTTTCATTCCTTTTTTCGATACCGATGACCGCTAGCGTAACGCCGTTTGATAAAACCGGTAAATAGAGTGCTTTGGCTCCCATTAACGTATCCGTCCCGTAGCCCGCTTGTTTTTGGTTGATGAAGACCCAGTTAGCGACCGCTAATTCTTCCAAACTTCTTAACGGACCTTTGATTGGCGCACCTTCTGGATTTTTCAGTTCTTGTTCACCGTATAAAACGACTTCTCTATCTAGCATATTAGACAAGTATTCAGCTGTTGTTGTGAAGATTTCTTTTTGGTCCTGAGCAATTAAATATTTTTTATTCAATTCATACAAAATCTCTAATTGGTGCTCTCGTTTCATGGCATAGAATGCTTGTTTTTTGATTTGCATCATTAAATTACTGACTAACAAAGCAACCAGTAGCATGAAAACCAATGTTACTGGATACCCTTGTTTGTAAACGGTTAAAGAGTACAGCGGTTCGACGAAAAACCAGTTAAACATCAAAACACTAGCCATCGAAGAGAGCGCCGCCCATAGATAACCAGTTGTTATTCTGGCTACTAACAAAACAAAAAGAATATAGATCAAAATTAAATTCTGATCGCCAATATGAAAATAAGATCCCAATTCGGAAAACAATGTCGCTAAAGCGAGTAAGCCAATCGTCATATAC
Source organism: Enterococcus plantarum (assembly GCF_001730295.1). Classification (GTDB taxonomy): domain Bacteria; phylum Bacillota; class Bacilli; order Lactobacillales; family Enterococcaceae; genus Enterococcus_L; species Enterococcus_L plantarum. The sequence goes on from NZ_MIKA01000010.1 coordinate 37,465, forward strand.
AGGTCTTTCCAAGTAAAAATACTTTGTAAGTTCTTTTTCTTGGTGGCGTATTTATTCAGCAAATACTTGTTTGATTGATAAGGAACTAAATGAATATCCACATCTGGTATAAAGGCAACCAACTCATCTTCTAAGTCAGGTCGATACAAACGGATAAAGCGAGAGCGCTTAATGATTTTCCCCATTACAACATCCGTCACTCCACGCATTTTTACGTATTGAACGATTGTCTCTCGCTGGTTGTCACTTTCTAAAGTGACCACTTCACCACCAAGTTTCGCTGCAAGTTTTGAATTGTCAGACTCTGAATGTTCAGACATGTCTTCTAAAATCTCCAGTGCAATCCATTCCGTCCCTAATGCTTGAGCTAAACGAGCCGTCCAGCGGAGGCATTTTTTTGTCATGTCTGGATTCTTTTCATCGATAATCGTGAGTAATTTAGAATGGATTCCCGTACTTTTTTGTGTTTCTTGCTGATTCGTTGTATTGATATGGTCGGATGCTTTGCGAATAGCTAATCCTCTTAAAACGATTAAGTTATCTGTTTTAAAAAAATTGGCCATGGCTTTTTTGGCGTTTTCGCAATGATAGATTTTGCCTTGTTTCAATCGTTCTAGTAATTCCTCTGTTTCAATATCTACTACTTTTAATGAACTGGTTTCAAAAAATGTATCAGGTACGGTTTCGGAAATATGAATCCCTGTCACTTGCTCCACTACATCATTTAAACTTTCGATGTGTTGGACATTAACGGTTGTATAAACATCGATACCTGCTTTTAATAGTTCTTCGATGTCTTGGTATCTTTTTCTATTTCTAGCCCCTACTGCATTGGTGTGGGCAAGTTCATCCACCAAAATAATCTCTGGTTTTGCTTGTAATGCGGCATCTACATCAAACTCGTTGATCGTAATCCCTTTATATTCATACTTTTTGGTTGGTAATGTGGGTAATCCTGCTACCAAGTTTTCCGTTTCAGGACGTGCATGGGGTTCTACATACCCAACTAAAACAGTTTTGCCTTCTTCAAGTTGTTCATGGGCTTCTTTTAACATCGCATAGGTTTTCCCAACACCTGCCGCATAACCGAAGAAAACCTTCAGTCGACCAGACCTCAGGCTTTGTTCGTTTTTCTTCCATTTTTCTAGTAACTGTTCCGGATCTAAACGTTCATCTTCCACTATTTATGCCATCCTTTATTTCGAGGTTGAGACAGTCCAATCGGTTATTTAGACTTATCCAATGATTGATTTACACCTAAAACATTCACACGTCGTGAATCAACTGGTCCGATTTTAAGTCCTGTGATATTTTGTTTGATTATAGCATGGACTTGGGTATTTTTCATATTTCTACTCGTCGCGATTCGCTCCACTTGTGCCATTGCCGCTTCAATTGAAATTTCAGGATCGATACCGCTCGCTGAGGCAGTAACGAAATTGATAGGAACTTCTTCTACGTCAAGTTCTTGTACACGTTTCTCAATACGAGTTTTTTGTTCTTTAGATACAGGTGATAGTTGACTTACTTTTTCAGGACGTCCATGGAGATAGTTTTCTTCTGAAAAGGATTGTCCAATCAATTTTGACCCTATGATACCCGTTTCTTCTTTGATCAAACTGCCGTTTGCTTGCGCTGGAAATAATACTTGCCCAACGGCTGTTACAGCTACGGTGTAGATGACACCGCAGATTATCGTAAACAATAAAATACTCTTTAGTGAAGCAATCATTATTTTTTTCATGGGATTTCCTCCTTAATTTTAAAGGTGAATAGGCTCATTTAGTCTTGACAGAAAAATAGGAAAAATAGAGAATGGTGCTCTTTGCCAGACTCTATTTTTATCTTTTTTCCGAAAGACTAGCCTATGAACTTAGATAGCGTTTAAAGGTGAATAGGCTCGTTCAGTCTTGACAGAAAAATAGGAAAAATAAAGAATGTCGCTCTTTGCCAGACTCTATTTTTATCTTTTTTCCGAAAGACTAGCCTATGAATCTAAGGTAAGTAACGTTTAGTACAAAACGAGCGTCAATAGAACATCGATTAATTTAATCGCAATAAACGGTGCTACCACGCCACCTACTCCATAAACAAGTAAATTGTGGCTTAAAATTTTACTGGCTGGTTTTTCTTTATAAGAAACACCTTTCAACGCCAATGGGATCAACGCTACGATGATTACAGCATTATAGATGATCGCTGATAAAATCGCCGTTGTTGGACTCGTTAATTTCATGATGTTCAAGGCATCCAAAGCTGGATAGATACTGAAAAATAAAACTGGGATGATCGCAAAATATTTTGCAATATCATTGGCAATACTGAATGTTGTTAATGCACCACGCGTCATCAATAATTGTTTCCCAATTTTGACGATACTGATCAATTTTGTTGGGCTGGAATCTAAATCAATCATATTTCCGGCTTCTTTGGCTGCTTGGGTACCTGTATTCATAGCAACTGCAACATCTGCTTGGGCTAACGCAGGCGCATCGTTTGTACCGTCACCTGTCATTGCAACAAGATGTCCTTTTTCTTGGTAGTCACGAATCAAACTCATTTTATTTTCTGGCGTTGCTTCTGCCAAGAAATCATCCACGCCTGCTTCAGCGGCAATTGCGGCTGCGGTCATTGGATTGTCGCCTGTGATCATGATTGTTTTGATTCCCATTTTGCGTAGATCTTCAAATTTTTCTTTCACACCATTTTTGACGATATCTTTTAAATAAATCACACCGAATACTTGATTATTTTTGACGACAACTAAGGGCGTCCCGCCTTCGTTTGCAACACGCTGAACGATAATATCACATTCTTCTGGATAGCGATTGCCTTTTTCTTCTACATATTGTTTCATCGTGTCTGCAGCACCTTTGCGAATTTCGTCCCCTTGGTAATTGATGCCGCTCATCCGCGTTTTTGCTGTAAACTCGATAAATTCAAGCTCTACTTCATTTAGTTCTCGACCACGGATATCAAATTGTTCTTTGGCTAAAATAACGATACTGCGCCCTTCTGCCGTTTCATCTGCTAAAGAGGATAGTTGAGCAGCATCTGCTAAGTCATATTCGCTGACACCTGTCACTGGAATAAATTCACTTGCTCGGCGATTGCCTAGCGTGATGGTACCTGTTTTGTCTAGTAATAAAATATCTACATCCCCAGCTGCTTCGATTGCCCGTCCACTCATCGCAATTACGTTTTCCTTGTTTAAGCGGCTCATTCCGGCAATTCCGATAGAAGAAACCAATGCACCAATAGTCGTTGGCGCTAAGCAAACAAGTAAAGCGATAATTGTAGTTAACGCTAAAGCAGAACCGGTTCCCACCAGTTCACTTGAAAATTTGGTAAAAGGAATTAATGTCGCTGAAACGACTAGAAAAATAATCGTCAACATAATCAAAATAATTTGGAGCCCAATTTCATTCGGTGTTTTTTTCCGTTCGGTTCCTTCCACCATAGAGATCATTTTATCTAAAAAAGATTCGCCATTTTCAGCAGTCACTTTGATCACTAAATAATCTGAAACAACGGTTGTTCCGCCAGTGACAGCACTACGGTCACCACCAGACTCACGAATAACAGGAGCCGATTCACCTGTTATTGCACTTTCATCCACCGAAGCCGCACCATCGATCACATCGCCATCCATTGGGATTTGTTCGTTTGATGCTACATAAACCAGATCTCCTTTTTTCAGTTCGGAGGACTTGATTTGAGTAAATTTTTTTGCTACAGCGTCTTCGATTGAAGCAACTTTATGTGCGGTGACTTCTTTCTTCGCTTGTTTTAAACTTTCCGCTTGAGCTTTTCCCCGACCTTCTGCGATTGCTTCAGCAAAGTTAGCAAATAAAATCGTTAGCCATAAAATAATGGCAATCGCTAAAATGAAGAATGGCTCTGTATCTGTATAGCCAGCAAACGTTAAAACGTACAAAACCGTCGTTAAAATAGCGCCCAGATAAACAACTAACATCACTGGATTTTTTAATTGAATCGTTGGTGCTAATTTTTTAAAAGACGAGTTGAAAGCTTCTATATAAACATTGTGTTTACTTTGTGTATTTTTCACTTGTTTCCCCTTCTTTGCTTTATTTTGTCATAAAGTGTTCTGCGATTGGTCCTAATGCCATTGAGGGCAAGAAACTTAGCGCGCCAATCACTAAAATCACAATGATCAACATCGTTACAAACGTTGCACTGGTCGTTGAAAGTGTGCCTGAACCTGTTGCTACTATTTTCTTTTTCCCTAAATTAGAGGCTAAATAAATCACGGCTAACATCGGGATAAAACGGGAAAGAATCATAATGATTCCACCAAGGATATTCATGAATGGCGTATCGGTGGTTAAACCTGCAAAGGCACTTCCATTATTATTCGCTAGTGAAGAAAAACCATAGAGAATTTCTGAAAAACCGTGGGGGCCTTGATTTGTTAACCAAGACATTGCTTGTGGATTCAATACAAACAACATCGTTCCCATCAAAGTCAATAACAACGGCGTTAAGATCACTAGACAAGCCATTTTCATATCGAAAGGTTCGATTTTCTTTCCAAGATATTCAGGTGTTCTTCCGACTAATAAGCCAGCAATAAAAATAGCAAGCAAGATAAAAACAATCATTCCATAGAGTCCACTACCCGCACCACCAAAGATAATCTCTCCTAGTTGCATCAAGAACATTGGAATCAATCCGCCAAGTGGTGTGAAGCTATCCAGCATAGCATTGATAGAACCATTGGAAGCAGCTGTCGTACTAACTGCCCAAAGACTTGACCAACCAATACCAAAACGTGTTTCTTTACCTTCCATGTTCATTTGACCGATCACGTTACTAAATTGCGGTCCGTAATATTCACTTAACGTCACACCAATCAAAGCTGCAATCAAAAAGCCAAGAGAAACGATCATGATTGTTCGACCTTGTTTCCAATCTTTCACAAACAGTCCAAAAGCAACGATCAGAGCTGCAGGAATCAAGAGGATCGAACTATTTTCAATGAAATTACTAATCAAGTTAGGATTTTCAAATGGATGAGCTGAGTTGTCACCAAAGTAGCCACCGCCATTTGTTCCTAATTGTTTGATGGCAACTTGACTAGCAACAGTTCCCAAAGGTAAAAAGATCTTTTGGCCGAGTTCTAGACTGGTCGTTTCAACAGAACCAGCAAATGTTTGAACAACACCTTGGGAAATCAATAGTAAGGAAATGATAAAAGATAATGGTAATAATATATATAAAATAATTTTTGTTAAATCTTGCCAGAAATTGCCAATTTGCTTTGTTGTCCGTTTTGTAAAACCACGAAGTAAAACAAATAATACCGCAATCCCTACAGCAGCGGATACAAAGTTTTGAACAGTTAATCCAAAGGCTTGTGTAAAGATCGATAATGTCTCTTCACCAGCGTAGGCTTGCCAGTTGGTATTGGTGATGAAACTTGCTGCAGTGTTAAACGCCAATGAAACACTTGTCCCTGGCAATTTTTCAGGATTCAACGGCAAAAAGCCTTGTCCCAAAAGCATAGCCATCAAAAGAATAAACGAAAAGAAACTAAAAAAGAGAACACTCAAGCTATATTGCTTCGCTGTCATTTCTTTTTGCGCTGGTGTTCCTAAAAATTGGTAGATTTTCGTTTCGATTGGATGGATCATTTTTGTCAAAATTGTCTTTTGGTTTGTCATTACTTTGTGGATATAAATACCTAGTGGAATTGCTAAACCGATCAAGACAATAAAAAAGATTGTTTGTTGGATAAAAATTGTACTCACCGTTGATCCCCCCAAAATAGTTGGTAAAATAAGTAAATAAGCAGTAATCCTGCAATTATTCCAGATATAATCGTCATCAAAATCCCTCTCCTTCATTTGATAAAAATAGCATATCAACTTTCCTATAAAGATAGTGTTAAAGTTAAGTGGGCTTCTTTATACCATCTTTACATCGGTAAGGGCTTTCAATCCATTCAATACCGAAGTATTTCTAAAAAAGTATTCAGACTTAAATTTACGTATTTTATTTTGTCGCCTATCTTACAGTCTTGCGACTGGATGGAGATGTCCTCTTTATGTTCGTAGCATTAGTCTGTCCGCTTCTTGTTGGAATACTCGTCTCATTATTTGAGTATTGGCTGAATAAAAAAACAAGAAGTAACAGTAGATAGGGCGACATTCGCCACAAAAAAGCCCCTGGAGAATCAGACTCTCCAGGGGCTTACTCTTTACGTTCTATATTACTTAGCAAAATTATTATAACATGAGATGATAATTAATATCAAGAATAAAAAATTATTTCTTACAATAAATTTTCTATATCTCCAGCAATTTTTTCTGGCTCAACAGTTGGTGCAAAGCGTTTTACCACATGACCATCACGATCTACTAAAAATTTCGTAAAGTTCCACTTGATCGCACCACCTAAAAGCCCACCTTTTTCACCTTTTAAAAAAGTGTACAACGGATCAGCATTTTCTCCATTTACATCGATTTTTCCAAACGTTTGAAATGTCGTTTGATACGTCAATTGACAAAACTCACTGATTTCTTGATTAGTGCCAGGAGCTTGATGGCCAAATTGATTACATGGGAAATCTAGTATTTCTAATCCTTGTTCACGATATTTTTTATATAACTCTTCTAATCCCTCGTACTGAGGTGTAAACCCGCAACCTGTCGCAGTATTTACAATCAGGAGAACTTTTCCACGATACTCTTCTAACGAAACCATTTCATCTGTTGTCGTTTTTACTTGATACTCATAAATACTCATTTTACTTCTTCCTCTCCAATAATCTATCTTAACTAAATACTAGCTAGTAGAGCACTTTTCGTCAAGGAAACACGCTTTGATTGCTCATACCGTTGGTGTCAATTCCAATAGCATAATACCGTTTGTATCAAGTGTTACATAATAGTTAAATAGATGTTCGATTTGAGTATCGAAGACTTTGATTTTCGGTCTCGTACTCTCAACAACATATTTTTGTGTCTCCAAATCCAGTGCTTCGGCATTCCGAAACTCTTCATAGGTATAAAATAAGGCACCATTATGACGGTTAAAATCAATTTGCTTGATTTGATAGTGTGCTGGTTTAATCGCTGCTAGTTCAATTTCAAAGGTCACTGCCTGACTTTCAAGAAAGGCCTCTTCAGATGAAAGATGGGGATCAAAATAATTCGCATTAAACAACAACAACTGATATTTCCCATCAACTGAGGTCAAAAGATAGTCTTCTCCTTGAGCGAGAATCTTCCCTGTCATCCTTCTAGCCAACCATAAACAAAAATAAGTAGGTCTTTTTCCACTGTAAAAATGAAACAGTTCAAGCCCATCATTTTTTAGTGGTCGTTCTTGTGTTTGTTTTTCATACAATTCGATATTCAACCAAAAACCGAAACCTGCTACTAATGTATCCAACAGTAACAGATCTTTTAAAATAATGGCCCCCCTAAAGAAAGTTCCATTACTGTTTCTGGTCATCCCAGTCAGTGTATTCCATTCAGTAAGATAAAGTGGTAGCTTGATTTCGTACTCTTTTAGAATATGCTTGATACGAAGAGTTTTATTCAACACATATTGATGATAGTTTTTTAAATCAGGAAAGGGATTATCTAAATTTTGAAACACATAATTAGGCTCCGCAGAAAAAGATAGAAAGTCACACTTTGTTGCAATCATCTCACAGAAAAATTGTGTTTGTTCTGGTTGTTGTTGCTCAAAAAATGGGTCCGCTATGGGAAATTCTGCGCCTACAGCTATTTTCGGTGAGAGCGCTAAGAATCTTTTTTTCACTTCTAGAAACTCTGGGTAATACTCCGCAAGATTTTGTTCTTTAAATAGACAATTGATCTTCCATTGTTCCGTCATTTTGGTTCCAAACTTATTTTGAACATGTCGAAAAAATTTGCGGCAGATATCTTTGACACGTTCATCTAGTTGCTTAAATTCTACAAGTGACACCTGGAAAAAAAGCGCTAACTGAGCGGATTCTAAAAACGCTAAGATGTAGTCCCACTCTTCGAATGCGGGAAATGAATTCATCCCAGCTTCTTGATGGATCTGAACTGTTAAGGGAATTTGGGTAAATAGTGATTGAATACTGATGTATTTGATGCCCATTTGTTTTTTTATGTCTAGAATTTCATTTTGAATTTTTCTAGAGGCTAATGCTTCCCACGAACCAACATGAATGATGACGTCTTTTTTTAAATGGTCTGCTTCAGATTGTTCTGCGGTAATATGAAGTTTTTTGGTCTTTAGTGATAATTCTGAAGGGCGTGATTCTTCCAATCCCGTTTGAATAAAGCTGTACAGAGGGACCAAAATTTCTTTGATTTGAAGCGCTGATGTTTCCGTTACTTGTTTGATTTTCTCCGGTGCCTTCGTCTGGACTAAATGAGCGGATCGATACTGTGTGGGCGAATCGCTAAAAATTTTTTTAAAGTGTTGCCGATAGGTTTTGCTATTGCTAAAACCGTTATCTAAGGCAATTTGCTCGATACTTTTTTTTGTATACAGCAATTCTGACAAACTATGTTTTACACAAATTGTCCTTACGTAATGAGAAAAATATTCGCCAGTTTCCTTCTTGAAAAACTTCGATAACGAGGATTCCGACATAAAAAAATAGTCGGCCGCATCAGATAATAAAATTCCTTCGTGGTAATGTGCTTCAATATATTCCAAAATCTCTCTTAATTTTTGATTATCTGAAGGATGGTAATCTATAACATCTTCTTTTTGGAAATGATGTACGAGAGACAAAATGATTTGAGTTAAAAACAACGTGATCTTTAGTTTTTTTGATGGATCATCACTAAATTCAACTAAACATAATTCCGCAATTTGTCTTCTCAACGCAGCAATCTCAGGCATCTTGCCATGTTCGTTTTGAATTGGTCTACAGTCAAAACGAGTGTAGAAAAAAGCAGGAAATTGAGTCGCAAAAAAGACACTGTTGATCCTCAGCTCTAAATAAATACAACTTTGTTCTAAACCAACATTCAAAAGAACACGTTCTCCTGTATTCATGACAAACAGTTCTCCTGCACTTACTTGATCCGTTACTTCTTCTATAGTAATAAACAAACTTCCTTTTAAAATGACTAAAAGGGTCGTTTCTTTGCAAAGTATATCTTGTTTCGTCCGTAATTGTTGATAATTAATCTGATAATTTTCATTTACAATCATTTGCATCCCTCTTTTGTTTGTTTCTTTCTTAATTATAGCATGCAACAAAGAAAATATCGTTCGTTTGCCAACCTTATAATTTCCGATGTTTAGAATTTAAAAGGAAATCCTGAAATTTAGAAACTCCTATCATTGTGAAGTTTTTAATTAAGCTTAGAATATATAGTGTATTTGAAAGGAGAATATCCAATGGACGATTTACGCGCACAATTATTTACATTGCTTCAACAAAAAGAGGCTGAATTAATCCGGATTCGGCGACATTTTCACGAACACCCTGAGTTATCTTTTCAAGAAACAGAAACAGCAAAATATATTGCTGATTTTTACGCTGACAAAGACTGTGATGTTCAAACAAAAGTAGGCGGCGGTAATGGTATTTTAGTCGATATCCACGGAGGTAAAAAAGGGCCTTTCTTAGCGATTCGAGCAGATTTCGATGCGTTGCCGATTCAAGAAGATACGGGTTTGCCCTTTGCTTCCCGCACACCAAATGTCATGCATGCTTGCGGACATGACGGACATACAGCCTATATGATGATTTTGGCAGCGTCGCTGATTGAGTTAAAAGATCAATTAGCAGGAACGATTCGTATCATCCACCAACCTGCCGAAGAAGTGCCACCCGGTGGTGCAAAAGGAATGATTGAAGCGGGTTGTTTAGATGGTGTAGATCATGTTTTAGGGATTCATGTGATGAGCATGATGCCGCTTGGTGATGTTCTCTATCATGCTGGATCTGTTCACACAGGTCGGGCAACGTTTAAAGTGGTCATGCATGGAAAAGGCGGTCATGGCTCAACACCGCAAGATGCCAATGATACGATCGTAGCTGCTTCTCAATTTGTAACAGCTGTTCAAACCATCGTCAGCCGCAGAATCGATCCTTTCGATACGGCAACCGTTACAATCGGTTCATTTGACGGCAAAGGGTCAGCCAATGTTATCAAAGATTCCGTTACATTGGAAGGCGATGTACGAATCATGAAAGAAGAAACACGCGCTATCGTGGAAAAAGAATTTAAACAAATCCTTAGTGGCATTTGCCAAAGTTTCGGTATCAGCTATGAACTTGATTACGCTAATGATTATCCAGTTTGTGTTAATGATGCCAAAACTACTGAAATGGTTGCTAAAGCTCTAAATGAAGCGAAAATTCCAGAAGTGAAACAATTAGTTAAATGCGGACCACAAACTCCTTCTGAAGACTTTGCTTATTATGCCAAAGAACGACCAAGTTGTTTCTTTTTTGTTGGGGCTCACAAAGAAGGAACGCCAATGTATCCTCATCATCATCCAAAATTTTATATTGACGAAGATTGTTTATTGATTGCTGCAAAATCAATGGGGGCAGCTGTTTTATATTATTTATTTGAAGGAGTTTCACTATGAAAGCAACCACACACACAGCAGAGGCGACTCCCTATAAAGGGACAAATAAATTACTGATAGGGATCGTATTAAGCGTTTTGACCTATTGGTTATTTGCTCAATCTTTATTGAATATGGCACCCACGGTTCAAAGTGACTTAGGTATTTCCTCTGGTGTTTTAAGCATAGGAATTTCCATGACTGGTTTATTTTCCGGAATTTTTATCGTCGTAGCTGGCGGTTTAGCGGATAAATTAGGTAGAATGAAATTAACGTATATTGGTCTTATTTTAAGTGTTATCGGTTCGGCAGCTTTGGTAGCTGCACATGGACCTGTATTATTTGTAGGTGGTCGAATCTTCCAAGGCTTATCAGCTGCTTGTATCATGCCAGCGACAATGGCCTTAGTCAAAACGTATTATGAAGGAAAAGATCGCCAACGAGCGCTAAGTTATTGGTCGATCGGCTCTTGGGGTGGTTCTGGTTTATGTTCATTCTTCGGTGGCGCTATTGCAAGTTCTTTGGGATGGCGTTATGTCTTTATTTTTTCGATCATTGTTTCAATTTGTAGTGCTCTGTTGATTTTCGGCACACCTGAAAGTAAAGTTACAAGCGATAGTAAAAGTACATTTGATTCGATTGGCTTACTTTTATTTATTGTTTCAATGGTTGCCTTAAATGTAGTTGTTTCTAAAGGTTCTGAATTGGGTTGGACTAGCCCGATTGTACTCATTTTAGCAGCAGTCGTGATCATTGGCTTAGTTGCATTTTATAGGGTGGAGCAAACCATTGATAATAGTTTCGTTGAGTTTTCTTTATTTGAAAACCGCGGTTATCTTGGGGCAACGATTTCTAATTTCTTATTGAATGCCGTTGCAGGTACTTTGATCGTGATCAATACCTACGTTCAACAAGGTCGTGGACTTTCTTCCGCTAAAACAGGGATGTTATCGATTGGTTACCTCTGTTTGGTGTTAATCACTATTCGAATCGGAGAAAAATTATTACAAACCGTTGGGGCGAAAAAACCAATGTTATGGGGAACGATCCTTTCTGGAACAGGCGTTGGTTTGATGGCCTTAACGATGGTGACTGGTACTGCTTATTTTGTGTTAGTTTTTATTGGGTATAGTTTGTTTGGGATGGGTCTTGGGATGTATGCAACACCTTCTACGGATACCGCGATTTCCAGTGTTCCAAATGAAAAAGCAGGAGTCGCTTCAGGTATTTATAAAATGGCCAGTTCTCTTGGCGGAGCATTAGGTGTGGCAATTTCAGCGGCAGTGTACAATGGTTTTAGCGTTAGTGGCAATTATACACAAGGAGCAACGTTTGGTTTATTGACAAATATTCTGTTCTGCGTTTTAGCCTTAGGTTCAATCGTATTTATTATTCCAAAAGAAAAACAAGTGTAGGGAGAGAGACGCTATGAATAATCAAGAAGCGTTACAATTATTGAAAGAAGTCGTTCAAATCAAAAGTATTCTAGGCAATGAAAAGGTGGTTGCCGATACATTACAAGCTCTTTTTGAAACACATGATATTCCTTGTGAACAAGTGGAATATAGCGCCGGTCGAAATCAATTAGTTGCGACTTTAAAAGGCACTAAAGAAGGTCCTGTCCTAGGTTTTTCTGGGCATATGGATGTCGTTCCTGTGGGTGAAATTCCTTGGGATGAAGATCCTTTTGCAGCAATTGAAAAAGACGGTTTACTTTATGGTCGTGGAACATGCGATATGAAATCTGGCTTGATTGCGGCAGTTGTTGCAATGATTCGTTTAAAAGAAGCAGGTTCAAACTTTAAAGGAACCATCAAACTTTTAGCTACGGTTGGAGAAGAAACGAGCGCTATCGGTTCTGGTCAATTAGTTGATAAAGGCTATGCAGATAATCTAGATGCATTAGTGATTGGTGAACCTACAAATGTTGAGATCGGCGTGGCGCACAAAGGTGCTTTATGGCCTCGTATCACAACGTACGGGAAAACAGCGCATGGCTCAATGCCAGATCAAGGAGTAAATGCAATTGAACATATGCTTTTAGTTTTGAATGCCTTTAAAGAAACCTTTGATTTTTCTCAATCTGTAGATGAATTAGTCGGTGCTTCAACTTCTAGTGTGGATATTATCAACGGCGGCAATGGAACCAATGTCGTACCCGATAAGTGTACAGTAGAAATCGATATCCGTACCATCAAAGCACAAGATCATACTGAATTAAAACAACAATTTAAAGAAATGCTGGATACCTTAGCCACAACCGTTCCAGATTTTAAGGCGGAAATCGAGTTCATCAATGACTTACCTTCGATGAAAACAGAACTTGACGATCCATTCACTGTATTAACTCAAAAAGTTGTTGCAGATGTTACTGGCCAAACGGCAAATACATTTGGTATGACAGGCTATACCGATGGTTCTCAATTTGGTCGTGTCAACAAAGCGTTTCCTATTTTAATTCTAGGTCCTGGCGAAACAAAATATGCACATCAGCCAAATGAATTCGTGACAATCAATGACTTTTACCGAATGATCACAATCAACGAAAACATTGCAAAAGCATTTTTAAACTAAACAAGATTGAAAGGGCGAAGCCATACTCAAAACACCTGAGTATCACTTCGCCCTCTTTTATACCTACTTATATATGTTTTTTTGATTATTGAGTGATTTCTTTTAATGCGATGGCATCTTGCGATTCATTCATTACTTTCTTATAACGGTATCGAATGATTATCGCAGCAACAACACCCACTGCAGTCAATGCAATGTTTAACCAAAAAATTAGCGAAACATTTATTTTTTCCAGTTGTCCTGTAATATATGGAATGACCATTACGGAAACAGATGTTGCAATCGAGTAGTAACTAGTGATTCGTCCTTTACCTTTTGAAAATAACTCCAACAAAACTGCCAACCCTAACTGCCAAATTCCACCCGCAGCAAAAATACCAATACCGATTGAACCGATCAAAAACATCGGCGTACTTGGAAATAAGGTCATGCCCAGCAGTAAGAATAAGGAAATTGTAGTACACCAAACAAGTAATAAGGTTGGGGCAACGCCTCTTTTTACGATCAATGACGTTAAAAATACTGATGCAAACGAACCAATACTATAGGCACTGACTAAAACCAAGCTATTGGAATGGTTCATAAGATTCAATGATTCTGCAAAAGATGGTACCCACAAAATAAAAATATTGAAAGTAGACACGCAAGTAAAACTAAAAACTAATAACGCTAAGCCTTCAACTTTAAACAGTGGTTGTTTCCCTTTCGTATTCACTTCTTCTTTGATGATTTGTGGTATATTCGCCTCTATCTCTGCTCTTTCTGGAAATCCCAGTTTTGAAATATAGAGTAAATTAAGAAACAAACCCAACGCACATCCAATAAAAACAAGTCCGTAATAAATCTCATGATTCAACATAAATCGTGTCAACAGCGGTAAAATAAACTGACCTAAAGAAATGAACGCTTTGTTCAACACACTAAGAGAACTATTGTCCTTTTCATTCGGATAAGCCTCCATCAACGTCGGGTATGTACTTGTATCTAAAAATGCATTACTAAACCCAGCAAACAAGGCAAAAAAGAGTCCTTGTACATAATTTTGACTGATCAAGATTCCTAAGAAAAAGATCAAATAACTAATAATTCCCAGTTGGACCGTTTTCTTACGTCCAAATTTATCTGAAAAATAACCGGCAAAATACAAAATCAACACGCGGCCTAAACCAATACCGCTAATGACCAATGTTACTTGCTGTACCGTTGCTTGCCAGCTATCCATCAATGCATTCAGGTTTTGAGATAGAATAATCGCTGCCATACCTTGAAAAATAAAATTCGTATATAAAGAACCAATCAAAGGGGTGTAATTTTTTTTCGTTGCTTCCATCGCCATTCTCCTAGCTGTTTAAAATTGACTTTGTTCACTTTTTCACTATCTTTATTTTAAAAAGAATCGTCTATAATATCTAATGTTTTATTTTCATGTAATCAATAAATTATATTTATGGATCATCCGTTTATAAACACTTTTCAATACCGTTGACGTAATTATCCTATTATTGCTTACAGCTTAAAGCAAGTCAACAGTTAATTTTTAGGCTATAAAAATAATTAAAAACAAACGACAAACGAAAGGTTTTAGATTTCGTTTGTCGTTTGTTTTTAATAAAGATAACTTAAATCGCTAGCGACCGTTGGATAAAGCAAGATCATTTCATTGATTTTTTCAGCTGGTAATTTTTGATTGATCATCAAAGTAAACAGATTGATCAATTGATCCGCTTCATTTCCTAGGACTGTTGCGCCAACCAATAAACCCGTACGCTTTTCCGTAACTATTTTTGCTTTGACAAGCGGTTCGTTGATCCGTTTATACGTAAACCATTGACTTAAATCTAAGTCACTCACTTCATACTCTGTACTTTTTAAAGCGGACAAATCAGTTAAACCTATTTGAGCTAATTTAGGAGAACTGAATATGATTGTTGGAATCAAAGGATAATGGATTTTCTCATTTTTACCAGTAAACAGATTAGCCAGATAACTTCCTTCAAAACTAGCGACAGGAGTTAATTTTGGCTGTTGTTTTTCCAAGCAATCACCTAGAGCATAAATAGTTTCAACTGTCGTTTGCAAATAATCATTTACCACAAGTCCTTTATGCGTATACTCAACCCCAATTTCAGTTAGTCCCATGCCTTCCACATTCGGGATGCGCCCAGTTGCACAGAAAATTCGATCCACCAATAACGTCTCCTTACTTGTCAAAGACACTTCAAACTGAGCCCCAGATTTGCTGATTTCCTCAGCCGATTCATTAAAGTGAAACGTAATTCCACGGCTTTTTAAATGCTCGATCAGCTCTTCAGTCAACAGTTCATCAAAGCCTTTTAGCGGTCGTTCATTATGATGAAGTAAATGTACCTCACTGCCACAACTGCTTGCAATATTGGCCAATTCAAGTGAGATATAACCCCCTCCAACAAAAGCCAATTTTTTCGGTAAGTCCTGCATACTCAGAAAATCAGTACTCGTACTAAAATATTCTTTACCAGGAATATCCAAAATCGCCGAACGTTGTCCTGTCGCTAAAATAATTTTGTCCGCTTGATACAGTTCCCCACAAACTTCGATAGTTTGGGTATCTTTAAAAAAAGCTTTCCCTGTGATTGTGTGAATCCCTGCACTTGTTAAACCTTCTTTTTGCTCAGTCGGTACCGATTTCGTAAAAGTCTCTTTAAACGCCATCAAATCTGTCCAGTTGATTTCCGGTATCGTGTTGAATCCTCGTTTTTCTAACTGCAGTAAATTATCTCTAGCTTCAACTGCTCCATACAGCACTTTTTTAGGATCACAGCCTCGATTTGGGCACGTACCACCCCATAAATCAGCTTCAACGACTGCCACGTTTTTCCCTTTATCTGCTAAATCATAGGCCGCTGCCATCCCGCCAGGTCCACTTCCAATAATGATGACGTCAAATCTTTCCATGAGAACTTCCTCCCTTATTTTAAACGTTCTTATCACTTGATTCGTACTTCGACCGATTGATACAATATGGATTCATTATAACAAGTGATTGGGGAAAGTTCATATGATAGACCTTCGCTCCTTTCATTTCCACTGAAAGATTCATTAATTCGAAACGGCAAATAAGCTGAATAAAAATCAGAGAGATTTGCTCCAGCTTATTCACTATTCAACTGACCTTTTAAATCGTGTTACCATTGTTTTGAATCACTTTTTGGTACCAATAGAAGCTATCTTTTTTGTATCGATTCAAAGAGCCATCTTGGTTTTCATCTTGCGCAACATAAACAAAACCATATCGTTTTTGATAGCCATTCAACCAGCTTAGTAAATCTGTATAGGACCATGTGCAATAGCCTAAAACATCCACACCATCTGTGATTGCTTCTCTGATTGCATGTATATGTCCTTTTAGATAATCAATCCGATAATCATCATGGATTTCTTTAGCCTCCGTTAGTTTATCATATTCTCCAAGTCCGTTTTCAGTGATCAACACAGGAATTCGATAACGACTTGTGATTCTTCGAAGCCCAATACGCAACCCTTCTGGATCGATTTCCCAATCCCAATTAGTACGTTCTACGAATGGATTTTCCACACGTTTGAAGACACCTGGTAGACCTGATTCTTCTGAAGACCCTTTCTCACCTGTCGTATTCATTCTCCCTAAGCCAACACCATCAAGCGGATTGAAGACAACCGTATTGGTTTGATAATAGTTGATTCCTAAAAAGTCCGGTTTGCCAGCAGCTAAAAGTTCGTCATCCTCAGGTTCGATTATAGGCGCTACCCCTTGTTCTTTCAACAATTTTAAAGCTGCAATTGGATATTTCCCAAATAAATAAACATCCATCCAAAAATGTGCATTTAAATCTTCTGAGTCCTCAGCTGCTAACACATTTTGTGGATCACTATCTAACGGATAATTTGGACTATAAGCAAAACTTGGTCCAATTTTCCCTGGCATATCCATGTCATGGAATTTCTTGATTACTGCTGCGTTGGCTAAATTAGCATAATGATTCGCCTGATACATTCGTTTGGGGTCACTCACTGCCGGTGGATGAGAAGCCATTAAATAACCGTGACTGATAAAGATATTTTGCTCATTTAAACTGACCCAATACTTTACTTTTCCACGTAACGCTTCGAATAAAACCTGTGCATAATTTGTAAAGTCTGCAACGATTTTTCTTGATTCCCACCCTTGGTATTCATCTTGTAGCGCTTGTGGTAAATCCCAATGGTACAGCGTTAAAACGGGTTCAATTTGATTTGCGATCAATTCATCCACTAAATCAATATAAAACTGCAACCCAGCTTGATTGATTTCACCCCGACCGTTTGGAAAAATCCGTGTCCAAGCAACAGAAAAGCGGTAGGCTTTTAGGCCTTGCTCTTTCATTAACGCAACATCTTCCTTATACCGGTGATAATGATTGACTGCTACATCCCCATTGGTCCCTTTGAATGTTTTTCCAGGAATTCGAACAAATTCGTCCCACACAGAAACACCTTTGCCATCCTCTTGCCATGCACCTTCTACTTGATAAGCAGCAGATGCTGATCCCCATAGAAAATCCTTTGGAAATTGATCCAGTTGTTTATGCTCCATCGTAATGCCTCCAGTTTTATCGTGCCTATAGTGAAATCGTCAGCACTGATTGCGCCAACGGACACTTAATTACACGCTCATTTTCGTGGATGTAAACGTAATTTTCTCCGACTAACCCTTCTGTACGGATCACCACGTTTTTAGTATCCTTCTCTATTATAATCTTAGTAAGAGGATTTCCACTACTATTTATGTTTATTTGTTCAAGGTGATTTTCTGATAACTAGTAAAAACGAACTGCTGTATAACATTAGTTGGGAGTCTATCATTTTGACGATAAACTGATTATGATGAAAAAAAATATGGACTAGTAAAAAAATATATTTTTCTAAACAAAAAAACAAAGAAAGAAATTTCTCCTTGAAATAAAACAATTTAGCTCTAGAAATCAACAGATAATTACATAATAAACTTTTTTTTATTTTCATACGTTCTTTTATTTTGTTTTTTCATTTAAATAAATAATCATTGATATACACTCCAATTATTTTCCTATTGGAGTGTGCTATACTATTGTGATATACTATAGTTGCTTTATTTCACAGTGTTTCTCTTGTGAACTTGTTAGGAAAGGAGTGAAAGTATTTTGGAAGAAGAATATTCAAGACGGAAGCAACAGCGTCCAGTATCCAACTCGAAATCGACGATTATAACTGTTATTTTATTGTTATTTATAAATACACTTGCACTAGGCTTTTTACTATTCTTAAATGTTCAAGCAAGCGCGAAGCAAGAAGAACAATTAAACAGTATAGAAAAACAAGTCAATCAGCTTGAACAAGCGCATGGAACAACAACTCAGTCATCGGTAGCTGATAACACAGAGCGCAATGTTCCTGTAAGAGAAAGTTCAACAACCGTGAGCAGACTGGAAGAATCTAGTTCGACCACTGAAATGTCAAGTCAACCAGATCAAACAACAACCCCTTCATCAGAGGTTGCTGACGAGCAAACTGAAAGCTCAACTGAACAAAACGCCACACCTCCAGCAACTACTTACACTGTTCAGCCTGGAGATACACTCTCTGTAATTGCTGAAAAGAACAAATTATCACTTCAAGATTTAATGTTGAAAAATAATTTAAGTGATTCAACCGTTTATATCGGACAAGTTTTATCATTACAATAGGCAATGATTTTCCCCTACATACAGTTTATCCAATTGATAAGCTTCGTTATTCATAAAAAATGCGTTACAAAACTAAAAAAAGTTTTGTAACGCATTTTTTCTTGAAACAACCAACATTCATCCCTCTTGAGCACACGAATGATTGATCTTGTAATTCATATTTTTAGGCACTACTATCTCTTCTTTTGCCTGAATGTACGCAACAATTAATCCAACAATTTCTTCTGCCCCTTCATTAAGAACAGGACATTCCAGATAGGTTTTAAACCCGCCACCACCACTTGCTCGATAATCACTTAAAGCAATCGTAAATTCATCTGTATCTTTGATCGGCTGGTTATTATAACGCAACTCGGTTACACGCTTTCCAGCCTTTTGGCAGAGATCGATCGTATAATCAATTCCAAAGAAAAAGTCAAAATGATAGTGTTCAATTTTAGGATACAAGTAATGGGTTGAAATGTTCACTTTATTTTGTTTGTCCAAACTAAAATAATCCATATTTTTGTCCACAACTTCTTTTAATTGAGCCCCAGTGATGTTTAGCGTAATCAGCTGATTTGTGTATGGATACGTCGCAATCACATCTCGCATCGTTACCTCTTTATGAAATCCAGGTGATGTATTTGCTAAAGAAACTACTGTGATTTGAGCATTACTAGCTTGTAATTGAATCGCTCCAATTAATTCTATCACTGGACTTCCATGCAGTGCCATCTCTAACTTGTCGCTCGCTAATGCATCGCTGTCCAGTTTGCCAATTGCTTGGTCCAAAAAGCTTTGTACTTTTGCTTCCAAAGGCTTTAATTCATTTACCAAATCAGAATCTGGAACAGCACTAGGTTTGCCTACACTCGCTGTTATATCTATGATATTATTCGTTTTTTCAATATCGATTTCAAAATAATTTAGCGCATTCGATGACGGTTGTACAACATAAGTACCATGCAGCAATTGTCCCTCGATCAATAAATGCTGATGTCCTGTCAACAATAAATCAAAATCAAGTTCCTCACAGATTTTATAGCCAATATTTTCACGTGTTTTAGACAAGAGCTTCCCTGATTTCACGTCTCTTTCAAACCCGCCATGATAAATACAAATCGTAAGATCAACTTGTGGTTTCATTTCCTCTAGCGCCTGTTTTGCCGCTATAAATGGATCAGCTATCGTGATATCTTTGATATTGTCAGCTTTTTCCCAAACAGTGATATACTCTGTCACCACGCCGACAATGCCTACTCTTAAGCCATTCGCTACGGTTTTGATCGTCCACGGAAATTTTTTGGTATTAGTGCTTTTATCTAAGATATTCTCGCACACACAGGTTGCTTGAAGGGCATCTAGATACTGATACAAGTAACTTGTGCCATAATTAACATCATGGTTCCCTAATGTGACAAAATCATAGCCAGCTTGATTCAAGACCGTTGCTTGAGGAAACCCTTCCTCCGGATGAGCTTGACAGTAGGTTGCTAAAGCTGAGCCTTGCAGCATATCTCCACCATCAATAATCAATGTATTCTCATCTTTTTGAAAGTTTGGCATACATTTCAATAGCCCCATATCTTTTTCTTGTGTATCCGCATAATTGGTTGGAAATAAATAGCCGTGAACATCTGATGTATAGTAAATTTTAAGTTGTTGCTTCATCTTGTTTCACCTCATTCCTGTATTGATTCATATTAATCCAAGCTATATATTCGTCAAACAGATTATAAATATAATTTGTTTCCAAACGATAACTTGGAAAGATTGGTTCATTAGTCGTTACTCGATAACTCGATTGGTCAGGTATGAGTTGGCCATTTACTATGGTTAGACCTTCAATAGGTTGTCTTAACAGTAGCTCTTTCAGTTCGCTTTGAGAGACATGGTAGGTTGATAGCGTATACGGTGGCCTAAAGCTGCTTAAAAAAGAGCCAATTGTTGTTCCTTTTACGTTAACAGCATAAAACGTTCCTGGAACTTTCTTCGCTAAATATTGTGGAAAACAGCTTAGATCAAGTTTTTTTTCCAACCATTTTTTGTAATCTGACTGATCGTACAAAGAGTAACTAGCTGGTGCAACTTTTTCGGTACTGATCAATTGAGCTTTTTTATCTGTCACTTGATTTTCTTGAATCGAAAAAGTTAATTCTCCAATGTAATTGCCTCGATAGCCAGGTTGGACAAATGCTGTATTGTTTACTATTCCTGCATTGATTCGATGCTGATGCCCACATACCACACCGTCGATCCCAACTATTTCACTAATGATTCGATAAGTCTGATCTTCTCCTGTATCGTATTGCGTAGGCTGCCCTGTGTCCATATCCCGTTCAATCCCGCCATGGTAGCTGACAATCAACACATCGACCTGTTCACGCACAAGCGGTACCCAGCGGTTCAAACTCTCAAGCACATTGATGAATTTCAAATCCTTAATTTGATCATAATCAGTGATTTGGGGCATTGCACCAGTGATCACACCAATTACACCAACTTTCAACTCACCACGTTCAATAATCGTATACGGCTCAAAAATCAATTCATCTGCTAAATCTAAGACGTTGGCGCAAAGGTACTGACCGTTAAACGCAGCAACTTGACGCTTCAAAAAATCAATTCCATAATCGAAATCATGATTTCCTGGAACCATTACATCAAATCCAATAGTATTGGCTAATTCAATCAAAGGCGAAATAGCCATAGTGGTATTAAAAAAAGTAGTCTCAGGACTACCCACTAAAAAATCACCATTGTCGATCAGAATCGGTTCATGATACTTTTCAGCAATCGCAGGAAGAGAACAAAGACCGTTCTCTCCATTTGCTGCGGCTGTTAAAAAACCATGGACATCTGTTGTACTTAATATCGTTACTTTATCCATTTTTCTATCCTCACGAATTACTGTAGTTTTTTACGTAAATAACCAGTTACAGCATCGATTAAAAATACTGTAATAATGATTCCGAACAAGATAATCCCGACTTTATCCCAGGCTCTTGCCTGAATCGCAAAAATCATTGGCGCACCAATTCCACCGGCTCCAACTAACCCAAGTGTTGCAGCACTGCGAACGGCTATTTCAAAGTGGTTCAACGCTAATGACAAAAAGGTTGGAATCAATTGAGGCAAGCGCGCATAAAACATTGTCTGCCAAAAATTAGCCCCCACAGCAGTCATTGATTCTACTGGCGCCTCATCCATCGCTTCGATTTCTTCGGTATATAATTTACCTAACATTCCGATCTGATGAACGCCGATTGCCAAGACCCCAGCAAATGGGCCAGGACCAACCATCTTCACAAAAATAATAGCATAAACAAGTTCTGGAAAAGCTCTTAAGACATTACAAATGAACTTACCGATTTTTGAAACGATCGTATTTGATTTCCATAGGTTGTGGGCGCTGATAAACGTTAGAGGTAATGCTAATACTGTCGCAATAACGGTTCCTAAAAAAGCGATCCCGATCGTTAACAATAACAAACTTAGTAAATCTTCACCGCTTCCATCATAAATGTATCCCCAATCAGGTTGGAATAATCCTGAAAATACGGATTTAACCATATCAAAAGACATATTTCCAGCTTCAGAATAATCAATCCCCGCTGCCGAATAAAGAATGATTGCTAAAACAATAATGATCGGCAAATAGCTTTTTAACTTTCGATTCATGCTCATCATACCAACCTCTTTCTGATCATTTCACTGATCCAATCGATTGTGATCACCACAACTAAAATAGATAAAATAATGATCGACACTCGGTCATAGCGCATCAAGCTCAATGACGAATTTAAAATCACACCGATTCCACCAGCACCAACATACCCTAGAATCGTTGATGCACGAATGTTGACTTCAAATGCATACAAAGAATAGCTGGCAACTTGGTGCGATATTTGCGGTGCAATTGACCAAAAAGCAATCTGAGTCTTTGTTGCACCAACTGATTCAGCTGCTTCGATTGGTCCAAGATCGATTGTTTCGATAGCTTCGTAAACTAATTGTGAAACCATCCCAAATGTGAAAACAGCAATCGTTAAGACCCCCGTGAATTCACCGATCCCAAACATTGCTACAAACAGTGCCGCCAGCAATAGGTTAGGAATTGTCCGGACGATACTCATAAAAAAACGAATGATTGTTGTTATAAAAAAGTTTCTGGTTACAACTGTTGTCGCTAGAAATGCAAACGGCACAGCACATATTACGCCAAGCGTGGTTCCAACTACAGACATTTTGATTGTTTTCAACATCGGCTCAATGATTTTAGGAATATACCC
Source organism: Enterococcus plantarum (assembly GCF_001730295.1). Lineage (GTDB taxonomy): Bacteria > Bacillota > Bacilli > Lactobacillales > Enterococcaceae > Enterococcus_L > Enterococcus_L plantarum. The sequence continues at coordinate 60,596 of NZ_MIKA01000010.1, forward strand.
CCAATCAGGACTAAGAAAACGTTGTAAAAAAATGCCCATCTGATCTAAGTTATTAAAAACATCTGCCATTTCGGCGCCAGTCACACGTGCACTTGAATACACACATAAAAGGAGCAATACTACGATAAATAAATGCTTATATAAATCACGGTGAATCGTATCTTTTACCTTCATTACGCAACACCTTCAGTTTGTTTCAAAATATCCGCACCATAAATACTCGTCAAGACTTCATCAGTCGCTTCTGCTGCAGTCCCATCAAAAACAACTTCTCCATCACGTAAACCAATGATTCGACTAGAAAATTCACGGGCTAAATCGACAGAGTGAAGATTGATCACTACAGTGTGATTCAACTCCTGATTGATTTTCTTTAAGTCTTTCATGATTTTTTGTGTCGTGATTGGATCTAATGACGCTACCGGTTCATCTGCTAAAATAATCGATGCTTGTTGAACCAACGTTCTTGCGATCGACACACGCTGTTGTTGCCCACCACTTAACTCATCACTTCTTGAATGAAGCTTATCTGCTAGGCCAACACGATCTAACGCGTCATTGACTAATGCATAGTCCTCTTTTGAGAAAATCCCAAAGATACTTTTCAGCGTGGAATAATAGCCTAGTCGACCTGAAATAACATTTTTTTGAACAGAACTTTTTTTTACTAAATTAAAATGTTGAAAAATCATGCCGATATTTCTACGAATTCTGCGTAAATCTCTTTTATTGGCTTTCGTGATCGAAGCACCATCGATGTTAATATTGCCTTCAGTGATTTCATTTAACCGATTGATCGAGCGTAACAATGTACTTTTACCCGCGCCACTTAATCCAATCACTGACACAAACTCACCGTCGTTGATGGTTAAATTAATATTTTTAAGTCCTTTAACCCCATTATTGTAGGTTTTTGTTACATTTTCAAACTGAATCATGATTTCTCCTTTTTAATAAAAAAATAGAAAAGGCTGAGACAAAACTAATTCCTAGTTTTGTTTCAGGCTCTAAATCCGAATAAACGGCGAGAAAAAAGCAGCTCCTTTTTATTTATCAAAGCTAAAGGCTTTTGTCTCGTCCTCGTTAGGTCACTCATTCATGTCGCAACGCTTTATTCTGCTGCTTTTTCTGTATATTCTTCGACTGTATCGTAATTTTTATCGTCCGCTTCTACATAGCCTTTGTGTCCCCACATTGCCATCGCTTCTGCGCCTTCTGAATCTTTGGGCATTGCCAAGAAAACCTCTTTGACTTTTGCTTGTAGGTCTTTATCCATCTTAGGTTGAACGGCGATTGCATCATTTGGAATATCACCATCTGTTAGATATAAGACTTTTAACTCTTTAAACAAGTCATCTTTTTCAAATTTTGAGGCAAACACATTACGTGCTCCTTCAAAAACAAAACAAGCGTCTTGCTGGCCATTCAAAACAGCGGTAATTTCACTTGGAATATCATTAACCGTTGTCAGTGTGACATCCTTCGTTGGATCGATCCCTACTTCTTTCATTTCAACAACTGGATAAATATAGCCGCTGGCTGAATTGGGACTTAAGCTCGCGATTTTTTTGCCTTTTAAGTCTTTCAAAGAATCAATTCCGCTATCTGCTCGTACAAGCACTTCACCTTTGAAGGTGCTAGATAATTTATCCGCTTCTGGTTTCCCAGTTTCACGGTTGAACGCGCCTAGTTCAGAAGATAGAATCGCTGTGGCAGCTTTTTGATTACGTGCTTGAACGTATGCTGATGGCGGCATGATCCCGATATCTACTTTGCCTGATGCCATAGCCTCAACGATTGTTGAATAATCTGTTGCTAACGTAACATTGACGTCACGTCCTAATTTTTCTGACAAATAGTTTGCGAAAGGTTTCGCTTTTGCTTCCATTGAGCCATCGTTGTTGGTTGGTACAAATTGTAATTCTAATGGCTTCGTATCATCCGCAGCTTTTTTATCGCCACCTGACCCACATCCTGTAAGTAACCCAACACTCAAACCAATAACAGATAGCAACCCTAACAATTTCGTTCTCTTTTTCACTCTTTCCATCCCTTCGCATGTCGATATTCCTAAAGTTGAAATTACTCTCCTACTTTAGCTATATCCATTGTATTTTAGTGGTGTAAATTTATCATAATAATGGCGTAAATGTTGTGTAAATTTTCTGAAATCCGCTTCATTATTATTTATGTAAATCAATCGTGCAATTGCCTGTTACTATTCAGTAAATTCTACTGTTTTTATCCTTAAAAATGAACGTAACAAACTAAATTTAGTATAGCATAAATCTCCTTTTTTTCTAGACTAGTTTTCATTTCTCTCTTATTTTATGGTCTGATCTATTTTTATTTTAAAGTAGAAAAAACCTTTATTACAAAGGTTTTTGAGTGTTTCGTACTATTTGTTGTTCTTCAATAACACTAAACTCTTGTTATCCTTTCATTCTTTGAATGTAGTCAAAAAAAGGGGGGCTATTACTCATAGAGTCTTGACCCAACCTCCTTTGATACAGAATAGACGATTGCTTATTTTTCCGGATACATTTGATCCGCTAATTTTTCAATTCCATCTAATGATTGGTAGCCATAACCAAACATATAATTATAATCCATCGCATAAACTTTTTTGTTTTTTATGGCTTTCATACTTGAAAGTTTTGGATTTTTCAAGACTTCATTGATCATTTTATCGCCAGAAATCCCTTCTTTCAACGTGCTCCAATCTGCTACAATCAAAACATCAGGATCTGTTTCAATCAATTTTTCTATACTGACTTCACCTTTTTCATCTCTGAAAACATTGTCTAGTTTCACCATTTTGAAAATGTCATTGAAAAACGTTTCATTATTTGCAGGATAAACATATAATTCAGCTGGATCTGTTGTATGAAGATAAGCAAACGTTTGGTCTTCTTTGATTTTCGTAAGTTTTTTCTCGACATTGGCTTGACGCTCTTTCAACTCTGCCTTGAATGTGCCTGCTTTATCCGTTACATTGAATACTTTGCCTAAATTATCGATATCATCATAAACAGAATTAAATGTGCCACCCGTCACAGAAGAATTCAATACGAAGGTTTTGATTCCCATTTCATTTAGCGTATCAACAGTACCGACACCCCAGTCTTGGTTATCAAACAGCCCCCCGCGTCCATAGATCAAATCTGGATCAACACTTAGCGCCATTTCTTTGCCAATATAATCGGTAGATAAATGATTCAATTCATTAAACTCTTTTTCGACTGCTTTATCAGGTTCGCCAAATACTGCACCGACACCAACAATTTTATCTTTTAAGCCTAAATGCAGTAATAACTCTGCTGCAGGTTGTGTATTCGCTAGAACTTTTTCTGGTGCTTTATCAAAAGTTTGTTCTTTCTTTTTCCAACTTTCCGCACCTTCTGCTTTCGTAAAATTTTGAACCGTTACAGGATACCCTTCACTTTGTTTTGTTTCAGCTGACTTTTGCTCTTTTTGACCGCAACCTGTTAAAATCGTTACCCCTATTAAACTAACAATAAGTGCTTTTTTCATTTTTTTCGCTTCCTCTACATATAAATTTAAACCTTGGGACTAGTCTAATGAATAAGAAAATCCTAAACCCCGGGTCACTGGATTTTGATAAATCGTGCATTTAACACCGTAAATTTCTTCAATCAAATTCGCGGTAAATAAGTCCGCAGGTTTGCCTTCCGCAATGATTTTCCCTGCCTTCATTGCATAAATATAATCACAATAATGAGCTGCGAGTTCTAAATCATGGAGTGCGGCTAAAACTCCGATTCCAAGATTTTTTACACAACTCAATATTTCAAGCTGATAGCGAATGTCCAAATGATTCGTCGGTTCATCTAAAATCATATAACTAGGCTGTTGTGCAATCGTCCGAGCTAAAATCACCCTTTGTTTTTCACCACCAGATAGTGACAAGAAGCTTCGCTCAGAATAGCTAGTTAAATTGGTCTTAGCTAACGCATCCATCACAATCTCATTATCTTCTTGTGTATCTGATTCTAATAACTTCTTGTGCGGTGTTCGCCCCAATAAAACCATTTGAAAAACACTTAAATCAAAATTCAATTCATTAAACTGATTCACTACACCTAATTTTTGAGCCACTTTTTTTTCAGAAACCGCTAAAAGATCCAACTCATCTAAAAATACACGGCCAGCTTGCGGTTTGATTCCTTTATATATCCCTTTTAGCATCGTTGATTTGCCACAACCATTCGCTCCGATAATCCCCACAAATTGTTTTTTTTGTGTTTGAAAAGAGATACTTTTAACGATCGATTCTTGTCCGATCAAGATTTCTAAGTCGTTTACAGTTAATTCCATTGTTAGCCTCCGAAATTGTAGCCTTTTTTGACAATAATGTAGATAAATAACGGTGCACCGATCACGGACGTAATAATACCGATTGGCAGTTCTACACTTGGAATAATGACTCTTGAAAGCAAATCAGCCCAAATCATAAAGAGAGAACCTGACAAAGCGACAATCGGTAGCAACCGTTTATGATCTGACCCGATAAACCCACGGACGATATGCGGAATGATCAATCCTACAAAACCAATCATGCCAGAATACGCCACAATCACTCCTGTCAAAAGAGCAGACAATAGTAAATACAATTGACGATATTTGCTCAAAGGAACCCCCAAAGTAACCACCGCTTCATCACCTAATAACATCACATTCAAGATACGATGTTGAAATAAAAAGAAACCCGTGATCACAACAACCGTGATCGACAAAACGCTCAACTTATTCCAGCTTGCAGAAGCTAAACTCCCCATTGCCCAAAATGTTACAGTCTTCATGCCTTCCGCATTATTCGCAAGATAAACAATGAAGCTTGATATAGAACTACAAAGAGCACCAATCACCGAACCGGATAGAACCAATTTAACCGAAGTCATGCGACCACCGATTCCCGACAAAATAAGCACACCAAATGCCGCAGCCATCGCACCAACAAATGCTCCAAAAGCTAACCCAAATTGAGAAAAAATACTTCCCGTACCAAATCCGACCAAAATCGCAAAAGTTGCACCCAGTGAAGCGCCCGAGGAAATGCCTAAGATATAAGGATCCGCTAACGGATTTTGAACAACAGCCTGCATCACAGCTCCAGTAATAGCCAACCCCATGCCCACAAAAACGGCTAAAATCACTCTTGGTGTCCGAACAAACCAAATAATATTGACCGCTGAATTACTCGCGATTCCATCAAGCGATCCAAATCTACCACCTGATATTTTGGTTAACAGAATTTGACATACATCTTCCATAGAAATATTCGCTTGCCCATTGATCAACGAATAAACAATTGAAAAGAAAATAAGTGCGATCAATACTAACAACATCAACGAAAAAAATTGCTGATTTTTCGTCTTGTTTCTTCTATCACTTGCCTTGATTACTTGCAAAAAAATACGCCTCCTGTGTATCAGAACTACTCATTGCCTTCACTCATTTCCGCTATTTTATCAGACAGTTGAGCTGTCCATTGATCTACCGATTTTCTCCGGCTTGTCGGGATTTTCATCGTTTCATCTATTGCACTGATATCAAGCAACCCGATAATTTGTCGCTCTGCTGTCACGCCAACAGCCTGTTTGAACTTCTCATCAAAAATAACTGGAATCGTCCGCCAAGTCACGCCGATTTGTTTTGACCAAGCAGCCAATTGAAAATTTTGAATAAACGCTGAAACAGCCCCTACTGCTTCCAAGTTCATTTTTTCACTTTCATGTGTAGGCGCTGTGACAATCAAGGTCAAAGGAACCGCTAGAAAATAATCACGTGTTCTTTTTTTGGCTGTTGCTAGATTTTGCTGATCATAGTGTACCCATGTATTCAATCGATCATAGCTTTCCATGATTTTTTCAACAAATAGCTGACGATCTTGCGCAACATTGACGATAATGACTTTCCACGGTTCTTCTTTCGAATGATAAGGGGCATAACTTGAACTTGTTAATAGTTCATCTATAACTTCCATAGAGATTGCTTGATTGGATAATGTCCGAATCGTCCGGCGCTCTCTAATGGCTTGCTCAATTGAATCAATGTCCATCATTTTTCTCCTATTCTTTTATCCTTTATCTGTAGTATCATTTTAGAATAAACCATCGTAATAACTGACAATGAAAATCATTCTCAATTAGGAATTAAGAGTACCATTTCATTATTTTATTTGCAAGTCTCTTTTCTATTTTTAGATTAAAAAAATGAGGCTTAAACATAACTCTACGAGTCATATCTAAGCCTCAAGGAATCCGAATAAACGCTTGGAGCAGAAGTAATTACTTCACTTTGCTTCGGAAATAATCCCTTCTGTCCCAACCTTAACTTTTGTTGCATCCTTTTACAGTCCATAAAAATAGAATCTGTTTCCTTTTTAGTCGTCTAATTTTTTCTCCAAAACATCTCCTGTTTGAGCGTTGATTTTTACAGTCATCTCTTTATTTCCAGTTTGTACTTTTACTTCCCAATAAGTAACGGATAGGTCTCGTTCTAACGACCACTCGATTGCTGTTCCTTCTCCGACACTGTCTTGCGCAATTTTTGAGACATCTTCTAAAGATTTGATGTTCTTCAAATCTAAGGATTCATTCGTCTTTTCGACACCATTTTGTTCATCTTCATCTAATGTTTCTTCACGATCTTTTTTAAGATCGCCCGTTTCTGCATTGATTTTGACTTCATATTCCTTAAAATCATCTACACCTTTGATTTCATAATAATAGACACCAAATGAAGGATCTAACTCCAAAGAGGTGATTGATGTATTTGGGTATGCCTCATTATAAGCTTTGATTGCATCCTCTACACTTACATTTATCTGTATTTGTTTTTTCGTAGCGCTGTTTGACGTGCTACTAGAATTTTGCGTTGTTGATTGGCTCACTTCTGTACTCACTTTACTTTGTTGGTTTGTCTCTAACGACTTATCGGTCTTTGTACAGCCCGCTAGAGCAAAACTTAAACATAATGTACCTACTACTATCATCTTTTTATTCATTTTATCCATCCCTTTCAATTTTCCATTTCTGATTTGCTTTACATTATTATTTTAGCAGGTAAATCCTATTAAAAAATAAATCAACATGAAAGTTAAATGAAGAAATCTTCATTTTACAAGCGTCACGACAAAACGAGTTCCTTTAGGCAATACATCTGTCACAGCGATGGCCCCTTGATATTTTTCAACAAGCTCCTTCACAATCGATAAGCCAATTCCTGTACCAAAAATCTCACTGGAGCGGGATTGATCCACTCGATAAAAACGTTCAAATATTTTTGCTTTCTCCTCATCAGGAATTCCCATACCGGAATCTTCAACAATGAAGCGAATCGTAGCCTCATCAGAAAATAGTTCAACAGTGATTGTCCCAGCAGCATCTGTATATTTCATAGCGTTTTCCAGTAAGTTCCGTGCAATCTGATAAAAATGTTCTGCTTGCCCTTCAACAAAAATTCCTGATTCAATGTTAAGGATGACCTCTTGTGACATCATGACTTTCAGTTCATCGACTGTTTGTTGAATCATCAAAGATAAATCCACCGATTCTGTATCAACTTGTGTATCTAAACGGCCTAACAAAAGTAATTTCTCTACAAGTAATTCTAGTCGTTTTGATTCTTTATCCACATAATCAAGCGAGATTGGGATCACTTCTGGATGTGACACGCCACGGCGTTTGATCAAATTAACATGTCCGCGAATTGCAGCGATCGGTGTTCTTAGTTCGTGAGAGGCATCTGTGACGAATTGTTGCTCTCTTTTCAAATATATTCTTTGCTTCACTAGTAACTGATTGAACGACTTTGAGATATTTTGAACTTCCTGCGGTGTTTTTGGTATCGTTAGCTGTTGTTTAGAATCCGAGATATTCAGTTGATTGATTTCCTCATCCATGATCACCAATGAACCACTTAATTTTTTAGAAAAACGATGTGTTACCAGCGATCCAAAGACAATTACAGCCAACGTGATAAAAATCGTTAACGAAAAAATACGCCCAATCAATTCAAATTGGTCTTCCATATCTATTAAAATCGTTACTTTTGCCCCTTCCTTTTTAAAACTTTCATAGTAGTAAGGCTCGATTTCACTTGTCCATAAAATACGGTCAACTAAAATGAATTGTTTCAACTGGGGAAATTCCTGAAATACCTCTTCGGCATCGTCGGAAGAATAAATGACTTCCCCAGAGTTCAACTGAACGTAAATGAGATAAAGAGAACTGTCCTTTGAAGTATTTTTCACTAGAACTTCTTGCCATTCTTTAGCCTCTTTTGCATCACTATTTTTTAAAGAATCTTCCAACAATTCTGCCTGTTTTTCTGTTGATTCGTATAGTTCTGCTACTGTAATGCCCATAATCGCTAGACTTAAAATTAGTACAGCAGAAATAAGTAACCCAATAAAACGAATGGTCAATTGAAATTGTGTTGTATTTTTTCGTTGTTTGAGTGTCGTTTTAATTTTTTTCATTATTCATCCTCAATACATAACCTACTCCTCGAACCGTTTGTATCAATCGGCAAGATGAATCATGGTCCATCTTATTTCTAAGTGAACGTATATAGACATCTACAGTGTTCGTTTGCCCAAAATAATCATATCCCCATACTGCATTCAATAGTTCATCCCGTGAACGTACTTCTTCTGGATGTTTGATTAATTCTGCCAGTAACTCAAACTCTTTTTGAGTCAATTGAATGTCTTCATTATATCGTTTGACTACTCGTTTCGTTATATCTAAGGTTAAATCACCATACTGAAATAGTACAGGTTGTTGCTGAAGTTTCTGGAATTGTTCTTGGCGACGAATAATCACTCTGATTCTAGCCAATAATTCTTCGATATCGAATGGTTTTGTAATATAATCATCTGTCCCAGCATCCAATCCAGTAATTTTATCTGTTACTTGGTCTCTGGCGGTCATCATAATAATCGGGACTTGGCTCGCTCGACGAATCCTTCTAGCAACTGTGATTCCATCATATTTTGGCAACATCCAATCTAATAACAGCATCGTGATTTTTTCTTGATTTTGTTCATATAGCTCTAATGCTTGTTCACCATCCGCTGCGTGTAGTACTTCATATCCTTCAAATCGAAGTTCTTCCGAAATAAAATTAGCTAGACTCGCTTCATCTTCCACTAATAAAATGACTATGTCCTTCATTTTTCCACCCGCCTTTTTGTATAGAGTACCCAGTATTTAAAGCGAGGTCAATCAAATCATGATGAAAATTTTTTCATTTATTAGATTCCGCTAAAAGTTCTACTATGTAAAAAAAAAGAAGCCAAAAATTCAGCCTCTTTTTTGGGCTCTATAATATATTGTGTTGGTGGAAATCAAAAAAGATTTTCTACCAGCACTTTTTTGAGCATTTAAATACAAAAAAGGAACAACTAACTGATAAAATGAAATCGACAAAAACCACAAATCATCAGAAAGGTTGTTCCCTATGGATAAGAATACCAGATTATTGCTCGGACTTACAGACAAAAACCTCCGGTTTGAAGAAAATTGGTTGGAACAAAGACCAGTAAAAGGAGTGCAAGCTCAAGTGATTAAAGCCAAGCTGACCTATTCACCTACTCATTGCG
>NZ_MIKA01000011.1 GCF_001730295.1 Enterococcus plantarum
TACTACCTTTAAAAAAGTTCAAACGGGCATTAAAAATGCGTTGAATTTGCCTTATTCCAACGGACCATTAGAATGCTTGAATAACCATATAAAAGTATTAAAGAGAAACGCCTATGGCTTCCGTAACTTCTATAATTTTAAATTGAGAATTACTTTATGCTTTGGCACTGTTCTTTTTCAATCAAATAGAAAAACCTAGAGGAATTTCCCTCTAGGCTTCATTAGTGATTTAATTCTTTGGATTTCTTCACCAACATTAGTTGACAAAGAGCCCTTTTAACAATCAATCACTATTACATTACACCAAGATTTTTGAAGTAGAAATCTTCGATTCTTCTAAATGCACCTGGCTCCACTCGTTCAAGTGCAGTACCAATCTCATCTAGCGCATCTTGATATCTGTATTCTTTTGAGAATAGTTCTAAACTATTTTCCATTGCTACACGAATTGCTTCATGTGTATGACGATAACGATTCGCATATTGCATCATTTGTTCCGTCAATGCAGCGGAGTTGATTAAATCATTAGTTTTCTTATCCAGTAATTCTAAATCTTCATTACACAAATCAGAAAGTTTTTTGATTTCTTCCATATTGATACGGATTCGATTCAAGGCTTTGCTCAATTCTTCGATGCGATCTGTAGCTACAAAGAAAAACTCTAAGTAATCAGCCGGTAATCCCGGTAAACGTTGTTTCTCAACATGGCGTTTGATATTGCGTAGTCGGAAATCATACTGATCAACTTTTTCTTGGGCAACTTTTTCGCCTTTGCGTAATTCTTTTAAGGAATCATCGATTTCAACTTGTTGATTTTCAATGTCATCTAATATCTTGTAGCAATCTTTAAAGAATGCTTGAACTTCAGAATAAGGAATCGTGTGTTCGTTCATTTTTGGTTCGAAATCTTCATAACGACGAATCAATTCTTCGATCTCTGTTTGGAAACCTCTTGAACGTCCTAACTCATTATGATTCAATGTGTAACTTTGAGAGGTGTGATCTAATTCAATCATCAACTGACGGTTATTTTTCAGTGCATGGGCAATATAGTCACCCACTACTTTATGGTTCGTCATCACATATTTCTTAGCATTGATCTCACGTTCCATGATTTCATATAATGCATCGATTGCATTCGCTGTATCACGATTGGCTACTTCTACTGCATCAACTTCCGTCTTCTCTAAATCAACGGTTGAATTTTTAACGCGTTTTTGAACACGTCTTAATTCGTCTTCGAAATTCTTTTCAGGGAATACATAGTGATCTGCAAGCAGACGTTTGTATCCTTCTTCGATCTCTTTTAGTTGATCTGGGAAGGTCCGATTCAATTCATCATAAAGTGGCGGAATGCGTTTCATTACGTCATCTAATTCATAAGTATGACGTTCAGCGTTTTCCAATACTTCACGCGCTTCAATTGGGTCACCAGAAGTATTTAATGTGACAAACTGAGTAAATTCGATTTCGATATTTTTGATTTGTTTTTGTAATTCAGGATAAGCAGAACCAAATTCTGCTTTTTCGTCATGAAGTAATTTGCTGATTTCTTCGTAGACGTCTAAAGCTTTTTGCACTTCAAGTGAATTACGTTCTTCACTCTCGCGTAGTTCTTTCAAACCATTACGGATGATCTCAACTTCTGATTCCATCTCTGTCATCGTCTGCTCTGCTTCAGCGACTGCTTTTTTCGCTTTCATAAAACGGAAGGTTTCATTTAAATTTTCGACTTCAAAAATCTGACTTTCTAGCTCTGCAAAAGAACGAGTAGAAATCTCAGTCCAACGTTGATTCCATTCTCTAAACGTGTTCTGACTTTGACCGACCATGTGCATCTTTTTGACATCATCGACCTCTTCAATCACTGGCAAGTCGAACAGCTCTTCTTTCCTCTTTTCCAGATCATCGAGTTTCATTTGATTTTTCTTTCTCATAAAATAACCAACTAAATACAAAACTGCTGCGATGATTATTATAGCTAAAACTACGATAATGATCAGATTATTCTTCATTCATGGTTCCTCCGTTTATTTATCCATATATGATTATACAACTGCTAATAAATAACAAAATCACTTCTATCTGCAATTGTATCAGTCTCTTATCTACATAAAATTCTTAAAAACACCTACAGAAAATTATACCACAATCCACTCTATCAAGCACTAGTTAATTGTAATTTCTTAATAATTGTTTTGAGTTTGTACTATTGTACCCTTTCTATCCTCATTATTAATAAGTTTAACCGATATCTTCCACATCTTGCAACTTTTTACACAACTCACTTAAGGTATCTAATTGTGCGTCAGCTAACTGCTGATTCATGCCAAAACGGTTATCTTGAATGGCCCAGACTGTCATTCCTGCATCGTGTGCCGACCGTATTCCTTTTTCAGAATCTTCAAGAGCAAGACAACTTTCAGGATCAATCCCTAATTCGGTAGCAGTATATAGATAAATTTCAGGGTCGGGCTTACTTTTTTTAAATTGGGTTCCACTGACGATCACGTCAAAGTAACTAGCCAATTGTCCAGCTTTCAAAACATCTTGAATCGCATCCATCATTGAGGACGAAGCCAAACCGATTTTGTAGCCTTTTCTTTTAAGAAATTGTAATACTCGTTTTGCATCTGGGTCGATCATATACCCGTAATCAATGGGGTGTTCGATTTTATAGTGTAAATATTTTTCATTCAGGAAATTTTTGTCATACGTTGTATCATTTACTTTTAGAATCGTATCCCATAGACTTCGCATATCTGCTCCAACAAATTCAGGAATTGGTATTTGCTCAATGGATAGATCGTATTCTTTGAGAAAGGCTTTTCTACGTTGGTAGTAGAATTCTTCACTATCGACCAATACGCCGTCCATATCGAAAATAATTCCTTCATATCTTTGTATCATTATTGGTGCTCCTTTTTTGCTATTCTTATTCAGCTCTATCAGTCTAACAAAAGTTTGAAAAAAAATGAAGAAATTTGTTGAAAAACAACGGAAAAGATTAATTAATTGTCTATTTTACGGTTGCTTTTCGAAGGATATTTCGGTATTCTTTTACTATTATAATGAAAAATCTATTAAAATTAGGAGTGAAAAAAGTGAAAGTCACAAAATTTGGGGGAAGCTCGCTTGCTTCTGCAACACAATTAGAGAAAGTTTTACACATCGTAAAAGAAGACGTTTCACGAAAGTTCATCGTTGTTTCAGCTCCTGGTAAGCGTTCTTCTGAAGACATCAAAGTAACAGATATGCTTATTTCTTATTATCAAGCGTACGTCAATAATGAAAATACTACTGAAATCGTCGCTAAAATCGTTGCCCGTTATGAGGCAATTTTAGATGAACTAACCCTTACTAAAGATGTTTTAACTGATATTCAACATGCAATCCAACATTTAGCGACTTTGGAAAAAGAACATAACCCTCATCTTTTAGATGCTTTTTTAGCCAGTGGAGAGGACAATAATGCTAAATTAGTGGCTGCATTTTTCCAACAACGAGGCTTGAATGCTCGTTACACAAATCCTTTAGATCTTGGAATCATCGTTTCAGATGAACCTGGAAATGCTCGGATTTTGCCATCTTCTCTAAACAAGATCTACCAGTTCGCTACGACTGAAGAAATTTTAGTGATTCCTGGCTTTTTTGGTTTTACAGAAACTGGTGACATTTGTACATTTTCTAGGGGAGGATCAGATATATCAGGATCGATTGTTGCAGCAGGTGTAAAAGCTGATATTTACGAAAACTTTACGGATGTCGACGGTATTTTTGTTGCACATCCGGGGATTATTCACGAGCCAAAAACAATCAAAGAACTGACTTATAGAGAAATGCGCGAATTAGCGTATGCTGGATTTGCCGTCTTACATGATGAAGCGTTGATGCCGGCTTATCGGGCCAATATTCCGGTAGTCATCAAAAATACGAATAATCCTGAACACCCTGGCACATTGATCACGACTTCTAGAACGGTCAAACACGATCCAGTTGTGGGAATTGCCAGCGACCAAGGTTTTGCTAGTATCTACATCAGCAAGTATTTAATGAATAGAGAATTAGGTTTCGGTCGCCGCTTGCTTCAGATTCTTGAAGAATTAGGGCTGAGCTATGAACATATGCCTTCTGGAATCGATGATATTTCCATCATTTTAAGAGAAGGTCAATTGACAATTGAAATAGAAAAAGAATTAATGACACGCTTAGAACAAGAACTTGAGCCTGATGAGTTGCGGATCACGCATGGTTTGTCGATGTTGATGGTTGTTGGAGAAGGAATGCGCCAACGAATCGGGGTCATGGCTGACAGCACAGCCGCTTTAGCTTTTAATAAAATCAACTTAGAAATGATCAACCAAGGTTCCTCCGAGGTCAGCATTATGTTTGGTATTCGTGAGGATCAAGAGCAAAAAGCGATTCAGGCTTTATATCAAACATTTTTTAAATCATAACTAATAATGAGATTGGGACAGAAGAATTTCATTCCGAGAACCAAGTAGGTACTGTGTACATCAACTCGTCCTCGTTGTGTTTTACCGCAACAAGAAGGAATTTACGAAAATTGCCTCTTTTTACAGTAATCCTGTAAAAAGAGGACAATTGGGAACTACTTGATGCGCTTTAAATTTTTGTGAATTGCCGCTTTGCTTTTGCTCCCACCATTCATCTGGCTTCCTTATAGGGTGGGGTGTGACTCGTAGAGTCATGCCCCACCTCTGTTTCATTTAGTCCTCCGAAGCTTTACATTGACGTTCCAATTCTGCTTTAATTTTAGGTTCTGGCGCAAAATCAGCTTCCCAATTGTCAGGCTTCAATACCTTATGGGTCACTGGATGATAACGCGGAGTGCCATCTGGAAACAGCTTCCCCATATTTGCTTCATGAACAATAGAAAATAGTTCAGTAGGATCTACCCCTAGCAAAGAGAATGATCCATAAGTAAAATACAACAAATCAATCAATGCATCTACTTGCTCAACTAAAGGATCGGTCACTTCTTTTTCCTTATTGAGTACCTTTTTTTCTGCCTGATCGACAGCTACTTTCAGCTGACTTACTAATTCTTTAAAGACTGCTGGATCATTATTCGCTGCCCCGTATAGAAATTCAACTAATTCTTCGGCTTTAAAGCCAGCTCTATCTGATGCTTGTTTGGCAGAAAAGTGTGTTGGAATTTTAGGTTTTCTATTATCAAATCTTTCGTGAAACAGTTCAGTTTTTTCAAATGGGTTATCGATTTTCATTGGGTTCCTCCTAAACTTAAAAGCGGAATGGATTCTTGTAGATCCGCCTGAAAAATAGAAAGCACTGACTGAAATGCTTTTTGCCTCGCTCAATTTTTTCCTTTTTTTCAGCCGGAGCTAGCGGATCCATTTCGGCTCAAATAGAAAACAAGAAAACTTACCTGTGTCGTTTCTTGTCTCTTTAAATTTTAGCTCATTCACGTAGCTAAACAATCACCCCATAATGTAATAAGGCTTGATAAATTCCGTCCTCTTCATTTGTACCGGTCACGTATTGTGCCACTCTTTTAACTTCCACTTCGGCATTGCCCATTGCAATACCAAGTCCCACACCTTCCAACATCTCTAAATCATTCCAACTATCACCAAATGCCATTACTTCCTCTAATTCAATATCAAACTGTTTAACACATTGTTGAATCCCAGCTAACTTTGAACCACCTGCTGGAATAATGTCTACCGTAAATGAGTTAGAGCGTGTGATATGACTATCCAACAGCTGTTCTTTTAACATTGTCTCCTCTGATTTCGGGCTTAAAAGCACACACTGATAAATTGGTTCTTTCAATAAATCAAGATCATGATAACGCTTTGTCTTCTTATGAATTGAAAAACGGCTGGTCAGATTTTTGAAAAGTGCCACTGGAAAACGCTTTGGCAAAAAGCGTACAACTTTTTTTGCCCATTTATTTTGACCAAAACGCATCAACGAACTTCCTTCTATACTACGTCTTGAAGCAAATATAATCTGCCGATGATGATAGTCAGAAAAAGAAATAATTCGACTCAAGGCTTCATCTGAAAAAGGATCAGCCCAAATGGTGGTCTCATTTGTATAAACCAATTGACCATTGTATGTTACAAAAACATCAAAATTTAGCCCAACTATTTGCTGGCTTAAATGAACAGGGCCGCGTCCCGTTGCTATACCGCAAAGGATTCCTTGCGACTGTGCTAATGCGATCCCTCGTTTAGTTGATTCTAAGATCTTATCATTCTTATTTACTAATGTACCGTCGATATCAAAGAAAATAGCTTTTATCATAAATTCCCTTTCTTTGTTTGACTCATCCGTTTTACAATCGACTAAAACAAGCCCATTTGTTTTGGATTTAAATCTGTATATTCCAACCCAAGTGCAGCCTTCATTTCTAATAGATTCCCGGCCGCATCTCCGCCGGAATTATTATTGAAAATCACACCCACTTCTTGCGTCTCACGCGCCACTTTTTCCACAGCTTCACTCAAGTCTGCAATTTCTTCTGCATTGTATCGATACAACGTTCGTTTTTTACGCCAATCTTTGTCATTTGCCATCCAACCTGCAGCATTACGCCCATGAAAACGGAATAACGTAAATTGATCATTGGTAACATAAGGGAAAAATGGAACGGGATTTGTCGGAATCTGCGGCTCATCAACAACTACTAATGAAAATGCATTGGTTTTCATAAACGATAGTGTTTGTTTAATATATTTAGCTGTATACCATGAACCATTTCGCAACTCTATCGCAATCGGAAATCCAGCAAACCATTGTCGAATCTTTTCTAAATATTGAACATTTTCCTTCGTACAGCTAAACGTTCCCGAAAATTGAATCAAAAAAGCAAACAACTTCCCTGTTTCGATTATGGGTGCCATACTTGTTAAAAAAGCTTCAATCATTTCTTCTTCACTTTGATAGTACTGTTGCCATTCACCTTGGCAACTGATGCCACTATAGACTTTCATTACAAAGCGGAAATTCTCTGGCACTGATTTAGCCCACTCTCTAACAGAGTCTTGTTTGGGAATACCATAGTATGCCGTATCCATCTCAACTAGCGGCAGATAACCTGCATACTCATATAAAGTAGAACGTTTTTTTCCGGTTAATCTGTCATGTTCATTAAAAGAAGTCAAACCTAAGCGAATCATCGTCATTTTATCCTTTCTCTTCACAAAACTACTATTATAGACATATCGTTAAAATGATTATTCTTCACTTATTTTATACTAAAAAAGACTAAGACAAAACAAAAAGTTGTCTCAGTCAAAAAAATTAATTGCGCGAATCTTTTTCTTCGCTTTTTTTCCATTTCATGTTGGCTTCACAATAAACTTGACCCTCGATGCGGATTTCATGACGCGTCGTTTGTCCTTCATCTGTATTGAGCATGTCATAATGACTTTCTACTACCTGACCATATTCAACTTCCTTATCAAATTTGACATTGATAAAGGTCGGCTCATGTGTACTTAAGAAATCATAGCCTAATACGTCTAGCAACCAATTAAAATAAATGGCATTATTAACATGCTGATTGCCATCAATATCGAAATATCGGACACGGTAGGGTAAAAATTCACCAGCTTCCACTTTTTCGATTTTTTCACCGCGGTAAATTTTCTTGATTTTTTCACTTTCATACGGCTCGATGATTTCAGGTAATACACTACTCATTTTACGATTTTCTTTATCCATCAATACAAACGTTGACTTGATTAAAACGCATTCGTTTCCTTGTTCATCATGAATCCAAAAGTTTCGATAACAAAAGTATTTATTATACGCTATAGCTTGTGTCGTTACAGCAAGTTTTTCTCCAACTTTGGGTAATCGTGTGATATGGATTTCGTAATTGGTAATGACCCAGCCAAGACCAAACGAAGCCACAAAGTCGCTTCCTCTATCTAAGGCATCACTTTGTTCTTCAGATGTTTTGATTACAACAGCCAGCATTGACGGGATCGTCATTTTCCTTGTAATATCGCCATCATAATAAGCTACTTCATACGGGGTCGTAAATTTTTTTGCCACTGGATCTCCTCCTTTTCTATACTGATATGACTCGTTAAATTATACCATAATCTACCCAACCAGTGATAAAATAAAAATCTGCAAACGATTACTCTTGCTTAATATATAGCTCAAACCCGCACAAAAAAGCTATCACATGCACTATTTAAATACATAAAAAAAACTTTTCAACACAGAAGTAAAATTCCTCCTATTTTAAAAAGTTTTTCAGTCCTACCTATTTGTAAAAGAACAACCTTTAATAACTAATTTTTCCACTCTATACGTGACCTGTATTACCATAGCCAAATACTTCTCCTAAGACTTCAGAAAGCACTTCCATCTTTATCCCTCCAAAAAAAATTAGTTGATTCCAAAAGAATAATACCATACTATTATATAAACTAGTATTATAATGCATAAACATAGAGGGGAAAAATATGAGAATCAAAGGAGATATCATTCGCACAGTCAGAAAACAGAAGAAATTATCGCAAGTAACTTTGGCCGCTGGAATTTGTACACAAGGAACGGTTAGTAACATTGAAAATAAAAATGTTTGCGATAGCTTGGAAATCCTTGATGCAATCTGCAAAAGATTAAACCTCAGTCTCGAAAGCGTATTAGATGATAATGATGAAAAAAAGCTCACTTCCTTATTGAATCGCGTAGAAGACTTGTGTAATACTTTTAAACATAAAGAAGCTCATTTACTTTTAAAATCTACCTCAATCGATGTTTCTGATTTTCAAAATAGAGAATTAGAAGTTCGTTGGTTTTACTTTATGGGTATCACAAACTTGTTGGGCTATAACAATACAACGGATAGCTTGTTTTATTTTTACAGAGCTGATGAACTTGGTGACTCAAATTCGATATATGCAATCCTATCTGTCAATAGTTTAGGAATTGTATATGAGATGGTCAATGAATTGGATAAAGCACAAGTTTATTATGAGAAATCAATCGATATGCTGAACAAAATGACGGTTAAAATGCCCATTGAAGCAACTAAAATTTTCTTCAATACAGCTAAATTCTATTCATTAATCAAGAATTATGAGACAGCTTTTACGTTGGCTACTGAAGGAATGGCCTTGAACAGATCCTATCAATCATTATATATGTTAGATCTTTTAACGTACGAAGCTGCTTTTAATGATTTCATGAAATCCCCTGATTTAAAAGAACCCGATTTTAGCCACGCTAAAGTTTTTGCTACTTTTAATGATAATCAAAATTTACTCGATGTGATAGAGAATGATGAAAAAATATTAACTCGTTAAATTGATCACAATTACAACCCGCAAGTTTAGAGTACAGGTTCTATCTGTACTCTAAACTTGCGGGTTTCAATTTTTTGTTTAAAAAAAGATAATTACGTTCTACTCATGCTATTTTTTGCAAAACATCATTATTTTATAACCGAAAAAATATAATCTTATTATTTGAATAATATAAAACGTCATGTTACATTATCTATTGTAAGCGCTATAAAAAATACTTTTAGGAGGAATCACAATGAAAAAAACAATGCTCAAAGCTGTTTTAACACTTGGATTATTGGCAGGAGGTTTATCTCTTTCAACCACTGTCACACATGCTCATGGATATGTTTCATCCCCAGGGAGTCGTGCATACTTCGGTAGTACTCAAGGTGGAAAAATCAATAAAAATGTTGGTCGTGCTGAATGGGAACCTCAAAGCATTGAAGCAACTAAAAATACGTTCACTCCTGGAAAATTGGCTAGTGCAGGCGTTAGCGGGTTTGAACCACTAGATGTTCAGACAATGGACCGCTGGTATAAATCTGATATTTCAACTGGTCCTCTTGCAATCAATTGGACTTTAACTGCTCGTCACAGAACGTCTACATGGGATTATTACATGACGAAACAAGGTTGGAACCCAAATCAACCATTAGATATCAAAAACTTTGATTTAATTGGCCAAGTCGATGACAAAGGGACTATTCCTGAAGCATCTGTGAAACATACGGTTACCGTGCCAAGTGACCGCAAAGGGTATCACGTCATTTATGCGGTTTGGAATGTTTTTGATACTACAAATGCTTTTTATCAAGCCATTGATGTTAACGTTAAATAATCAATCAAGGAAACCAAAGGAGCCATGCACATGAAAATCAAACAACTTATTCCAGCCTTTCTAATAGTTTCAGGTATTGGTATTGCTAGTTTGTCTACTGCAACACCTACTATGGCTGCAGATTCTGCTAGTGAAATGGTCAGTATAACAAATAAAAAAGTCCTTGTCGGCTATTGGCATAACTGGGCTTCTAAAGGTAGTGATGGCTACAAACAAGGAACCTCCGCAACGATTTCGTTAGCCGAAGTGAATAAAGCCTATAATGTAGTACCCGTCTCATTTATGAAGAGTGATGGCGTCAGCCGCATTCCAACCTTCGCTCCATACAATAAAACAGATGCTGCATTTAGACAAGAAATTGGAACACTCAACAGTCAAGGTCGTGCCGTTTTACTTGCCCTTGGCGGTGCAGATGCTCATATTCAATTAAAAACAGGAGATGAACAGGCCTTTGCTAATGAGATTATTCGTCAAGTTGAAACATATGGTTTTGATGGCCTAGATATCGATTTAGAACAATCAGCAATTACAGCTGGGGACAATCAAACTGTTATCCCGACAGCGCTAAAAAAAGTCAAAGATCACTATAGAGCGCAAGGAAAAAATTTCATCATCACAATGGCACCAGAATTTCCTTACCTAAAACCAGGTGCTGCTTATGAAAAATACATTACTTCTTTAGATGGTTATTATGACTATATTGCACCTCAGTTATACAATCAAGGCGGAGACGGTGTTTGGGTAGATGAAATCAATAAATGGATTCCACAAAGCAATGATGCTTTGAAATATGAGTTCCTTTATTATATGTCTGACTCTATGATCCATGGCACGCGAACCTTCTTGAAAATTCCAAATGACAAACTTGTTTTAGGACTTCCTGCAAATGTTGACGGTGCCGGCAGTGGCTATGTGATCGATCCAACAGCTGTCTATAAAGCACTCGATCAATTAGCGAAAGATGGCAATCCGATCAAGGGGTTAATGACCTGGTCTGCCAATTGGGATGTTGGCACAAACGTAAATGGTGGATCTTATAATAATGAATTTGCGACACGATATGCTCGAATTTTACAATAAGTAATAATAGAAGAGACTGGCTAAAACTCAACGAGTTATTTTCAGTCTCTTCTTTCTACTATTTATTTTTCTCCACTACTAACTAATACTTTATCACTTACTGATAGATCCGTTATCTTCTTCGTTCGATAAATCCCTTCTTTTCTTAGATGGTGGTAAATCGTCGAAGTAGAAATACCACAGCGTTTCGCTATTTCTTCTGTTGACAGGTCTGTATTATGATATAACTTGAGTGCTTCTTTAACTTGATTAACAAGTGGTGGTCGGCCTAAAATTACGCCATTTTTCTTAGCGGCACTTAAGCCCGCTAAGACACGTTCACGAATCAATTCAGCTTCCATTTCAGCGAATGCCCCCATGATCGTAAAAAAGAACCGTCCCATTGGGGTTGAGGTATCGATGTTATTTTCAATACTGACAAAATGAATGTTTCTTCGATCGAATTCTTCTAATAACCCTAAAAGTTGCTTGGTTCCTCTAGCTAAACGATCGAGTTTAAAAATCACAAACGTATCGCCTGGCTTCAAAATCGTCAATGCTTTATTCAACTCATTACGAAAACTTTTCCGTCCACTTTCATATTCTTTGAAAATTCTATCGACACCATACTCTTTCAGTGCCTGTTGTTGCGAATCAAATTTTTGATAATGTGTACTTACACGCATATAGCCAATAACTGCCATTTATTCTCCCCCTTATTCACTTTATCTTCCAACCGTTACTTTTTTAGATAGTACTTGTTGGTTCAAAATAGATCGAGTGATAATGACCTCCCAAAGCCAATAACTCTTGATGCGTTCCTTCTTCTACGATTCTCCCTTGATCCATTACCAAAATCCTGTCGAAATGTTTGATTGTATTCAAACGATGGGCCACGACAATACACGTAAAATCATAGGTCTTCAAACGGTTCATAATAAAGTTTTCTGAAATATTGTCTAATGAACTAGTTGGTTCATCCATCAGTAATAAACTAGTTTCTTTTACTAATGCACGCGCAATAGAAATGCGCTGCATTTGACCACCGGATAAATTCATCCCGCCTTCTGAAATTTGTGTTTCCAGTCCCAACGGTAAATTCATGATAATTTCATCAACTCTTGAATCAAAAATGGCTTGTTCTACTCGTTCTCTCTTTGCTTCTTCCTGATTCAACACAATATTCTCATATAGAGAAGCATTAAAAATCGTCGGTTTTTGATTCACAATACTAATACAATTTTTTAAGGACACATCGTCAACCTGTTTTAGATCGATATCATTGAATTTGATTTGTCCTGAAGAGGTATCATATAATCCAGCCAATAGTTTTAATAATGTGCTTTTCCCTGAACCACTTTTACCAACGATGGCAACTTTATCTCCTTGTTTAATTTGGAAGGAAACAGAATGTAGGATGTCTTCTTCAAAATAACTATATTTAAACGAAACATCTTCAACGACCACTGAATCGATGGCTGTTATTTTTTCTCCTTCAATCGCTATGCGAGGGTCGTCTTTTGCTTCTAAGATTTCATTTAACTTACCAAAGTAAGAACGCAAAAGTAAAAACTCTGTGTAAGAATCAAAAACTGTAACAATTGGTGCAATAAAAGCTCCTGATAATGCATTAAAACTAATCAGTTCTCCCAATGTCAATTGGCCTTTTGTCACTTGGAATAATCCAACGTAAATCAATACGATCGGTAAAATAAATTGAATTGAGGTTTGAATCGTTCTGACCCACGTAGAAAAGCGATTTTTCTCCGCCCGCAACATGATTTGGTTTTTGAATTCACTCCGCCATTTTGTATAAAATTGATTTTCGGAACCAGATGATTTAACAGTTTCCATACCTTCAAATAATTCTACTAAAATCCGCTGTACTTTAGATTGAGCAATCAATTCTTTATTGGTAATGCTTTGGACTCGTTTAGAGTTAACAACTGAAATTGCGCCCATCATAAAAGCACCAAAAATAGCGATCAACGTTAAATTTAAAGATAAATTAATCATTAAAATCAGATAGACGAAAACAAATAGAAAATCAACTGAAATCGTCAGCATCCGTTGACTCATGATTTGCTGAATAATTACACTAAGATTAGCACGAAAAATCAAATCTCCAGTTGATCGATTAACAAAAAATCTCAGTGGTAAATGAATGATTTTTTTCATAAAGGCTTTCATCAGAGTTAAATCAAACAGATTTTCTAGCACGATCAGAACTAGACCTCTAGCTACCTGCAGTAGATAATACGCAATAAAGAGAATTGCGATTGTTGTACCGATTTGAAAGATATTAGAGACTGCAATAGTAGAATTGTCGATGATTGTTTGTGTTAATCTTGGAATTGCAATTGTCACCATTTGTATCAGAAGTGTTAACGTGATAAACAGTGCGACTTTCGCTTTTTGATCATTTAAAATATCTTTTAAGATTGTCCAAGTTGCATTATTTTGCGTCTTCCGTTGTGTGCTTGTGACATCAACATCAGTTAGAATCAAGGCAATATTAGAGAAACTAGCTTGAAATTCAGAGCGCTTAATTTTTTTTCGTCCGCTTGCCGGATCCAAGATTGTTGCATCTTGCGCTGTCAATTTTTCTAATACAACATAATGGCGTTCTTCCCAGAAACAAATAGTCGGCGTTGTTTGCTCCTCTAAAATTTCTAAATCCAGTACTCGAATCGCTTTTGTTTCGATTCCGCGATCCAATAAAATCTGATTTAGATTCGTCAGCGTATTCCCACCTTTCGGCACACCGTAAAGATCACGGAGATGGCTCAGTGTGACGTTGTCATCATAGTAATTTAAAACCATCGCCGTACATGCTAGTCCGCATTCACTATGTTCACTTTGTTCAGTAAATGGTACTTTTTTTGTCACTATAATCTCTCCTTATTTCTTTGGCAATTCCAACGTTAATAGATCAGCCACCTGATTTGCATCATGAATTCGTAAAAGTTGATGCCCGATACCTGCTAATCCTGTGAATAAACCATATTTAGGGATTGTTGGTAGCCCTTCAAAAGTATACTGCTCTTCGATAATTTTATGATGCGCTTTTTTGATTTTTTCTTGTATCTGTTCTTTTTGCTTTTTTGTTGCCAGTTTTGTTTTACTGTATTCGATTAAAAATTCTATATCCCCAAAATTTCCGTGACATAAACAGTCATTTCTTTTATCCCGTTTGATTAATCGTTTCGCAGCAATTTGAATTTCTTCGGCTAAGCGAGAATCCTCGAACCCACTATTAAATAAGTCTAAGTAAGCTAAGCCTATTCCTGTAGAGCCATAACACCATAAATCATTGACCATTGGTGGGATTGATCGAATATCTAACCACCCTTTTTGAATAGGGTCAAATGTCGTTCTTTCTTTGACTAAACATTTTTTGATCAAGTATCTGATTTCAGGATCATTCTCGATTTTCAGCAAACTATTGGCCGCATGAATCACACCTGAGTAGCCATGAGCAAAACCACCTTGCGTGATTTTGTCAAGATCCAAGTCTAATAGTAACTGCTTCGCAAAGATAAAATAATTTTCATTGTCTGTTAATTGATACAGGTGAATAAACACTTTTATGATCGAAGCTGTGCCACCGTTCCAATCATACCCCTCTATTGCTTCTTTTTGGTATCTTTCTATATATTTTTTAGCAATTGCTTCGGCTGTTTTTAATAATGTCAAATTATCATTATAACAATACGAATAAAGCAACGGATAAACAGATGCAAAGGAACCGTAGAATGCTGATATACTATCCACATAATCGTCTTCAAGTTTTAAAACTAGTGCTTCAGCTAATTCATATGGCTGTCGGAATCTTGTATCTCGAGTAACATGGTATAGCTCGCTAAAATATAAGTACATTCCAGTAATACCATCATAAAAGTTTTCATTCATCACATTCACTACATAATTATCTGAAGACGTTTCTTCAATATCTTTCCATGCAATTGATTCTTTACCAAGAAAAGCTGCATCAAGTACAGCTTCTCCTACTGCAACTGCACCATCCAAAAAGTTTGCTTGCTGAATCTGTTGTTTTAACGGTACAGCTTTTTCTTGTAGATCTGTCGAATGATATCTTCCAAATGAAGTGTTTAAATAATCCAATTGCTTCTCTTCTTCTTCTTTTGAAAAGTTCTTCAAACACTGTACCTCAAGATCGATTGCTCGTTTTTGGTACATATCCTTGATGATCTCCCCTTGGCTTGCCATTAAATCTTTTGTACTTGTGGAATTGAAAAAAATTGGAACGTCATGCTGCAACATATCTCTTACTTCGTAAGGAACTGGGTTAGAATTAGAATAGCCGTGCATCCATAAGTTTTCAAATAATTTTTCACGCTCAATATAGTCGACCATACAACTAGGATGTGTCGAATAATCTAATAAGTCTCCGTAACTTTGTGTTGTTTTTATCACATTCCGAACAAGACAATCTGAAAAAATTTTATTTGCCATAAAAGCCAACGTCTCTCTATTGTTCATCGCAAATGTAGAAAATTCTTTAAATCCTTCGATGATTGTTTCGATATAGGGAACAAAATCGACTTTTTCTCCCTGAAATAAAGGAATATTTTCAGCAGCATCTGTTGTATGTTCCTGGTACTTAAATTGCATATTAACTGAATCGAAATTAATTAACTTCAATACTTTGTATGGTAATTTCTGTTCACCGCCACTAAGAGCACTTAGTTGGATTCCTTTAGTTGCACCTTCAACATCTGCTTCAGCTCGTTCCTCAAATAAATAGATTGGAACAAGAC
Source organism: Enterococcus plantarum (assembly GCF_001730295.1). Lineage (GTDB taxonomy): Bacteria > Bacillota > Bacilli > Lactobacillales > Enterococcaceae > Enterococcus_L > Enterococcus_L plantarum. The sequence continues at coordinate 15,978 of NZ_MIKA01000011.1, forward strand.
CGCTCATCACAACAGATTCGCCATTCTCTTGCATCACTTTAACAATTGCATTTTCACTATCTGGCATGGGAAAATGATTTTGAATAATTGTTTCAAGATCAATCAAAACAGGATGTTTTCCATACGCAAGAACATTTTCTAAGTGAAAATCATTTCCATTCAATAAGTAAACTAAAGCAACCGTCTGACCAAATTGACGGTAGTAGTGCCTCACTTCCTCTTCGGATAGACATTCAGAATAAACCAGACATTCTTCAAATGTGTACTCTTCTTTGACTATTTTTGTTGTTAAATAAAAATCAAAAGCGGGTTCCATCTTTTTAATTTCTTGAACAAAAGAATCGAAACGTTCGCCAATCATTAGATTTTTTGGTTTAAATACAACGTTAATATGATTACTAAAGGTCAAGATAGCTACTGATTTACCGCGATCATGCGAATCTCCTGCACCCATCTTTAATCCAGTCAAACAAATCGGGCTTTCTACTTGAAATACATCAGTCAGGTCTGTTTCACTATCAGTTAGTGCCTGTAATAATTCTCGGAAATTAACTAACTGAAACTCTATTGTCTCTGCATAAAGTCTAGTCAATACTGGATAATAATCAAAAAAAGCCACTAATTTTTTTTGATTATCAAACCGCTCTCTTAAATATTGTCTAAATCCTTCTTTTTCGTTTATCATCTCAGTAAAAGTCAATTTATCTTTTTCCACATGCAAATCGTATACAAAAGTTCGCAAGCCTATGTCCATAAATCGATTGATCACTTCACCTATATAATCATCTAATGCAGTTTTTTCAACTTGAATCGTAGGGAATTCTGCTATGATTTTATCTAATTTCGTTTCTAAATAATCAATATGCAGTCGTAATGCATACGTAAAGTTTGCCTTTTCATCATCAAAAATATCAGTTACTAATCGATCTTCTTGTGCTAAGATTTGCTTCGTTGTCTTTACCCATGAATCCTCTGATATACTCATCGTTATATATTCTTTTTCAACGGATGTTAATTCTTTTATTGCTAAATCAAACTCCTCTTCAGTCAAACGCATCGAGGCTAATATTTCTTTAAATCGTTCGTCAGTTACAGTTGTCGGACGACTACGCCACTTTTTATAATTTTCAAGTTCATTGTTAGAATAAGTCAGATGATTGTTTAAATAATAATTTTTTAAACTATCATATCGTTGTCGTATTGACGTCGCTTTTGCTAAATTTTTAAGACTCATGCCAAACTCCTTCTATCTGTTTATTTATGTATAATTACTTTAGTTAAAAACAAGTGCTAGATAAAACATCTACAAGATGTTTCACCTAGCAACTCGTCTATTTTAAATTACCATCCGCAGCATCTTGAAGAGCAGCAGCTATAGCTACATCTTGTAGAGTAACAGCTACTTGATGAAGATGATGAAGATGATGAAGACCAACTCCATCCAAAAAAGCTTCCTTGTACTTTATTCATTTCTTCTGGTGTTAACTCTTCGAAAGATTTTCCTACTTTTTTTTCTGCTTGTTTGTTCATAACATTTTCCTCCTGTGTCTTTTTTTAGATAATAAAACCTGCACTTTTTATTATCATATATTTAAAATAGATAATTAAATCTATCTTAAAACATTTTTTTGACTGATCCAACTTAAATCAGCAATTTGATCATTGTGAACTTATTTGCTTCGATTTTGAATCTTGTTGTTTCTGGTTTAGTTGAAAAGTTTTTGATAACGGGCATAATCTCATACTCACCAGGCGGTAAGTATATACTCATTTGACCAAATGCATTAGAAATAACAGATGTTTCAAATGCTGCTCCTTTTATACAAGTAATGCTATATTCCAATCCTTTTAGAGATTGTTTGGCATCATTACTTGAAAGATAGACCAAAGCTCGCCCTTGTTGTTGTTTCGGTTTATTATAAAAAGTTGCTTCTGCAATTTCTTGCACAACGATTTCTTTATTTTGAACGGCACCATCAATTTCGTAGCCGTCTGGTGCTTTTGTTTCAGTTATAGTAACCTTCCCGACCGGTAAATCTGGGAAAAACAGTTCGCCTTGTGTATCAGTTACACCTCTGTGAACGTTCCCAGCAGAATCAGTTACTTCAAATTCAGCATTTGGCAAAACTGTATCTGTTTCAAATCCATCTTCATCTTTGGCAAATTTAGTGATTTTCAGTCCGCCTAAGTTCTCTTTTTTACTATTGGCATGTCTAATTTCGACTACTGTTCCTGACTCCACTGTCACTTCGTAAAAAGTTGAATCTTCTTCATAGCCTGGCGGTGCTTCGACCTCGACAACATAATATTTGCCTGGTTCTAAATCATTTAAAAGAATCTCACCGTTGGTATCTGTCGTGTAAGTGCCGATCAATTGAGTATCATTGTCGTAGACTTCAAAAACAGCTCCTGATAAATAAATTGTTGGATTTGAATCTTTCACATACTTTGTGATCTTTAAAGCACCCAGTTTAGGCAATTCTATTTTTTTGTTGATTACGTCGATTGACGCTTTACCATTTGGATCTGTTTTCGCTAATGTAATGAATTTCTCTGTGGTATCTAGCTCGTATCCTTCTGGGGCTTTAGTTTCGATTAATTTGTAGGTCCCATATGGTAAATCAGTTAATTGACCAATCCCATTTGCATCAGTTGAGATTTTACCAACTAGCTCATTCGCTGAATTATAAACCTCAAATTCTGCTCCTTCTAATACAGTTCCAGCCTCATCTTTTTTAACAATCTCAAGTGAGCCTGTTGTTTTTTCTTGTTTATTTTTAACTGTAATACCAATAACTCCGTTTGGATCGTCTTTTGAGACTACAATCGTTTTTGGTGTCATATCTAATTCGTAGCCAGAAGGGGCTTTAGTTTCAACTAATTGATACGTACCGAATGGTAAATCACTTAAGATAGCTGTCCCGTTTGCATCAGTCGTAATCTTACCAACTACTTTATTTGTGGCATCACGCACTTCAAACTCTGCTCCTGCTAATCTCTTACCATTTTCATCTGTTTTGATAACTTCAAGAGCACCTGTTGTGATTTTTTTCTTATTCACAACAGTAATACTTGCTTTACCATTTGGACTTTTTTCAGATAAAATGACCGGTCTTAACGTTTGATCTAACTCATAGCCTGCTGGGGCTTCAAATTCAATTAACGTATAAGTGCCATAAGGTAGGTTTGTACTTGTTGCAATACCATTCGCATTTGTTGTGATCATCTCAACTACCTTATTATTGCTATTTACCACAAAGAATTTTGCACCGGCTAAGACTTTACCAGCTTCATTTTTTTTAATTACTTCTATCGTACCCGTTGTGATTTTTTTCTTATTCACAACAGTAATACTTGCTTTACCATTTGGACTTTTTTCAGATAAAGTGACCTGTCTTAACGTTTGATCTAACTCATAGCCTGCTGGAGCTTCATATTCACTCAACATATAAGTGCCATAAGGTAGGTTTGTAATTGTTGCAACACCATTAGCATTCGTTGTGATTTGTCCAACTACTTTGTTACTGCTATTTATTACAAAGAATTTTGCGCCTGCTAAGACTTTACCGGCTTCATCTTTTTTGATTACTTCTATCGCACCTGTTTTCACAACTTTTTTGTTTAAAATGCTAATGCTAGCAACTCCACCTGGCGATAAAGCCGATAGAGTAACGTATTTTGGTGTTGTATCTAATTCATAACCGACTGGTGCTTGGAGTTCAATCAATTTATAAGTACCATATGGAAGATTACCTAATGATGCAACGCCATTAGCATTTGTGGTTATTCTTCCTACAATTTGGTTGCTTGCATTGTAAACATTAAATATAGCGCCTGCTAAAACTTGATTGTTTTCATTAGTTTTAATAACTTTTATACTACCTTTTTGAATAGGTAATTGTTTATTGCTTTTCTTTAAGCAAATAATTTGACCTGCTCGTATTAGACTAAAGCGCATGCTACTTGTTTCTAATTGATAGCCTGCTGGTGCTTTAGACTCCCGAATAGAATAATTTCCTAATGGAAGTGAACGTGTTTCAGCGATACCATTGTAATTCGTTTGAATAACTTGAATAGCCCGATTCCAACGATCATAAATTGTAAATTGAGCTCCAGCTAATCTTGCATTTGTTCTTGCATCATACTTGATTACTTGAATACCACCACATGAAACTGGAGAAAAAAAACGCGGTGTTACACTTGTAGGAGCTAAAAGATTTCTTTGTATCTCAGAGATATTGTTATTTGATAAATTGTTTTCTGACTGTTCGTTTATAAAACTGGCTGTTGACCAAGTTGAGTTATTTTGAACGGCTTCAGCTTGCTTTGCTCCTAATACAACGATTGTTAACAAAATTAAAACGAATGAAAAAAATAAATAGCTAAATTTCTGTCTCATTTAATTAAAACTCCCCCGATAATTTTGGTTTTTGAATTCTTTAATAATAGATTTAATACGTGATAAACCAAATAAATAAATTGACCATCTTCTTCAACCCCTCTCATAATGAAATTATTTTTAAAAAAAGGATAATTAATTTAAAAATTATTTCATTACCTACTAGTTATTTAATGTTTTTGCTATAATAACATAATCAACACAAATTTTTCCGCTTGGTAAAGTATTTTATACCGCTGGAAAGGAGAATTATTTTGAAGAATTATGGAACAATGCTAAAAAAAATAAGACAAGAAAAAGGACTCAGCCAAAAAGACATTTATGATGGAATCATGACAAGGCAAACTTATTACTTGATTGAAACTAATGTCAGTATGCCTTCTTTTGATAAGTTTCTACTAATTTTAGAAAAACTTTTTGTTTCTGTTGATGAATTTCTCTATTTACTCAATCATGAAACATTCCCAACCGATCATCATTTGTATCATCAATTAAGCCAAGCTGTTTTTAAACACGACCAACAGATGTTTGATTCACTTATCGAAAACTCTCGACAAGTTTTTGAAACAACAAAGAATCAAAAATTTTTCCACCTAAACTTAGTCACTCAAGCAATGAGTCGTTTAACTAAAGCGCCCAACGATCCTGATACTATGAAATTTTTGAAGCAAATGATGTCTCCTATCAAAGATTATTTGACTGGTATTGACAAATGGTATCTTTATGAACTAAAGTTGCTGAATAATTCTCTCTATTGCTTTGAATTATCTGAGGCAATCGCATTAGGTACTTTGGTTGGAAGAAAAATCGACTCTCTCAGTCATTTAGAACAGTATCAAGACATAAAGTTAAGAATCTACTTAAACCTTTCTAGCTTATGTTTAACTTGCCGAGACTATGAAAATACTTTATTTTTTTCAGCTTTGGCCAAAGAAAATGCCAATACCGATTACCGATTATTTGAAATGATCATTGCAAATTTGAATTATGAAATTGCCCAAACAGTGATTAAAAAACATAAGGAAAATTCTAAAATCACTAATTATCTTGTCCTATTGGAAACGTTAGATTATCAAGTAACGGTAAAAGAATATAAGAATATATTGGCAACGCACCTCACCAGCATTTAGTACTCGCTTATTTTCTTAATAATATCGCTTTAATAACCAAATTGATTTACTTTATAATCCCAACTATAGGGCCTAGGTGAAATTGAATGCTCACCAGAACTATCGCTACCAAGTTCTGGTGTAATAAACATGGTTACCCAATACTCACTATTTGTTTGAACATCCAGATCAGCTTCATTATTTTTTATAAGAGTTGATGTATTACTTGATAAATGGGTCGTATTTAAGTTCAAATTCGTTGTCGTTGCAATGTAGCCAAAAAAATTATAATATTCAGGAACTAAATCTATTATCTTAAGTTGCTTTTGTTCTCTAGCTAGTACGATGTTATATTTAGTAAATAGTGCTTCAGACACTTCGGTCTTAGTATCTTTCGTACTACTTCCAGAAATTAAATTCATTTGTTGCTGGGTTTCGCCAATAATTAAAGAACGGTAAAACGCTTTTGAAGGAATCACTAATTCTGAATTTGGTTTGAGTACACTTTGACGTATATTCAAAATAATTGTTTTAGTCTCAGATATTTTTTTGTTCGTGACAACTATTTGTTGATGGGCATACGAACTGACGTCGGCAGCAAATTTAAAATTAGCTTTAGTATTTTCTGTTTTCAAGCCATTAATATCGACCGTAGTTTCATACTCTTGCTCATTTTTTAAAATTTCTTCAACAAAATAATCTTGATCGGCTTTCCAAGGATGAACTATTTTTTTCACATCATTTGGATAGAGTGAAAAGTAATCATTAGTCGTATATTGATCATCTCCATAATGAAAATCAAATGCCTTCGTGGGATCTTCTATTTCCTCGTTTTTTTCATTGCTTAATTTTTTTTGTAAACTGACAATGATTGGTCTAACTTCTGGTCTCGGAAATTCTTTTTGCTGTACTTTATCGTTATAATCTTTATAAACAATCGTTGCTTTTCCATTTGTTTTTGCTAATCCATTTGCATCAATAATCAAGGGCTCTAATACCCTATTATTTGCATTCACACGATAGGTGATTTCAGCGAACATCACATTTTCATCAGGCTCACTTGAAACTGGTGTCTTAAGTGGTCCTACAGTCCAATTGATTGTTTGTCGTCCGTTCACTTCTTTAATTTCAGTTGTTCCTTGGGTAGCATCGACATTCCCCTGTATTTCAAATCCTTGACCCATTGGATCGACAACAAATCCAGATTTGATAGCACCAACAATTTCCCCAGCGATACCACTTAAAATATCATCTAAATTATCTGCCGTTGCTGCAAAACTCTTATCGTCAGAAGAGGCAATCTCTTTCATTGTTTGATTTCCTGTGACAACTTCATCATCTTGAGAGGTGGAATCCATATCTACCCCAATCGTATAAAAATCAGTGAGTAAATCGTCGCCAACCGCTCTTTTTTCATTTTTTGCGATTGTAGCTTCTGCTATAGCACTATGTGCATGGTTTACCATCAAGCGATTTTTAGAACCGGACGGCATTGCCTCAAACTCAGGAGCAAAACCACCGATTCGATATTTCGCACCATTTCCAAAATAGTTATTCCCCTCTTTATTGCGATAATCATAATTAAAGTTATCTTTTGGAATAGTTTTAACTGTTTCATAATAATCATAACCATTTTGCAGATAATCAAATTTTTCCATACCTGCTAATTGATTGTAAGGAGCTGTGGGTGGATAGCTATAGGTTGGTACACCATCGGACACAAGTACCACATTCCTTTTTTCCCCAGTGGCTTGTCTCATTACTTCTGTTGCAGTTTTAATCGCAGATTGTGTAAAAGTTCCTCCATTTTCAACGGGTTTTAATTCTTTTATCTTATCGATTAACAATCCTTTATGTTCAGCATCTACAAAACGACCACTCCAACCACTCTCATTAAAAGTATAATTGGTTATATCTGTATTGTACGTAATCAAAGCAATACGATTAATATAGTCTTCCCGCAATACCATATTGACAAACTTTTCAGCTGCTAATTTTGCTTTGTTCATTCGATCGTTTTCATTCATACTCCATGAGGTATCAATGATCAACACAATATCTGTAGGTGCCGGTGGAAACTGATTACGTCCCTCAACACGCAAAGTGATATCCCATTGATTGACCATTCCAGCCACCGGTTCTGCTTTTTTACTTAAATTAATTTCTCCAGGTAGTAATTCAGTTTTTTTAGCAGCTTTAACTGGTCCATTCGTATCAAGCATAGCTGATTGAGTAGCGTAGATAGATCCGATCAAACAAAAAACAATCATGAGCCACCTTAAAAATTTAAATCGTCTCTTTTCTCTCACCAGGGTATTCACCTCATTTTATTTATGGATTTTTTTTAATCATTAATAGTTTGATTTTTTAATAGATTGTCTAATTCTATGAGAGGTTCAGTTGCTGGGATTTGTCCATTCCACCAAGCGTCTCTATAAGCAAATTTTGTTGTACTGATTCCTTCTGATTTTATTTCAAATGATAGCAAGACTTCTTCATATTCTTCCGTGATATTTGCTTTATTCATTCTTACTTTAGTAAATAAATTTGTTGTACGCTCGTCTTTTAGCAACTTCTTTTTATAATAAAAGTAACCATCTTTACCATCGATCCAATCAATCAAGTTATAATCAATGCTCAAAACGGGTGCTGATCCGTCAATTGTTACAGGTAATAATGTAAGTACATCATTCGATTGTTTTTTGATAAGCATAGGTAATGCCAAAACTCTTAGGAAGATTGATTGCTCTCCAGTATTCCTTATAGCTACTTTTTTTAGATAGTCTTTCTCTGGTTCGAATACCTCTGGTGGATAAAATTCTTCTTCTATTGATGATTCAAGGTTGCCTATTCTAAACTCATTACGCTTTTGGTCACTATCGGTCAAGGCTGCGTAAGTTTGATATAAACCGAAGGAAAGACAGAGAATCATTATCAAAAAGCCTGTAAATAAGTAAAATTGTTTTACACTTATATACTTTTTAGTATTCCGCTTTTTTTTCATTTTCCATACCCTCCTTTTACTCACTTATTATCCCTAATTCCTCATCCTTCACGAATGTCCGAGTCATATCGACACTTCAATTTAGAAACATTAAATCCAGATAGTAAAATGGCTTTGTAAAAGTTACTTATTACTTAATAGATTCTTCTGAGCGTTTCAAACGATAGCCTTTGAGCGAGTCTTTTTGACAATATTTACATTCTGGGATATCTGTTATTCCTTTTTTTAGACTTGGTTTTGTTTAACTATTTTAGCCTTTAATCTCTCAGATGACCGTAATACATGTCATATAAATCTCCTACATTGCCAATATTCCATGAACTTAAAAGCTCTTTTGTTCCGTCATGTGCATCCATCATCGGATTTAACTGATATAGTGCTCCTTTTAATTTGTTAGGTGCATCTGGAGCTAATTGAACACTTTTCAGTACTGGTGTACTTAGTTCGTTCGGTTGGAGTAACTCTGAATAATAAAAATAGCCTTCTTTATATAACCAGTATTCTTTTGTTTCTTTTGTAGGAGCAACAGTGTATATATTATCCGGGAACGCTAAACGAAACCACCTTAAATCTGTTTTTTCTCTGTTAGTATCATTAAATTTGTACATCTCTGAACCTGTCAATACATTTGGTACAATCGCTTTTTTAGCAATTAATTGTTGCCCTCCATAGAAATAAGTTCCTCCAGCATTTGCTGCGGCTTCCCAAGTTTCTGTTTTCTTTTCGTCCACTTTCGGTTGTATTTCTTGTGTTGCCTTTGCTAAATTTCCGTTACCACTTTGGTCTAAGATATCTATTTCGAATAACAACAGGTATTCATATAAACTCATCCGAACAAAAGCTGGAATTGTACCAGTATTTTTGACTTGAATCACTTTTTTCGTTGTTAAACCTGGTTGCCATTCAAGTTCGGGTTCAAATTCTTCTATAATTTTTGCAGATAATCTTGCACCAACGAAGTGGTTCACCTCGCTGTCTTCCGAGACAAACCAGGCATATGTACTTCCTAGAACCATCAAACCAGAAAAGAGAAATGTGCAAATAGCGATGAGTAGTTTTGTGTTTATTTTAGCTCGTTTTTTTTTTCTATTTTGATTTATTTGTCCTGAGTTTCGCTTTTGCTTTTTCACACCATACTTCCTCCTAATTATTTAATCGTTCTAAAAAATTCAAATTAAAAAATCTTATTTATCTATGTCTCTTTATCTTTTTAGGTTGAATTTCCTCTTGTTTTTTATGTTTAAGTATCAATAAGAAAACTAGAATTAGGAATAATCCAATGCACGAGAAAATCATTGCGTTGCGCCATTCTTCACCTGTTCTTGGAAATTTTATTTTACTCATCAACTTTTCTGCTAAAGGTTTGTCTTGTTCATCTGGATCTTTAGTATCTGGCAATTTATTTTTTACAGCTTTAAAATACCAAATATTCTCCACGATGTTCTTTTTAAAAAAATCACGATTTGTGTACATTTTTCCATCTAATTCAAAGTGAGCTTCTAACATTTTTGTATCTCCACCTTTGAACGTTCCTAAATTTAACGGAGTTGATTTATCTTGCAAATTTACTGTTTTAGTAACACCTGACAATGGTCCTTTATATCGTTCTTGGCCATCGTAAATCAAAGTCATTTTAATAGCTTGAGACAAATCTAATGAGCCTTCAATAAGTGTTGGCTTACTTATGCTCATTGTTAAATGGTAAGGTATATCTTCTTCTATGTTGATGATTGTGATTTTTGTGACCCATTTTTTTCCTGGCTCAACATCTCGAAAATCAATTAAATATTGACCATCATTTTTAATTTTTATTCCTTGATCGTCGCCAGCCACTATCCCAGAGGGAAGATTGGACTCTGAATTCGCTTCAACAGGTTTTAATATAAAGAGCAGACCGATTAATACAAACAGGACTGTCATTACCCAATTTTTATTCCTGTATCTTCGTTTCATCCTTTTTCCCCCTTAAAATAGATAGCTTCTTTTCTTTATTTAGCAGGTACTAAATTTTTCAATGCTGTTGCCAGTGAATCATTGACACCTGCTGGTAACCATTGATCTACTGCATCTTTGTATGCTGCAAGCCCTTGTCCTTTTACAGTTAAGTCGTAAATCAATTTACTATACTCATTACCGGCTGTCCCTAATAATTTAACAGCGTCCATCAATTGTGCTGTATTCGCACCTGGTGCTAAAACACTTGTATAATAGAAATAGCCATCTGCTGCATTAAAATACCATTTATCAGCAGTCTTAGGATCTTTTGTAATATTATTGAATGAAATTTGGATATTTCCTGAACCTGTTGCTGCTGGTGCATTCCAAATCAACGTGCCATCTTGTGTAAATGTTGGCGCATAAACTGGTGCTATCGTCCATTCTTTTTCGTCAGCCGCTTTGTATTCTAATGATACATAGCTTAGTGATGGTGTCCCTGATTTTACTTTGATTTGATTTGATGTATTACGAGTAAATCCATCAATCCCACTCGCGTAATATAGAACCCCATTTTTTTCAAATGTGTAGCGGTATGTGTAAGTCGTTTTAGTTCCAACCGTTTCTGCTTTTTCCTTAACTTTCAATGTATACGTTCCGGCAAATTCTCCAGCATCTACTTTTAAAGTCGGTGCACTGCCTTCAAAAGTAGAATCTGTAAATCCAGCTGAAGATTCTGTTCCTGGTAATACATAAACTTCCTTGCTTGTTTTACCTTCAAGTTCAGCACCCGTTGTTAATTTAACTTGATAATCTTTTAGCAGTTGCAATGATTCCTTTAACGAAACACGAACTAACGTTTTGTACTCACCGATATTCTGGATTGCTACATCTTTATTTACTTCTGATCCTGGATCCCAGTCGGTCGGCGGATCAAAGGTTTCCACTACTTCAATATCTTTTCCAGTTGCAATTTGTCCTTCAAAATGGTTGTTTTTTTGGTCTTCACTCGTAAACCAAGCGAATGTTCCCGCTGCAATTGCAGCAAGCGCAAAGACGCTTGCTAAAGCAAAGACTTTTTTCTTTCTGTTTTTATTCATTCTTAAGTTCCTCCCAATTTTTTTTATTATCAACCTTTTAACAATAATGCTTAAACTATTTTTCGCACTATATTAAAAAGTAAATACCTTCTTTTATTTGTTTAAAATGTAATAACGGATGATCGTGATAAAACCGAAAACTGAAAGTAAAAAAACAATCGAAATAAGTGTATTTTCACGAACAAATTTTAAAAATGCTCCCACTTTTGGCATCACTGCGATTTTTTTTCCGACTACTTGTTTTTCATTGACCGGAACATCTTCTGCTAAGTTGGCATCTCCTTGCGTAATATAATAAGTTCCTTTAGTTTCGCCTAAGTGATCTAACTTTTCTTTCACTCTGTGGGTCAAAAAAGTTTGGCTTTTGATACTAGGTCTAAATGTGATTATATCTCCTACCTCAGCTTCATTACCTGCGATGTTTTTCACTAAAATTATGTCTCCAGAATAAAAACCACCCTTTTGTGTTTTAGGATCTCTTGGCACCATAGAATCAGTTAATACACCAAAGAATCGATAACCTAAAATACTTTTATCCGAATTTTTAGTCGTTGCAAAAATAACGGAACCAAAAATCATAAATAAAATGAAACCATAAAAAATAATGTTAAATACTAACCTATAAATAGAATTTTTGGATTTAGATGTTTTAATTTTTTTCTTTGAACCTGAATGCTTTTCTTTTTTTCTATTTTTCGTCATTGCTTTTTTAGCAGTTTTTTTTGAACCAGATGATATCTTTTTCTTTTTCAAAGTTTGTTTTGTCGTTGCTCTTTTCGCTCTTTTTTTTTTATTCGACTGTGGTTTCTTGCTCCGTTCTTCCATCACATTCTTAAACCCTCACTTTGCCTTAGACTTACAAAAAAACAGTCATTCACTAAGTTGAAAATTAAGAAAAGCAACTAATTCGGTATGATTTCAGCTCATTTTATTTATCAGTTCTTATTAATAAAAGACTTATACTTTGAGCGTTGCAATCATTTTGATAGTCCAAAAAACTATTGATATTAAGAAAATCAACTAAAACGCAAAAAAAGAAATACGCATGAATGGATAAATCCCTTCACTACGTATTTCTAGACCGTTTCCTCTAAAAAAAAAAGTATGTGTTTTAGCTGTATAAAAAACAATAGTTTATTATAGAAGAAACTAAAAGTCAATAGTTTTTAAAAATATTTTTTACTCTTTGTAGAATCAAGATAAAGGCGGTGATTAAGGTGGATTGACAGACTTTATTCAATTGTTTAAGAATTGAATGATCAAATAAATTCTCATTATTTTTACTAACAACTATCAATAATTTAGAGGTGTATATCTATGGCAGTGATCGGTTACATGCGCGTTAGTACGCATCAGCAAAAATTTGATTCTCAACAAAAAGCACTTGAACGATATGGTGTAGATTTAATCTACAAAGAACGCGAAAGTGGCAGAAAAACATCTAGAAGTGAACTTAACAAAGTCTTAGCTTGTTTAAAATCTGGTGATACTCTTGTTATTTTTAAACTTGATAGATTATCCAGAGGAACAAAGCAATTGCTGAGTTTATTAGAAGAGTTTGAACAAAGGAATATTCATTTTGTCAGTATTCAAAATAATATAGACACTACAACTGCAATGGGACGATTTTTTTTCACAGTAATGGGTGCCTTCGCAGAAATGGAAGCTGAATTGATTCGAGAAAGGGTGATGGCAGGCCTTGATGCCGCTAGGGAAAGTGGTCAGCAGTTGGGACGGCCACCACGAACAAAAGAAGTGAATGAAGCATTAAAATTGTACGCAAATTCTGATTTAACTGTTCCAGAAATCGCTAAAAGATGTAATCTATCTGTCCCTACAGTCTATAATCACATTCGAAAACAAAAATTATTAAAAAGAAACAATTAATACACACACATGCTCTATCATAAAACACAAAGGGAAAACTAAGAACACTTTAATAATATAATAATTTTATATACGAAAGCTCTTATAATAATACATATTGGATATAAGGATCGTGGCATAGAGGGATATTAATTATTCTTGCCTCGATCCTATTTTAATCAGCCGATCAATTTCAAGCCAATAACAGATGCTAAAATGATCCCAATGAAGACAATTCTACGCCAATCTTTTGATTCCCCGTAAAAAAGCATTCCTAAAATAGCGCCTCCCGCTGCACCGATCCCCGTCCAAATAGCATATGAAACCCCCATTGGCAAACGCTTCATAGCTAAGTAAAGAAAGATAAAACTACAGCCAAAGGTAAAGAATAAAAGGAATAAAGATGTTTTATTTTTGTTTAGATTATAGCGGTTGATCGACCCAACGCCAAGCATTTCAAAAATTCCTGCCATCATTAAAAACACCCAACTCATTTTTGATCCACTCCTTTCTCTCCTGTTACAACTTTCAAGCCCATTACACCAATGAGCAGTACTACAATCAGCAAAATTTTAGATAGCTTAAATTCTTCACCAAAAAAGAGGATTCCTGTGAGTACTGTACCTGCTGTGCCTAACCCCACAAATACCGCATATGCCGTTCCAACAGGCAACGTTTCTCCTGCTTTTATCAACGCGTAAAAACTAATAAAAATAAAGACCACCGTCAATACTATTTCCCACCATGTATGACTATGTTTCATTCCAATGACCCATAATACTTCAAAAAAAGCACCAATCATTAATTTTAACCAATCTTTGTTCATATAAAAACCTCCTTATTTTATCTGGAACAACGTCCCGCTTTAGTTCACCTTGTGTCATGCAATACTGGCTATTTCTTAAATAGTTCAAAAGAGAAAATAAAAAAGGTGTCAATCAACAATTCCATCTACGGCCTAAGAATTGTTGATCCACACTTTGACTGATAATCAGCCGGCGCTAATTATCAAAAGTTAGTTGATTTAGTTGTATTCATTCTCTTAAAACTGTTTCTCATTTTACGCCATAATAAACGAATTGGCAATAGCCCCGTTCTTTGTTATTTGTTAAATAAAATTTAATAAGTTAGAAAAACTGTATAACACGCTATTTTACTTTATTAAGCATATAAATTGTCTAACAAAGCTATCATTTTTACCGATATATATTCTAATTGATGTCCTCATACCTTTACCTTCTTAGATAGGAAGTCTCATTCGATCAGATAATTCAGAAAATTTTTATCTGATGATTTTGTAAATCTAATCAACATATGATACACTTATCTTATCAAAAAAAGATTCCTAGTGAATCAGTCAACGTTGATATTACTTACTTTAGGCGGTAGTAATGTCAGCGTTTTTCTTCGCCTATACAAATTATAACACACTAAAATCTTTTTGAAAATATCAGCGTACTTAGCGTAATAAAAAAAATCTCACCCTATTTAAGGTGAGATTTTTCATTAAAAGTAGGCTCTATCACTCTCTTTTTATGCTAAAGCTCCCATTGGATCCCATGGGGCTAAGACAGTTGGCTCTTGTTTCCATATTTCCTGTAACTCCGGTGATAAGAATTCTTTACGAACAACGATTTGATAGGTGTATTCGTCCATCCAAGCGTCACTCATTACAAAGAACCCTTTGTCTCCGACTTTTTCACCCCAGCTATTCTCTACTTTCCATTTAGTAGAAGTGCCTTCGATCAAATCTACACCTGTTAAAACCATCGCATGAGTCATCAAACTTTCACCAAAGTCTAAACGTTCAGCTTTCGTCATCGTGAAATCAATATCGAATAAATCATTCATATCATAAGCATCTAACGACATAATTCCACTATCTCTTGTGGAAGACTGACCCACATCACAACCAAACCAAACAGATTCGCCTTGTTCTAACTGCGCAACTGCTAATTTCTTGAATGTCGTCATATCCACATTGATGTATTTCACTTCTTTGCCACCTACAACATTTCCTAACATTTCGACAGTATATGTTTGGTTGTATGGTTTATCAGCTGTTGGGGCATTGATCACACTTACATAGTCATCAAGATTCACACCCACATATTTTTCATAGAACGATTGCGGTGTTAACTGTTGATCCAAATGATATTTTTTCTCTTCGTCACGGTACTCAAAATCAAATTTATCTGGCGGTGTACCTAATGAAATCGCTAAAAAGTTATACACTTCTGCCAGCATTTCCTCTTTGGCTGTTTGAACGTCTTCCACTGTTTTCCCACTAGCGATTAACGCACGCAAAATCGTTGCATCTTTTCTTAATTTTTTATTTAAGTAATTGTTTAAGTCACGTGAATTTGAGCTATTACTACTTTCAGGCATGGCTGTTTTTGGCACAACCCCATATTTTTGGAAAAGAGAAACGATCATATCCCATTGTCCACCATCTTGTTGAGGTGTTGCTAATAGGAAAGCAACTTTACGGCTATCTAATGCTTGATCTGCTGTTGCAATAATATTTTCATAGAAGTAATTGGACTTTTCATATTTATCCCAGAAAAATGTATAGTTTTGAGAAAGTTCAAAATCTTTTAAATTAAAGCTGTTGATCATTTTATGTCTAAATGTATTCAACGCTGCAAACATCCAACAACGTCCGCTTTGTTTTTGATTGGCTACTTTTCCAGTTGCAAGATCTACTGAAAAGACGGGCACATTATTGACTTCAGCGATCTGATTTTGTGCGGAAGCCGAAATACCATTTTTAACTACTCCACGCTGTAGGGCATTTTGCTTATTATTTTCCACAAATGTATCGTGAAATTTTTGTGTTACTGTAGGGTCGATTACTGACATTTTGATTCATCCTTTCACTCATCGTATTTCTTTTTCATTATATGCCTCAATTTTCAAACTCACAAGTTTTTAATAAAATAAAATTGCTTTTTTGCATCACTTGTATTATCATATGCAATACAAAGAAGTAAAAGAGGTGACTATATGTTATTAGAAATAGATACTCAAAGCCAAACGCCGATTTATCAACAGATTTGTAATCAACTTATCCTTGGGATTGCAACGCATAAACTGCAGCCAGGCGAGCTCCTTCCCTCCGTTCGGCAAATGGCGGATGAAATCGGCGTAAATATGATGACTGTTTCAAAAGCCTACTCTCTATTGAAACATGATGGCTACATTTTAACAGATCGTAGAAATGGTACCAAGGTTGCTGAAAAGCAAGTACTCGATTCTTCCTTTCAGGAACGATTTATAAAAGATTTGGAATTATTACTAGCTGTAGCTTCTATTCATAAACTTTCAGAAAGTACCGTACAAGAAGAAGTCAAACGGATGTATCAAAAATTTGAACAGTAAAAGGTGTGTTGAAAATGAATTTCTTTCTCTATTTATTGCTTGTTGGGGTCAACTTTTTAATGGCATTTACCGGTAGAATCCCTGCAAATCCGCATAAAAATGTTATTTTAGAAACAACGTTACCAAAAGATAAACTTCAAGATGAACAGGTTTTACTCGTTAGTAAAACGTATAAGAAAAGATTAGTGCAATTGGCATTTATTTTCAGTATTATCGCTCTACCAATTCTATTGATTCCTTATGATTCTTTGACTTTGTTCTATTTTATGCTGATGACTATCGGATTGATTGGGGCTTCTTTTTACTTGGAGGTTGTTTATATTCGTAAAATGACGGCTGTTAAAGTCAAAAATAATTGGATTTTACCCACGAAACCGATATTAGTCGATACACGACTAGTGGTGAATAAAAATCGCAAATTGATTTCTATTTGGTGGTTTTTACCAAGTGTTTTGATGACTCTAACTGGTTGTATTTATTCTGTTCAAACACTTGGTTTGTCTAATGGTACCTGGCTCATTTGTCTGATTTCCATTCTTATGACAGGAATGTTTTTGCTTTTCTATTACTTTATTGCTCGCTTTCCAGTCAAACCTGTCACGAGTGATGAAATGATCAATCAAAAGGTCAACGATCAAATGCGCCATCATTGGTCTGTTCTAATGGCTGTTTCAGCATTTGTTTTGAGTCCTTTCGCTTTTTTGCCAACAAGTTCAGTTACGATTCCTTATGAACGAATGATGGTATTTTCAATTGGCTATGCTGTGCTTATACTCGGATTTGTCATTTTCACTTTTTATTATTTATTTTCTTCTAGAAAAAAACAAGATTACTTGATTGCGCAAGCTACGGAATACCGCTACAGCGATGAAGATCAATATTGGAAGTATGGCATTTATATGAATCCAAATGACAAAAGAATCATGGTACCTGATCGTATTGGCATGAATATCTCCGTCAATTTAGGTAGACCTGCTGGAAAATTAGCGTTAGGCATCACAGGTATTTTGGTTTTGATTGCGTTAATTGCATCAAGTGTACCAATGCTGATCAGCGATTTTTCAAGTAATCCATTTGACTTAACGACAACCCACACTGGTATCTCCTTATCAGCGCCATTAAATCAGCGTAAACAGATTGCTTGGAGTGACATTGAATCAGTGAAACTAGTCGATAGCCTTCCTAACGACAAACTCCGTATTTACGGAACGGCAACCGAAAATTATTTAACGGGAGAATTTAAAGTGAATGGTCAACCTGCTTATTTGCTTGTTTTAACAAATAAAAAACCGATTCTAGAAATCAAAACCAAAGAAAAGTTCTATTATTATACAAACAAAGACAGTATATTAACTAAAAAATACTATCAGAATATCCAAGCGATTCGAGAAAAAAAGCAATAGATTGGGACTGAAACTTCGCTCTTTTGATTGCTTGAAGCCCTAATACAGAGTGGCGTTAGTCAAAACAGTCATTATTTTGCCAAAAAATCCAGTATTCTTTCATTTTTACTTTGACATATTTCTCTTATGTGATTAAACTAGTCATAATGAATA
Source organism: Enterococcus plantarum (assembly GCF_001730295.1). Lineage (GTDB taxonomy): Bacteria > Bacillota > Bacilli > Lactobacillales > Enterococcaceae > Enterococcus_L > Enterococcus_L plantarum. The sequence continues at coordinate 34,328 of NZ_MIKA01000011.1, forward strand.
GGAGTGAAGAAATAATGACTGTATTCAGTTTAAGAAAATACCAAAAATCTGATTTAGAAAACATACTTGCTATATTTAACGGAACTGTTCAAGCAATTAATAAAAAAGATTATACACAACAACAAATCGAACAATGGGTTCAGCTGGATCCTGATTATGAAAAATGGGATGCCAGACTCTCATCGACCTATAGTATTGTTGCGCTGAATCGCATGGAAGTGATTGGCTTTGGCAATATTACCGACACAGGTGAACTTGATTTATTGTATGTCGACAAAAAATGGATTGGGTACGGAATCGGTAAGATGCTAGCCCAAGATTTGATGGCTCATGCATTGAAAAGTGGCGTAAAAGAACTGACTGTCTACTCATCCATCACAGCGAAACCTTTTTTTGAATCACTTGGATTTGAATTAGTGGAGCAAAAAGTAAACTATCGCAATGGCGTAATGCTGATGAATTATTTGATGGTTTATCGTAAAGATAAATAGTAAGTGATTGTTTTATCGATTTGAAACTAGAGTTTTTTCTAGATTAAGTGCAGTGAGACCTCAATTTCAGTAATGTATGTTATTAAAAAAACATCTACCAAGAGTAAACTCTCAGTAGATGTTTTTTTGCTACGCTCCTACGCAACAGTAAATTTTGTTTCGGATAATGACTCTTGTAAAGTATCCTTTGAAACTTCTCTATCACTTGTTATTACGGCTGATTTTTTCGCCAAATCAACACTGACAGATTGAACACCTTCAATTTTTTCAACGTTTTCTTTGACGATAGTAGCACACCCCTCACATTTCATGCCGTTGATCGTTACAGTTTTTTCCATTGAGAAACACTCCTTCTAATTTTGATCTTATCTACTTTACTAAGTGACACTGACATTGACCTTGTATACAGTTGCAGGGCACTTCTTTTACGGCGGATTTTCGTTTTTCTTTCAATAGTCTTTCCAATTGATCGATATCATCGAAACTTAAAATAGTCTCATCGATTATTGAGGCAAGAACACTTCCGACCTTTTTACTACACACCTTGGTCAATAATTCTTCAGAAAGCGCCTCAATACTTTTGCGTTCTTCTACCAAAGGAAAATAGGTAAACTTATTGCCGTTACGAGTAGTTCCCAGCATCCCTTTCTCCACTAAACGACTCAGTAAAGTCTTGACCGTAGTACTTTTCCACTCCGTTTTTTTATTGAGAATATCTGTTACTTCTTTACTTGTTGTTTCTTGTGTCGCCCAAGCAACACGCATGACTTCCCATTCTGCGTCAGTGATAGTCAATGATTTTCTCTTATCTGACATAAAAAGTCTCCTTATTACCGAATTCTTCACGAAGGAACTACATATGTAGTCACCTCATACATTAATAATAATTCTTTTTTCTTCCATTGTCAAAAGGAAGATTTTTTCAGTCCTTTTCGAATACCATTCAGTAACGTAAAACAATATAAAAAAACGTAAAACAGCGGTCGGTGTTTTACGCTTCTTACTCCTTTCATTGGAAATTAATGATTCTGATTTGAGTACGTTGTATAGACCATATCGTTTTTCACATACACTTGCTCTACTTTTAACTCTACAGATCCATTGAATTCATTAAATAACGGAATTCCTTTCCCTAAGATCTTTGGAATAGTTGTAAGATTATACGTGTCGATCAATTTTGCTTCTACTAATGGTGCAATGATACTAGCACCGCCCACGATCCAAACCGCCTTCCTCTCTTGTTTTTTTAACTCTTGGACCAAGGCTACAGGATCTTGGTTCGTAAAAATTAGTTTTTCAGCATTTTCCTCTGGATGACTTGTAATGATATAGGATATTTGCTCTTCATAAGGATATTGCTCCGGAGATAAGTCATTGACGACTTGATCGTAGGTTGTTCGACCCATCACGACTGTATCGATTTTTCCCATCAATTCTTGGTAACTAGTGTCTTCTTCAACTAATTCAATTCCACCGCCTAAAAAGTCAATACTACCATCTGCTTCTGCAATATAGCCATCAACGCTCGCTGCAATATATAGAATAATTTCTCTACTCATAAAAGAACCTCCATCTAGCTCAAAATAGGTTTAGCCTTTGAACTATTCATTGTACCTGATTTAGAACATTCGTCAACTCGTTTGGCTGACAAAAAATAGAGCTGAAAGGCAACTCCATCATCCTTTCAACTATATGTCACTTCTTAAAGTTGCTTCATAACCGTCCTCTATAATAGCTTGCCTTGTTGTCTCACCTAAACAATAGAGTTTAGGCATTTCTTTTAATTCAGTCGTTCTAAAAACAGATAAAAATCGCTGCCACAACGACGGACTTGCTAGATAAGCTGCCTTTAGTTTTGTCGTCAGTAAACACTCCTGTAGCAATCGTTGATTTTCTTTTGGAAAATAATTATCGTAAAGAATTGGTGTAAACAATTGATGCCCACTAACTATTAATTTTTTCTCTCCACTGTTATCTGCTAAATTGCTTTTGGGATAAAAAATTCTAGTTGGAACTACATAATTGGCTGTCCAAGCTTCAACTAAATTCTTTTTTGTCGGAGAGGTGGCCTGAAATGCTGGCTTTATATCACTGGCTAAAAGAACTTGTGCAGTCTTTTCACCAATTACAGCGAATTTTTTCATTTGAAGAGTACTTTTGCTTATTTGTTGCAAAAAAAAGACAGCTGCATGTTGGCTTGTTAAAAAAATCCATTCGCTTTGTTTTACCATTGATTCGAATGACGGTCCTACTTCTCGTTTTTCCAATCGAATCAATGGGATTTCAACTGTCTCAAATCCTTTTTGCTGAAAATAGAAACGATCTTCTTTATTATCTTCTATCAAACGGGTTAAAAGGATATTATTCATATTGATTCCCGATCCATTTCATTTAATAATTCTTCGGCTATTTGCTTTCCAACACCTGCTAAATCTTGCACAACGGTACTTTTAGTAAACGATTGTTCTAACTCTTTATCTCCTAAAAATCCCGAAAAACGATAGCCATTTTGTTCTTGGACCGCAAAAGCTCCGATAGGAATATCGCAGTTTCCGTTTAACATCGCCAAAAAATCACGCTCTTCCATGACCAAGCTTCTAGTTAACGAATCATCGATTAGGCTTAAAAAGTCCTTCATCGCGTGGTCTTGACCGCGACATTCCACAGCTAAAGCTCCTTGTCCGACGGCTGGAATACATTGTTCACAGGTTAAAAAAAGATAGGGATGTGTTGGTTCCGCAAACCAATCCAATCGTTTTAAACCAGCTACAGCCAACACAATACCATCTAAACCTTGCTCTTCCATCCGTTTTAAACGAGTTCCCACATTTCCTCGAATCGATTCTACTTGAAGGTCTTCCCGTAGATTTTTCATTTGAAATTCTCGTCGTAGACTACTCGTTCCAATTCTAGCGCCCTTTGGCAACTCGTCTAAAGAGGTTTTTTCTCTAAAAATCAGACAGTCAGCTGGATCACTTCTTTCTGGAATTGCGGCTAATGTCAATCCATCTGCGACTTTTGCTGGCATATCTTTTAAACTATGGACCGCAAAATCGATTGACCCTTTCAATAAAGCCTGCTCAACTTCATTGATAAATAATCCTTTTCCACCAATCTTAGATAAGCTGACTGAAAGCATTTGATCTCCTTTAGTGGTCATCGGTACAATCTCAACCGGAAAATCTCCATGTACTTTTTTTAATAAATTTAGAACAATCGTTGTTTGTTTCATCGCTAAAGGACTATTTCTGGTGCCGACACGGACGGTTTTCATTTCATTTACTTCCTTTTTCTTTTCTCATCTTTTCGTCATACTAAATTTTATTTTTTTGACAACTGGCCTGTGCCAACCTTATATGCTAAAAAATACAGACCTGCTACAAAAAAGCCGCCACCAAGGATATTTCCCAGATAGACACTAACCATATTTTGTCCAAAAGCTGCCCACGTATTGCCACCTAATAAAATCCCCATTGGAATCAAAAACATATTCGCTACAACGTGCTGAAATCCACAGATAACAAACCCCATAATTGGTAAGAAAATCCCCACGATTTTGCCAATAAAATCTTTGGCTGCAAAATTTAAATACACCGCTGTACTCACTAAAAAGTTACAAGCGATCCCTGAAAGAAAACCTTGTAAAAACGTATCTTTGGTTCTGCCTAGCGAAACTTGAATCGCACGTTCAGCAAAATCCCCTTGTAAAGCACCGCTTAAATAACCAAAAAAGTAGGCTACAAATAAAGAACCAATCAGATTGAAAATCGTCACGATCACAATATTTCTCAACCATTCTTTCCCACTGATTTTTCTAGCAAACAGCGCCATTGATACGACCATCATATTGCCAGTAACCAACTCTCCTCCGGCTAATAATAAACAAATCAATCCAAATGGAAAAACAGCTGCACCAATCACATTTACTAACGACCCCCATTCTTTGGGCATCGTTCCCATTGCCCGGATCATCGCAATTCCTGCAACAGCGATAAAAACACCTGCTAAAAAACCTAACACTGCTAAAGTCAAAAAACTAGCCCGCGCTTTTTGAACACCTTTTTCAATTGTAACATCAACTATTTCTGGTGGTTGAAGTGAACCCATAATATTTATCTCCTTTACTTTAAAAGCGTAGCGGGCCCGTTTAGATTCGACTAGAAAATAGGAAAAATTGACTGTGGCGCTTTTTGTCACATTCCATTTTTATCTTTTTCTCGAGAATCTAGCCCGCGAAGCTAGATAGATTTAAAAGCGTAGCAGGCTCGTTTAGATTCGACTAGAAAATAGGAAAAATTGACTGTGACGCTTTTTGTCACATTCCATTTTTATCTTTTTCTCGAGAATCTAGCCCATGAAGCTTACTTAATTTGTTCATTTAAAACAGACCATTGATCTTTGTACATTGTCATTAAATCTTGATCCAAATACACCATTTCATCAAAATAATGATCATTCAAATACTGTTTATGCACCTCATCAAACCGTAGGTCACGATTGTCACCCACTTGAATCCCATACACATCTGCTCCTTTTTGCGTATAAGTAAGAATCGTTTCAAAAGTGATTTTCTCAGTATCAAGCAACAAAATCTTATGCCCAAACAACGGCAATTGCTCATACCAATCCGCGCCATTCCGACAAGAAACGACATCACCCAAAATAATTAGGGAAGGGTTTTGGATTTTATTTGCTTCGATTACTTTAGTCATCGTTTGAACGGTTGCTGTGACTGTACGTTGACGACCTAAAGTTCCCCACTCAACGATTGCCACTGGTAATTGTGGCGCAACATGTTGCTCTAAAAGCTTTTGTTGTGTGCTCTTCACTTTTTCGACACCCATATATAAGCACATCGTCCCGTTTTCCGTCAGTCCTTTAAAATCAATTGTTTCACCTACTTGACGATGAGCCGTTGCAAGCGTTACTTTACTACTGTGCTCACGATGCGTTAAAGGGATGCCACTGTAACTACTAGCAGCAGAAGCAGCGGTAACCCCTGGAACGATTTCGTAGCTGATTCTTGCATTTTGAAGTGTGTTGATTTCTTCTCCTACACGACCAAAAACACCTGGATCACCGCCTTTTAACCTCACCACGATCTGATCTCGTTGTCCTTCTTCTAGCAATAATTGATTGATATTTCTTTGCTTTAATACATGATGTTTGGGATATTTTCCACTATAAATAAAACGCGCCGAATCTTTGGCAAGGTATAATAAAACTGGATGAACCAGCCGATCGTAAATGATTATATCTGCTGATTCCAGTACTCTTTTCCCTTTTAGTGTTAGTAATTCAGGATCGCCAGAACCTGCTCCAACAAAATAAACTTTTCCCATCGCTACACCATGACATAAACAAGGGTATCTTCGACAATCGTTTCATAGGCGCGAACACACCCTTCATCTGGCTCTTGGACTTGCCCATCATCCAAATTGATTTTATAGTCATGTAATGGACAAAATACATAGTCACCAGAAACGGTTCCTTCAGCTAACGGTCCTTGTTTATGGGGACAAACATTTTCAATTGCTTTAACACGATCATCGCTTAAACGAAATACAGCAATTTTCTGCTGTCCAACGATCACTTCTTTGCCCATTCTAGGTGCTAACTCTTCTAATTGCCCAACATAAATTTTTTCCATTTTTATACTCTCCCCACTGTGTATAGCTCTTGCTGTGTTTTATGATCTTCAACCACTTCGTCCCAAGGATTTCCACGACGTCCTGCAACTGCTTCCTCAAGTGCTTCTAGCAATTCTTGACGTTTTTCAGCATCTAACAATACTTCTTTTACAACCTCAAAGCCCATACGTTCTAGCCACGGAGCAGTTCGTTCTGCATAGATACCCGTTTCTCGGTAATATTGCAGCATAGCTCCACAAATATCGATCACTTCTTGCTCTGTCTCCACAGTCGTTAGTAATACCGCTTCTTTGACTTCTGTTCCGCCATTTCCGCCAACATAAATTTGGAAGCCATTTTCCACGCCGATGATGCCAAAATCTTTCACGCCGCTTTCCACACAACTTCTCGGACAAGCAGAAACACCCATTTTGAATTTATGTGGTGTATCAATAAACTCATACCGTTGTTCTAGCTTGATTCCAAGTCCCATTGAATCTTGCGTACCAAAACGACAGAAATTCGCACCCACACAGGTTTTCACTGAACGAACCGCTTTTGCATAAGCACCTGCTGCTTTCATATCTAATTCTTCCCAGATTTTTGGCAAGTCTTCTTTTTTCACACCGTATAAGCCAATTCGTTGGCTACCGGTTACTTTGACCATCGGTACATCGTATTTTTCTGCCACTTTGGCAATCAACAGTAATTGCTGAGGGTTGGTTTTTCCACCACGCATTCTTGGAATCACCGAAAAAGTACCATCATTTTGGATGTTAGCATATAGCCGTTCGTTGACATAACGAGATTCTTTTTCATCCTCGTGTTCTTTAGGCCATGCAACATTTAAATAAAAATTGATTGCAGGTCGGCACTTTGGACAACCTTCTGGATTAATAAAATTCAGTTCACGATAAACTTCTTCAGAAGAAGTTAGTTCTTTTGCGTAGATTTGTGTCACGATTTGATCTCTCGTTAAATCTGTACATCCGCAAATTCCAGTTGGCGCTGAAATGACTTCGCCACCTAATGCATACCCTAAAACATCGCCAATCACTGATTTACATTTTCCACAAGAACCGCCTGCTTTGGTGTGTTTGGTCACATCTGCCACAGAGGTCAAGTCTTTTTCATTGATTGCGGTCATGATTGTCTGTTTATCGATGCCGTTACAGCCACAGATCACTTCATCATCTGGCCATTCACTCACATCCGCACTCGCTTCTTCACCTACCATATGCAAGAGAGAAACCGGTGTATAGTCTTCAATGCTTTCGTTTTTCTTTAGAATATTATAATAGCGATTGCCTTCACTTGTATCTCCATAAAGAACAACACCGACAATTTGATTGTCTCTCACAAAAATCTTTTTATACGTGTAATTGATTCCGTCAAATGCTTCAATACTGTTGATGCCTTCTGCTTCTCGAATAGTTCCGGCAGAATATAAATCACAACCAGAAACTTTTAGCGAAGTAAATGTAGTACTGCCTTGGTATGGTTTGGTTTCTTTGTCTGTCAACACATCAGCCAGCACTTTTCCTTGTTCGAATAACGGTGCAACCAAGCCGTAAACATTGCCATTATGTTCCGCACATTCACCTACTGCAAACACATCTGGACTATTGGTTTTCATAAAATCATCCACAACGATTCCACGATTTACTTCGATCGTTGTTGTTCTTGCTAGCGTTGTTTCTGAACGAATTCCGATCGACATTACGACGATGTCGGTTTCGATCGTTGTTCCGTCACTAAATGCTAATCCTGTAACACGAGTGTCCCCAAGAATTTTTTGAGTTGCTTTTTCCATTAAGAATTTTAATCCTTGTTTTTCTAAATCAGCTTGTAGCATTTTCCCTGCTTTTTCATCTAATTGCGTTTCCATCAGCCATTTTTCTAAATGAACGACTGTGACTTCCATTCCTTGATCTAGCAATCCTTTTGCCGCTTCCAAGCCCAGTAACCCACCGCCGATAACAACTGCTTTTTGGTATTTTTGAGCCGCTTCAAGCATATTTTCTGTGTCATCGATTGTTCTAAACCCAACAACTCCTGGCAATTTAGCCCCTTCAATAGGTAAAATAAAGGCTCTAGAACCTGTTGCCAAGATACATTTATCATAGGGTATTTCTTTACCAGATTGTGTGGTGATTTTTTTATTGTTTGTATCCATTTGAACAGCAGGATCATGATTGATTAATTCAATCTGATTTTCTTCATACCATTCGAGTGGATTGGTGATAATTTCTGAAACCGTCATTTTCTTTTGTAAGACATTGCTTAGCATGATTCGGTTGTAATTCGGGTATTGTTCTTCCCCGACGATCGTGATTTCATAGCGATCAGGATCACGGTCTAAGATTTCTTCAATCGTACGGACACCAGCCATTCCATTTCCAATTAAGACAAGCTTTTCTTTCATTTTATGTAAACTCTCCTTTTGTGATTTTTTGAGCAATATAATCGATGCGTTGTCTTTTTTAGAATAGCAAGAATGACAGACCTTGACTATTAGGGAATTACCTAATAACTCACGAGCATGTACTAAAAAAATACTTCGCCAAAAGAAGCGAAGTAGCTTGGTATCAAATAGATACTTATTTTTTTTCAAGAATATGCATCAACGCTTTTCTCAAATTCTTTGTGGACTCAGGATCTTTTCCATAAGAAGATAAGGCAATCATATGCTCTTCTTGTTCAATCGTACTCATATTATAAAAATCACTATTTTCTTTTTGGCTACAGTCATTGACCCATTGATGTTCAGAGGCATCGTTGACGATTTGATGATTGACTGCTTTAGAATCTGTGCACGCAAAAATTAGATGGGCTTCTTTGATCTGTTCAGCAGTGTATGTTGCTGTGATTAGCATGACATTTTCTAATTCATAAAATGCATCCAGAAATTCAGGTGCAACCAGGGTTACTTTTCCATTAGCGTTTAAAATCCTTTTTGTTTTTCGTAAAGCGATTTGCCCACCACCAATAATAACGATTTTCTTCCCTGTTAGTTCGAGCATTATTGGATACATGAGACTGCCTCTGTAACGATTTGTTCCAAGTCACTTAAAATTCGTGGATCGAACTCTAGCGTTCGCGTGATCGTAAATTCAGTTGTTGGGAACGCTTCGCTTAATTTATTTTTCATATTTGTTATCAAATGCCCATCGAATAAAAAGAAGGGCACAATCACTATTTTTAGTTGCTTCGATAATTGTTTTTTGATATCTGCTAGAAAATCTTCTTGCCCTTTTAGACTTGTTGGGATAATCGAAAATCCAACTTGTTGCTGAATGTCTTTTGCGATTTCAGTTAAAACGTTTTGTGGTTCAGTAGTTTGTTTGGTGCCATGGGCCACTACTATTCCCACTAACTCTTCATCTGGATAAGAAGCCGCTACTTCTTGGAATCGTTCCAGTAAAACTTGACGACTGCCTACCTTACTACCAAATGTTTCTGTTTGACTAAATTGAATAGTTGGATACTTGTTTTTTACTGGTTCAAGTTCAGCTGGAATATCCACTAAAGCATGTTTAGCAGCAAATAATAGTACTGGCACAACGATCACTTTGGTTACGCCGTTTTTGATCATGTTTTCAGCAATACTGGCAATCGTATCCGGGTGGTTTTCTAAAAATGCCGTTGCTTGATACAAACGTGGATCAAGTCTATTTTCCAGTTGTTGAATAAATGTCCTTGCAGCCTGATTTTTTTCGTTTTTTTGACTGCCATGAAATACATAAAGAATACCAATCATTTTTCTCACCTCATAAGTCGATTAATTGATGTTTCATACTATATTGCAATAATTCACTGAATGTTTCAACTTCTAATTTTTTCATCACATGGGATTTGTGAACTTCGACTGTTTTCACGGAAATAAATAATCGTTCCGCAATTTCTTTGTTGCTGTAGCCTAAAGAAACGAGCGGTAAAACTTCCCGTTCTCTTTTGGATAGACGTTGGTATTTTTCATCCTGTTCCTCATTATCCGCTTTTTTTAGCCAATGGTCTTTAGTATAAGAACCAAATAGTGGGTCGATTGAAATGTTTCCTTCCGCCACTTGTTTGATTGCCTCTAATAAAACAATATCTTGCGAACTTTTGAGAATATACCCTTTTGCACCGTATTCTAAAGCTGTGCGAACGTATTCTTCTTCATCATGCATACTCAAAATAATCGTCTTCACCTTTGGAAAATGTTCTTTGATCCGGCGTGTTGTTTGTAAGCCATTTTCACCTGGAGGCATCCTCATGTCCATTAAAACCACATCCACTGGATATTTTTCAAGAAGTAAAAATGCTTCGGTGCCATCCGCTGCATCTCCTACGACGGTGATCTCTTTTTGACTTTCTAGCAACAAACGCAGACCACTTCTAACGACTGCATGATCATCTGCTATTATAATGTTCATTGTACGACCTCCCCTTGGATAGGCAACCATAATGTCACTGTAGTTCCTTCTGCTTTTTCGGAATGAACGCTTAGGCGTCCGCCGATTGATTCTGCTCTTTCCTGCATATTTAAAAGACCCAAACCTTGGCTGTTCTCTTTTACTTTTTGAAAATCAAAGCCTTTGCCATGATCCCGAACGGTGAGTACCACATGACCGTTTTGCTCACTCAAGGTTATCCATAACTCCTCAACTGCAGCGTGCTTTACACTATTCATCACACTTTCTTGTACTACACGATAAGTGATTGTTTCTACACTGTCAGGAAATCGTTTATTTTCAATCATCGGAATAAAATGAAGCGCCATTCCAGTTGTTTCTGTCAAACGATGTAATAACGTTTCAACTGCTGGAATCAAGCCTAAATCATCTAAAGCTGTCGGTCTTAAATCAATAGCGAGTTGTTTTACTTCCCCGAGTAACGCAACAAAATCTTCATCGATTTTTTGTAATTTTGTGGACAAGACTTCTGATTGATCCTGCCATTTTAATTGTCTCGTTTCTAGCATCAGGCTATAAATACTTTGAGCTAAGCCATCATGTAGTTCTTGAGAAAGGGCGCGGCGCTCATTTTCGTGGGCTTGATTGACGTATTCGATCAATCGTTTGTTTTGGATCACTTGCTGCAGACGATCTTGGACTGCCAGACGACGAATACTTAACAATGAAGTATGCAGATCAATGACCGTATAACTGCCACTGAATTGTTCCTGTCGCCCTTTTAAATCCTCCAAAATCAAAGGAAATGCAGCTTGATCCCAATCAGCTTTTACTTCACAGTCTAAACATTTTTCCATCGTTGAATGCAGCATACAGCCTTCCCCTTTGGCTATATCCAAAACTTTTTCTAACGTAAACGGGTAGGTTTCGGCTAATTCAGATGCCGCTTTATTTTTTTTGATACATTTCGTGACTTCAATCAAAAACAATGCATCTTTTGCTTCTTCAAATACTTTTTTCATTATGCTCATTTTCATTTTTTCACCTATAAATAAACAGCGATTTCATCTGTTTTGCCTTGTGCAACTGCCAAAAAATCATCATTAATAATTGTTGTTTTTCGATACCCTATTAACAAAACACCTTTTACCTCACCACGTTTTAGCGCTGGAAAAGCTGCAATGGTCTCTAATTTTTCCATCCGAGTAATGGGTAGTTCAACTAATTTCCCTGGTTGTTTTTGTAGATTTGTCGCTTGGTATGCTCTGCCCGTTCGCCAAACGATGCCACCAATTCCCTTCCCAACTTGTAGCCGAATTCGTTGATACTGTTGATTGGTGTTGCCAGATACATACTTCCAGCGGATCATACGTACTTTTGTCATTTCATTGAGTGTAGATAGCGCTAAAGCGATAAAATCAACTTGGAGTTCCTCTTTTAGTTGATCGATTCTTTGTTGAATTTGATCCGTCATTTGACTACTCCTATTCCCTAATTTTTGATAAAAAGCTTGTTTTTTACGAATGATTCTCTTATTCTTAAGCCAACATCATCTTATTTTTAGAAGGATTTTTTATGAAAACGACAACTACTTTTAGTCCCAAACGTTTGGTCATGATCATTACTATGACTGTTTTTTCATTTTCAAGTATGACGACTGCCTTTTTCTTAATGGGTATCAAAGCTTTTCCTTATTTTATTGGCGCGGCTTTATTCTACTTTATTCCCTACGCTATTATTATAGCAGAATTTACAGGGGTTTATAAAAATCATATTGGCGGATTATACCAATGGCTCGCGGGTCATCTCTCTGAAAAAATTGCTTTTATCGCTGCTTTTTTATGGTATTGCAGTTATTTTATTTGGATGATCAGTCTGTTTATGAAAGTTTGGATTCCCTTATCCATTTTACTTTTTGGTGAAGATTTAACAAAAAAAAGCACCTCTATACCAAATATATCGACGTCTATTCTCATTGGTCTTTTCGCTATCTTTGCTGTTGCTGTGATGTTGTTTTTTGTCAGCAGAGGATTTAAAGGCATTGCTTCTACGTTATATTTCAGCGGGATCTTGATGACTATTTTGATTGTTACTAGCCTTGGCGGTAATTTGTTGTTATGGCTCACCAATCGGTCGGATATTTTACCAAATCTTACTGCTAGTTTTAAAGGAATTGAAATAGATTCTTCCTCTGAACAAACATTGGTCAGACAGTTATCTTTTCTGATTTTTGCCATTACCGCTTTTGGCGGTTTAGATACGATTGCAAGTTTAGTTGATAAAACAGGAAAACAAAAGAAACAGTTTCCTAAATTATTGATCTATAGTAGTTTGTTCGTTGTTGCTTGTTATTTTTTAGGTATCCTTTTATGGAGCGGTGGAACGGATCTAACTAGTTTAAAAGCCAATCATACGATTCATTTAGGAAATTTAATGTATGAATTAATGGAGAATTTGGGGTATGCTTGTGGTCAAGCTCTTTCATTGTCTTCTGCTCAGTCTCAACTTCTAGCTCAACTATTTACTCGATTTACAGCTTTAACCTTATTACTCTCTTATATCAGTTTACTATCGACTATTTTTTATTTGCCGATTCGAACTCTTGTAGAGGGAACGCCAAACCATTACTGGCATCCTCGTTTAAGACAAACGAATAAATACGATATGCCGATTTATGCTTTACTAATTCAAGGTATTCTAATCAGTTTATTTATCTTAGGCATTAGCTTGGGTAGTCAATATGTTGTCTTTTTGTATAATCAATTGACTTTGATGACCAACATTTCACGAGCCATTCCTTATTTATTAGTAGCACTCGCCTATCCAGCATTTAAGAAAAAACAATTAATAGATGATCCAACATCCATTTTGGTTCAATCCCCTCTCGTAGCAACGCTTATTAGCAGTAGTGTTATTTTTAGCATTGCCTTAGCGATCGGCTTTCAACTTTACCACCCTCTTTCCGAAGGGAATCTACTGCAAAGTTTCACGTTATTGATTGGGCCTTTACTATTTGCATTGATTGCTTATTTATTGTATCAACGCTTTCATAAGCGAAAAGAATTGACTCGAAACAGTTGGGAGAATTAGTTTCCCCTCACTGTTTTATTTTTTTGATTTAAAAATAGTCATCACAAGCGAAATAAAAAGGTTTCCTGTACAATATAACTTGAATACATGTTTATTTCTTCTTTATACACTGAAGAGACAATAATCTTTGCGCAGGAGGGATCTTTTTGTTTGATTTAGAAAAAGTGCAGTCGTTAAATGAGCTTGAAATGCTTGTTTATCAATATATATTAGAACATATGGACAATGTTCCGATGTTAACGATTCGTCAACTTTCTACAAATTGTCACGTGTCTACCTCAACGATTTTACGGTTTTGTTCGAAAATGGGATTTGATGGGTTTTCAGAATTAAAATATGCTATCAAAAAAGAAAAACAACAGGAACATTCCTTTGAACAATACTATGATGCTACGGTTCATGTTGATTCTTTTTTAAAACGCCTGAATCAACAAACCTTTTACGAAACATTAAAACCCGCAATCACGATGATCGCCTCTGCTCGCCATACCGTTTTTTCTGGTATCGGGACAAGCGGTATTTTAGGAAATTATGGTAGCCGCTATTTTGCTAACATGGGTATTAATGCTTATAGTATTGATGATCCTTTTACACCGATTCCACAAAGAGGCTTTGAAAATACAGTAGCAATCATTCTCTCTGTTTCAGGAGAAACCACCGAAATCATCAAACAATCAACTGATTTTAAACGTTCTGGGGCTAAAATTCTAAGCATTACTAATGATGAGCATTCAACGATTGCTCGTTTAGCTGATTACAACATTTCTTATTACATGCCTGATGAACGATCCATTTATACTGATCCATATATCAACATCACGACGCAAATTCCTGTTATTGCCTTGATTGAACTCCTGGCCCATCAAGCAGGTAAAGAATTTGCAGAAAAAGCGAGTCAAAAGTAGAACCGACCAGACTATCCTATTTAATGCTGATCGTGATACCAAAATTTTGAAAAAATGCTGAAGTGTTGCTATGGTTTTTGAGATGAGATTTCACCTATCAAACACCAAACAAAGTCAAGCAATGCTAGGATATCTGGCCTATTAAAAAAGAGGAGTGTGACTATTCATGTCATTTACCATCGACTATTTGAATACAGAAGTGATCACTGGAAAACAGTATAAATTTGCTATTCCTAAAACACCAGAAGACTTTATTGAAGTGAATAACCAGAAATTAGAGATTCTCCCAACTGATAAAAAAAATGTCAGAGCAATCATTATCAATGACCCTGATGAACGCAATGGCACATACAACTATTTTATCGAAGCGAATGAAGGAAATCGTACCTTTACGCTTGAATCTGGCGATTATGCTGTCTTCACAGGAACTTGGGACACTTTAGCAGATATCGATAACTTTATTGGTGCTAGTTATGGCGAACTGTATCAATCCCCCGAATATGGAATCGGTGGCACACATGCTATTCAATTACTTGATTTTGACCCTAAAAAAATCATCTTAAAATTACCAGCGATTCGTAAATAAATGTCCAGGATCTCAATCTGAATAAACGCGTAAAAAAGTTAGGTTCCTCAATAATTCCCTAAAAACCCCACAATGCATAAACCGCATTGTGGGGTTTTTTAGGCCAATTATTTGAACCTAAATGCCTTCGGTCACCACTGCATCTTTTTGATGATTTTGTTTTTTTACATGGTACATGTTTCTGAACATGCTTTACCTATTTTAAATAGGAAGGATTTCTTTTATAGTAGGAATGTAAACGTATTCAGTAGATTCAAATTAGAGCGGCCGTTCAATTGAACTACTACTACACGCACTTATTTTTCGTTACGTTAGATAACCAAAGGAGAGGTTTAGAATGAATGAATGGATCAATGAAAAAGTTCTACCACCCGTTTTAAAATTCGTCAATACTAAAGCGATTACAGCATTAAGAAATGGTATGTTGTATACCATGCCTTTTACGATCGTCGGTTCGATTTTTCTATTATTAGCTAATTTACCGATCGAATCTGTGGCAAAATGGATCACTGATAGTGGTTTAGTTGTTTATTTTAATCAGGCGTATGGTGCCTCTTTTGCTATCATGTCCGTTTTTGCAGTGATCGGGATCGCCTACTCGTATGTAAAAACTGAAGGTTTCGAAGGCTTACCTGCTGGAATGATTTCACTTGTTGTCTTTATTTTATTTATGTCTTCTGAAATGACAGATGCAGATAGCGGTGTGACGATCGGAAACATTATTAACAAAGATTGGACTGCTGGTAAGGGTATGATCACAGCAATTATTGTTGGATTGATTGTTGGTTGGGTTTACAGTTGGTTCTTGCGTCATAATATTCGTATCAAATTACCAGAAGCTGTTCCTGAAAACGTAGCAAACTCATTTACAGCGTTGATTCCTGCTGGTGCTTTGATTACCGGTGCGATGTTTGTGTATATTTTCTTTGACAAAGTCTTTAAAACAACGTTCTTTGATTTCATTTATGATGTTTTACAATCGCCACTTCAAGGGGTGACCGACTCCTTGGGTGGGGCTTTAGTTCTAGGATTCCTAGTTCCTTTATTTTGGTTTTTCGGAGTACACGGTTCAACAATTGTCGGCGGAATCATGGGACCCATCTTACAAGCAAACTCTTTGGAAAATACAGATATCCTAAATTCAGGAAAAGAATTAACAGTGGCAAATGGTGGACATATCGTGACACAACAATTCTTAGATCAATTTTTAACTGTTACAGGAGCTGGTATGACAATGGGATTAGTCGTATTTATGGTTTTTTTTGCAAAATCAGCTCAATTCAAACAACTAGGTCGTCTATCAATTGGGCCTGCTATTTTTAATATCAATGAACCAATCGTTTTCGCTACGCCAATTGTAATGAATCCAATCATGGCATTGCCGTTTATTATTACGCCAGTCGTGTCTTCAGTCATTACTTACTTTGCCTTGTATACCGGTTTAGTGCCATTGTTTACAGCGGTTCAAGTACCTTGGACAACACCTCCAATCATCTCTGGTTTATTAGTTGGTGGTTGGCAAGCAGCTTTACTTCAATTATTTGTCTTAACATTAGGATTCTTTATTTATCTTCCTTTTGCTAGAAAAATGGATGCCATCAACTATGCACAAGAAACAAACCAACCGATTACAGAAGAAGTCTTGGAAGGGATAGAAGCTTAGCTATTTTGTTCTAACATGATTCAAAAAACACTGCATAGCTGACTCCGTTCAACTAATTCCTCCCAACTATGCAGTGTTTTTATACTCAAATGTTTCGATCTTTACGCATTTCATGTGCTAAGGCACTAGTTGTTGAAGGTCGGACATACAATTTTAAAGGAGAAGAGAATATGTCAATTTTAAGAGAGAATTTCCTTTGGGGCGGCGCGGTTGCTGCTCATCAATTAGAAGGTGGTTGGGATCAAGGTGGTAAAGGTGTAAGCGTTGCTGACGTGATGACAGTCGGTGCCCATGGTGTGCCTAGAAGAATCACAGATGGCGTTTTACAAGGAGAAAATTACCCGAATCATGAAGCCATCGATTTTTACCACCATTACAAAGAAGATGTAAAATTATTTGCCGACCTTGGGTTAAATTGTTTCCGGACATCCATTGCCTGGACACGGATTTTTCCGAATGGAGATGAAGCGGAACCAAATGAAGAAGGATTGCAGTTTTACGATGATTTGTTTGATGAATGTTTAACATATGGGATCGAGCCTGTAATCACTTTATCTCATTTTGAAATGCCTTATCATTTAGTTACCGAATATGGCGGCTGGCGTAATCGTAAAATGATCGATTTCTTTGCGAAGTTTGCACGTGTTTGTTTTGAACGTTATAAAGATAAAGTTAGGTATTGGATGACCTTCAATGAAATCAATAATCAAGCGAATTACGCTGAAGACTTTGCGCCTTTTACCAACTCTGGTATTAAGTACCAAGAAGGTGAAGATCGTGAAAAAATCATGTATCAAGCGGCTCACTATGAATTAGTAGCGAGTGCTCAGGCAGTCAAGATCGGTCATGAGATCAATCCTGATTTTCAAATTGGTTGTATGATTGCCATGTGTCCCATTTATCCGTATTCTTGTGATCCAAAAGATATGATGATGTCAGTCAGTGCGATGCAAAAACGATACTGGTTTACAGACGTTCATGTTCGTGGTCATTATCCTAGCTTTATGGAAAACTATTTGGCGCGTAAAGGCTTTGATCTGGATATTACAGAACAAGATTTGACTGATTTAACCCAGGGGTGTGTGGATTATATCGGCTTTAGTTACTATATGTCATTTGCAATTAAAGATCATGAAAAAGGACCTGCTTTTGATTATGATGAGTCGAAAGATTTAGTGAAGAACCCTTATGTAGAAGCCTCTGACTGGGGTTGGCAAATTGATCCGTTAGGCTTGCGTTATGCCATGAACTGGTTTAATGAGCGCTATGAATTGCCGTTGTTTATTGTGGAAAATGGCTTTGGTGCCATTGATGAAATTGAACCAGATGGCACGATCAATGATCAATATCGCATCGATTATTTGAAAGCGCATATTGAGATGATGAAAGAAGCGGTTGAATTTGATGGGATTCCATTGATTGGTTATACACCTTGGGGCTTTATTGATTTGGTTTCTGCAGGAACTGGTGAGATGAAGAAACGATATGGTTTTATCTATGTGGATAAGGATAATGAAGGACAAGGGACGTTGAAGCGTTCTAAGAAAAAATCATTTGACTGGTATCAGCAAGTGATCAAGAGTAATGGTGAAGCGTTGTAAGATTTTTTGATAAAAAAAGTGAGTGGATAAAACAAACAATTTTCGTTTGTTTTATCCACTCACTTTTAGCTAGTTACGCCTTTTTATTATCCATTTAAATACAAGATAAAGACTTACTAAGATAAAACAAACTTCACTGATTTTAATTAGAAGTATCCCCAGATCATAATGAATAGAATACTCTTTTTGAGCTTCTACTTGTTGAGCATAAGTTAGCGTTCCAAAATCTTGTATAGGCATTAAATTCAAGGTTAATATAATACCTATAAGCCATAGAATAAAAATAGTGATATATACATATTTGAATACTTTTTTATTAAACAAAGCTTTTCCCCTCTAAATGTTTTTTAACAACTTTGATTTGTAATACAATTGTTAATCTCCCAAGTTGTTCCTCTGCCTCTTTTATTCGTCTATAGAATCTATAGCCTTATTAAATTTAGAATAAATGAGATTTCCACCAATTTTTACCAAACCCACGTGCTTGCATCATAGGATTGAAGCCTTCCATTGCTAAATAATAATCAACTGCTTGATCAATTTCCACTTCATCTTCTGGTGTGAGTGTGTCTATTGAAAACGATGAGGTGCCGGTCTGATTGTTTTTTGTTTGCCTATCTAGTTGGATTTTTGTGGTTTATCAAAATTTTGGCGCATTATTGGTTGAGACTGGGGAACGATTGAATAAGATAATTTAGGAACTATAACTGAATAGTTCCTGAAAAATGAAAAACAACTTGTGTAGGTTAAATGTTTTACACAAGTTGTTTTTATTCTTAAAAAACCTAAGTTTCGATTTTATAGACTTAAAACGTTCTGCCTTGCTATTTTAATTCCCGATTCAACACTTCATCTTGAATCATCCCACTGGCTTTCATAAACATATACGTCACAACCGGTCCGACAAAGGTGAACCCATGTTTTTTCATATCCTTAGCGACATGTTTAGATAACGGTGTGACATTTAAGACTTCATATGCTTCTTCATACACATTCAACCGAGGAACACCCCCAACAAAATCCCACATATACTCTGCGAAACTACCATATTCGTGTTGCACTGCTAAAATCGCTTGAGCATTCTGAATTGTCGCGTTTATTTTTCTTGGGTTGCGAATCATTTCAGGGTCTTGCATGATTTTTTCCACATCATCCGGCATCATCCCAGCAACTTTTTGAATCTCCATATTATGGAAGTTTCGTAAAAATACGTCTAATTTACCAGCGGCTGCCTTCCAACTTAATCCTGCTTGAAAGGTTCCTACAGTAAGCAAAATAAAAAGTAAACGGTCATCTTGTGTGGGGGTGCCCCATTGATTATGGTACCAATCAAATTTTGACGATTGATTCTTTTTCATCTTTATCTCCTACACTCAATTATTTCTTTTATCATAGCACAAAAGAAACTATCGATACGAATTCGTCAAATTCCACCTAAAAAAGAACGCAAAACAAAACCAAAAGTCAGTTTTGTTTTGCGTTCTACATCCGAATAAATGGCGAGAAAAAAGCAGCTCCCTCTTATTTCTCGGAGCTAAACGCTTTTGTTTCTGCCTGATTTTATTTGTCCTCTTCAAATCTCTGCTCTTACATGCTCAACTAGTAGGCTTTTCATCTTTCTTGTAAGCAATAACTTTAGACTCTTTATTTCCAGTAATTTCTTTTGCTCTTTTCATTGCTTGTTCTTTCGTATAAAACGAGTCGGCTGCTTTTTCAGCTTGTTTTGTCTGAACATGCCATCGATTTTCCTGATAATAAACCAACACATCATTATCCAACAAATCTGTGTTGATTTTTTTACCGCTATGTTTGTCCGTTTTTTCAGGATCAGCCTCTTTCTTAAAAGCAGCTTTTTCAGTATCCGTTGCTTCACCTAACCACCTCTTAGCTTGAGAGATGGCAATCGGAATCGCCTTGTCCTCTGGATAATCTTCACTGACTAATGCATTGGCAATCTCAATGGCTTTCTTTTTTAACACAGGGTCCATATTTTTAAACGAACTCGGATAATCCTTTAAATCCCAAGGCATGGTGACTCATCTCCTTAAATAACGGAATCAATTAAGCAAAGAAACTTCCGCCTGTAATTGAATAGACTTGTCCTGTGACATAACTTGCTTCATTAGAAGCTAAAAATACATAAACAGATGCCAATTCAACAGGTTGCCCAGCTCGTCCAATCGATTCTTGCTGTCCAAATTCAGGGATATTTTCTGGTGGTTGTCCACCACAAATTTGTAACGCTGTCCAAATTGGACCTGGTGCAACAGTATTGACACGAATTCCTGAAGAAGCTAATTGTGCCGATAAGCCTTTACTAAATGAAGTGATGGCACCTTTTGTCGCAGCATAATCTAATAAATTTGCACTTGGTTCAGCACTTTGAATCGAAGTTGTTGTGATAATGCTCCCGCCTTTTGGCAAGTAATCCAAAGCTTCTTGCACTGCCCAATACATTGAGATAATATTTGTCGTATACGTATCCATGATTTGTTGTGTTGATAGGTCTTTGATATGCTCTACAGCCTGCTGCATTCCTGCATTCAAGACTAAAATATCCAACCCACCTAGCTCTTTTGCTGCATCATGAACAAGTTTCCGTGTAAATGTTTCTTCTTTTAAATCACCTGGTAATAAAACCGCTTTGCGTCCTTCTGCTTCAATCAAGGCTTTGACTTCCTTCGCATCTGCTTCTTCAAAAGGTAAGTAATTGATTGCTACATCCGCGCCTTCTCTTGCATACGCAATGGCTGCAGCACGCCCGATTCCAGAGTCTCCCCCTGTGATCAACGCTTTACGTCCTTCTAATTTGCCTGATCCTTTATAAGATGTTTCTCCGCAATCAGGTACAGGAGTCATTTTTTGTTGTAATGCAGGTGCCTCTTGTGATTGTTTTTCAAATTTCCCATCGTAGAATCTTGTTAACGGATTTTCAATTTTTTTTGTCATCTTGATTCCTCCTCTAAATTTGTTGCCAATAAAAGTAACTACCAGCTTACTCTTTAACACTAATACAAAATATAAGTGCTGACAAATCATATGTTTTTATACTTTAAGAAACGTTCCTAAAAGTGGATTTCTTTGGCTGATACGTTAAAACCTCCTATAATTAACTGTATACAACAATTTATTTATAAAAAATAGGTCTTAAGTTGGATGCCAAAAGATTGCAAAAACATTACAATAACATTACATTGAATTAAAAATGCTCGTTACTTTAAGTATTTATCACTATCTAGCGACACGAGCTATCCTGTTACAATTTAAATTTTAGGAGGAAAAGACATGAAAAACAACAAAACAAGATTTGGCTTGATTGCTGTAATCGTCATTGTTTTATTAGGCGTTTTCGGGGTCAGTCAATACAACGGATTAGCGAAGAAAGAACAGTCAGTAGAGTCTCAATGGAGTCAAGTTGAAAACGTGATGCAGCGTAGAGCCGATCTCGTTCCAAACTTAGTCAACAGTGTAAAAGGCAGTATGCAACAAGAACAACAAGTCTTTGGTGATATTGCTAAAGCACGTGAAGCATACGGTTCTGCGAACAATGATTCAGATAAAATAAAAGCTAGCCAAGAGTTAGACCAATCTGTAGGAACGTTGATCAATGTCATCAATGAGAATTATCCTGAACTAAAATCAAATAATAATGTACAAACGTTAATGACCCAATTAGAAGGGACTGAAAATCGTATCTCTGTTGAGCGAAAACGATATAATGACGTTGTAAAAGAATACAACGAGCAAGTGGTTTCTTTCCCTAAAAATATCTTTGCAAATATGATGGGTCTAGGTAAGAAGGATTACTTTAAAGCTGATCCAACAGCAAGTACTGTACCTTCTGTAAATTTTGATAATTCGACTAGCACTTCCCAAAAATAAGTTTCATAAGATATTGCCAAAAATTAGAGGGCACTATCTATTCGTTGATATAAAAATGTTTAGCCAAATGCGGACAATAAAGGAGGTGTTTTTACATGATAGAATTATTTGCTTGGTGGTGGCCATTTAAACCAGGTGGTGGATCTTCTGGTGGAGGTGGCGCAAGTATTTAGAGCTGAAACCATTCATCTGGTAAGCCCAGCCTTATACTCCTCTCAGACAGATTTAATTTCTGCTGAACACAAGGACAGAATAAAAAATGTTACGCATATAAAAAGTTGCACAAAAAACGCTATACACATCTTGATGAAATCTATCAAGATGCGTATAGCGTTTTCTATTATTCAAAATATGCCCACGTGGCTTCAGTTTCTTTCGAAAACGAAATAGTGGTTTGTTCTGATTCTAAGAAGACCCTAAAACTAAAAACACGTTCGCCTTCATTCAAATACAGTTCTATAAAACTATTATCAACAAACACATCAACTGTGATATTATCTGCTAATTCAGCTATTTCACATGTTCGTCTCATGCCATATTCGGTATCAATTTTTTTAGCTAAATGGCCACGATCAATCGTTATTGTCTCTTTTTTTTCATCTAAATTCAATTGCCAAAAGTCATCTTTTGTACCAAAGCAAATAGTCGAATCTTGTTTTTTGTTCAATTCAAATTGAAGATGATAATAGGGGTATTCTAAAAGAAGTTGGTCAGTTCTTATTGTTTGTTTATCGGCAAACTGTTTTTGTACTTCTTCTGTTGGAAAACGTCTTAATTTTCCATCCACTAGTCTCATTTCTTGTGCAGTCGTTAATCCATGTTTCCAGCCTTCAGTGTCAATTGGATACACTTGCTCACCACAGCCAAACCAACCAAACGTTAATGGCAACTGATTCTTTCCATAAAATGACTGAGGGGCATAATAATCAAAGCCAGCATCCAACTCATCCACATGCTCTAATTCAAACGTTCTTTTTTCAACATCCAATTGTCCTACTAAATAAATGGAAGAAAAACGATTTTGGTAACGATACGTTTCTTTCTCATAGCCCATCGGTGATAGAAATAAAACATCTTTTCCATCAATCGTTACAAGGCTCGGACATTCTAACATATAACCTTTATCGATGGGTAAATCAATCGTTCCTTGATACGTCCAATCCACTAAATTAGTACTCTTATACAAAAGCAATTCACCAATGTCGCCAAAACCCGTTTGTTCTCCCTTCACAAAACGACCTCCGCCAAGTAACATATAAAAAGAACCGTTACGCTCAAAAACAAAAGGATCTCTTAATTCTTGACTAAATCCTTTCGGTGCACCATCAAGGATTGGATTCTTCGGATATTTCGTAATAGTCCCTTTTTTATCCATGATCGCCAAAGCTTGCTTCGCTAACTTCCCTGTATCTGTTTTATAGTTCGCTGTATAAAACAAATAGAGTTCGTCATTATATTCGAAAGCATTACCAGAATAGGCACCATTTTTTTCATATTCTTCATCGGGAATAAGAGCAAAACCTTCATCTTTGAATTTAACCAAGTCTTCGGAAGTAGCATGTCCCCAATGTTTCATTCCATGAAAAGAATCAAATGGAAACCATTGATAAAATACTTGATACTTGCCATTAAAGTAGCTCAAACCATTTGGATCATTCATCAAGCCTGTCTTGGGATATAAATGATACTTTGGGAGATAGGCGCTCTCGTTTATTTTTTCTTCTAATTGACTTAAATGTTCTTGCCATTCCGTCGTATAAAATGTATATTTTTCAATTTTTTTACTCATCAATTGCTCTCAGACGTCCCTTCTTTTTATAAGGTACTACCTTTCCCTATTTCTGCTCCTTTTACCCCTTTAACGCGATTCCAAACAATCAAAATAATAATCGGTAAAATAAATGCCATTAAATTTCCGATGATATAAAAGATCAATCTAGGTGGGTATACGATCGTCAAACCTGGTAGACCTGTTAAAGCAAAACTTGTTGCTTTGACATCAAATATTTTCATAAAAGCACCACCGATCCCTGCTGAAAATGAAGCAGCAAGAAATGGAATGATCGAGTCACGTAAATTGACTGCAAAAATTGCTGGTTCTGAAATACCAAATAATGTTGGAACAAAGCTAGACATTGCTGTTTCACGACGCTTAGAATTTTTCTTCGCAAGGAAAAACATGCCTAATGCTGCTCCACCTTGTGCGATGATTGAAACGGACCATAATGGTTGAATGTAGTTGAATCCTGTGGCTACCACTAATTGCGCTTCAATGGCCTGGATCGCGTGTTGCGTGCCCGTTACAACAAGTGGCTGAAGCAGTGCTGCAAAAACAAAGGCACCCACAAATCCTGTTTTGTTATATAGAATATCAATGATCCATCCTAATCCCGTGCCGATTGCATTACCGATTGGACCAAATACTAAGAATAAAGCAAGAGCAGAGAATAAAATCGTAACTGTCGGTACCAAAATAAAACTCAACGCTTGTGGTGTTTTTTTCTTCGCAAATGCTTCTGTTTTTGATAAGAACCATGCCGTTAAAATTGCTGGAAACACGCCGCCTTGGAACCCAACTTGTGGGATGGATAACCCAAATACATGCCAAGAGGATAGGGTATCATAATTGCCCAAGACAAAGTCATTACGATTCATCAAATCTGGTGTAATCATCACAAAACCTAACACTAAACCTAAGATTGGATTTCCACCAAATCGTTTGGTTGCTGAATACATGACTAAGACAGGAAGATAAGCAAATGTTGTCGCAATAACGCCTAGAAAACTAGCTAAATCTTGCGCCCAAAGCCATTCCTCCGCCATTGAGCCGCCTAAAAAGCCAAATTGTGTCGTTAATAGTGACTTCAATCCTAAAATCATCGCCGCCCCAACAAAAGCTGGAATGATTGGAATGAATATATCAGAGAATACTTTAAATGCTTGTTGTAATTTATTCTGTTGCTTCGTTCCAGAGGCTTTTACATCTTGCAATGAAGCTTCCTTTATCCCTGAAACTTCTTGAAATGCAGCAAAAACCTTTTCTACTGTTCCTGTACCAAAAATAATTTGTAATTGTCCACTATTAAAAAATACTCCTTTAACGCCTTCGATATTTTCTAATGTTTCTTTATTATAATTATTACTATCATTCAATACTAAGCGTAAACGCGTAACACAATGAGCAGCATTCGCTATATTTTCTTTTCCCCCGACACCTTCTAATACTTCTTCAGCAATTTTTTTATAATCCAAACTATTCATCTCCTTGATTGTTTTAGAAAAAACCATTTTTGGAACGTTCCATATATAATTATTATAATACTTGGAACGTTCCAAAAAAGCAAGGGCTTTCAAACAAAAAAATTGGATTTATTTTTCATCCAATTTTCTAGTCGTCTTAAATTCTGTAAACTTCACTGGTAATATATGTTTCTTTTGTATAGCTAAGCTATCATCAAATTCCACTAACTCTTTCACACTTAAACGAGCAATCTCACGCACATCCTGAGACATTGTTGAAATAGTCAATGACTGATTAGAAAAGCTTCTAGCACCATCGAAACCAACTAATTGTACATCTTCTGGAATCGACCAAGGTAAATGTGCAAATGTATTAAAAACAAATTCTGCATATCGATCTGTTACAGTAAAAATCCCATCAAAAGGACAATTCTCTGAAAATTTTTCAGTTAGAAATAGATCCAGTCTTTTGGGAAATTCAATTGAGTTTCCTTTATCTAAATAAACTTCATATTCCAATCCATTATGAGTACAATAATCAATAAAACCATTCATTCGTTCAAAAATACCTAAATTATTGGGTAACTCTCTTAAAATTAACAGCAGTCGTTTTGACCCTCGTTTATGCAATTCTTCTGCTGCTTGTCTAGCGCCACCAAAATTGTCACTTGTTATAAATGGAATAGCACTATTAAAATAACGCTCAATTGAAACAATCGGTATGTTTGAAATAAGATAGGGTTCTATATCACTGTAGGAAATAGTCAAAATTCCTTTGACTTTCTGTTCTTGCGCCATTTTTATATAGTCTAACTCTAAATTATAATCATTTTGAGAATTACATAATAACATTTTAAAATTTTGAATTTGCAATTCTAACTGGATATAATAGGCCAATTCAGAAAAAAATGGCGTCCATATCGTTGGTAATATAAATACAATGATGTCACTTTCTTGTTTTTTTAATGATCTAGCCGCTTGATTTGGTATATAATTCAACTCTTCAATTGCTTTTTCTACTCTAGCAGCTAATTCTGGCTTGATTTTTACGTGATTGACATAATTGGATACAGTTCCTCTAGAGACGTTTGCTTTTTTTGCAACATCATTCATATTGACCATTCACCTTCACCTCATTAGATAGTATATCATAATAAAAAATGTGGCATGATTATTTTAAGCTGTTATTCATGTTCATTTATTTAGTTTTTCAGTATCTAACGTTATAACATTTCCTTCATACATCAATCGATTAAAATTAATTCCTCTGCTCACATCATAATTACCATTTTCACGTATATTTTTCTCGATACAGATTTGTCGTCCTATTTCTTAATACATTTCTCTCATTATACGATCTCCTTGAAATTCAAATACAATAACTAAAGAATTTTCTTCTTCTCGTTTTATCATCTATTCGTCCTTTTTGACATACTTGTTAAAAATCGTTATCTGTCTACTATTTATACTATTGAGCTGATTTTTTTTAACTTATTCCAAATTAGTATATAATTTGATTATAAAGTACTTTATCAATTTTCGGGTCATGAACTCATTTGGGAGACATTGCAGGTTCAACTCCTGCTTGACCCTTATCTTTTTTGTTTTAATAACTAACATAACATACATTATTAGACACTTAAAACTATCTTTTTTTATTTACCTTCTTTTCGTACAGATAAGACGTTCTCATTTTGATATTTAAAAATTTTCTAAAATAAATTCTACTAACAATTATTTTGAACATTAAATTCACAAAAAAAGCGCACCTATATTCTGGTTGGTACGCTTGTTTGTGAATTTATTGAGATTATGTTAAGTAAGTATTCAAATAACTATTTTTTATTTTTATACTGATGTACACCTTGACTCATAATCTTTTAGTCCGCTTACTCATTAAACTGTATAAATGTGATTATCTAGTTGAATATCATTATATGTGATCTCAGTTAATGTTGCATCCATGGTTTTGGATGTAATAGCTAATCCTTCCCCAGTTTGGACATAAACGGTTCTATTCGTAACGTCATATCCTGACCAGTAACGTGTATAGTCCGTGATCTTCTCTTCTTTCTTCGCATGTTCTAAGCCACGTGGTATGATTAATGGTCTAAAAATTGCGTACAAGGTATTTATACCTTTTTCTGTATCAAACGTATCCACCATATTTTTATAATAAAAACTGCGTACAAAGCGTGAAGGAGAGGTATAATCACCTGGAATACCAAACAAACCATAACCAGTTCCATTTTCAATAGGTTGCAGTGTTAAATCTTTATCGACTTTTTTTTCAGATACTCCTGTATTTTCAAGCCCAATGTAATTTCTAATGTTCACTGTATGATAATTGTATTCAGGACTATTTGTCATCACGCCGACATAGTCATACATTTTAAAACCGCCCGCAACTACTGGTTCTAAAACAACTCCATCACCTGTTTCATCAATAAACGCATAATGCAATGGAAACTGTAATTTAGCGCCTTGATATTCATAGAATTGATCCGTCAACATGAATTTTGTGTATGTTTCTCGAAGTTCTTTTACACTTTTAAAATTCGTTAATACATACGTGACAAATTCCTCCCCAATCATAGGTGTTTTTCCTTGTGCTTCAATTTCGGCTGTCTTACTTCTCGTTGTTTCCACTAAAACTTGACAATCTCCAGCTAAGCCATGTTCGTTGATACCATCATACAGGATTGTAGTATCCTTCGTAGACACGCCTAAAACAGCATATTTACTTTTCCATGGTTGCAATTGACTCTTAACAGTTACACCTTTAGGTATAGAAACCAACTTTACATCTAGATCAATTCCTATATCTTCACCAAACATTGACATATTCAAATCCATAGTGCGACCAAAGAAAATATCCTTATTCTTTGCTATTAATTTAATATTTGTGCACATTTTCAACAACCTTTCTTTATTAAACATATCCTTAAGCATGGCATTGTAAGTAAAAATCCCTTGTTATGAGAGCCGTTCATTTGATATATGAATCGATTTAGGTTATGCCCCAAAATAGTCTTTGCTGCCTATAATCCCAGTTTATGTTACTTATCTTTAACTGTATACCTTATCTTATAAAAAATCTAGACTTTTGGGATGTCTTCCACGTTATCACAAACGAAGAATTTTTTATACTTTTACTCAGTTGTTTTCAGCCAAATAGAAGAGGTTGGGACAAGCGTTTAAATCCCCTAAACTACCATTAGAGTATTATGCTATAACCGATAACCTTAACAATCCAAGTGATTAAAACGGTATTACTACTCAATTTGAAGGTGGGGAAATATGGTTAAAAGTAAATGTTTAACCATAACAAATCCCTTTGCAAAAAATCAATGTAGAAACCCCGTCTTCAATAATTTATAATAAACGAATATTCCTATCTTTTAAAGTTTTGGTTTATAAATACCTATGTCCAAAGCCATGCTACTCTAGATTTTGCTATCTACTTGATAAGGAGTAATTGAATTAATAACACAGCTTTTTTTATCTTACTTTGATCCATTTTATATTTTTAAAATGATTCAAGTTCATTAAATGGAAACAGTTTCGTGATCACTTTACCAAGTACACGATCCTTAGCCACGAAACCATACTGTCGACTGTCATTCGCATATGGTCGATTATCTCCCAATACAAAGTAATACCCTTCTGGAATAACGACAGTCTTTTGTTCAAAATCTTCTGTATAGTTGCGACCATTTTTTTGGCTCTCATTAATAGCTTCCACCAAAAATTTTTCATCCACCGGCTGTTCATTAATATACAATGTATCGTCTGCATAACGAACCGTCTCTCCTGGGAGGCCAATAATACGGCGAACCTGTGGACCCTTACCACCTACAGTAAAAGCAACCAAATCAAACCGCTTCAAGTCTCCCTGTTTTCGAATTAATACCTTGTCTCCTTCTCGTAAGGTTGGTACCATACTAAATCCTTGTATCGTTAAAATACTCACAACCATTAGAGTCAATCCCACTACCAAAATACTACCACCGGTCAAAGATAAAAACAGTTCTTTAAAAAAAAGAGCTTGACTATTAGAATAATGTTTGTTTTTTGATTCAGTCGGCTGACACATTCGTTGCCTTTGCTTAGTCGATTCCTCTTGCGATAGTCTGTGAGACTTTGTCTTTTTCATTGCTTCTCACTCCACTTATTACTCTTGTGATAAGTTAGATTCGTCGACCTTATAATAGGAGAAGGCTGCTTTTTCATACGTCTGTATTTTTTTTATATCCTCTATAAAACTGTCGACTACTTGTGTATTACCATAGAAATTTTTAGTCTGAGTACTTGCATTCATTCCTATTTGCTTGATTGCATTATAATACCGATTCAGTATCAGTTGACCTTCTTTCGAATTAGTCGTACTCGCCGTTTTTGTTCCATAGCTAGCCATTGCTGTTGCTAGATACCGAATATTTTTTTGTAGCTTTTCCTCACTATCGCCTTTCTCTTTAGCGATGGTTATCTGTTCTTCAAAATCATCTAACAGGTAATAGCCTTTGACAACAGATTCTGAATCGTCCGTTGTCAGGTTCATAGCCTGATAATGTGAAATATACTTAGAAGTACCACCAAATATACCCGTTAGCAACAACGATATTAAACAAAGCAGAAGACTTCGTTTTCTTTTTTTTATAAGCTGTTGACTTTTACTTGCCACTACTCGCTTTTTTTTCTTATTTTTGATTCGTCTGTTTTTTAGCCTCTCAATCTGTTGCTGTGCTCCTAAAATCTGAACCAAAAAATAGGCTGATCCTAGGAGCGCAACGATTGTTAGTGCAATACCTATAACTAAAATCCAATCTATGATAGACACTCATTTCATCCCCTATGCTCCGCTAATTCTTTGGTTTCCTATGCTTTTTACTTGTATTCACTGCTGCTTGATTTTTCGCTTGTTGATGTTCATTCTTGATAGCAACTTCTTTTTCTTGTTGCTTCTTACGACGGAATCGAAGAATGAAAAAGAGCAAAAGAACACACATAAGGAAAACTAGTACAAGTAATAGAATCAATTTCCAGTCTAAACCTTTTTCTTGGATCAAACCGACATCCCGCTCATTGAATTTATTAGCATCTTCAGCCGTAATTTTAAAGGCTTTTTTCCATGCCCATTGTTTTTCTCCAGAGGTAACGAGGATATCTGCATCATAGTCTCCGGGAGCCATTTGCTCACCATTCATACTAACTGGAAAATCAATGAAAGAATTTGGCGCCATCCGCATAGCCGTCTGTTTTCTTTCGTATAGTACTGTTTCTTTTCCTTTTTCAGTGATTTGCACTTCAATTGTCATGTTATCCAAGTATGTAGCCATGACATTGGAAAAGTTGACAAAAATCGCATTACGATAATTGTTTTGCCCAGCTTTTACGCTGTTTAAGGACAGATCGGGATTAACTTGGGTCTCATTTTCTTGTAAAACCATCCCGATAACATAAGCATATTGATTGATGATTTTTGAGCCACCATTATTCTTCGTTGCGTCATTTTGTCCCGCACGCATCAACTGAATGCCCCCAGCGATCAAACCATCGTAGTCAGTTTCTGGCATGTCAACAGTCAGCTCTAGATTTTTTGTTTCTCCTGGCGCCAACTCCACTGATTTTGGTCCTTTCACAAGGTCGGTAAAATCAAATTTTAATGACTGATCATTTTTTATTGTAGATTCTCCATATTCGATCACACCGTTTTGGTTAGTCTTCGCCCCATTCAATTTCACATCGATTGTCACTTTTTCTGTGCTAGGATTGCTTAAAGCAATAGCTAATTGTTGGTGTTGGCCTGGAGCCATTTTTAATTTGTAGTAGCCTAAATCTTTGTCTACCTGATTCTCTGGAAAGGTGATACTGTAGGTAAAACCTGTAGCACCTATGGGGTTCTCTTTTGCGGCATAGCCAGGAACTGTTTGGAAAAAGAAAAAAAGTCCCACAACTAAACTCCAAAAAATTAAAATACGTTGCCATCTAGATACTGTATATGTTTCCATAATCAACCTCATTTATTCTAAGTATTTTTTTATGTAGGTAGACTAACAAGACATAATTGTTAGTCTACAAAAAATAGAAAAATACAGTTTATCCTGCCGGAGTTTCTTCTTCAGCTGGTGCAGCAGTAATTTTCCAAGTGACTGTTGCAGTATAATTTGTTGCTGCCATGTTTGAAGCTGTAGCTGCTGGGACAGTTAATTTCACTGAATTCGCATCAGTACCTGCGACACCCACCGTTGAATCTTTACTTTGACCAAATTCCATTGCATAACGACCTTTACCTTCTTTTTTATCTTTGCTTGCCGTTACGATTGTTTTTGCATCGTTCGCTGTTTCCGTTAGTTGAAAAGCAGTTTGTGCGCTTGATGGTACTGTATTTGTATTGTCGCCTTGTGCAGCCAATAATCCATTACTGAAATCAATCGTCGAACCAGTTAATACATTCGCTCCCGTACTATCTTTGAATTGGCTTGATAATTGAGCGGTCACTGTATAACCGTATGTTCCTCCCGCACGAACATCTGCCCATTGTACGTATGCGCCACGCGTTTTCGTACCACTTTCAAAACTCATTGGTTTCGCAAATCTTGTCACATCACTCGCTGATGTTTTAATTGTTCCAAAGTCTAAATTTGTTGTTTTTTCAATCACTAAGGAACCAGTATCCGGGTTTGTATTTTCCTCTGGAGTATTTGGATCTGGAGTTGGCAATGGTTTATTAGGATTTTCGGGATCGATTGTTTCTTGATCGTCACCACCGGCATTCCCTTCTTCAACTTTTACGGTACCTGTTGAACCTAGTTCTGTTGGAGCCGCAAAGGCAGGAGATGCCGTTCCTACCACCGCTACTCCTAAGATTGCTACTAATGTTGTTGTACAAAGACTTCTTGCTTTCATATTGTTTTTCCTCCTAAAATGTGTGTAATCTATTAAGGCAACTTGGCTAATATCCAAGTTAAC
>NZ_MIKA01000012.1 GCF_001730295.1 Enterococcus plantarum
TTCTCATCGAGAACATACGCTCTTTTTTGAGTATCTTCAACAGCTAGATAATCAGCTACCACACTGGTTCAAAAAGAAATTACTCTTCTTTAACAAATATAAAGAAGGCATTAAGAATTCGTTTCGCTTCCCTTATTCTAATGGTATTACTGAAGGCTTAAACAATAAACTTAAGGTAATCAAACGGATAGCCTATGGCTATCGAAACTTTTATCATTTTCGTTCACGTATTTATATTATTCAAGGTCTTATTTTTTCACAACAATAAAAAAAGCCTGATAAGAATGTTCTATCCTTACCAGACTTAGATTTCTATTCAGTTTTTTGTTCACCAACACAATTTGACGTAGAACCCTTTTTTGCTAATTAATTTTACGTAATTGGAAATATGCAACAATTTCGCCAATTCCCATAAAAATCAAAATACCACCAAATAATTGGAAAAGTACCAGTAAACTACTAAATGGATTAAACGTTAATACTAATCCAGCAATAATCAAAACTACACTATAAATCAACATCGGCATCCAACTAACATTGACATATGTTCGTAAGTTTACGGATTGAATCGCACGAGTCACGCCAATAATCACGATCATAAGACCTAGGAAAATCGGTAAAATACTTACGATTCCCTTCGCAAAAACAAGCACGATTCCTGCAATCACTAATAAGACGATTCCACCTAGAAAACTCATTCCATAGGTACCGGTTGCTTTTTTGACTTTAACACCATCGTAAAGATTTAATACACCGCTGATTGCAATATAAGCTGATATAAAGTAAACAGCGACTTGGAACACACTCCTAGGATTGATCACAATCAACAATCCAAAAATCATATAAACAATTCCTCGTAATAATGCATATTTCCTTAATTGTTCCATCACGTTATTCATTCATTTCCCTCCACTACCGTTTTACTTGTCTCCATTTATATTGTATAGAATTTTTTTAAATAAGACGAGCAATATGAATCAGTAATTGTTATTTTGGAATCTTAGGTAGTGTCTAGCTCTATACAGAGCTAGACCTACAGCGACATTAACCCACGAAAAACCCCTAGAATTTCAATCCACTAGCTCTATACAGAGCTAGACGTTATGTACTCGGACAAAGCAACACCTTACTCATACGATTTCAATCCACTAGCTCTATACAGAGCTAGACCTCAAAACGTACAATACCGCTCTTTCTTTCATTATATTTCAATCCACTAGCTCTATACAGAGCTAGACCTCAAAACGTACAATACCGCTCTTTCTTTCATTATATTTCAATCCACTAGCTCTATACAGAGCTAGACCTCAAAACGTACAATACCGCTCTTTCTTTCATTATATTTCAATCCACTAGCTCTATACAGAGCTAGACACGCAACCACTGAATCCAACGGCTGAATAGCTTATTTCAATCCACTAGCTCTATACAGAGCTAGACGCCCGCAAGGTGGTTGTGGACGAGTTCCCAATTTATATTTCAATCCACTAGCTCTATACAGAGCTAGACAAGGACAAAACAACAGTGTTTACTATTCAAGTGACATTTCAATCCACTAGCTCTATACAGAGCTAGACATTACCGATAATACCAATCGCTAAAATTGGTTTATTTCAATCCACTAGCTCTATACAGAGCTAGACAAGGCGCAAATCGCTTTAAATAAGTCACAGACAATTTCAATCCACTAGCTCTATACAGAGCTAGACGTATATCTATGATGATTGGGAGCGTGCTGAGCAGTATTTCAATCCACTAGCTCTATACAGAGCTAGACGTAAATATAAACACTTATACAATAAAATTAATAATTTCAATCCACTAGCTCTATACAGAGCTAGACCATGATTACATATTCTTCCGCATATTGTCCGATATTTCAATCCACTAGCTCTATACAGAGCTAGACCTATTTATCCAAGTGAGACAGAAATAGACAAAGGATTTCAATCCACTAGCTCTATACAGAGCTAGACTGGGAATATATTGAGGGATCAAAAGAATGGAATATTTCAATCCACTAGCTCTATACAGAGCTAGACCATTAAAAAAATCAGTATGGGAGATACGTCCGTATTTCAATCCACTAGCTCTATACAGAGCTAGACGGGTCGGACTTACTTTTTCTAGCAGAATCAACTGATTTCAATCCACTAGCTCTATACAGAGCTAGACGATTTAGGTTCTACAGCTCCTATCCACTGCCCGTTATTTCAATCCACTAGCTCTATACAGAGCTAGACATCTTTAGTGAGACTATCTGTCATAGTTTGTAAATTTCAATCCACTAGCTCTATACAGAGCTAGACAAGGCAAAATTAGGCGTTGTGTCACTTTAAGCGAGATTTCAATCCACTAGCTCTATACAGAGCTAGACTGCTATTTAATCATGAATGGGAGACTTTTGACAATTTCAATCCACTAGCTCTATACAGAGCTAGACGGAGTATTTATGGATAAAGAATTTACTGGATTTTTATTTCAATCCACTAGCTCTATACAGAGCTAGACCGCGCTGCAGTGTTTGATCATATGCTATTTTAAGTAATTTCAATCCACTAGCTCTATACAGAGCTAGACATTCACTATCTTCTATCAATTCTCTATCTTCTATTATTTCAATCCACTAGCTCTATACAGAGCTAGACACTATCCAAAAACAAAGCGCGTTAACATGTATATATTTCAATCCACTAGCTCTATACAGAGCTAGACCAACCGACAGCACTATCAATCGGTATATCTTGCATTTCAATCCACTAGCTCTATACAGAGCTAGACTTCAAACGATTTTCAGTTTATACAAATGCATGCGATTTCAATCCACTAGCTCTATACAGAGCTAGACGAGAACTTGCGGGAGACATCAACAATCCTAGTTTCATTTCAATCCACTAGCTCTATACAGAGCTAGACCGTGAAAACAGCAAAAATATATGACATATTTTTACTTTCTTACAAAAAAATTCTTTGAAAATTAAATTCACATGAGAAAAAAGCTTTTTATTGATCAAAAATGACGAAATTATGGTGCGGATCCCCCAGTGATTTCATGTGCACTTGGGGTTCGCACCAATTTTACTTAAAATATCAAAGGAGCTTCTACATCAAAGCTTTCTTTTGCACCAATATGCTCTACTTTATTTTGATAATTATTTCCCAAGCGGTAAATACGTAAACTATCTAATTCTTCAT
This sequence comes from Enterococcus plantarum, assembly GCF_001730295.1. Taxonomy (GTDB): domain Bacteria; phylum Bacillota; class Bacilli; order Lactobacillales; family Enterococcaceae; genus Enterococcus_L; species Enterococcus_L plantarum. The sequence continues at coordinate 3,196 of NZ_MIKA01000012.1, forward strand.
CAATTAAATCAACTAGTTCTTTCTTCAACTTAGTTAACTCCGTCGCATCAACAACACACTCAAAAACAGAATTCTGAACACGCTGTCCATAATCTTGGCATTTTTTTGCTACCTTTCTCAAACGGCGAGTTCCATTCTTCGAGCTTGTCGCGACATCATAAGTGATCAACACTAACATACTTTTCACCTACTTCCATAAGAACGGTGGATAACCATCTAAATCATCTCTTAAAAAGCGACTTAATAACAATGCCTGAGCGTAAGGAACTAATCCCCAATTGATTTTCTCACCTAAAAATGGATGCTGAATTTGTTCTTGTTTCTTCTCTTGCCATTTTTGAAAAAAGATACGCCTACCATCATCCGTCAAAATGACTGCACCACTTTCTTTTTTGACAAAATGCTTTTCGGTCACCATTTTCTTATTAATCAACGTTAAAACAAAACGATCCGCATAAATGCCTCGCAACTCTTCCATCAAATCTAGTGCTAAAGAAGCTCTCCCCGGTCGATCTTGATGCATAAAGCCAACATAAGGATCCAGTCCAACCGTTTCCAATGCAGCAGCACATTCTTGCGCTAACAAAGTATATGCTAAAGAAAGCATAGCATTTACATTATCCAAAGGTGGTCGGCGGTTTCTACCATAAAAACCAAAATCACTTTTTTGCTGTAAAATCATTTGATCAAACAATAGAAAATAACGATTTGCTGCTTGTCCTTCAATTCCTCTTAATGTTTCTAAATCCCCGACTTGGCGAATATCTTCAATGTATTTTTTTAATTCTCCAGAAATTTGTTTAAAACGCTCGACATCAATTCTCATCGGGTTTTCTCTAGTCATTCGCTCCAACATCCAACGTTGATTGTACAATTTACCAATAATAAAATGACGAGCAATTTCTAAGCTTTCTGCTTCTGTATCCGATAGACGGTATTGCTTTTTCCGCAATGTGACATTACCAGTTGTGCCGCCAGTCACTCGACATGGCGGTAGTTATGTCGCACCAGAAACACCAACGTGACATTACCAGTTGTGCCGCCAGTCACTCGACTGCCAAACTTACCAGAAGTCGTTAAAAAGGTTATGCCTATATTTTTTTCAGCGCATTTACGCATCAACGCTGGACTAGCACCTAAATAACCAGAAGTGACAATCGCTTCTATATTATGAAGTGGAACTCTATTTTTCTGTTCATCAATTTTGACCACAATATTCTCACCGTCTAAAGCTAAATAGGCATCTCGGGTTGTTACAAATAAGGTATTCAACAGTTTTTTCACTCGCATAACCTCCGATCTAAGTAACCTTTAACGGTTTGAACATTCATTAATTTAGGTAAACAAATATTTTGTAGGGAACATTTTTTGCAAAAGTTTCCAGTTTTTACCTTTGGTGTATAGCGTCTGGTCCAGTACTGATGCATTTCTGCTACATTTTTTTGTAATTCTTCTCGTAAAGCAGGTGTAATTTCGATTTCTTCTCGGCGTTTCGTTTCATGATAATATAAATATCCTTTAGGTACTTCACAGACTAACATTTCTTCTAAGCAAACGGCTTGAGCTGTTAATTGTAATATATCACTAAGCTCTTGTTTGGGTTTACCATGCTTGTATTCAACTGGTACAGGTAAATAAGTTCCCGTTTCTCCGTTTAAAGGTACACCATTTGGATCTTGCACAAATTCCACCACATCACAGATTCCAGTGATCCCTAAAGTTGGTGAATGGATCGGCAATGCGCGAACAATCAAACGATCTTTGCGCTTTTCACGAATTGTTGGTTGATCGGCTTTTTCATGTAAATATTGACCTTCCAACGTCAGCACATTTTCTTGCCATTGCTGCTCAATATGAATCAATGCCCACTGACGACGACAAAAGAGGAAATGTTGAATCCCTGAGATCATCAAATAATCTTGTTCATCGTACATGTCACAAACCTTCGATAACCGTTAACTCGATTCCTTCTAGTGGTTCCACGGTGACTGTATAATCGTCAAATGATTTTGCACGATCAACTTCAGGAATTTTTTCGATTTTTACTGAGCGATGGACTTTCGCGGATGATGCTTTGCCCATTTTGCTCGGATGTTCCCACCAATAAACCTTTTCGACTGCCATACTGCCATCTGGACGAGCGGATGATGCATCGTTTTCGAAAAGAGTGGTTAGGGCTTCTTTGATTTTTTCTGCATCTGCCTCGGTAAAACCTGTTTTTTCTGCTAGTTGGACGTTGATACTGCCGTTGAAGACATAGACGCCAAAATCTACGAAATGTTTGGTTCCCATGGTGTCAGAGCTTTTTCCGCCACCCTCACTGACTGAATTGACACTTTTTGTGATTTGCATTGTATTAATGTCGATTGGTTCAAGGCTGACTGCAGTTTGTATGGAAACTGGACCACGAACACCTACAGAAAGTTCCAATCCTTTAAATGCAAATACCTGCCCAAAACTACGCGTATCGATCCACGTTTCACAAGCTACTTCACTAAACCGGTTCACATCTGCTTTCTTTTTATCAGCAGCAATTTTATTTAATTCTCCAATTGAATCCACACGATCTTTCAAGCTTTTTAGTCCATCATCTGCTCGATCATCTGACTGGACAAAAATTCTTTCCCCCATATCTTGTAGACGATTGCGGATTTTACGTTTGATTGCTACATCCGAAATCTCGCCATAGCCTTCAAAATTTTGGCGTGGTCGGTTTCCGTTTAGTGGATCACCATTTGGATTAGCATTTGTCACTGATGTGATTACTTTAAAGTCGATTTTGTGTGTTAAAACTGTCATGATTTATTCCTCCGTTTTCTCTTCTGTTTTTTTCTTCAAATCTGCTCGTTGGCTGTAATAACCTAATAAATATTTCCCGTCTAAAGCCTTATCTGTATAATGTTCAAACTCAAAAGACTCACCAATTTCGTCTAATAATTTTTGATAATAACTTCCTTTTCCTCTTAGCCTTGCTTGATACGGAATCAAATTTTCTTGAATGATCCTCCAAGTTTTTAACGGATGATTACTAAAAGCATTCATATAGCGAATCGCATTTGTACTTCTATTAATACCTGCTTTATATAAGGCACGTTCTTCCAACACATCAGCAACTGCCAACATTCTTCCAAATAAGTAACTTCTATCTTTCTGATTTTTATCTAGAGCCACATTTTTTTCCTCCTTTTTAAAATTAAAGTGTTTTTTCATTACTGCACAGGCAATACTTAATGTTTTTTCCCATTCCCATTTTTCCATGCTTACAGGATTTGACGCTCTTTGTAGGAGATTTCGAACTAGATTTATTGGAATCCTTTTTCCATCTACAACACAAGGAAATAGTTCATGAATTGTATTTTTTATCAGCGTATCACTCGCTCGTGAACCATAGGCTGCTTCGGCGATATCCCTCAAAGATGGCGCTCCCCAAAAAGTATAACGCTGCTTATTTTTACTGCCATAAGTATGTCGCCAGAAACAAGTTTGATGCCAGTCTTCAATTCGAGCAAAGTATTGTTCTTTTTCAATCGAACGATAGTACAGAATCCCCATTCTGCCTGGAGTAGCTGCATCTAGAATCATGATGTAAATTGGTTCGTGATAAGCAAGCTTTACACTATAACCATTCAAGGCTTTTTTAAACAACTCAGAAAATTGTTGATGGGTTGTGTCTGGGTTTAGTAAAACTTCCGCTTCTTCATCCTTTGCAAAAATAGCATCAAAATCAAGAAAATCAGCACTGGATTCTTCTGGATTAGGAACCTCTGTTTCTTTTTTCCCCCAGGTTAAAAAGACTCGTCCATCTAAAATAAACGCTTGTTTGCCAATCAGCCATTTTAAGGCGTTATGGCCTTTTTGGGAGACTTCGTAACTGATCGAAGCCACTTGATTTTTATCTGTAAAACGACCTTTATACGTGAAATTCACCGAATCATTACCCGAAATTATTTTCGCCATATCACCACCATAACGTACCTTTGAAGGGTGATTTTCTGTCAGAGGTAACATTTCGCCCGTCACATAATCTAGCCCTTCGTTCGTCAGTTCGTTTGTATAATAAGCGACAAAGGAGTCAATGATTTCTGAATCTCCCCAGAGTGGTCGTTTTCCTGTCCCTTGTTCTTGAACAGCAAATCGAATAAAAGAGGTTGCTTGTTCACCAACTACTACACTGAATAATGCTGGTTTCTCGCCAAATTCTGCTTCTAGTTCCTTTGACCATTTGGGAATAAGTTGATGATTTTTCTCAACTATTACCTTTGCCTGTATTAAATCTTCAATTAGTTTGCCTTTTTTTAAATAACTTAAAACACTTTTAACGACTGGCTGAGAATAATCTGATTCACACCAAGCCTGCAAGTTTTCTAAATACATCTGATAAGAATTTTTTCCAGCTTTATTCTTTTTGTAAACACCACCATAGTGCTCAAAATCACCCGCAACATAAACTAAATTGTCATGGATTAAATGTGGTGCAGACGTTGAACCAGCTCTTCCAGCAGACTCAATCGTTACTGGAATCATTGTTTGTGCGTCTTCTTTTGGAACGACGCTTGCTGAATAAAATTCACCTTCTGGCGTTATCGTTACTTCGATTTGAGCATTTTGATACGCATGTGCAATGGGTAAAAGTACAATTTCTTTTCCAGCCGAAGTTCGTTGGACTTTTCCTACTTGGTCGGCATTTTCTCTGTACGTTTCATATAAGTCATTCAACCAACTCATCATTCGACCTCCTGTTCCAAGGATTCAAATAACTGATCGACGGGTTCTATTTCTGAAAGTTCAAATGTTTTAGCTTGCATCGTTCTAAGCGGTCGAACTAAGGTACATGCTTCTGGGCGAGGAAACAGAATAATCCCTTTTTCCATAATCGGGTGCCACAAACGAACAGCTAGTTCGTCTCTCCCTGTTTCATCTGGATAGGATAACCCATGCACCATTGTGCCAAAATGTAGCTCACCTTCATACGCATCATAGTCTCCTTTTGCCACACCAAACTCAACAGGTTCCACATATCCCTGACATTCTCGCGTACCTAGAAAAATATCTCTTCTTCCGCCAGCTTTGATTGAACGTTTTAAAATTTGATAATGTTTATCTTCATTCCAATCGCCTTTTAAATCAGGACGATGTTGATTAAACTCGAAATGGACTTTCACTTCATAAACAGGCTTTTTCAAATACGTATAATAAGCTAAATCACTTGCACTGCTGTCATTGTATTTCATCGGGCGCATGCCTTTAGATTCCATTTGAATTGATTTAATTACACGTACTTCATCAATGTAATAAACAATTGATGGTTTCCAGTAGATACTTTCGGTAATTCCTTTTAAGGCTTGATAGGTAGGAACTTGATAGGTCATCTTTTCTCCACCCATTTTTGTCAAAGGATCAGTAAAAAGAGCATACTCACCTTCAACTCTAAAAGAAATTTGATTTTTATATTTCATTGATGCTTCCTCCTTTTTTAAAATTCTAAATAACCGCTCGCAGCTTCTGCTTCTAAATCGATTCCAAATTTCAAATCGTATGCATTGCTCGTCAGAGCTAAAACATCTCCATTTAGAAGTGGATAAATACTACCCGTTTTTTGAAGTTCCATCAGTTCGTGCTGAAACACATTGACCATATATTGTTGCGCTTTTTTTAAAGTAGGGGCATACTCTTCTGGTCTCAACTCTCCATTTAAATCAGCGATTAGATCGTTACCTTTTTTATACGGAACAAGTACTGATGTTGTTGGGCTATCAATGACCTGAAAATATTTCCCTACTGTTTTAGGACTACTTCTAAAAGCCAATAGAGGAGCAGAGCCATGTGTTCGTTTGTAGTGCTCTAGAGCATTAGCCCCTTCACCTAATAAACTAAATAGATTAAGGGATGTCTTTTTTACGGGATAATTTAATTCATCCTTAAAACAATCATAATATCGATCAAAATACCGTTTCTGAACATCATGAGAAAGTAATTCCTTTTGTTCTAGTTCACTGCTTTCTTTAAGAATATCTAGCGTAATTTCTTGGCCTTGTTTAATTTCTGGTAAATGGGTCAGATTTTCAAGGTCTGCTGAAAGATTGATTAAGTAAACTGGTTGTGGCTTGGTTTCACCATGTCGATTACAACGTCCTGCCGCTTGAGCAATTGAATCTAAACCTGCTACTGAACGAATAACGGATTGGAAACTGATATCCACACCAGCTTCAATTAATTGCGTTGTGATACAGATGAGTTTTGTGTCGCTATTTTTTAGCTTTTCTCGTAGTTCATCCAATAAATTTTTCCGATGCTTGGCACACATTGAGGTGCTCAAATGATACAATTCAACCTTTTCTAATTGCTTATTCTCTAAATATTGATAGAGACTTCGAACAGCTTTTTTTGTATTTAAAATAATCAGCAGGTTTTCTTTTTCTGCTAAAATTTCTTCGCTAAAATCTGCTAACTCTTCAAGCTTCCATGCTTCATTCGTTGTCCGATCAATGACCTCTACTCGTTTAAACTTTGATTCTACTTCTGATAAGTTGGCGACCATTTCGCCATCGGATTCTTTGGCTAATGCTCTACCGACATTTTCTAAAGATGGCTGAGTTGCAGTACATAAAACACTTGTCGTTGTGCCGTAATTTTTTAAGAAGTTCAAGCTTTCATTAAATAAATGAGTGCAGTTTGTTGGAACACCTTGTGCTTCATCAAAAATAATCACCGCATTTGTTAAGTTATGAAAACGACGTGGATTTCGGGTTCCTCGGCTGTATATCGTATTTAGAAACTGCACCATCGTAGTAAAGATTACAGGGCTTTCCCAATTGTCTTTCATTAATGCTTGTTTCTGCTCTAAGGCTTCTTTTTCTGCTTCTGACTCCTCTGTTTGTCTTTCTTTCGTTTCTTCCTGATCCGTAAAAACGTTGGAATGATGCTCTAGAATATTTACCTCATCTTTTAAAATCTCTCGGACTGTCGCAGCATTTTGTTCGATAATCGTTGTGAATGGCACGACATAAATAATGCGTTCTTTTCCATGTTTGATAGCGTGATTCAAGGCAAAACGTAAACTGGCTAACGTCTTCCCGCCTCCTGTTGGAATCGACAGGGTGTAAATCCCTATTTTTCTTTCAGCAAAATTTTTACACTGTTCTGACATTTGACTACGAAGTTGATTGATTGGCGTGTCAGCTGTAAATGTTGAGATAAATTCTTCTAAGCGTTGACTATAAGATTGAAGTAAAACGTCATTTTCATGTTGTTTAAATGTTTTATTTTCTTCAAATAACATCGTATTCGTTCGGTCTGCATCTAGAAGGCAACTATAGATGAATTTTAAAAGAAAAAAGGTGTCGTTTTGTTTGACTCGGCTCTTTCCTTCAGCTTGATAAAACCTTCTCAATTCTTTTGTTGCTTCCAACAGTAATTTCTGAAACTGTTCTTCTGACATCACTTCTTGGAAAAAACGACCTTTGATTAGTTCATACTCAACAACCTCTATTTCATCTACTCGTCTGAGATAATCAGAAGTCGCTTCTCCTTCTGGGGTAAAAAAGTCTTGTAGACCTCGACTGCTATGATGGGAAATAATTGCATTACCTACTAATTCAGCAAGAATATATGAAAATGGATCACGACTATTTTTGTGGCAATAATCAAACAAAAGCATACCGCCAGCTGTTGAATGATCAACACTGCCTCGTGTCACACTTTTAGGATCAGCCACTGCTTTTTTTAAATACACTTGGAATTCATTTGAATATTTTCCTAGATCATGAAGTAAACCAGCTAAATAGCTAGTTTTTCTTAGTCCTATTTTTCCGCCCCAATCGGCGCTTAGTTCGGCGCATTCTGCTAGATGATCCTTTAAAAGTTGCTTTTCTCCATCATATTTTCTCACATGGGCTATATACATACTTAAACTCCTTAATTGATCTCTAAATGTCTTAAATACATTATATCATTTCTAAAAAAAAGAACTATCTAAAAATTTAAATAGTTACGTTAATTTTTTGATTGATAAAGAAAAAAGTAGACGACTAATAAAATTACTAATACTAGTATAAATAAATCAGAAAGATTAATTTGAACTGCCCAAAGTTTATCTACTAAAACTACGATGAGTGCGCTAATAATAACCAATAACAATTTTTTACTATTTTCTCTATCAATCATTTAATTAATATCCTTTCTGATGTATCCGAAAAATTATTTATGTAATAAACACAGAATTGAATAAATATGATATTCAATCGACTTTATTGTACAATTGGAATTATATATTGTCAACTATTTTTCATAATTAGATAAAGTTAAAAAATTATGATATAATTTTTTAAAATAGGTTCTCTAGATAACCTGTCACATTTTGAATGTGTGGATTGAAATAATTCTGTGTTTAGTACTTAATGATATCATCAGCCTAAATTCTAGAATTTAGGCTGATTCTCATTTATATAGATAAATTTCGTTTAGGTAAATAAAGCAAGAAAAACTTGACTATCCAATTTTTTTCATGTATCTTATACGTATAAAAGAAGAATGGTCATACACCAAAGACCCCATCACTTTCGGAGAGTGATGGGGTTTATTTTGGCTTCTAGTCGCTTTCTAGCCTTGTCGATTATCAAGCCAATGTTTGAACAGCCCTAAGACCACTCCGACAATAACCGGACCAATGATCGTTGTAAATAACAGAAGAATGGTCATGCACCTCCTTTCTGCGATACGTATCGCCATCGCAAAAGAGAAAGCGACCATTTTCAGCTTATCAAACTTTTTATCCCTCGCTACTTTTTCCTTATAAATAATTCCGATTTTGTCAAACTTGTCCTATTTTTTGGACTCATTTGATTATATACTCTATTTTACGCTCTGCAGAAATAGTCAGCCAACTCAAAAAAATTTTGTTATTTTTTCTTATATATAAGGGACATGTTTTTCGTGTTATTTAATCCCTTCCCCCAAAAAATTTCGTTGTGAACAAGCCACTCTTTCTGTATAATAAAACGCATAGGATAGAAATAAGTAACATTAAAAATAAATAAATTGGCTCTTCGTGGTCTGGCGCCAACCAAACCAGAAGCCTTGTTTAAACAGTAGCACCTGTCAAACAACTTTGCCAATAGCGTAAGGATCGATCTATTTTTGTTGTACACTTCCATAGTGACGACACATTTTATAGTTTCTTTATCTTGCCTATTTGTAGACGATTACAGGTCACCTGTGGATCGTCTTTTTTTATTTCTATCCTACACATTTTGAGAAAAAGAAAAAAGGCACTTCATTGTTCGGCGCCAACCGTTCAATGAAGCCCTGAATAGAAAGTAGCACCTCTCTATCCAAGTTGCCTATTTGCCAGTACCGTAGCACTAGCTTCTTTATTGTACCTAATTCTTGTAAGAATTTCTAGACACTTTTCGAATTTTTCTCTGGTTACACAAAGAAGTTCCCTACAAACTGGCTTAATTCAACCATAGAGACGAACAGCTTTCATTTTTTCTTTTGTTCTACATCCCAATAAGAAAAGGAGAACTATCATGAAAAATTCCGTCATCTGCATTAAAACTGTCCCGTATCAAGAGATTCTAAATCTTCGAGATTCACTGGAACGCTTAGAATCTTGGAAAGAACCATTGGAAGTTCTTGAAAAGTATTTTACCAATCCAACGACACCAATCAATAAAAAACAGGTCGTTAAACAGTATTACGCTAGTGCCAAATTGTTTGAAATATTTAATAAAGAATTTGAGTTATTGATAGCAGAGTCGCAAAAACAATTGGCTATTATTACACAAAATCAAAATAGTTGATTAAAAAAATGAAAGGAAGGATCTTTTGCGTATTTAGATAGTGTCAGGAACAAAAATATGATTGGACTATTTTAAGTCACATTAAAAATGGGAGGGATTATGTTGGATTTACTAAAAGCAACAAAACAAGGAGAGAGAATTGTTATTATCTTTCCAAAAAAATTAGCTATAAAAGAAAATCAAGAATTCTACTACTATAAAAATAAAGAAGGGATTATTTCATTTATTCCAAAATAGAACGTCTTTCTCACGAAACAATTCATTAAAAATTTTAATAGGCGCTTGTTTTCAAGTAGTTTTCGTATAAAAGCGAAAGACCTAGAAATGAATACTATTTTCTAAGCCTTTCGCTACTATTACTGATAAAGAGTTTTTCTATGCAAAATCACTGTGATAAAAATCGTTATTGTCTTGTTCTATCACAATAAACAACCTGTTCACTTATCATTAAATAAGCTCCTGCATCATTTCAGCATGAGAAATACTTTCGTCATTTATTTGATGCTTTTTCATCAGATTATTGTATGTTTCTAAATCAATCTGATTTTCTAGGCTTTCCAAAATTGTTGTCTTAGCAAGTTCAGATAAGGATATCTCTTTAGAGTCAGCCAGCCTTTGCATAAAATCTTTTTCATCGTTAGATAATCTAAATGACACTGTATTCATTCAGTTACCTCCTCTTCAAACATTCGTCTTACTGATTATCGTAATACATTTACATACATTTTTCAATTGTACTAAAACTACATTTTGGATTGTTCCGCTACTAATAAACACTTTACTTCTCAATCCCATAATCAATCTCAATAACCAAGTTGTCTCCATCTAAAAAATACTTGCCCGTACCTTGAATTCCTGAAAGTTCTTCCGTTCCAGTGTTCTCTTTTATCACTAATTCATTGTGCGGAAGTCCCTTTTCAAAAGTCCCTCGTTCTTCTAAGACAAACGTGCCTTTGCGACCTTTTAGCACCCCTTCAAAGAACAGATACCCTAAATAGGTTGCTTCTGATAGATGAGGGTTTTCTTGATTGTACTGCGAGTAATGCAACAAATAATCTGCTTTGAAACTGCCTGTAATTTCTTGTAAGGCTTTATACCAAGCAGAAGCTTTCGCCACTGGTTGTTCAGTCGGGATATCTGCCAATAATTCTTCCTCCCATGAAACAAGCTCAAAGGTACTTTTAGCCAACATGATCCTCACCAGCAGTTCTTAGTTCTTGTTTGATTGCTTCATAGTAGCCTAACTTGTAAAAGTTATACCATTGTTCCACTTCTTTTTCAGGCATTACTTGAAGTGCCAACAAAATTTCTTTCGCAAACTCTAAATGCCCAGTTCCATTAGCTGTAATCAGGTTGTTTGCTCTTATTACTTGAACTTCTAAATAGTGATTCCCACCAGTATAGCGCTCGCCAGCGTAATCTTGTAAGTCTTGTAGTTGGTTGCTCGTATGCTTGTGATCATTTAGTAACTCTAGACTTCCCAAATAAACAGTCGCATCACAAATCGCTGCAATCAAAGCACCTTGTTGTTCCGCTTTGGCTACTAAAGCATCGACTTCTTTGGCTTTATCCGTTCGCCAAGATTTTCCACCAATTAAAATCAACGCAGCAAACTCTTTTTGACACGCTTCGGCAAGCGTATAATCTGGTAATGTCGAAAAACCACCCATTGAATGAATCGCTTGTTTTTCATTTGAAACAGTTTTAACCGTGAACCCCTCTTGCTGATTCAAGACTGCTGCGATCGATGCTGCTTCCCAATCTGCATAATCTTCTAATAATACAAAAAACACTTCTGTCATGATTTATTCCTCCTTAATTTAAAAGTGAAGCGGGCTCGTTTAACTCTGACAGGAAAATAGGAAAATCTAACTGAGGTGCTTTTTGCCTCATTTAGATTTTATCTTTTTCCCGAAGAGTTAGCCCGCGTAACTAGATAACTTACGGTAACAACGTTCCGCTATGCTACACCTTGTACTTTTCAACATCTTAATAACAAGAGGAAGCAACGTTCCTTTCAGTCACCTTGTACCAATCAATATCAACTCATAACTTCGTTGTATTTCTTGGCATGTTTCAAAGCAAAAGCGAAGCGAGCTCGTTCAGCTCCGACTGGAAAATAGGAAAAATCGATTGTGGTGCTCTTTACCACAAACTATTTTTATCTTTTTCCTGAGGAGCTAGCCCGCATAGCTAGATAACGGTAACAACTTCCCGATTTTATGGAAAAAGGATAAGCTAGATACCTGTTGGAGTTCATCATACAACAGAAGTGTGACAACTGATTGTCAGCTTTTGTAAAGAAAATACATTTCTTCGATTTTCGCTTTGACTGCCTCTACTATGCTCGGCGGTTCAACAACTCGTACCTTATCCTGTAAACGTAAAATGAAATCGACCGATTTTTTATGATTTATCAGTGGAAATACAATCGTTCCAGTAGTTGATTCCTTTTCATGCTCCTGAAAAAATTCTGCCCCTAGTTTATCAATCAAATATAATTTATCTTTTTGCTCATAAGTTAAGACGATTTGCTGCACTTCTGGTGATACCATCGCTTCTAAATAATCAATTTCAGACTCTATGGTTAGCTCTACAGGGTCTAGTGGTCTAGATTCAAATATCTCGCCTAACAGCGCGTATGTTTGAATCCTTGTCAGTTTAAATAAGCGAAATGCCTTTCTTTTTAAACAAAAACCATACAGATACCAATGTGAAGCTTTAAAAATAAGCTTATAAGGTTCTATTTTCCGTTCAGAATAGCCTTTCTTGGAATGGTATTGAATCACAATGATTTGCTGCGTTGCTATCGCTTGTCGTAAATCATCTAATTTATTTTTTCCGTCATTTGGTTTATACCAAGAAGATAGATCGATCAACAAATCACTTTGCGGCTGTTGTACCTTCATATTAGGGGCAATTTTTGCCAGCAAAGGACTAATTTCAGAGGATGTTGAAATACTTTGAATCGCTGAAAGTCCTGTCATAATCGTCGAAATATCCTCAGTTGAGAATACATGTTTACTTACTTTGTAACCATCGACAATACCGTAACCGCCATGAATCCCCGCATAAGAAATAATCGGAATCCCCGCTAAATTTAAGGTTTCGATATCACGATAAATGGTTCGTTTAGATACTTCCAGCCGTTCTGACAACCCTTTGGCGGTCATTCGGTCATTTTCCGTCAATAAATTTACCAAGCTGAGCAAGCGATCTATTTTCATAATTTCTCCTTTTCACTATATCTATACAGATAAAAAAGGAATCCATTTGCTAAATGCTCATCGATTCCTTCTTTCTTGATTTTTCTATTATCATTATACTTCGTAACAGATTATCACACAATTTAATCCAGTAAACAAACAGTCCAAAATCAGAATTTATCTACGTGGCTCTATAAAATAATATTATCCTTCAAAATCTCCAGATCCGTAATCACAATCTTCCGTTCCAGAATCTTGATTGCGCCTAAGTCCTTCAACTGCTGCATCATTCGATTGACGCTACTAGCAGAAGTAATGCCACAAAAATGAGCAATCTCTTCATTTGTCACCACAAAATCAATCAATAATCCGTCATCTATTTGCACACCAAACGTATCATATAACTCATAAATCTGAGTGCAAACCGCACCAAATTTCCCATTCATCAACATCTGCTGCATCTTCTTCATCGAATACATCAAACGCACGCGATAATAATCTTTCACATACATCTGCAGGTCTTTACTCTGGTTGATATCCTTCCAAAACTGTACACGATCGATTTGATACAGCTCTGCCTGGTCAGACTCAATTCGAATGTTAAACGGCGCATCAATAAACTGAGAATATTCATCCCGTAAAAGCGAAACGATTTCCAAGCTATTGATATATCTAAGATTGAATTCTCGTCCATCTGGCGAAATAACGCTAGTTTTGATAATGCCGCTTTTTAAAATATAAGCATAACGGTCTTGTAACCCTTCATAAGTAAGATACGTTCTCTTTTTCTTCACTACGACTGGAAACGAATGATCGTCTAAGTATTCTTGCAACACGTGGCTGTCCATTTAGTAACTCCTCACCATTTATATGAAAATTTCCTGTAAAAGCTATTCTTATTTAAGATGATAACACATCGAAAAGCAACAACAAATGTATATGACTTTTGTTATGCTTTTTTGTTAATAACTTTTTTTTAAAACAAATCCGCATTTTTTTTACTCATTTTTTTCGTATAGTATCTATACAACTAGCTTTCAGAAAAGAATTGTAACTTGCAATTTAAGCTTATCCTAACAAGAAAGAAGGAACGTGCAACAATGACGGAACATTCAGAAGAAAAATTATTCAATAAAGGGTTTATCAGCATTACGTTGATCAATTTTGTGGTCTATCTCGTTTATTACTTATTGATGGTAATCATCGCAGTGATTGCGCAAGATACCCTTCATGCTTCATTAGGTCAAGCCGGTCTGGCTTCTGGTATTTATATTATTGGGACTTTATTTGCTCGGCTATTTATGGGAAAAATGTTGGAGTTACTTGGTAGAAAAGCGGTCTTGCGATATGGTGCTTTATTTTATCTCATCACAACGATTGCTTATCTCTATATTCCAAGTATCGGGATTCTTTATTTTGTTCGTTTACTTAATGGCTTTGGTTATGGAACGGTGTCGACTGCGACAAATGCGATTGTGACGGCCTATATTCCTAAATCAAAACATGGTGAAGGAATCAATTATTATGGATTAAGCACTAGTTTAGCTGCAGCGATTGGTCCATTTATTGGGATGATTTTATTAAATACAACGAGTTTTTATTTTATTATTCTGTTTTCGATCGTGCTGATTTTCTTGACAACGATTGCTTGTTTTATCTTCCCTGTAAAAAATATTCAATTAAGTGCTGCTCACAAAGCTAGTTTATCTCGTTGGACAGTTGATAGTTTTATTGAAAAAAAAGTGCTATTTATTTCGTTTATTGCCTTTTTGATGGGACTTTCTTATTCCAGCGTCCTTTCATTTCTTTCCTCTTATGCCAAAGTGATCGATTTAGTCAGTGCTAGTTCTTTTTTCTTTGTGGTCTATGCGTTGGTGATCACAGCGACTCGTCCAATGTCTGGCAGAATCTTTGATGCGCGTGGTGAAAATGCGGTCATGTACCCTAGTTTTATTTTTCTAACGGCAGGATTACTCTTATTGAGCGTGACCACAAGTGGTTGGATGTTGCTCGTTTCAGGTGGATTGATTGGTTTGGGATATGGTACGTTTATGTCAAATGGCCAAGCGATTTGTTTGAAAGCCAGTCCTAATAGTCATCGAATCGGCATTGCATTGTCTACTTACTTCATTGGTTTAGACCTTGGTTTAGGTGTTGGACCGTACGTTTTAGGCGAATTACGAAGTCTACTTTCCTTCCAAGGGTTGTACTTCGTTGCAGGGTTGATCCCTGTGGTTTGTACGGTTCTCTATGCTTTATTTTACCAGTCAAAAGCACCCACTTACGAAAGTAAATGAAACGAACAATAAAAGGAGCGATAGTATGAATACAGATGAACATATGCTAGAAATGTTACAGCAAACTTTAGTAAAAATTGATGAATTGAATACTCGAATAGGTCATATCGAAAAAGATCTTACATCGATCACTATGCACCAACTAGCTATGGATCATTACGCACAAGCGATTCAAATGGCTACAGAAAATAATAACATCATGGGTTAAAATCAGAGAAGATCAAACGCTCATTGACTCTACTACTTAGCTTTGTTGCATTATCATAAAAAATAAAAATCAGCGTCGCTTATCAGGGTTAACCTGTTGGCGACGCTGATTTTTTAAAATGCAGGTGTTAATGTTTCACTGTATTTTGTTTCCAGTAATTCTCGAACTTTATCGCTCGTCATCGCTTTTTTCAGCGCTTTGATTTTATCTGAATCTTTGTTGTCTTCTCTGGCAACCAAGCTGATTGCAAAACGATCATCTACTTTCTTCTCCAATAAAATAGCATCTTTTGGTGTCAACCCAATTTTCGCAATATAGGTTGGATAATTGTAGACCATCGCAATATTATTTTCGTTATACGCTTCAGCTAGATTTAATAAATCAACAGAAACCCATTCCAATTTTTTCGGGTTTTCAACAATATCTTTGATTGTTCCATTAAAGCCAACGCCATCTTTTAATGTGATCAGACCAGCATCATCTAGGATCGCCAAAGCCCGACCTTCATTTGAAACATCACTTGGCAAGGCGATTTTTGCTCCTTCTGGAAGCTCTTTGATATCTTTATATTCCTTAGAATAAAACCCAACTTTAGCATTGTATATTTTTTGTACGACAACTAAATTACCGTCTTTTTCCTCATTGAATTTTTGCATAAACGGTTCATGTTGCGCAAAGTTCGCGTCGATTTCTTTGGCATTCAATAATTCGTTGTATTGAATATTATCATTTACTTGCACTAATTCTACTTTGTAGCCAGGTTCAACTTCTTTTGCGGCTAACTCAACTACTTCAACGGTTGAGGGAATATGTGAAGCAACTTTGATCACTTTATCTTCTTTTTTCTCTGTATTTGCTTCTTTTTTCTGACCTCCGCACCCGACAATTGCCACTCCAGCCAACACTAACATACTGATCCATACTTTCTTTTTCATGATTTTGCTCCAATCTATTATTTTTTGTTTATTTTTTTAGCTAACCAGCTACCGCTGATTTGAATCACACTGACAAAAACGATCATCAAGACAATTGCCGTATACATGACGGCATATTCATAACGTTGATAGCCATAACGCAAGGCAAAATCGCCAATTCCGCCACCACCGATCACACCCATTACAGTCGAATAAGAAACCATACTAATAATTACTGATGTCAACGCTAGAACTAATCCAGAGCGTGCCTCCACATATAAAAAACGAAAAATCAATTGAACCTTGGTACTGCCTAAAGAACGTGCTAGTTCTAAACTATCGTTTGGCATTTCTAAAAGCACTTGCTCCACAAGTCTGGCATATATTGCAACTGCTACAAAACTTAATGGTAACGCTGCTGCATACGTCCCAAATGCCGTTCCTAGTACAAAGCGAGTAAAGGGAATCAGTGCCACTACAAACAATAAAAAAGGGAATGAGCGAACAATATTAATATAGCCATTCAATAAAATCCCTATCCACTGACTGGACTTACTCGGTAATATTTTCGTTAAATACACAAAGGTTCCAAGTGGTAATCCCAGAGCTACCGCAGCGACGATTGAAATTAAAATCATGATGCCACTTTCAGAAAGAGCTTTTGTAAGTTCTGGAAGGTAGTAACTAATTTTATCTATATATGCTGTCATCATCCCAAACTCTCCCGAACTCTTTCATAATATGTGCCAAATTGTAGCTGTTGTTGCTCTTTTTGAATCGCTAGAGTTTCTAGCACTTTGCCTTTTTCCAAAATTGCCGTTCGATTACATAATTGCTTGATCAATGTTAACTCATGGCTAACAATGACCATCGTTGTCCCAAACGTTTGATTGATTTTTCGTAATAATTCCATGATGTCATAGGCATTTTGGCCGTCTAACGCGGAAGTTGGTTCATCACAGAGTAAGATTTTAGGTTGTGTAATCAACGCTCGCGCAATCCCCACACGTTGCTTCTCACCACCGCTAAGCTGTCTGGGATACTGTTCTCCCTTCTCTGACAGACGTACAAAATCCAGCACTTCCTGCACCCGCTTTTGATCATAGGTTTTATTTAAACGTAAAGGAAGTCCTATATTTTCATTCACCGTTTGATTGTAAAGTAAATTGAATTGCTGGAAAATCATGCCGATTTGTTTTCGATTTTGACGCTGTTCTGCTTCGCTCAACTGCATCAAATCTACTCCCGCAACTTTGACTGTGCCTTGACTTGGCCGTTCTAGGGTATTGATCATACGCAATAGCGTTGATTTCCCAGAACCACTTTCACCGATCACACCAAATAATTCATGGTCGTTTATTTGCAAATCAACATTATCTAATGCTTTGACAGTCACTTTCTTGTGGCTATAGCTCTTTGAAACTTGTTCAAAACGAATCATGTTATTCCCTCCAACTTAATCAACCAATAACTGAATAAATTCTGCTTTCGAAATATTACTAAAATAATCGTCTACAGTGATTTCAGCTAAGACATGTTCCAGTGCTTCTCGATCATACCTACAGCCAATCAATAAATCAGCTATTTCTTTCGTATCTTTTTGGCTAAAATAATCACCATAAATCGCAATTGCTGAGATACGTCCTTTTTCCACAGAAATATTGGCTTCCATTAGTCCACCTGTGAACTTCTCTTCTCTTTTTATTGTATACTTCGGTTCCTCACCAAATACCCAATCATCATTTCCATAAATGTCTAACACCAATTGGTCGATAGCTTGCTCATCTTCTTGTGTAAGTTGATACTCTTGTGACTTGATTGATTCCATCGTTTTCGCGTTAAATAAATGCAGCAATAATCGATCTCGAAACGCTTCTGTAGAAATCCCTTGATATTCTTTCGCCAGATATGGTTTGAGATTAGTTACTCGGCTTCTGACAGATTTTGTCCCTTTTGATGCTAGCTTTTTTTCGGAAACAGTCAATACCCGGCTAACTTCGTCTAAGTCAACATCCAACATCAATGTACCGTGAGAATACATTTTTTTATTTTTCGTATACATAGCATTTCCAGAGAATTTTTTCCCATCAATCAACAAATCATTTCTACCACTGACTTCGGCCCCCGTTGCGCCCATTTCATGTAAGGCCTCAATGATTGGTTGTGTGACTACTTTAAAGTTCCCAAAAGATTCATGATCTGCATTCACAACAAAGCTAAAACTCAGATTCCCCAAATCATCATACACCGCACCACCGCCAGATAATCTTCTGGTAATTGTGATTTGATGTTCTTTTGCATAAGCCAAATCAACTTCCGCTCGCACATTCTGATTGCGTCCAACAATGACACAAGGTTTTTGAATATAAAACAAAACAAGTGGCTCGTCAAACGTTGATTGGTTCAGTAGATATTGTTCTGTCGCTAAGTTTCGGCGAATATCGTGAGAGGGCATCCTTACATAATACATTCTATTCCTCTTTTCTTATTTTTTCGCTTTTTTATAAAAGTGCTTTCAATAGAAGAAATAAAAACTTTCTGATTATTCCAACAACAGATTCAGTCTATCATTCCTAATTATAATATTACACATATTTGCTCAAAAAAGCTCTATATTATGAGGAAAATAGATATTTTATATAACAGAAATTTCCGTTTACGACAGATTTTAGTACACAAGAACTCTGAGAACTTTAGAATTCATAGAGCTAAGTAAAATAAAAAACCGCTCCAATGATCTGAAGATTCTGATCATTAGAGTGGTTTCTTCTTATAAGAGATTTAATTTTCTGGTGAGGATCTCAACCTAATTAGCGAATCTCTTCCCAATTATTTTTTTTCTACTAATCGAACTTGAAGAGCTTCCATACGCAATGATTTGCCAACAGTACCAGCAGTTGCGCCGTTTGAAACATATTTTTGCCAGCCATAGTTACGTCCATGAACACGATACTGAACATCGTATCGTTTAGCTAATTCACCCGTCAATTTGATTTGGATAGCTTCCATTTGACGAACTTGCCCAACAGTTCCTGCTACGGCGCCATTTGAAACGAATTTTTGCCAGCCAATGTTTCTAACGTGTGCACGGTATTTGATACCACCTGCAACTGACTTAGCCGATTTAGGCATTTCAACGTCTGATAATGTTAATTTTACAGCTTCCATTTGTAAAGATTTTCCAGTTGTCCCAATCACTTTATTGGCTCCAACAGGTTTCATCCAGCCTTTATTACTAACATGAGCTGATCCTCTGAATGTTGGTACTACTTTTTGAGCGTTCTCTAATTGTTTTTGCAATGCAGCTTTAGTATCCGTATCACGGATTTGTTCAATGGTTTTCGCTGCTTTGGCAAAGTCTTTTCCTTTGATTTGTGCTTCTGCCAACTCAATCAGTAGCTTATCGTGAACAAGGTTATCTGTTTTTACGAGTGCCTTAACTTCCTTTTCAACTGCAGCTTTTGTTGTTAATTTAGAGATTTTTTCTTTTGCTGCTGCTTTTTCTTCAACAGATAAGTTTTCTAAAGCATCGATTTGTTTATTCGCATCAGCTTTCGCATCCGTCAATGCAATACTATCATTAAGTTTCTTTTGGTATTGTTTACGAGTAGCATCTGATTTTAATTGGTTGATTACTTTTTGAGCCTCTACATAAGAGCCAGAAGCAATCAATGAGTCAACGTCATTTGTCTTTTCTTTATCAAAGATACGGATATCTTCTGCTTTTGCGGATTCATAAATTTTTACTGCCGCAGCTTTATCTTTAGTAACTTCAACTTCTTTTTGATAGGCCTCTTTTTGTCTTTGAGATAAACTTAAAAGACCATCAATCGCCTTTTTAATTACAGTTTTATAATTATCTGCTGCATTTGATATCTCACGGTCTAGGCATAGCTGAGCAATTTTTTTACTTAATGTAGTAACCTCATCTACAGATTTGCAATCAAACGTTTGTGAGATAAATTGTTTTTTCTCTGCGTCCGTTAATTCTTTGTAATTTTTAATCTTGTTAATGAGCGTGTTTTTTTCTTTATCTAATTCAAATTTGTCTTGTTCAATTTGCTTATTCGCCGCACTGGCTTTGTTAAATACGTCATCCACTTCGTCTCTATCTGTAGCTAAATTGATTTCTGCTTTATAGCCATTTTTTTCTTCTTTGGATAAAAATTCTAGTGTATCGATTTCGGCTTTTTTATCCTCTTTATATTGTTCTAACTCTTTGGCTAATTCATTTGCTGATGCATTGCCTTTATCTAATTCTTTGGCTTGATCTAATGCATCAGTAATTTGTTGTACTGTAGTTGCCTTATCAATATCTTTAAATGCCACTGTTTTTTCAGCTGCAGTTAGATTTTCCAATTTATTTATAACTTCCTTAGCTAAACCTTTGGCATCTGCTAGATCAGCATCATCGATCGCGCCAACTCCAGCTTTGTAATCAGCATAGATTGCATCATTCAAAATTGCTGTGATTGCAGCTGAACTTTCTGCTTTATCAATACTATCAATAAAAGGTTTTTGCTCTTCCTCTGACAAATAGTTAAACTTTTTGATTTTTGATTTTGCCGTTTCTTTTTCGTTGTTTAATTGAACGGTCGCATCTTCTGTTTTAGCACTAGCAAATTGCTCTGCTACCTCAGCTATGTTGATTGCTTTGTCTACATTCTCTATCAGTGTTATTTTGGCGTCTTTTGATAAATGTTTCAATGCGTTAATCTCTTTGATTGCTTGCTCTTTAGCAGCTTTTAGCTCTGCTTCATTTTTTTCTTTCCATTCACGTGCAGCGTTTTGTGCTTCGACCACTATTTTTGCTATTTCTGTTGTATCATTCGTTAATCGAATAGATTCTAAATAATGATTTTTTTGAACCTCATCTAATTCTAGCTTATCGACTAAATCCTTCGCTACTTGTTGTGCTTTTCCAGTATCTTGCTCTTTTTCAATGTCTTTAACGGCAATAAGCGCCTTCCACTCTGATTGTACTACACTCAGTTCTTCTAGCGTCTTACTAGCTTCTACACGAGTAGTGAATTTTCTCACTTCTGCATCTGTAATCAACTCATTTGCTTTTTTATCATTCAAAATAGTTGTTTTTAAAGCTG
Organism: Enterococcus plantarum; assembly: GCF_001730295.1. Lineage (GTDB taxonomy): Bacteria > Bacillota > Bacilli > Lactobacillales > Enterococcaceae > Enterococcus_L > Enterococcus_L plantarum. The sequence goes on from NZ_MIKA01000012.1 coordinate 24,723, forward strand.
TTTTTTCCGTTTTTAGTTGTGATGCAAGAGCACCTTCTAGAACGTCCTTCACTTCTTTGGCAATAACCGATTCTAGCGAGATTAATTTACTTAGTGTTTCAGCGTTGGTTTCTTTTCCTACACCGTTGATCATCGCTATTAATTCATCATGTTTTGTTGAATCAACTTCTTTAATTTCTGCTACTTTCGTTTTTAACTCAGCAATTTTCCCTGTTATTTCCTCACTTAAAAGAGTAGTATTTTCAGCTGTTGCCTTTGCTACAATAGCGTCAATCTCCACTTTTGTTTCTACCGCATCAATTCCTTTATTATAGTTATACTTTTGTAGTTCTGAAAGGTACGTTAGATTGTTTATAACTGCTTTTTGTTCTATTTTGTATTGTGGAATGTTCGCAAGTGCAGTGTCTTCTGCAATCGCTTGTTCCATAATTTCATTTGCAGCTACTTTGATTTCTTCTAATTGTGTGTCAAAACTTGCTTTAGCTGTCGCATAATTTTCATCCACTACTACTTTTTCATATGTTTTTATTAATGCATCAAACCCAAGTGCTGTAATCTTGTTGATATATGTTGTTTTCGTCCCATCAGATAAGAAACTCAATGCATTGATTTTACTCGCATATTCCTCTTTTTCATTCGCAACCGACTGAACTACATCAGCTTGGCGTGCCTCTTTAAGCGCGATTTTAATTCCGCTATCGTTCGTAGCATCCTTAACCGCTTTGATAAATTGGTCTTTCACCTCTTTTGTTAGTGAAACTAATACTAAAATATTGGTTTCAGCCTCTGCTTTTAGTGCCTCTAAATCATTAGTAGATACCGCTCTTGCTTGCTCTGCTTTAAGAGTTGTATCAGTATCTGTTACCGCTAATGCAGCTACAGGACTAAGTGCATTAATCAATAATCCAAATACGACAGGAGCTACTACCCATTGTTTCTTTCTCTTATACATCTTGTAAATTTTTTTTGTGTTACTTTCAAGACTTAAATCATCTTTTCTGACATTTTTGTTACTCTTCATGAATCCTTACCCCCATAATAATTTTTTTAAATACCACTTTGAATTAATTCTCACTCAAAGTAAAATAATGGACACAGCCAAAAAAATCCATATAATAAAGTACATAGGCTATTAGATTAAGCCGTATCCAAGTTGTTTTCCATTTCTTCTTTTTTGAAGGAACAAGAATTGGCTTTTTATTATGGGTTCCATGCGCTTTATAATTTGTTTGACGGCTCAGTTGACGGTTATAGATCGATATTCTAGGGCAATATAAAAACCACTTGAGGGCATCAAGTGGCTTCTAATCAATTTTTGAGCATGAGCAACTAAGTTAAAGGGTAGATATTTTTTCTATTGCTTGTCGCTCATCTTTCATAAATGAATTGGTGTATACATCTAACGTCATTTTTGTTGATGTATGTCCTAGCATTGAACTGATTGTCGCAATGTTCACACTTAACTCTAAACAACGAGTTGCAAATGTATGTCGCAAAGCATGGAAAGGCAATTGTGCTATTTGAAGTTGGTCCAACAGTTTTTTAAACCGATACGTGATCGTTCGTGGTTCTGTACAAGATTCTGCTAACCCTACAACATACAAACTTTCTGATGTTTGTTTGATTTTACTTAAATAAGCTTCTAGTTGCTTTGACAAGGGTAAGATTCTCTCTGATTGGAATGTCTTCGGCGTTCCTTCGATAATAGCCGTTTTGCCTTTATCCACCTGCAAACGTTGCAGCGTTCGCTTAATGTGGATTGTTTTTTCTGAAAAGTCTATATCTGTCCAGCGTAATGCACTGATTTCTCCTATTCGCATACCGGTTTCCAAGGCCAGTATAATAGGTAAATATCTTTCGTCTTTTCTAGCGGCTTCTTTGATCTTTTTTTGTTGTTCAATAGAAAAAGCACGGACTCTTTGCTTTTCTAATTTAGGTAAATCAATATTTAGAGTGGGATTCTTTTTTAGCAAATCCTGTCGCTCCGCTTGAGTTAACGCAGTTTTTAACACGCGATGAACGGCATGTACAGAGCTTGGTGATAGCGTTAAGCTCAATTGTAAAATCCATTGATTGATGTCTGCGGGCACTAATTCATGCAGGCGAATATTCCCAATGGTTGGGGTAATATGCAGTTGAACTTTACTTTTATAACTATTGTACGTACTTAGTTTAACTTTGGGTTTAGCAATTGTATCAAGCCATACTTCTAGCCACTCAGTCAGCGTTCCAGCATAGTAGGATTGGAACGCTATATCTCTTAAGGAGTCCGCTTTTAACAACATTAGCTTATGCTTCACTTCTAAATATTTTCTGGAGTAAATGTAACCATAACGAATTTTCCCATCTGTTTTTCGTTCTTTTATATACCGGCCTTCCCATCGGCCATCTTTTCTCTTATAGATATTTTCCCCTCTTTTTGCCATGGCAGTCCCTCTCTCATTTTTTATTTGTGACGGCGCATTTGACGGCGTTGAAACTGAAGCACTGAAACGTTGATTTTCCAGTATTTTTCCAACTAAATAGACGCTTTCACACTTTGTAAGGGAGAATTTTTTGTTCATAAACGATCAAAGGAACTGAGCCTGTTCTTTGATAAACTGTTTTTTTACCTTTGATAAAATAACATTATGAACGTTTTTTTAATAACAATAAGAGATAAAGACTTTTTTTATAAAACCAATTACACCAATACCTATTGACATTGAACATACTTAAATAGTACAATACTAGGTGTTGAATGAGTAAAGCTGTTTCTACAACCAACATTTTTATTCATCAAAATTTCATTTTCTCATTTCTTGTTCCTTCAAAGAACAAGAAAATCTCCAATGAGTGTTATCTCTAAACTAGACGTGATCAAACCACATACATCTATTGTTCATTTGTCACTTTTCATAGCTGAATAGCTACTCCCCCTGTACCACACAAAATAATTCTTATTCAAAACTTTTTAACCAACACAAATTCCACCTAATTATTTAATTATCACTCACCTTTTTTACGATTTCTTTTGAGGATCCCTTTATGACCCTTAAATTAAACTATCTAACATGATATACAAAATTATGATTATGAATGTTATTAATTACAATGTTATCGTATTCACACCAAATATACCAACTATTTTTTACTTTTTTACTAAAAAAGTAAAAAAACAGTCTATTCTTTTACATATTCAATTTAGTTTTCAACACAAAAAATGGACCAAAACGTCTCTCGTTTTGGTCCATTCTCTTGCTTTTCACTACAATTTTCTATACTTTAAATGTTGGATTATTTTGTATGACTTCTTGATACCAGGTAAATGATTTTTTCTTTTTCCGTTCTAAGGTTCCTGTCTGATCGTCATTTTTATCTACATAGATAAAGCCATAACGTTTTTTCATTTCACCAGTTGTTGCACTAACTAAATCAATGGGTCCCCACATTAAATACCCAAAGCACTCAACATAATCTTCGACGATTGCTTTTTCCATTTGCTCTAAATGTTTTTGTACATATTCGATGCGATAATCGTCTTGAATAGTGCCATCTGCCTCCAACTGATCAACTGCTCCTAATCCATTTTCAGTGATAATGATCGGCAAGCCATATCGTCTATAAATATAGTTCAATAGATATCTCAATCCAGTCGGATCAATTGCCCAGCCCCATTTGCTTTGCTCTAAATAAGGATTTTGGACACCACCGAATAAGGTTTCTTCATTGTCATCATCCCCCTCATAATGAGCCACACTAGAGGAGTAATAATTCAACCCAATGAAATCTAATTTTCCTTCTTTAAAAGCTAATTGGTCTTCTTTTGAAACAGTTAAATCGATTCCTTGCACTTGATATTCTTTCAGTTTATACTCAGGGAATTTCCCCATACACATAGCATCGATCTGATAGAATTCGCGGTCTGTCTCTTTCAATGAATTCATGACATTTTGCGGATCACAATTTAAAGGATAAGCAGGTGTCAAACCAAATACACAACCAACCTGATTAGTAGGATCGATCGTGCGTGCTAATTTAACAGCCTTAACACTGGCTAATGTCATATTATAGCTGATTGTTGCAAGTGTTTGTTTTTTATTGTCCATTTCCGTATACTTTAGTCCTGCAATAATGTAAGTAAAAATGTCTGAAGCTTCTGTCTGTGGATCAATATGATTCATTTCATTGAAAGTAACCCAGTAACGGACCTTACCTTTTAAGGCTTCAAACATCGTTTGACAATAATTTAAATAAAACTCGATCACTTTTGGATTCGTCCATGAACCATATTCTCTAACCAGGTGAACTGGCATCTCGAAATGATATAACGTCACAATCGGCTCAATGTCATTTTGTAATAACTCATCAACAACCTTTTGATAAAACTGAATCCCCAATTGATTTGGCGTTTCTTCATCGCCCTTAGGATAAATTCTTGACCAATCAATTGAAATACGTAACGCTTTAAACCCCATTTCAGCAAACAATGCAATATCTTCTTTGTATTTATGATAGAAATCGATGCCGTCATGAGAAGGATAATATTTCCCTGATTCAATCGTTTTGCAAATTTCTCGTGGAACTTCATGAGAGCCTTGTGTAACAAGATCCATGATTGCTACACCTTTTCCATCTTGGTCAAAAGCCCCTTCACATTGGTGAGCAGCAATACTGCCTCCCCATAAAAATTCGTTTTTATTCATTCTAAACCCTCCTTGATTCCTTAGTAACATTAGACCAGAAAGAGGCTGAGTAAATCCCAATCCCCTTTCTAGTAATTCTTCTATAAAATAACCGTTAAACATTCATCTCCAACAGTTACATCTTCTTGTACTGCTGGAATCACATCTAGATAATCCATTGTATTCGTAACGACCACAATAACAGTTGGATCATAACCGTCTTTTTGAATTCCTTCAAAATCAACAGTAGATAACAATTGTCCTTTTTCGATAATCGCGCCTTGCTCTACGATCGTATCAAAGTGTTTGCCGTCCAATTCTACAGTATCAATCCCAATATGGATCAACACTTCAACGCCTTCTTCTGTTTTAATCCCAATTGCATGTTTTGTTGGGAAAACAGCTGAGACTTCACCAGAAACAGGTGCAACAATTTTATTGTCTGTTGGAATGATTCCTAGTCCTTTACCTAATGCCCCGGTTGAAAATGCTTGATCGTTGATTTCAGCTAACGGCACTGCTTTTCCTTCAACGACAGAGTTTAAAGGAACTTTTTTTAATTCACTCTTCTTTTCACTCGTTGCTTCTTTTGATGTTTCTTTTGGCTGAGCTGCTTTTTCATCTTGAGGAATCCCTAAAATATAAGCTGCAACTGCCGCTGTAACAAAACCGATTACAACACTAATGACCATAAAAATTAAGTTAGAAAAATCTTGGTTGTCGGCATACGATGGCAAGCCCATCAATCCCCAAACAATGGAATATGTTTTAACGTTCATTAACCCTGCAAACAACCCACCAAGACCACCACCGATCATAACAGCGATGAACGGTCTTCTAAATTTAATAAATGCACCATAAATAGCAGGTTCTGTCACACCCATCAACGCACTGAAGCTGACTGTCCCAAATAATTGTTTTTGTTTAGAATCTTTCGCTCTTAAAAAGTATCCTAGCATTGCGCCAGATACAGCTAAATCAGAAATTGTAGCTGCTGCTAAGAAAATTGGATCATACCCCATTTTATTCACAAAGTTCAATGCTAACGGCATCATAAAGTTCCCAGCTCCCAACATGATCAAGAATGGTTGGAATGCTGCATAGAGCATCACTACGATCCAACTACCAAAAGTATTATGCAGGACTTCAAAGAACCACCCAATACCGTCACCGATCCAAATACCGATTGGACCAAAAATCAACAATGTCACGGGTAAACAAATCACCATGATCAATAATGGGTTTAAAAAATACTGTAAAAACTTAGGTACATATTTATTTAGCAATACAGTTAATTGCCCCATAAACCATACCGCTAAAATAATTGGAATAAATGAGTTCGCATAAACCATTTGTGGTAGCTGAATACCAAAAATACTTAAACCAGCTACATCATTGATTGACGTTGATACAAGCGTTGCAGCTAGTGCCACTGCTAGATAAGGACTAGCTTTTAAACGCTTTGCACAAGACATCGCAATAAATATTGGTAAAAAGAAGAAGACGGCTGAACGAATCGAATCTAACAATTGATACGTTGGACTATCTGCAGAAATTAGCCCTGTAATTGAAAATAACGATAAAAATCCAGCAAGTAATCCAGAAGCAATAATCGGTTCGATTACCGGTGTCATGGTTTCAGAAAGTAAATCCATTGCTGCTTTCAAAGGATTTTTCTTCTCTTTTACTTCCGTTTCCTCATCTGTACTAGATGCTAATCCGAGCATACTGATTAATTCAGCGTGCACTTCATTGACATGTGTCCCAATAATCACTTGATAGGCCACATTATTGGAAACAACATCGATCACACCATCAAGTGCTTTCAATTCTTCTGTGTTCGCTTTTTCGCGGTCCTTCAAGGTAAAGCGCAAGCGAGTCATACAATGTACCACTGCTTGGATATTTTCTTTTCCGCCCACTAGACGGATGATTTCTTCATTAAATGATTGATAGTTCATTTTTCTTATGTCCTCTCTTTTTGACTCCGATTCGTCACTCGATGAATATGGAGCATAAGATAGGTTTCTTCATCGATCGTTAGATCACAGGCGTACTTTTGCTTAATGTAGACTCTGATTTTCTGCACACATTCAAACGAACCTGCATACATTGATTTTATTTGTTCATTTAAAATCGTGTCGCTTTCTTCATAACTATTTTTAGTCATGATTCGTTGAATAAAGTATTGCAGATGGGTCATCAGTCTCATATAATTCATAGAACCTTCGTCTAATTTGAGTTGAAAATGGTACTGAATGATCGATAAGATATCTCTTAGACTTTCCATTGAGCGGATCGTTTCGTCCAAATTGTTCTTATCCTCTTGCAGATTGACAAAGTGTAAGGCAATTGAAATGGCTTCGTCTTCTGGAAACGTTAGTTGAAATTGTTCATTGATCAAGTTCAATGCATACATGCCAATGTCAAAATGTTGCGGATAAAATTTCTTTACTTCCCAAGTTAATGGGCTGCGGATAAATTGTCCTTTGGCTGCACGTTTCAATGCAAATTCAATATGATCCAGTAAGGTCAAACTGAGGTAATCATTTGATTTTTCACCCAACATTTCTTCTCCGTAAGCAATGATTTGATTGACTAAAGTAATATGATTGGCGTCAGAATGGGACAACAAATAACTAAAATGCTCCAGCATATCATTAGAATCTAGAACATAGGTCTTTTCGATTTCATTTTCGTAAATGACCTGTCCAACTTTTTTTCTAAAGGTCAACCCTTTAGCATAGACAATGACCTCATTATCTCCTCGACTTACGATTGCTACGTTGTTGTTTAAAATTTGACTTACTTTCACTTGTTTTACTCCTTTCCAGAAAAAAAACTCAAACTACCCAGGAAAGGACATTCCTAGGTAATCTGAGTTCTGCCTGCATAAATTCAGTAACATACTCTATAAAATGACTGCTTCGTCATTAACGTTTTTTTTCTTGCTTTCAGTATAAGCCATTCAATTGAAATAAGCAACGCTTACATGACTATATTTCGGGATTATTTACTTAATCTATGTTCGCGCCATTTGTTTCAATCACTTTTTTATACCAATAGTAAGAATCTTTTTTCGAACGAGCCAATGTTCCTTTTCCTTCATCGTCTAAATCAACATAGATAAAGCCATAACGTTTGGACATTTCACTGGTGCTTGCACTGACTAAATCGATACAGCCCCATGGTGTATACCCCATCAACTCTACTCCTTCGTCAATTGCTTGTTCCATCTGTTCAATATGACTTCTTAAATAGTCGATTCGATAACTATCATGGATACTTCCATCTGCTTCAACAACATCTTTTGCGCCTAATCCATTTTCTACAATAAACAACGGTATTTGGTAACGATCATATAATTTATGCAATGTCACTCGAAGTCCCACTGGATCAATCTGCCAGCCCCAATCACTTGCGTTTAGATAAGGATTTTTCTTGGAAGAAAGTAAGTTTCCACTTGTTGTGTCTCCCTCTTTTTCATGTGATGCGATACTACTCATATAATAGCTAAAGGACATAAAGTCAACGGTACCTTCACGTAAAACTTGATCATCTCCCGCTTCTTTTTGGATCGTAATAGAATGATCACGGAAAAACTTGTTCATATAACGTGGATAGTCTCCACGAATTTGAACATCTGAATAAAACAAGTTATTGTGATCACTATTGATACTTTCCATGACATCTAGCGGATTACAGGTTTCTGGATAAGCTTCCATGCGAGCTAACATACAGCCGATTTGAGCATCTGGAATAATCTCATGACAGGCTTTGACTGCTAAGGCACTCGCAATAAATTGATGGTGCGCTGCTTGGTATTGCGCTTGAAGCATATTTTTTTCCCCATCCGCTAAAATACCACCGCTTAGATATCCGGTCATCCCGATGATATTGATTTCGTTAAAGGTTAACCAGTATTTCACTTTATCTTTATAGCGATTAAACAGAACACGAGCATAACGTTCAAATGCCGCAATCGTCTCACGACTCTCCCAGCCATTTTGTTTAAGGGCTAACCCTAAAGGAAACTCATAATGAGAAATCGTCACTAAAGGTTCAATATTGTATTTCAAACATTCATCGAACACTGCATCATAAAAGGCTAAACCTGCTTCATTTGGCTCCAACTCATCACCGTTTGGAAAGATACGCGGCCAAGAAATCGACAGACGGAACGTTTTAAAACCCATTCCTGCAAATAATGCGATATCTTCTTTGTATCTGTGATAAAAATCGATGCCGTGACGTTTAGGATAAACCCCTTCTTTGTCCTTCATCGCAAATTCAACATCTGCTTTTGTTGTTGGTTTTAATAGCTCTGCCATGCTAATACCATTTTCCTTGATAAAACGTGCTGTATCCGCTGTTGACCAGCCTTTACCGTCTTCTAAAAACGCCCCTTCAAATTGATTTGCTGCAGTTGCGCCACCCCATAAAAAATTTTGTGGAAATCCGCTCATATTTCCCATCCTCTCAGTCATTGATTTAGTGTATAATTGACTTATTAAACTTATCTTAACATGAGAAAATGCAAAGGTATTTTTATCTTTCTTGCATGATTTTCATTATTTTTGTTCATTTTCATCTTTATGAAAATGAAGTACTTTAAAGGAGTTTTTTTATGCTAGACCTATTCGATTTTCTCCATTATTTAAATACAACCAAACGAGATGCGACGTATTCACGCATCATCATTTACCTCTTTTCACATCTCAATGAAATTCGATCATTGACGATTACTGAAATTGCCGAACGCTGCTTTGTTTCCCCTGCAACGCTAACACGATTCTGCCGTCATTTTGGTGTCTCCAGCTTTGCTTCTTTACGGGAATCATTAGTTTCTTTAGGAACGATGAAAAAGCACAGTGGTTTACGTATGAAAGAACAAGAATTAACTGATCTAAAAAATGATCCTAAGGGCTATCTTACTTCATATAGTGCTGAGATTATCACAGCCATAAATGATGTTCTACAAACACTCGATATTGCACAAGTCGATCAAATTTTAGCAGATATCCACGAAGCAGAGGAAGTTGTTCTTATTGGATATAGCTCCACAATGGAACTAGCAAAAGAGTTGCAAACTTCTTTTCTGCTAAGTCAAAAGCTGATTTTTGTAGGTGAAACAGAAGAAACCCAAGAAGCCTTCGTAACAGAGCTCAGCGAAAAATCAATCGTGATCGTCATTTCATCGTATGGCTCATTACTTAATCGCAGCAGTGAACTAATGAGGAAAATCAGTGATAGTCCAGCCAAATCAATTCTTTTAACACAACATACACAAAATACGTTGACCAATCAATTTGATCTGTCCGTTAACGTGACCACGACAAATTATGTACGTATTGGTAATTATCCACTAACATTTTTTCTGGATTACTTTGCACGACGATATGCAAGTTTGTATCAACCAATATAGCGATGATCATGTGACTATTCACTAAAAAAAGGAGAACAAAATGGGCTTATTTAACTTTTTTAAACAGAAAGAACCGAAAGGGGTAGTTGATTTAGATAAGGAACTAGCTAAAATTATTGCAATTTATGCGTCATATCCTGAATTTCCAGTGATGTCAGAAAATCGGAACGTTGATGACTGGCTAAAATCAATTGCGAATGGCACAAGTAACCTCGTACCCAGGGAAAGCATGATTCGTAATGAAGATAGTTTACTTCCGGGGGAAGTGATCTTACTTGATTGGCTCAATGAGAAAGAGTCAACTATTATCGATTTTCCAGATTTTTTTGAAATGGAGCTTGGAATTGATCCTGTTGCAAGTACCAATGAGTTATTGTTTGCCGATTATCTAACTATTGTAAACGATACCTCGGTTATTGATTACTGGTCTTTAGGTCAATTAAATAGCGTTTTTGAAGATAATGGACTAAATACATGTACGACTAAAGAAGAAGCAATTAAATTGCTGAAAACAGAATTCACTACGGATTATATTGTCAATATGGTCGATCCTGGTATTTATATTTTGATGAAAAAAGGACAAATGATTGTTGAAAAATATGCGGCGCTCATTCATTACTATTTAGATACACCGCCAGAATAGAAAAAGAAGCTAGGTAACAATCGCTGTTATGCCTAGCTTCTTTTTTGTTTTTCTAGCTATCCTATTCCCACGGCCCCCATTGTTCTGTTCCTGGTACATTTCCTTGTGTCCGCTATTTTGCTTTATAGGTTTTGCCTTGATACGTCACAACGTCTCCACCGTTGTATGCTTTTGCTACATCCCATGCGTTAGTTACAAGAGATGTTGTACTTTCTTTTGTTTTCACTGCACCCGTTCCAACCAAGATGCCATCACGGTATATCTTATCCCCCACAAAAGGTAGTACTGTTTTCGGTAACAATTTCTGTCATTGTCGGAGTAGTTGCTTCTGTCCACCATTTATTCAATTTCTATGTTTAGCTTACAAAGGAATGTTCTAAGCATTTTTCTGGTTATTTGTCTATTTTAATAAAGGGTAGCGCACCATCCGTATAAATTTCATCCCCACCACCGTTACGGCCATGATAACTTGTTGTAAAGTGTTCTACTATTTCAATCGATACGGCTTCAGTCGATTGTTTAAATGTCTCTAAGACAAAGTCTCGTTCTTGATCCACATCTGAATTGATTTTATGTGTCACTTGGCCTGTAAAAAAGGAAAAGCCAACTTTTTTATCGTACGTTGCAGCACCGAGCCAACCAGCTTCTCTTCCTCCAGGTAAATACCAGTTATCTGGTGTTTTCCAAAAACGGACATGATGTCTCCGTCTTGGATTATTGTTGATTTCTTTTTCAAATGCTAGATCCTGTTTCTTATTGAATAAGAATAAGGAACTGACTGGCGCGCTAGGATAAGATTGACCAAACACGCTTGCCGTGACCATGTTTACACTTGAACGTAAGGACAAAGGTTCTGCTTTTGTCCATCCAGCACTTAAAAAGAGTTGTTCCAATTCCGCTGGTGATCCTGTAAAAGCAAGATTGATAGGATCACCAAGCAATCCATCACTGGTTCTAGAACGACCGATGAAATAATCAGGCAGATAGCGCCCGGTCATTAATTTATTGATAAAAGGAATCACTAGATAGGAGCTAAACAGCCACAAAATAATGTATAGAAAGAGATGAATTTTTCTTGTTAAAATTTCTGAGAATAATGACTTATAAACTAAATACCCTATTACAACAATAAAAATAAAGCGAACTAATCTAAAAATACTGTTCAGCAATGTTTGTTTTTTCATATAAACCTCCTACTTAAAATGACTATTGTACTTTTGTCTCTGGATCATATGGAACATATTGACTATAAACTTCAAATACATCGTTCACAATACTACCATAGGAACCTACATCCATCGTTCCTAGATCAGCACTTGTTTCTGCCGTATTATTCATGACTTTTTCTTGGTATTTCACACCCGTGATGACAGCTCCTGTTTTGAGGTTTTTATAAAATTTAGTCATTTTGCTTCATCCTTTCTTAGATAAAGTCCAGTTACTTAATTATACTCACATCTCAAATAAAGTCGCCTAATAACATTTCGCTCCTAAAAAAAAAACGACTGAGACATCACTCTTAGAGTCATGTCTCAGTCTCAGCTGAAAACAGGATAAATGACAGGAAGAAGCATTTCTTTAGAAATAGACTGCTGTCCCAATTTTTACTTTTGAAGCTTTCTAGAATACTAATGAAGGAACTATTTTGCTTAGTACCAACCGTTAGCCATCCAGAATGCTTGTGCTGCTTCCCATGAGCCATAACGTCCAGCCACATAACTATCTGCTACACTTTCTTGATTGGCTTCAGAGTAATCTCCATTTAAGTAAGAAGCATCTAATTGATACCTACCAATGTATCGACCATTTGTAGCACTGTAAGAACCACTAGATTCTTTTTGTGCGATCCATTCTTTTGCAGATGAAGTAGTCGCAGTTGTTGCTGGTACTGCTGATGCTTCTTCTACAACTGGTGCTGCTTGCTCTTGCGTTTCTTGCACAGGAGCTACTGCTTCTTGTTGGGCTGGCGCTGGTGCTGCTTCATCAGCAGTGCGGATCGTTAACTGTTCTCCCTCAAAGATCATATTTATATTAGAAATATTATTATCTTTTGCAATTAAATCGATCAGGCTATTGTCTCCATTAAATTGGTGAGAGATCGTAGATAATGTATCACCAGTTTTTACTGTATATAAGCTATCAGCGTGCGCGTCAGTCGTTCCCATAAAAATGCCAAATCCTGCAGTCAAAGTTGTTGCTAATAAAATCGTTTTAAGTGATTTCATGTTGTTTCTCCTTTGTAAAAAGTATTTTCGTCGTTTATTTATCGACTTTGCATACTTTAACATCTAAAAATATTTCATAGGTGAACATATAGTGACAATTCGTTACGAGTGTTTTCATTACGTAACAGTCTGTAAAAAACATTCAGAAAAACACTTGTTCGTACTGGATTTGCGTTTCATTTATAGAATGTAAAAAATCATGTTTTTTTCTGAAATTTTCTTCTTTTTCATTTTATAACAATCGTAATGTTACAAAAAAATAGAATTGTTACAGCCTTTCTACTCAAATTTTCTTTGCATAATGTTTTTCTCTAACAAAATTGATCGACAAAAAAACAGAAACACATCTAGCTTCCTAGTGTTTCTGCTTTCTCATTTACGATCATGTATTGAGTTCTTTTTGTTCAATCACTGACTCTAATAATCTATTTTCAGTTTGAATGATATCAAAAAAGGCACTGATTTTCTGTAATTGTTCATAGTCTATTTGATATAACTTTACCCTAGGCTTCAAAAATAAGAAACCTGGACGAATTTTAACCCGTTCATTGATTAGATGGCATTGTTCCATCATTGACCGTAAATCCATTTCGGAAACACTGTTTTTGATTTTTTCAATACGAGCTCGTTCATACACCCATTGATCTTTGGTTACGGTCATTTTTTCAGTGGTTGTTACTAATTGTCGATTCAAGCGCCATGATTGCTCAATAAACTTCGCTTTTTTATAGAGATCATCATACTGAATCAGATCAATATAAACAGGTTTATACCAATCTTCTTCATCAATTGACGTTTTCTGATGCTTCTTGAACCGTTTTAATCCACTAACGAGTAAGCTGTTTTCTATGGCGAGCAGCTCGTACTCTAATTTTTCTTTTGCTACCCGCACACGTTCCTTTGACGCTTTCTCTCGCTTTAAACTTTCTTTTAAAAAGCGGACTTCATTTTCTTCTGAACGAACAATAGGCATTTGTTCAATTTCAACTTTCGGTTCAAGTTCAAGTATTTTCTCATTTTTCGATTCTTCTTCATCTAAAAATGAGTAAGTAGGCTCTACTTTTTTTTCAACTGTTTCTTCTATAGACACTTCTACGGGAAAACTAAGTGTTTCATCAGAAAAAGGGGCTTCTTCTTCTCTAAAAATAGATAAAAGTTTTGCCTCCAAAATGCTGCTGACAGACTCACCTGTTGAATACCCCATCTGCTTTAAGCTAGCAGAAACCATAAATTGGATTGGTTCCTCCTTCGAGCTAAACGCAACAGGTATCAATTCACAAAAATATGTACTAAAAATACCATCGACCTCTTCGACTAGTTTCGTCCATACAAACTGTGGGAAAAGTTCCTTCAATTCTTCCAGTAAAACCTCCCAATTTAATTGAGCCTGAAAAAATTGAATTTCTACATGTTTTTTAATAGACGAAGAAATGACTTTTCGGGAAACTTCATCGTTCTCCCGAAAAGTAAGAAGCTCACCTGTTGAACGTTCATAGAGTGTTTCACACGCTTCAACAATTTCTTCCGTGTTATCTTTTTGATAGAGAACGGTTCCCGCAGTGAATGGGATTGCTTGTTGATGAAAAAACACATCGAAATAATCATTCATTAAACCGTTCTCCTCTCTTGTTTTTTATGATTGAAGATCATAAACTGGCGCTAGGATAAGCTGCTGCCCTTCAGTTAAGAAATACTGATCTAGATCGTTCCACTCTTTTAACGACCAAACTGAAATACCAGTTTTTTTAGAAATACTTGCTAGAGTATCTCCTTTTTTCACTTCATACGTTTCTTTTGTCTTCTTACGCGTTGCGCTTACTTTATACTCTTTTGCTTCTTTTTTAGTCGTTGCTTCTTTTTTAGCCGATGAAGTTGTTTTGGCTGCTTTTTTTACGTTTGTTTGACTCGTTTCTTGATCATTAAACGCATTCGATAATTTTTGAACCATATTTAATGAACGATCTACAGCATCTTCTTTCGCTACAGTCGTCACTTTTTCTTCTTGTTTAGGCACACTCAATTTTTGGCCAATAAATAGCATACGTCGATCTAATTGGTTTTTTTCCAAAATAGCCAGCGTAGAAATATTATACAGCTCACTGATTGATTTAAGTGATTCCCCTTTTTTCACGATGTGAGTAAGGTATTCGATATTTTGATCTTTTTTATCTTCTTTCTTCTCTAATTTATCAAAAGAAGTATTCAACGTGATTTTTTTAGCTTTTTTCGTTTTCTTTTTATCTTTTAACGTATCATATTGCGTTAAGTCATATGCATCGATCAAGCCATTCAATTTTGAATTATAGCTAGTATCTGTTGCATAACGTCCAGTTAAAAACTTGGTCGCATCTTTATAGGATTTTGTGTTACTTTTCCAAGTACCACTATAAAATCCACTGCTAGCGTCGGTTCCGCCTCTAAGAAGTTTTACGTAATCCCCTAAAGATTCTTTATAGGATGGATATTTTCTAAAATTAGAACGAATCGTAAACATACTACCAGATCCATTGTCTTCACTGGTCAAGAAATTAGCGCTTGCGCCTTCATAGCTACCTTTGATCCCAAATAAATTGTAGTTTGGTGCTGAAGCTAACGCACTGTTTCCAGAAGCACTTTCCAAAATTGCCTGCGCAATCATTACTGAAGCATATAAATTATTCTCGCCAGCAATTGAGCGGGCATCTTCGCCAATGACTTTTACAAAACTTTTAGTCGTCAGATTAGGACTGATATGAAATACCTGATCTGAACCGCCCGTTGAAGTACCACTGGCAGTATTTCCAGTGACCGTTCCAACGGTAGGATTAGGCATAGGTCTACTTGGTTGCGGAGTTGGTACACTCGGCTGTTGGATCGGTCCTTGAACTGGCAGATTTGGTTTGCTTGGAGCTGGTTTTGGTTTGCTTGGCTTTGGTTTCGGTTTACTTGGTTTTGGTTTAGGCTTTGGCTTACTTGGTTTAGGCTTTGATGGTGCTGTTGTCGTACTCGTTGTACTTGAGTCGGTACTGCTACTTGTTGTACTTGTCGTTGTATCTGTCGTTGACGTATTTGTCTCAGATGTACTTGTTGAGTCTGTTGGCTCTTGAGTAGAACTCGGATCATCCGACGAATTGGACGACTCACTACTCGTTTCTTCAGTCGGATCATCGGTTGAAGAAGTTGTGCTATTTTCGGTAGAAGAACTATATTCTATCTCTTCTATTGTACTTTCTGTTGTTTCATGTTCCTTCGTTGAAGATAAAATTTCTACACTCTCTTCTTCTTCCGATCCTGAAGTTATTTGATCCTCAATTTCTTTGGCAACAACTGGTTGAACATCGCTAACAGAAAGGACAGCACTTGAAGTAAGCAACCCTACACTTAATAATCGTAAATTTTTACTGTTTAGATTTCTTTTTTTCATTTTGTGTCCTCTCTTATTTTATTGATACGGATCTTCTTTCACCAAATTGATGATTTGGTTGAATGCTTGTTCCGATTCTTCTTTCACATCTTTGATGCGTTTGTAGTAATTTTGGTATTCTTGTTCTGCACGTTCTAAGCGTTTTAAGACACTCGCTTTTTTCTTCGTTTCTTCATTGATAAGTTGCGCACGTTGATTTGCTTGGTTGATGATTTCTTTTGCCTGTCTCTTCGCATCCAATAGCACTTCACCGATATCTTCTTTAGACAATTGTTGATCGACATCGATCGTTTTTTGAGCAAGTTGGCGTTTTGCCGTTTCTAATTCTTGACGAACTTTTGCTAACTCTTCATAGGCACCTGTATCTTGTGGTGTATCAGATGCCATAATTACGATACGATCTTCTGCAAGTTTATCGATTTCTTCTTGTTTCGCTAAAAGTTCTTGTTCGTACTGTCTGATCTTATTCGCAAAACGCTCTGCTTTTTTACGGTTTAAATCAGTTTCGTCGATTTGACGATTACTTTCACGTAGCAAGCTGTTGTATTTACTTTTTACTTGTTCAAGTTCTGCCATACGCGCGTCGTAATCTTTTGGTACAGCTTGCACCATTGATAATTCATTTTCTAATGATTCACTTATTTCACGTACCGCTTCTATTTCGTTTTGCAATTGAGAATTTTCTCTCTTACTCTTACGTAGTTCTACTTTTAGCTCTCGAAGTTCATTTTGAAGTTGTTCATTTTCTTCTTGAAGTTCTTCTAATTCATCATCATCGATCACTTCATTGACTGGCGGTCTCTTTCTCTTTGGTTTAGGCTTTCTCGGTGCTGGAACCTGCTTTTTCTTTTTCAATGAGAATTTCGGACGTTCGTCTTCGTCATAATCGTCGTCATCTTCATCATCGTAGTCTTCATCATCGTCATAATCGTCGTCATCTTCGTCATCGTAGTCTTCATCATCGTCATAATCGTCGTCATCTTCATCGTCGTCGTAGTCTTCATCATCATCATAATCATCGTCGTCGTAGTCTTCATCATCATAATCATCGTCGTCGTAGTCTTCATCATCATCGTAATCATCGTCGTCATAATCTTCTTCATCATAATCGTCGTAATCGTCATATTTTTTTCTTTTTTTACCTTTGCCAAATATTTTTAGCATATGCTCACTTCCTTCTATAAAAATCGGGCTACCTCATTCATTTTTCTAATGTACTGATAGTAAATACTAAGTAAATTATGTGAATTGTCTATATATGTAAATATAGTGACAAGTGCAGGAATTTTTTATTGTAAAAGTAATCACCCTCACTTTTAAGTATGTTTTTCAGCAGATGAAAAGTTTCTCATTCAACTTTTAGTTCACTTGATAAAAAACAATGCAAAAAAGGAATCAAAAACATGCCTACCTTTTTCTATTTTATCAGATAAAGCTTAAACAAACAAACTGAATTAGCTGTTTATTTTTATTTTTAAGAAACTAAAATCAGCTTTAACTGTGTCTCTCAAACATATTCAGCTAAAACTCATTAAATAAATGTTTTTTTATCATAATATCATTAAAAAATATCACTTTTTTTTGATTTATATACCATAATAGGTAAATTTAAAAAGACATTCAATACTTCATCCTCTCTCTTTTAATAAAAACAGCCTTTCGTTCTTTCCCATTCAAAAACATAATACCACCTTCTCTTATGTTAAATAACCTCATTTTCTACTCTATGATTACACAAAAAGAGAAGTGCTTTCTAATAAAAAAAGAAACCACTTCTCTTAAATATTAATTTTCCCATCCCTTAAATTATGATTATTCAAAAAAATCAAAATTTAAAGCATTGTTTTATTTGTTATTTTTTTATTTTCCGAATATCAAGCTCTTGCAATTGTTTTTTTACGATTCATTATTTCTTCACATAAAATCCTCATTTTTTTCACACTTTATAAAGGCACTTCTAACTAAATTTACATCCACCTTGATTGCACTAGCACCCTCAGTCTTTTGAGCCCCTTTATTAATCAAATCACCTCTAGTATGAACAATTCGAGTCAAGGTGTTTTTTCAATCTTATTTAAAAATCAACCAAGACTTTCCCCATTTGTTGCAATAACTTCTTTATACCAATTAAAACTTTTCTTTTTGTATCTATTCAGAGTACCTGTTCCGTCATCATGTCGATCCACATAAATAAATCCGTAACGTTTTTTTAATTCCGCGGTTGTAAAGCTGACTAAATCAATACAGCCCCACGAAGTATAGCCCATGATCTCAACGCCATCTTCAATCGCTTCAGCGACTTGGACTAAGTGATCATTCAAATAATCGATACGATAATCATCATTTACAGTTTTAGTCCCGTCTTTAAGCTCTATCAACTCATCCACTGCGCCAAAGCCATTTTCAACAATGAAGACGGGCTTTTGGTATCGATCATATAAGATATTCAAATAATATCTCAACCCTTCTGGATCGATTTGCCACCCCCATTCACTCGCTTTCAAATATGGATTAGGTACTCCGCCTAAAATATTTCCTTCTCCTGTTTCCAGTGACGGATCTGAAGATTCACACGTACTCATATAGTAACTAAAGGATATAAAATCTACTGTCTCAAGTAAATCTTGTTGATCTTGCATTGTAATGTCCAAACAAATATCATGTTCCTTGAAAAATCTCTCAGCATACGTTGGGTAAGTTCCTCTTACTTGAATATCAGAAAAGAAAAAGTTTTCTCTTTCTGTCTGAAGCGCCGCTAGTACATCAGCAGGTGCTGGTGTCAACGGATAAACTGGCATCCCAAGAATCATACAACCAATTTGAGCATCTGGGAGTATCTCATGACACGCTTTTACTGCTCTGGCACTCGCTACTAATTCATGATGAATCGCTTGATACAAGTCTTGTTTTGAGAGTTTTTCTTTCGGTGTATAGATCCCTCCGCTTAAAAAAGGCGCATGTGTAATCGAATTGATCTCATTAAATGTTAACCAATACTTTACTTTTCCTTTGTAGCGCGTAAAAACAGTTCTGGCATAGTGCTCAAAAAAATCAATCGTTTTGCGATTACGCCAACCATCATAGGTTTTTGACAAATGAAGCGGCGTTTCATAATGCGATAGTGTAACTAATGGCTCCATTCCATATTTATGACATTCATCAAAGACTTTATCATAAAATTCCAGCCCTTTTTCGTTCGGTACCTGTTCATCCCCTTGTGGAAAGATTCGTGACCAAGCAATTGATAGTCGGAAAACTTTAAACCCCATCTCAGCAAATAATTTAATATCTTCTTTATATCGATGGTAAAAATCGATACCGACTAGTTTCATGTTATCTGAGGTTGGTTCGCTTGTTGGCAGCCCCTTCCAGCCATGGGGGGCAACATCTTCTACGCTTAGCCCCTTCCCATCTTCATTATACGCGCCTTCACATTGGTTAGCGGCAATAGCACCACCCCACAAAAAATCTTTTGGAAATTTAGACATAATTGATTCTCCTTTATTCTTTTTATACAACATATAAAATCGTCTCTTGACTCTTCGTTTTAGTTATTTCCTTTGCTACAATATCGATATATGAATCAGTGTTCGTAACAACAATTGGTGTTGTTGTGTCATATCCAGCTTCTTTCACCTTGGCAAAATCGACTGCCAGAATTTTTTGTCCTTTTTTTACTTTCTCTCCGGTTTCAACAAAAGCGGTAAAATGCTCTCCTGCTAATTCTACTGTATCAATTCCTACATGGATCAAAACTTCGATGCCATTTTCACTTGTTAAACCAATAGCATGTTTTGTCGGAAATAACGCAGTTACCTCACCATCAAAAGGTGCTGTGATCGTGTCTTCTTCTGGGATGATCGCAACGCCTTCTCCCATCATTTTTCCTGAAAATGCAGCGTCATTCACTTGTTCTAGAGGAATCACTTGTCCTTTCATCGGTGCATAAATTTTTTTTGGGTCGTTACTACCTGTTTCTACAGCTTCTGAAATCTTAACTGATTGTTCCGTCTCGTGTTTTTCTACTTCATCAATTCCAAATATCCATGTTAAAACGAATGTTAATACAATTGAAATCCCTGCTACCACGATCGCATTGATAATATTTCCGTTATCTTGTCCCCCGATAAATTGAGGTAAAGCGACCAATGATGGCACAGCGAATGCATAGGATTCTAACCCAGTAATTCCCATATACACGCCACAAATTGCCCCTGAAATCATTGCAGCATATAATGGTTTTTTGTATTTTAAGGTTACACCGTACAGTGCAGGCTCAGTCACTCCCGCTAGTAACGCTGAAATACCAGAAGCCGCAGCCACTTGTTTTAAATTTTTATCCTTTGTTTTAGCAGAAACAGCTAAAGCTGCCGCCCCTTGCGCTAAATTTGCCGCCAACATTGCTGGAAGAATCAAAATATCAGGAGTTGCTGGGGAAGCAATTAGGAAAATCGGGGCAAAAGCCCAGTGCATTCCAGTCATGACGATCAATGGCATAAAGGCCGCCATTAAACCTAGCG
The DNA here is from genome assembly GCF_001730295.1 of Enterococcus plantarum. Classification (GTDB taxonomy): domain Bacteria; phylum Bacillota; class Bacilli; order Lactobacillales; family Enterococcaceae; genus Enterococcus_L; species Enterococcus_L plantarum. The sequence goes on from NZ_MIKA01000012.1 coordinate 45,603, forward strand.
CTAACCAACCAGCTTTTCCTTGGATCCAAATGATAGCAGATGACAGTAATTGTCCTGCAAATGTTCCTAACGGTCCGACTACGACCAACGCTAAAAGTCCTGAAATCAATAAAATAAGTAATGGTTTTGTGAAGCTTTTGATCACATTAGGAATAATTTTGTCAAAGAAACGCTCAATATATTTCATTAACCAAACCATGATCAAAATTGGAATCACCGAGGAGCCATATGATGCAAGCGTTACTGGTAATCCAAAAAAGTGGACTGGATCACCAAGATTGACCATCTCAACAAAATTCGGATGTAGCATAATTCCAGCTACTGTGACCGCTAGCATTGGTGTCACATTGAACTTTTGCGCTGCTGTAAAAGCCAGCATGATTGGCATAAAGTAAAATGGTGCATCACCAAAAAACGATAGAATCGCAAATGTTTGACTGCTGTCATCTAAAATCCCTATTAATGGTAACAAGATCAATAATACTTTGATCATTCCGCCACCTAACATCGCAGGAATCAGCGGTGACATACAACCTGAAATTACATCCACAAAGGCCTCAAATAAATTCTTCTTTTCCCCACTATTTTCAGTTGGTGCTTGATTGCTGAAATGTCCTAATTTTTCTAGCTCTTTATAATAAGATGCAACATCGTTTCCCATAATAACTTGATATTGACCACCTTTTCTCATCACACCCATCACACCTGGAACTTCTTTGACCTGGACATCTTCAACGGAACTTTCATTGCGTAAAACAAAACGTAAGCGTGTCATACAATGCGTCACTGACTGTACATTTTGTTCCCCTCCGACTAAGTCGAGAATTTGTTTTGCTGAATCTTTATAGTTCATTTTTTTCATCCTTTCTAAGTAAAAAAGACCTAAAACAGCCCCGCTTTTGGGTACTGCTTTAGGTCATGCTCCTAATGGATAACAATCCTATTTGGTTATAAATTTTTCGTAATTCTTCTGATATGTGCAGTAAGATATACTAACTCTGTCGAACTTAAGCAGTAATCAAACGCCTTTTGAACATATTCGCTGATTTTTAATGAACAGCGATATTCCAGTTCATACTTTTTCTTGAGTGTATCAAGCAACTCAGAATCCTCATCTTCATAATGTTCTCCAATTAATAACCTTTGGGCAAAAAATTTAACGTGGGTTATAAAGCGATAATAGTCTAAAGAGGATTCATCAAATTCTGTATTGTATTCCTTTTTTACGATGTCTTCGATAGTTTTAGTAATTTCTGCGATTTCATACGCTGAATCAAAACTTTTAGATTGCTCAGCATTCACAAAGTGAATAGCAATAAACGCAGCTTCGTCAATAACAAATTCGACACCTAGTTCTTTCCGAACGATTTCCAGCGCCTTTTCTCCTACCACGTATTCATCTGGATAAAAACGCTCAATATCCCATCTCAAAGGATTTTTCAAGATGATTCCCTCTCGATAACGCTCAACAGCTGAATGAATATGATCGGTCAGATTAACGTAAATTGTTTCACTTAAATTTTTTCCGAGCTTGATTTTGCCGAAATTAATAATTTTTTCCGCTACTAGGATATGCTCCATCGGCACATCTATCAATAGCTCTGTAAATTTATTTTGTGTAGCCTTATCTCTTAATAAGAAAGTTTTTTCAACCCGCTCCAGATCAACAGGTTGACCTTTTTTCTGTCCAAAAGCGATTCCTTTTCCCATTAAAAGAACTTCTACACCCTTACTATTGCTCGAAATAACTGTATTGTTGTTTAGTACTCGTTTTATGATCATAATAAGTCCCCGATTACAAAAAAATCCCATTTACCCGTCGTCAAATAACGGTGCAAATAGGTCTTGCTCACTTTCGTGATAACATCCAGTTAAAAAATTAAAGAGTTGCAACATGCTTACCCAAAGTAATAACATCTGCTACTTGAAACCTAGCATAACAAATATTGGAAGGGCTGTCAATATAAAAAATGCCCTCTTTTAAAAAGAGAGTTGGACATTCATTTCGTCCAACTCTCTAAATACGAATAAACAGTATGCCGCTTCAATCATAACGAATTCAATGTGCTAAATTCGGAAATATGCTTGAATCTCCAAGACATATTATGAAGACTGAATTAACTTTGCACAATCCCTACTTAGTTCTCAGAATTGAGCACTTTTGTCTCACCTTTCTTTTCTCTAGTCTTTTGACGGAATCAACAAGCGTAATCCATTTAAAATCACGAGCAGTGTACTTCCTTCATGTGCGATAACACCGATTGTGATATCCATTTTTCCTAGAATATTCAACGTAATCAATAGTACAACTATCAACATGGAAAAGAGGATATTTTGCCACACCACTCGATCTAACCGTTTAGAAATTTTATGAGCATAGCTGAATTTGGTCAAATCATTTTGCATCAATACCGCATCTGCTACGTCGATTGCTATATCTGTCCCTTCACCCATTGCTACACCGATATCCGCAGTGACTAAAGCTGGGGCATCATTGACACCATCACCTAGCATCGCTACGTTGCCAAATCGCACTTGTTGGTCTTTAATGATTGCAGCTTTATTTTCTGGTAAGACATTTCCAACGACTTCATCGATCCCAATTTGACGTCCAACCGCTTGTCCTGTTAATTCTGCATCTCCAGTGATCATCGTGGTATGGATCCCTTGTGTTTTTAGATAGCTGATTACATTTTTCGCATTTTCATTTGGTACATCCATCATAGCGATCAGTCCGATCACTTCATTATTTTTAGCAAAATAAACAACGGTTTTCCCTTCTTTTGCGTATTGTTCATTATAAGCATTAATTTGTATACTAACTTGACCGAAAATTTCAGGTTTACCGATTTGATAAGTATCACCTAGGTATTCTGCTACCAAGCCTTTCCCAATTTCATTCTCAACGGTTAATGTCAAATCGGCTGTCGCATTAAATCGGCTTAAGATTGCATTTGCTAACGGATGATTGGCTGTTTTTTCCATAGCAACAATGATATCGATACACGTTTGCTCAGATAATTGTGCCAATTCAGTTAAGAAATAAACGTCCGTAACGGATGGTTTACCTTTCGTCAACGTGCCTGTTTTATCAAAAGCGACAGACTTGATTGTAGCTAAGTTAGCTAAATATGAACCACCTTTAAATAAAACACCTCTTTTAGCTAAGTTAGAAATTCCTGATAATGTTGCGGGTACAGCACTCGCTGCTAGTGCGCATGGTGATGCAGAGATCAAAAATACCATACCGCGGTAAAAACTTTCATCCCATGTCCAATTAAATAGGGCAGGCCCCGCTACTATAAAAATCGGTACGACAATCAAAACGATCGTCACGTAATAAGGTTCTAGTTTTTGGATTTTAGTAGCCGTTTTGGATAAATTAGATTGCGATTGATTGACTAATTGAAGAATTTTAGCAAATACGGTATCATTGCTGTCTTTTGTCACTTCCATGGTAAATGTACCACTGCCATTGATTGTACTCCCAAATACTTCGTCACCAACTGTTTTTTCTCTTGGTATGCTTTCACCATTGATAGAAGATTCATCAATAGACGTTTGTCCAGATAGTATAATGCCATCTGTCGCAATTTGGTCACCGTTTAGCACTTGCAGTTGGTCCCCGACCTTCAATGTTGCCACGTCGACAATTTTCACAGTCCCATCTGTTTGAATCAGACGTGCCTCTGTTGGATTTAGTTTAAGTAAATTGGTAATCTCTCGTTTACTGCGGTCTTCTGCATATTCTTCAAGAAAATGTGCTGCTGCGAAGATAATAATCAGTAATGCCGCTTCTTCATAATTCCCAATAATGGTCGCACCAAAAGCAGCTAAGGTCATCAAAATATGAACATTAGGTACAAACTTTCGTTGCTCTTTGGATTCAGTCATGGTATCCACTATACCTTCTACCATAATGTGGTACCCAGATAATAACATTGCACTGACAAAAAGAATGTTCTGTACTAAAGATCCTTTATTGATAAAGAACGCGATACTAAAAATAGCTAATCCTATAAAAAATAAAATAACGGGGGATTGTCCGTGGTCGTGATCGTGTTCATGCCCTTTTTCGTTTGAGCAATTGTGATCGTGTGCTTTCATTGTTTCCATTATACTCATCCTCCTTTTTGGTTATTTTCTGAAAAGATACATCTTGTCCTTTTCAAATGAATAACCGTTCATATATCATACAGCTATAATACATGAACAACCACTCATGTGTCAAGAGAAAACCAAAATTTTAGTGCAAAAAAAGACTAAAACAAAGGTTCCATCCCTTTATTTTAGTCTTTTAGTTATTTTGATTCGTCTACTTGAATGTATTTAAAGCTGTATGGTGAGCCAAAACTATGTTTTACTACACCGCTGATATTTTTCTTTTGCAACAATGCTGTTTGTTGTTGGTAAATCGGAGCAATCGTGTAATCTTTTGCTAATAGAAGCTGTTCCGCTTGCAATAGATCCGACCAACGTTTTTCTTCCTCTGCCGCATCTGTATCTGAAGCTGCTTGAATCAAACGATCATAGGTAGGATTTTTGTAATTGACATGGTTTAAACCTGATGTGGAAGCAAACATATCTAAAAAGGTGATTGCATCTTTGAAATCAGGCATCCACTGACCAAACGCAATATCATAGTCGCCAGATAAATAGCGTTCCTGCAAGTTATTACTTGGTAAGGTTGTGAGTTCAAATTTAATGCCTGGTAGTACTTCAGCGATTTGACTCGCTAGATATTCAGCTGTTTTTTTCTCTGTATCTGTATCTTTTGTTAAATAAACGAGTGTGATATCGGTCTTATGCAGCTCTTCTTTCGCTTGTGCAAATGCCTTTTGTGCTGTATCTTTGTCAAATGTTTGTTGCACACCATTTTCTTTGCGAAAATCTTCACCAGTTTTGGGATTTTGAACAAAATTTTTCGGAACAAATCCCGTTGCTGCAATAGAGCCGTCTCCTAAAACATTTTTTACGAACGTATCACGGTCGATTGCTAAAGCGATTGCTTTCCGTAAGTTTTGATTTTCTAATAGCTTGCCTTGCGCTTGGTTAAAGCGCAGGTACCCCATTTTTGTATCATTTTGATTTTGAAAATCTAAATCATTTTTATATTGTTTCGAGAATTCTCCATCTAATATCACTCGATCAAGTTCGTCTGTTTGATATAAATTGACTGCTGTACTGGTTGATTTTACAACGGTCGTTTGGATTTCATCGACGTGCACATTCTTTTTATCCCAATAGTTTTGATTTTTGACATAGGTCCACGTATCGGAATTTTGTTCCCACCCTTCCAACACAAAGGGACCATTATAAAGCGTTGTTTTAGCTGACGTCCCATAGCTACTCCCTTGTCTCTCCGCGAACGCTTGATTGATTGGGAAAAAGGTTTCGAATGTCAATAAGGAAGTGAAGTAAGGAATCGGTTTGATTAGATGGATCACCAATGTATGCTCGTCAGGTGTTTCTACCCCAAGTTGTTCTGGAGCCATTTTTCCTTGATAAATGGCATCGGCGTTTTTTATAGAAGAAACGAACAGACTAGCATATGATGGAGCCGTTTCTGGTGTTACAGCTCTTTTAAATGCGTATAAAAAGTCTTTCGCCGTGACCGAATCCCCATTTGACCATTTCGCATCCTCTCTCAAAACAATTGTATACGTTTGTTTGTCCTCACTGATTTTTGGGAGTTCTTTGGCCACAGCCGGTATCGTTTCATCTTTTTCATTTAATTGATAAAGCCCTTCCAAAACCTGATTTTGAGCATTAAAGCTAGTGAAATCCTCTTCTTGTGTTGTATCAAGCGTTAGCAGTTCAGCTGGCTCCGTAAAATGAACGATTGCTTTTTTTGATTCAGCCGATTCTGTTTTCCTAGCTGAGTTACAACCTGTTATAAAAACTAACAGTGCCAGAGTAGTAATCGTAATGAACTTTTTCATTCTGTTCCTCCTTGTATCACTTAAAAGTGTCATGCGTTTATTTAGCCGAAAATAGCCAGTGAAACGCAATCAATCAACTAAACAAAAATCACATGTTCAACCACCGTTATTGCTGGATCTAACGATTGCATGACTGGGCAATTTTTGCCAATCAATTTCAAGGCGCGCTCTGCTTTTCCTTGTGCTTCATCTGAAACCCGAATCGAAAAAGCAATAACGACGCGACTCAAAGGTTTCGCTGGTTTTTCTTCTGCTCGTTCATAAGAGATTGCTACTGTTTCAATAGAAAAATCAATATGAGAATTCGTTAATATCTTTTCATAAACGTACGCTCCGCATGCACCAATAGATGCCACTAACATTTCAACTGGAGAAAAACCAATCTCTTTTTTTAATACCCAATTCCCACTGTCATGTACCAATTCAAATCCTTTTTCGCCTGAAATCAATTCCATTTTTTTGCTCCTCTACTTGAAGTTATCTTCATTTTTTTAACCTTTGCTTTATCTTATTATGATAGTACAAAATCTAAGAAACGGATAATACTTTATTCCCAGGTATGATAACCAAAAGCTATCAATAAAAACATTCTAAACACAAATTAATCAAAATTTTTCTTCAATCGATTGTCATTTTGGTTTGTATCTTGGATGATCGAATCGATGTATTCTTTTAAAAATGTGCTATTTTTACTGATAATTTGATAACCCATTTCCGCTTTGATTTTTTCTACTTCTTTATCCGTTATAAAATCATTACCTGAGAAAAAGCGATAATTTACTCGACCAACGAATTCAGCAGCAATGTCTAAATCTTTACTATCTGATAATCCTGCATCAATTAATTGGCTGTAGCCTAAATGCTCTCCATCCTTTATAAAACGTTCTTTTATGTATTGTGGATACTCTTTTATCTCAGAAACCGAATGTGCGTTTTCTAATTTTTGGTACTCAAATGAGTCATTTTTTAAATTCACTACACCATAGCCTTGAGGGGCAATCGAAAAAGAGCTGGACGCAATTTCCGTCAATTGGTGCTCATCGATTGTTTCAGACATAATATCTTGCGCATGAATATGACCAGAAAAAACAATAGGCACTTGGTAGTCTACTAAAAGTTGTTTGAATTCTTTTGCATTATTGAGGACAAAACCGCTTGATAACAATTTATTATGAGCAAAAACATTGTGATGCACGAAAACCAATGTTTTTTTCTTTTCTTGCTTAGCTATTTCTAGTTGTTTTTTAACCCACTTCATTGTTTTCCCACGGATTGTTCCTCCCGTCGTAGGTCTTGTTTGCGGTTGTTTGTCATCGGGGTATATATTCGAATCAAGAAAAAGAAAATTGTATGTTTGATTGACTGCTACGGAGTAACTTAATGAATTTTTGTCGTAGTTCATAGCATTTTGATACCCAAAATCGGCAAAAATTTCTTTAAAATCAGCGATTGAGATGGACTCCGTTTTTTCCTGCTTCTCCTCAACAAATCTTCTAGCCCAGCCATCATTGACATCGTGGTTTCCTGGAATTACAAATACCTTGATCCCTTCTTTTGTCAGTTGTTTGAGTTGTTCTGCTAGCTTTTCCGCACTGATTTTTTCCCCATTTAAGGTTAAGTCGCCCGTAATGACCAGCATATCTGGCTTCTGTTCAATTGCTTTTCCGATGAAGGCTTGCCAGCTTTCTTTTTGATGATCCAATTCTTTGCCTGCTGCCGTCTGTTTGATTTTTTTGAAGGCTAAACCTGTATCTGTTAGGCTTTTATCAATGTAATGAGGATCACTTACTACCCAAAATTCAATGGCTTCTTTTTTAAATAGCCTTTCTTCACTTTGTTCTGTCTCTTTGCCAAAATAAACGATTGCTGTTGTTATCGCTATTACGCTGAGTAAAATAAACGCCAGCCTTTTTTTCATTCATCCGTTCTCCATTCTTTATTATCCAACTTGATTTTATGCAAAAAAGCTCTCACTCTATTTAGTTGACTAAAATACAGTGAGAGAGAGTAATAAGAGCTTTAATGGATTTCTTCAAAGGAATAAATCTGCTCTATTGCATTAGCTAATTTTTTAAACTGAACAAATTTCCCCTCACGAAGATATTCTTTTCCATCGATAAAAAAAAGGGACGTTGGTGCTGAAAAAATCAAATATTCAGCTGAGATCGCTTTGACTTTATCTGCTTCCACTTCTCTTACTTTGATTTTGGGATAGCTTTTTAAGAGCTCCGTCACTTTTGGCCTAAGCGCATGGCACACCGAGCAGTCTTCTTGTGATACATATAAAAATGCAAAGTGAGTTTCATTGATAAAGGTTACTACGTCTTGAATTGTTTGTAATTTTTCCAATGATATCATCCTTTTGTGATTGGCTAAATCATAGCACCATTTTAGCAAGTTTACGATATTTATGCCCGATATCCCCTACTTACTTCGACCCACGTTTTATAATAGTCTCTATAACATCCATCTTGATCCTCTGCTGTCATGATATAACGCCCAATCATTGTGCCTGTTTGATACCCTTGTTTTTCTAATTTCTCTTTTATTGATTGAAAATTATTTTCTAACGGATCATCTGACTTAATTGTGAGTAGGAATTGTTTGTATTGGTATTCCACTTGCTCTGTTTGTTGCCAAATCGTCTCTTCTTCCATAAATTCTTTGGTGGTTACCGCAAATCCATATATGAGCTCTTTTTCATGGCTAGAGTCGCTATAAACGACTAAGCTTGATGGCGTATCAATGTAGGTCTGTAATTCGTTTGGATCACTTAAATCAATTGGGATGATCCGTTCTACATCTAATGGTTCGTCACTAAACTCTTTCTCTTTTAACTCGATCAAACTCAACAGTTGATCTTTTCTATGCTTTATCCCTTGCTTTTTTTTCTTTAGTTCTGCTAATTCTGCTGCAACACGTGTTTCAGTTTCATCTAATATCGTCCATAATTCCTCTGGTGATTTTCGATAAAGATTCGTCATTTTATTAATGGGAATGTCGAGCCTACGGTAAAAATCAATATCACTGATCGTCAGGATATCCTCCATATCAAACAGCCGATAGCCGTTTTGTCTATTTCTGGAGGATGTCAGTAAGTTCATATCGTCCCAATAACGGATTTTTGATTTTGGTAACTTCATGATTTCAGCTACTTGCCCCACAGTTAATAACTTCTCTTTTTCCATACCCTCACCTCCGATTTTAATTATAAACGAAAATCATTGACATTCAAGTAACTTGAAGGTGTAGAATTCCCTTTGAGTCTTTAAAAGGAGGAATTTAAATGAAGATCATTCATTTTTTCATTAAAAAGAACCTGACACTTATTTTAGCGACAGTTCTTTGTTTATGTTTACAAATTATTGGAACACTTGGTGTACCGTTACTAGTAGCGCAATTGATCGATGTAGGGATTGCAAGTGGTGATGAACAATCCATCAAAACGATTGGGCTTAAAATGTTCGCAATGGCTTTATTTGGTGCGCTCTCAGCGATTGCCGGCAGTTATCTTTCAGCTAAAGTAGCCGCTAAATTTGGCTTAGAAACACGGGAGATGTTTTTCAGCAAACTACAAACATTTTCTATTAAAGATGCTGATTATTTTGGGACTGGTTCCCTATTGACCAGAATGACAAATGACGTTGACAATATTCAGCAAATGATTGTGTTGTTTCTACAATTGATTTTACCGGCACCAATCATTGCAGTCTTTTCGCTTTATATGACATTTGCTTACTCAGCAATGCTCGCTTTAGTTCCACTGATTGCCATTGTAGCGTTTGGCTTGATTGTGTATATCTTGATGAAAAAAGGGACTCCTCTTTCACTGTCGATTCAGCCAAAAATGGATACGATCATTGTGACGTTACGTGAATTCTTTACTGGAATCAATATGATTCGTGCGTTTAACAATCAAGAGTATGAAGAAGAACGAACGAATAAAACATTTTCTGACTATGCAAACGGCATGATTCGAGTCAATAGCATTTTTGCGTTTATTACGCCAGTTGCTTTCTTGTTAATGGGTGTGGTTTTTTCTTCAATCTTATGGTTTGGCGGAAACTTAGTGGCACTTGGCACGTTGCAAATTGGTACGGTTTCTGCCGTTGTTGAATACTCTTTACTAACTCTTGCTTACTTAATGATCGCTGCAATGGTTTTAGTAATGTTGCCTAGATCACTTGCTTCAGTAAAAAGAATTGAAGAAATTTTAAATACCCAAGATCAAATTCTCGATACTGACCAACCTGTTTTGTTTGAAGAAACTGACCTTAACGATACTTTGATCGCGTTGAATCATGTGACGTTCAGTTATGATCAAGCAGATGAACCTGTTTTGGAAAATATTCATTTCAACATTCCAAAAGGCAAAACAACTGCCATTGTCGGAGGAACTGGCTCTGGTAAAAGTACGGTTGCCAAATTATTGTTAAGACTGAGCGATGTCTCAGAAGGGGCGATCTTATTTAATGGCGTGGATATCAGAACGGTTACACAAGAAGAATTACGCTCTAAAATCAGTTATGTTCCTCAAAAAGCCTTTTTATTTAGTGGAACTATTAAAAGTAATTTATTGATGGGGTATCCTGAGGCAACGAAAGCTGATATGGATCGGGCAGCTGAAATTGCGCAACTTTCTCCTTATCTCAATACATTAGAAGACGGTTATGATTCGTTTGTGGCACAAGGCGGAACCAACTTCTCTGGAGGGCAAAGACAGCGGTTGTGTATCGCTCGCGCATTGATCAAACCTGCGGATATTTATATATTTGATGATAGTTTTTCAGCGCTTGATTATAAAACGGATGCTGCATTAAGACTGGCATTAAAAGATGAAATGTCCGATAAAACTCTACTGATCGTCGCTCAACGACTAAGCACGATTCAACAAGCCGATACGGTCATCGTTTTAGATGAAGGGAAAATCGTTGGACAAGGAACCCACGATCAACTATTACTAACGAATAAAACGTATCAAGAATTTGCCCGCTCACAAGGGATTATCATGGAAGGAGCACAGTCATGATGGAAAAAGTAAATAAACAAACACTGAAACGATTCTTTCAATTGATTCGACCTGAACGCCCTATATTTTTCGGTCTAATTCTATGTAGTTTAGTTGGGAATGCCTTGGTCATTGCTATGCCTTTCATTATGGGGATTGCTATTGACGATTTGCTTATGCTAATCAAGACTCATGGAGTTAGTCACATCACATTTCCAATGGTGCAAGAAGCGTTATTGATGCCTGTTTTGATATTGGTTGTCTTTTCGATCATCAGTAGTTTGATGTCTTATACGCAAGAACGTGTAATGGCTTCTTTAAGCGAACGGATCACATTAAGAGTCCGAAAAGAAGTCACGAAAAAATTTAAATCATTACCGATGGCGTTTTTTGATCAACATCAGGTTGGGGACATTCTCAGTCGAACAACGACCAGTTTAAATCAATTGTCACAAGTTTTCCTAACAGGGATCAATCAATTCTTCACTTCGATTTCAACGATTGTCTTTGCTGGGATCATGTTGTTCTACATTGATGTAAAACTAACCTTGGTTGTCGTGGTCCTGATTGCCGGAAGCTCATTCTTAACTGGTAAAATTGCCAATAAAAATAAGAAACTAGCCGAAGCAAGTCAGTCAGAACTTGGGATTTTAAATAATAAAACAGAAGAGTTTTTATCTGGGAATTTAGTGACAAAAACCTTCAACCAACAAGAGCACGCAAAAGACATTATTTCTGAAACAAATCAAAAACATTACAACGCATTTTTGAATGCTCAATTTATGAATTTTGCGATTTATCCCGCGATTCGTTTGATCAATCAATTAGCCTTTATTGTCAGTGCAATCATCGGAGCACTCTTAGTGTTACAAGGTGGTATCACGATTGGGCTCCTTCAAGCATATCTACAATATATCAATCAAGTTTCTGAACCAATTTCTACAGCATCTTATGTTATTAACTCCATTCAAGCAGCGCTAGCAGCCGTCGATCGGATTTTTGAGATTTTAGATGCAGAAGATGATGTTCCAGAAAAAGCGAACGTGCAATCCATCGATCACCCAACTGGTGCAATAGCTTTTGATAACGTTCAATTTGGTTATACCAAGGAAAAAATTTTGATGAAGCAAGTTGATTTCACCGTAAAGCCAAAACAAATGGTCGCGATTGTCGGACCAACAGGTGCTGGCAAGACAACGTTAGTGAACTTACTGATGCGTTTTTACGAGTTAAATGGAGGACGGATCACCTTTGATGGCGTAGATATCACAAATCTTTCAAGAACAAATCTACGTGCGATGTTTGGGATGGTTTTACAAAATACGTGGTTATTTGAAGGAACAATTGCAGAAAATATCGCGTATGGACGAATGGATGCGACGCGAGACGATGTGGTCGAAGCCGCTAAAATCGCACAATGTGATCATTTTATTCGAACATTACCAAACGGTTATGATTCAATTATTTCTAGTGAAAACGGCTCATTGTCACAAGGACAGCAACAACTTTTGACGATTGCCAGAATCATTTTGGCAAATCCTCCTGTAGTTATTTTGGATGAAGCAACGTCTAGCGTGGATACTAGAACAGAAGCGCATATCCAAAAAGCGATGGATGAAGTAACGAATAATCGAACTAGCTTTGTGATTGCGCATCGTTTGTCTACGATTGAAAATGCTGATTTGATTTTAGTGATGAAAGACGGTGATATCGTGGAGAAAGGGAATCATCAAGAATTGTTGGCGAAACCTTCGTTGTATGCTTCATTGTACAATAGTCAGTTTCAACAGACATAAGAGGTAAAAGATACTAAGAATCACAGGGTAAAATCATCAACGGATGATCCTCCCCTCTACTCTTAGTATCTTTTTTCGGTATAAAAAATGATTATTACGTACTACGCTATTTAGCAATCTGCTTTTCGAACTAAAACACAATAGCCGTTTTTAAACAGAACCTCATAATCTCCTAAAATACGAATAATCTTTTGTTCTAATTTACTGATTCCAATTTTTTCATACATTTTACGCTGCGATCTCCAATGAATCATCCAAAAAAGAATACCGCCAGAAAACCAAACGAATTGATCAACTTCTGTTGGACAATGACTAACTAATTCTGGTAATCGTTCAACGATTTCACCTGAAAACACGTAGTCCTCTTTTCTTTTTTTTAGTTGGTTGTATAGTGAGTCTATATCATTTAACTCTATTGTTTTTTCCTCCGTTTTTTATTCTTGTGTTAGGTAGGTCTGGACCATTTCATCCAGTAATGCCCTTTTCTAAACCCTCTTTATTACTGCTGGGTGTAGATATGGATAGTGAAAAGCAGTAGCATGGAAAAAATAATGGATGTTTTTTTCTAATTTGGTTGTTTTTGATGTTGTATTTTTAGTATGTATCTATACTTCACCCCACCTTCTCCAACGTTTATTATTTGACTTCTGTAACATCTATTGTTTCAATATTTGCTTCTTAAAATGCTAAAAGCTTCTGTTTTTTTCTCGTTTGTTAGTTGGCAAGAAAGATTTTATTGAAACTCTTCTAAAATTTTAATCGTTTTTTGAAGGCTTCTTTTACTGTTCTTCAGAATTGCCCTTTGACAAAATTGTCCATACTTTCTGACACAGTTTCAATATTCATTTTAAGTGAGGATAGCTTTGTTTATTGATTTGTCTTTTCTGATTCATAAAATGTGCGAATAGTGCGATAATAGGTATCCTCTAATTTTTCTACTTTTCGCTCAATCTGCTTTCTGTCATGTTGTGCCGCTTCATAGACTTCTTCTTTTATTCTATTGAAACTTAAAGAAACACTGGAAACTTCTTCAAAAGAACCAAACAATGCTCAATTTTGAAACATTACTTTGATGTTCTTCCTTCCGAACCTATTTAACAGAGACTGAACTCGTTGATTGTCTGCTTTCCTATGATGACGCATTAAGACTTGGATACGGCTACTATCAAGACTTTCTTTATGCTATACATACAGAAGATTACAAAAGATTTTACGAGTCATTAACGAAAATTATTCCCTGCTTCCCCCGTATTTATCAAACACCCATTGATCCCTTTAAGAAATATCAAAATGAAATTAAAAACGCACTAGAATTGTCTTATTCTAATGGGTCATTAGAAGACTTGAATAACCATATCAAAGTACTGAAAAGAAATGCCTATGGGTTTCGTAACTTTTTATATTTTTAAGGTAAGAATTTCTTTGTACTTTAGTCCTGTTCTTTTTCAACCATATAGAAAAAACTAGTGGAATGTTCCTATAGGCTTCATACTATCGATTTAATTCTTTACCAATATTAGTTGACAAAGAGCCTGAAATATCCACAATATTCTACACCTTACAAAACTTTCAAATTCCGGCTTGTATCTCACTTATCCTTAAATAGTCTTTTTCCTTCTTTGTTGCGATGAGACATTACTGCTCTTTTTCGGAAGATATCCAAAGAAATCTAACTACTTTTTAATCATTATTAAACATAAAATCCATTAATTGATTCCAGTATGTTTTTTTGCCAATTACAAACAAAAGACTTCCTGTTAATCCATATCTAACTGTATTTTTTTCAGAAATTTTTACCTCTCCTTTGACCACAAAGAATGTTCCTGCCTCAGTAGTTGTACTCGTTTCGGCTATTTCGGTCACTTTTCCTGTTAGTATCTGTTCAGAGATTCCTTTTCTATCTAATCTCATACGTATCGGCATACCAACTTTGATATGTGACATTTTATCTGATGAGATTTGTGATTCTACTATTAACTTTTTTTCATTACTTTTTGTATATATATCCGCAATCACAGTACCTTTTGGAATATCCTTAACTTTTTCATATGATTGGTTTAAATGAATGGTCCCATCAATAGGAGCTAAAATTTTTGAATTCTTTAATTCATTTTCCACACTCTTTAGCGTTACTTCATTTTTTTCTTTTGCCGCTAATAATTCTTTCTGTTTTTCTTTTGCTGCAGCTATTTGCTGCTCTTTTGTCTGTTCAACTATTGCTATTTGGCTATTTATTTCACCTGTAGGTTCAACAGGTGTAGTGATTGCTTCTTTTTGTATATCTAATTGATCTATGGCTTGTTGTAACTGATTGATCAACTGATCTATTTCTGTCAATACTGTTGCTTTCACTCGTTCTTTCTCTATCTCTTGTGCTTGGTTTGCCTAAATTTGCCATAATTCATATTGTGACATGTACTCGGTGCTATAATTATGAATATTTTGTTGATTAATCCATGCTGTCCTTATTTGTATTAACTCTTGTAATTTACTCTGTTTTTTTGCTATTTGAACATTTAACTGATTAACATTACTTAATGCATTTTGTACATTACTTTGATAATTATTTTCAACTTGTTTATTTGCCTGAATAGTTTTTTCTTTACTTTTGAAAAAAGCATTAATTTGATTAGAATAACCATATGCATCTTCTTGTGTAAATAGATTTTTTTCTTCTTCTAAGCTTTTAATAAAAACACTAAGTGTATCATTTTTATTTTTCAAAGTCTCGATCTCAGTATCCAATTGCTCTTTTTGTTTCGTTAAATTTTCTACGTCAAAACTAATTAATGCATCTCCTTTTTTTATTTCCAGATTCTCTTTAAGATTATTGCTCTGAATAGACGCTTCTATTGGAACTTGTATGGGCACAATATTTTTTGAGCTTATCTTTGCGGTACCATGGACTACTTGTTCTGAAGAACCTAAGACAAGGAATAGTATGATACCTAAAATTAGAACTATCATTGGATACAACACCCATTGGTAGTAACGAGAGTGCTGTTGCAAATAAACTGTTGATGTATTTTTCCAATCGTTATTCATCATTTCCCTCCTAACTATCTATTTCCCAGAACTTTTGATAAATGCCACCTTGATAACGTAACTTTTCATGTGTACCTTGTTCTACTAACCTTCCTTTATCCATCACCAATATTTTATCACTCAATTTAGCGATGGATAAATGATGAGCAATAAAGAGAATAGTCTTATTAGAGAGTTTGTTTAAACTTTCTATAATTTTATGCTCTAATAAAGTATCTAAACCGCTTGTAGCTTCATCCAATAATAAAATGTTCGCATCTTTTAATAACGCTCTTGCTAATGCCAATCGTTGTTTCTGCCCCCCCGATAAATTAGAAGCTCCCTCTTCAACTATCATATCAAAGCGTAGCGGTTGCTGGTTAATAAATTCTAGTAGCTGAACTGTGTCGCAAACTTCTATTATTCGATCAAACGATACATTATTAGAAAGACCAAAGAGTAAATTTTCGAGTATTGTTCCATGAAAGAAAAAAGATTCTTGAGAAACATATGTCACGTGGTCTCTTAACAAATCAGGATTCATATCTAGCATGTTGACTTTCTGATAAAGTATTTCTCCTTCAGTTGGTGTATAAAAGTGAACAAGTAACTTAGCTAATGTAGATTTTCCTGAACCGCTCATGCCTACTATTGCAACTTTTTCACCTGCAGAAATAGACATGGAAATATCTTTTAATACTGGTTCTTTCATGCCATAAGAAAATGACACATTTTTCATTGTAATATCCCTCAGGAATATAGTATTATCAATATTTTTTATTGTTGTCTCCTCTCTTTTTTCAGGTTCAATATGAAAGATTTCATTGATTCGACGATTAGCAACTTGAGCTGTTTGTATTTTAGTTTGAAGATTAATGATATTTTGTAATGGCTCCGTAAAAAAAACAAGTAATGCATTAAATGTTATCAGTTGACCTAAACTAATTTTTCCATCCATAACATAATATGAACCAACCCACAAAATGAGTACAGTACTAATCAGCTGAATAGCATGTTTGATTGCTTGTTGAAGATTATTTAAGTTTGTATTTTTAAAAGATTTTTTCATCAACTTAATAAATTGTTGCTCTACTCTATCATAGACTTTTTCTTCTCCATTATATGTTTTAATTGTTTCCATTCCTTTCAAACTTTCAATAATGCTTGAGTTAACCGTTGCACTGGCAATCATTTCTTCTTCATTAAGTTGATCAAAGGTTTTAACAAATGTAACAATTGATAAAAAATAAAATGGAATGGTTCCTAAAGCGATAAGAAATAATTCTCTATTTTGAATAAACAATGTTACACCTATAGCGATTACCATTCCAACATCTAAAAATATAGATAAAATGGCACTCGCCAGAGCATCGATTATTTTATTAGCATCAAGAAATCGAGAAATAATTTCTCCTGATTTTCTTGTTGAAAAAAAAGACATAGGTAATTTTAGTACATGTTTGAAATAACTTAACACAATCGATATACTCATACGTTGGCCTAGTATAATTAATAAGTAACCACGTACATATTCAAAAAATACTTGGAATACATACATAAAAATGAATCCTACGGATATTACATTAAACGTTGATATAATGTTGTTCGGAACAAAATAATCAATAATTCCTTGGAAATAGTAAGAGCTTATTACGCCAAACAATGTGATAAGAAGAGAGACCAATATTATATTGAGAACTATCCCTTTTTGCTTTAAAAGGATTGGAAGGTATGATCCAATATTCTTAACTCGCTCAACAGATGGTTGGTAATGTTTATTAGGGTTCATTAGCAATAAAACACCTGTCCATTGCTCTGAAAACTCTTTGATTGTCAATTTAGATACACCTTTTCCTGGATCAGCAATATGCAGTAAATCCCCTTGAACGTTATAGATAACTACGTAATGGAAGTATTTTTGATCTACTAAAACATGAGCCACCAAAGGCAAAGTCAATTCAGTTTCTTTCCAAACGTTAGCATCTGCTTGAATTGCTTTGCAATCAAAATCGAATTTTTCAATACACCTTTTTAATCCCAACGCATAAGTTCCTTGTTTATCAGTCCCTGAGTATTCACGTAATTTGTTAATAGGTACTTCTGTTTTATAGTAATTTAAAATCATAGCTAAACAAGCGATGCCGCAATCCTTTTCGTCTTGTTGTTTTATTAATTTCATTCTTTTCATTCTTTTACAATTCTCCTCGAAATTAAATAAATACTTTTATTCTATTCTTTAAATTCATAGTACTATATACTATTTTTTGATTCAGTAGAAAAAAGTATATTGATTATTAATTATTTCTGTCGAAAAGACTCAAAATAATACTGTAGTTTCCATACCAACTAAAAAGCCTAAAGGAGTTCATTCCCTTAAGCTTCTATTGTTTTTATATTTTAAAAGTATGAAATAGTAGATTGTATAAGTAGTAATAAAATCACTATCAATAATGGTTTTGTTCCATTAACTTTTTTAGTAACCATCATTACAACTATAACGGCCATGACGATTATGATAATAGCTGATAAAACATAATATAAATTTCTATTCATTATTATCTCTCCAGACTTGTTACCTTTTAGCTAAATCAGACCCAAATTTATATCCAGCATTATAAGCTGCTACAAATACGCCACCAATAGCAACCACTACGCCAAACCCCCAGCCGCCATGAATTTGTTCTAAATCACTATCTTTTAATTCTAAACCTGAGTATTTTTCCATTTTAAAGTCCCCTTAAATTATTTTTTATTAGCATAATAACCAGATACTGCTCCTGCGGCAAAACCAACTACTATAACACCACCAACTATTAGCGCCCCACCTAAAAGTCCAATCCCACCTTCTATTTCTGCAAGATCATACTCACTTATTTCTTCAAAATTATTTAACTTATTTTCCATCTTATCCCTCCTTAAAAAAACTTGTAATAAAAAGCATGTAACAATCAGTTAGAATTCCTAACAAAAAAATTATATCATACATAAAGAATTTTACAATTTAATATTTATAAAAAAAAGACAACTTATGAATATTAAATTAATCCCATATGAACTAAATAGCATCTTAATAAAATCCATATAATATAGTTTTTATTGTAATGTATTTTTTTTATCTATATCAATTTCATTTAAGAAAGGAGAAGAAATTAATGGCAAGAAGGCATTGGTTTTGGTGGTTAATAGTTGGAATAATGTAACGCTTTAATTTCTTATGAGTAACAGCTCATGTCAATAATCCACCTACTATCGCGACCATAACTGAACCTACACCTGTGATTGCCCTGACCCAACCTAAGGAATTCGATCGCATACACTGAATCAATCGTGTGACCATCATTGCTAGGTTAGTAGGATTCTCAATACACGATTAGACTATTGCATGATCATCAGCTATTAGCTCTAAAGTTCGCTTATTTTGTACTGATAATGATGGCAAATCTTTTTCTCCTTGAAATGATTTTAGTTTGCTAGAAAACTTGCAAATCTCAACTCCGCTTTACTTCCTCTTACAAAACCATTATGTATAATTGATTTGTTGACTGTTCTTATTTTATTGAGACTTGAACTCTATCCCTTGTTTTCTCATTTCTTCGTCCAAATCGCTATCAAACGAAGCAGATCATTAAATTGCCCGCTCGTAACCTGTTCAAAGACCACTTTATCACGTTCTCGAAATCCTATATGAAGTTTTTCGTAGATGTTTAAACCTTTTTTCCTTGTTCAATCCGTTTAAAATAGATTAGTTTTTTGAAAGAAAATGAGCACTTTTCTTCTTTGACATCCAGATTAGAAAATACTCACTCTAGCTTCTCTAAACATTGACTTTTCTAGCTAAATAACGTACACTGATTACTTGAATCTGATAATTAAATAGTACCTCAAATCGAGGTAGAGGTTGCGTTTTTTATTAAGCTTGCGGAGTGAGAGGACACGTCGAAGCAAGTCTAGGAAAAATCGCCGAAATGCATAACAGCCTCCCTGTTATGTGTTGGGACGTAAGCGAACAACTTACGGACTGTCTTAGTAGTGATGCTAAGTTGCGCTATGTTTTTGTTGAGAGTACCTGACGATAGTAGGCAACCATGCATTTTCGTATGGTTGTTTTTTTACGTGTAGAAGAATAGGTTCGACACCTTCTTCAAAACTCTTTAAACTAAATAATAGTAGAACAAATTAAGTCGTTAAACAGAAAGGAAGAAAGAAAAACATGAACAAGAAATCATTTTCACTTGGCTTACTATTTGCAATTATTATAAGTGTCTTCTGTTCTCCAGTATTCAGTCATGCAGAAATGAACGGTGAATTCCGTGTCGGGATGGAGGCAGGTTATGCTCCGTTTAACTGGTCCCAAAAAACAGACGCACATGGTGCTGTACCTATTCAAGGAAATTCTTCTTATGCAGGAGGATACGATGTCCAAATCGCTAAAAAAATTGCGGAGGGATTGGATAAAAAACTTGTTATCGTACAAACAAAATGGGACGGTTTGGCTCCTGCCTTGCAATCTGGAAAAATCGATGCCATTATTGCTGGGATGAGCCCTACCGCAGAGCGTCGGAAAGAAATTGATTTTACTGATCCTTATTACGAATCACAATTGGTGGTCGTTGTTCAGAAAAAAGGACAGTTTGCCGATGCGAAAAATTTGAACGATTTAACTGGTGCTAAAATTACTGCACAGCTCAACACGTTTCATTATAGTGTGATCGATCAAATTCCTGGCGTTAACAAACAACAAGCGATGGATAATTTTTCAGCAATGAGAACCGCTCTTGCTTCTGGTATGATCGATGGTTATGTCAGTGAGCGACCAGAAGGTGTGACTGCTACAAGTGTTAACAAAGACTTAGAAATGCTTGAATTCTCTAAAGAAAATGGTTTCCAAACCAATTCTGAAGATGTTCAAGTCGCAGTTGGTATGCGTAAAGCAGATCCCGAAATCAGCAAGGTCAATCAAATTTTATCCACTATTTCTTCAGACGAACAAACAAAAATCATGGATCAAGCAGTGAAAGATCAACCCGCTGCTGAAACAAAGGATAGCGAAAAATCAGGTATATTAACAGACTTTAAAACTATTTGGGATCAATACGGTGGTATGTTCTTACGTGGTGCAGGTTTAACCTTATTTATCGCCTTGATTGGAACGGTTGTGGGAACAGCTTTAGGTTTATTGATCGGAGTAGTCCGCACGATTCCAGAATCTGAAAATAAAGTGAAACGGTTCTTCCAAAAATTAGGAAATGCCTTGCTTTCGATTTACATTGAAGTATTTCGCGGAACACCCATGATGGTGCAAGCAATGGTTATCTTCTATGGTTTAGCCTTAGCTTTTGGGATTTCTCTAGACCGAACGGTTGCGGCTCTGTTTATTGTTTCTATTAATACGGGGGCTTATATGTCTGAAATCGTTCGTGGCGGAATCTTCGCTGTTGATCCAGGACAATTTGAAGCAGCACAAGCGATTGGAATGACTCATGGCCAAACAATGCGTAAAGTCGTTGTTCCTCAAGTATTGCGTAATATTTTGCCTGCAACAGGAAATGAGTTTGTGATCAATATCAAAGACACGGCTGTTTTAAGCGTTATCGGGGTAGCAGACTTATTCTTCCAAGGAAATTCTGCATCTGGCGCAAACTTCCAATTCTTCCAAACCTTTACGATCGTTGGAATCATGTATTTGATTATGACATATGCGATTACGCGTGTTTTACGTATTGTTGAGAAGAAAATGGACGGCCCTTCTGCTTATGTGAAACTAGACGAAGTAGAAAATCAAAAAGAAAGCTAATCATCTAGCTTCGCAGACTCGTTTAACGTTTAAATTAGGAGGATATAAGGATGAATCAAATGATTGAAGTCGAACATTTAAGAAAAAGCTTCGGTGAAAATGAAGTGTTAAAAGATATCAATGTAACTGTAAATAAAGGAGAAGTCGTGACAATCATCGGCTCTTCTGGTTCAGGTAAATCAACCCTTTTACGTTGCATAAACTTACTAGAAAAACCGACAGGCGGCAAAATCATCTATAATGGGGAAAATGTGTTAGAACGTGGCTATAACTTACCAAAATATCGTACACATTTAGGGATGGTATTCCAATCATTCAACCTATTTAATAATATGAATGTGTTAGAAAATTGTACTTCTGGACAACTCACTGTCTTGAAACGAGGCAAAGATGAAGCCAGAAAGATTGCCTTAGAAAATCTTGAAAAAGTTGGGATGGAGCGTTTTATTGATGCAAAACCATCACAGCTTTCTGGTGGACAAAAGCAACGTGTCGCGATTGCCCGTGCCTTATCTATGAATCCAGATGTCATGCTTTTCGATGAACCAACTTCAGCACTTGATCCTGAAATGGTCGGTGAAGTATTAAAAACAATGAAAGATTTAGCACATACAGGATTGACGATGATCATCGTGACCCACGAAATGGAGTTTGCAAAAGAAGTTTCTGACCGAGTAATCTTTATGGACAAAGGTGTCATCGCTGAAGAAGGTACATCTGATGATATCTTTGTTCATCCTAAAGAAGAACGGACGAAAGAATTTTTACACCGTATCCTGTCTAAATCCTAAGAAAAAAAAGGTGTGGAACAAGAGCACAAATCACTTTTGTTTCACACCTTAAATGCGAATAAACGGTGGGATAGAAGCAACCCCTTCGGAAATAAGCGCTTCTATCCCATCCCCTTTTTTCTTATTTATATTGTCTAATAGTTGGTGGCATGAATGTATCAATAAATTGTTGGATTTCTTCTAAAGAATCTGAAAAGAAAATTTTTTCCCGATCTGCTGCTGTTAAAAAATCTTCTACAACCATTTTATCAAAGAAATCCGCTAATAAATCATAATAGCCATCGACATTAAAAAAAATACATGGATGTTGATGTTCCCCTACACGGCCCCAAGAAACAACTTCTGATATTTCTTCTAGTGTCCCCGGCCCTCCAGGTAATGCTAAATAACATTCTGCCAAATCGATCATCTTTCGTTTGCGTTCATGCATATCATTCACTATATGCATCTCAGTAATATTTTGATGCGCTAGTTCTCGCTCTAATAGAAATGTTGGCATTACACCAATCACTTTCCCGCCATTTTCAATAACCGTATCAGCCAACACCCCCATTAAACCAACATTGCCGCCACCGTAAACAAGATCATAATCATTACGACTCATCCATTGCCCTAATGCCTTTGTTTGTTCCTGATAAATTGTCTTATTCCCTACACTGGCACCACAATAAACCGCCATTTTCTTCATAAAATCCCCACCTACTCTAATTAAATATACGTCTTCACTCGATTCATTTTATGCCTCTTCACTTGTGGATTGATATGAAACATCGTTAAATGATCTGATTGTAAAACGTTCTTGATTGTTTTCGTTTTCTAAAATAGTAATACTAGTATTGGCAAGTGGTCCGCCTTCACGCCATTTTGCTTTTTCTTTGCCTATCAGTGAATTGATCAACGTAATCAGTAACACCCCGTGAGCAATAATCAGTACATTGCCATCTGGATAATCTTTGCTAAGCTTTTCAATCGTCTGAGTTGAACGTGATACTAAAGAGTCAATCGTTTCTCCCCCAAATGTTGTAGGATCATATAAATCTGGCCGCTGGCGCAAATGAGCCGTTTGTTCATCCATATGATTGATTTCGACCCCTTCACGTTTGCCGAATTTGATCTCTCTTAAGCTGTCATGATACTGTACCGTTAGACCATCTAAAAAATTATTTTCTTTAAGAATATAATTTGCTGTATCCATTGCTCTTTTTTGAGTACTGACTGCTACTACATCAAATGAACGATTACTAAGATAGCGACCTGCCTGAATCGCTTGTTCAATTCCGATTGGCAATAATGGAGAATCGATGTCCCCACCTTGAAATCGTAAACCTAAATTCAATTCCGTCTTACCGTGTCTAACAAAATAAAATGTAGTCATTTGTTTCGCCCCTCCATTTTTGAACTATTGCTTATACTTGAATATGATACTACAAATAAGAAATCTCTGCTTTGTTAAAAAAATACTTGTAAAGTATTTCCACATTGTTGATTCTCTATGCTACCATAGTAAAATAGACTGGAGGAATTTATGTGGAACTTCAACACTATCAACAATGGATCAGTGAATTTTACAAAAAAAGAGGCTGGTATGAACTCAATTCATTTGTTCGTGTAGGCTTTTTGTCTGAAGAAACAGGTGAAGTCGCGCGAGCTGTACGTGCCTTAGAAATCGGGCGTGACCGCCCAGATGAGGAAGAAAAATCGACGGAACATCTGGTTCAAGATTTGACGGAAGAACTCGGCGATGTTTTGGATAATATTTTTATTTTAGCAGATAAATATGATATTCGTTTTGAAGATATTTTAGCCTCACATAAACAAAAACTAGAAGAGCGTTTTGGTGAGCTGAACGGTATGGAAGAAGGGATATAATGGACAAACATATTACAATCCGATTCGTTAAAGAACGTGATTTTCTATCATTACTAGAGATAGAAAATACGATTTGGACAAATGAAAATTCTCCGGTACTTCACTTCTATGAGTCGGTTGAGGAATACAAAGAAAAGAGCGAGGGACGACTTATTTTTGTCGCTACAGATGAAAACAACGTTCATGGTTTTGTTGCTGTTCATCATCCAACCTCTTTGCCTTCACATAAAAAACAATGGATGTTTGGGATCGGTGTTCATCCAGATAGTCAATCATTGGGTATTGGACGTCAATTACTGGATTTTTTAAAAGATATTGCAGCTGAAGAGGGGATTCATAAGATTTCTTTGCGCGTTATGGGGACCAATACGAAAGCGATTCAGTTTTATCGTAAAAATGGATTTGTCCAAGAAGCTTTATTTAAAGATGAATTTTTTATCAATGGTGCGTATTGTGATGATTATCAGTTTGCTTATTTTGTCGATTAGGCTCATCATTTTTTAATGTTTACTGAAAACATCAAACTTTTTCTGAAAATTCGCTTGCTGTGGTCTTCTTATTCTGGTACTTTTAGTAAGGATAAATTTTAAGGAGTGTTGAAGTGTGACAAAAAAATTATCATGGCGTGATTACCTTTACGTAGGTTCCATGCTATTTGGCTTATTTTTCGGGGCGGGAAATTTGATTTTTCCAGTTCATATGGGACAAGAGGCTGGTGCTACTATTTTTCTAGCGAACCTCGGCTTTTTGATCACAGGTATCGGCTTGCCATTTCTAGGTGTGATTGCCATTGGGATTTCCAAAAGTAATGGGGTGTTTGATTTAGCAACTCGGGTGAATCGACGCTATGCTGTTGGTTTTACTGTATTGTTATATCTAACGATTGGTCCTTTTTTTGCCTTACCTCGTCTGGCAACAACGTCTTTTGAAATTGGCTTAGTGCCCTTTATTCCAAGTGATCAGCATAAATTAATTTTAGCAGTCTTTTCGGCGCTATTCTTTCTGGTTGCTTGGGCCTTTTCACGTAAACCGACTAAGTTATTAGGGTATGTAGGAAAATTTTTAAATCCATTATTTCTATTTTTATTGGCGATTTTGATTTTATTTGCTTTCTTAACGCCACTCGGAACGATCTCTTTAGCACCTGTTGCAGATAGTTATGCGGCCAACCCTTTTTTTAAAGGATTTACTGAAGGCTATAATACATTAGATGCACTAGCTTCTCTGGCTTTTGGAATCATCATCGTTTCAACGATTCGAGGTATGGGTG
Source organism: Enterococcus plantarum (assembly GCF_001730295.1). GTDB lineage: Bacteria > Bacillota > Bacilli > Lactobacillales > Enterococcaceae > Enterococcus_L > Enterococcus_L plantarum. The sequence goes on from NZ_MIKA01000012.1 coordinate 71,097, forward strand.
TTGATAAACCAAATGATATTGCGAAAGATACGATAAAGTCCGGCGCAATCAGTATTGTCTTGATGGGGATCATCTATACTTTGTTGTCTTATATGGGCACGATGAGTTTAGGGAAATTCCCGCTTAGTGAGAATGGCGGAATTGCTTTAGCTCAAATCGCTAACCACTATCTAGGTAATTTAGGTAGTATTTTACTTGCACTTATTGTTATCCTTGCCTGTTTAAAAACAGCAATCGGATTGATTACCGCTTTTTCTGAAACATTCAGCGAACTGTTTCCAAAAGGTTCCTATTCATTTTACATTGCGATAGCAAGTATATTACCTTGTTTGTTTGCAAATGTTGGATTAACAAATATCATTCAGTTTTCAATCCCTGTCTTGATGTTCCTTTATCCATTAGCGATGACCTTGATGATTTTAGTCATCGTCAGCCCGCTGTTTCATCATCGCAAAGAAGTCTATCGCACAACAACTTATATCACACTATTTGCTGCCTTACTTGATGCTTTGAACAGTGCGCCCGATTTTATTAAATCAAATACAGTCGTTACAACTATTTTAACCGCTGCTGAGGAATACTTGCCTTTATTTACGATTGGAATGGGCTGGGTTGTTCCTTCAGTACTTGGATTTATCATTGGTTTAATTTGGATCAAACTAAAAAAAGAACCTGATCTTAACTGATAACTGGAAAGACTGGGCAGAAGTATTTAACTGCTATAACCAACTCCTTCAATTCTTAGTGTCTTTAGCACCTAGAGATTGATGAGTAATTGCTTCTGCTTCAACCATTTATCAGGCTTTCTTAGGAGTGTGGTGTGACTCGTGGAGTTACACTACACTCCTTTTTGCTTCATAAGACGTCACGTCTTCTCTTTTCTGTGCGCTCAAAACAATATCTTTCTTCATTAGGATATAAAATCATCCTTTTAGAACTATATGAATGACTACGCAAAAACTAATTATCGTCTTAGCTGACAATTGACCATAAAGTACAGTAGAATAGGGGCAAGGAAGTGATTAGCATGCTCTATGAGGAATTGATGATGGATTCTGGAATGCTTACCAAATTTAAAGTATTCAAACGAATTACACAAATCAATCAGTCAGATATTTCTATTACTCAGTTATCTGAGGAACTATCTTTGAATTATCAACAGGTATTTATTATTATGAATGAAATCAATCATGATCTAGCTAAAGTAATCTCAACGCACCCCTCGATTTTACAAAAAGCTGGCAAGATCGACAGTACTAACTTACTCGTAACAATCGATGAATACCGGTATTTTCTATTAAAAAAATCGGTTCCGTTTCAATTTATTCTCTATTTTTTAAACCATGATTCTCCTAACATAGATGATTTTTGTCAACGCTATTACGTGAGCCGTTCAACAGTCTCTAGAAAGATGCTGCCTTTGAAAAGACACGTAAAGCAATATAATCTGCGGTTTACATATACTGAAGCCAACTTGATTGGTGATGAACGTGCGGTCAGAGTCGCACTATTCGATGCCTTGTGGCTAGGAACCAGAGGAACGATCTGGCCATTTAAAAGTGTTCCCCGTGAAGAAGCGGAAAGACTGGCAGAAGCATTTTCTGAATATTTCCCATTATCCAGAACCTATTTAGGCTCTAAAGAATTGCCTTATTTTGCAGCGATTTTTCTCTGTCGCACTCGGAAAAAGATTTTTGTTTCGTATGATGAACGGTATGATTTCTTGATGCAGGATAATCCTTACTATGATTTTGAGCGTCTCAACAAAGAACTAGGGCCACGTCAAGCTTTGCCTCCTAAATACATAAAAGGGGAAAGCAGCTTTATCTTTTTTCTCGCACATTATGCGCCTTTTTATACCTTAGATGATGATCCGTCCTTGTCTCAAACACTACACGATTTCTCAATAAGACCAAATCCTGTCTATGAATTGGTTCAAGAATTTTTAGACTATGCTAAAATCAACATCTTTAAAAAAGAGCCAGAAGTTCTTGATAAACCCGTTCTTATTGGAAATTTACTGAATATTGCCTTTACTTTTTATGTTTTGCGTCAACCCTTCCCTAACCTTCAAAAATTAGTGGAGTTACCACGTAAAAAGAAAAAAGCGGACGAACTTTTGGAAACGAAAATTCAAGTTTTTTTTGATGAAAAAGTAAAGGAAAAAGAATATAAATTTATTTATACCATCAAAAATCCGCTGGTTAAAATGTTCAAAAGTGTATTACTTCCTGTTTATGACAAACCAAAACATTCAGAGCATTTAAACATCGGTGTGGCTTTTGAGCATAATTTTCTTCTAGTTAGAAGGATCTATCAGTTCTTAAATGATTTAGGTTTTGTGGATTCTGCTCCTTATCAGGAAGAGCTAAATGAGCAATACGATTTGGTGATCAGTTCTTCTCTATTACCAAGGAAAAAATACCCAGAATTACCGCTTTACTTCTGGGATCTCTCTTATGATGAAGAAGAATTAGCTGATTTATATCGGACGTTACAACAGCTTTTTGAGAAAAAAAATATTGTTCAAGAATAAGTACAGAATTGTACGATTATTAAATATCTCATCATGCATTACATGAGCGTTGCTAAGCATATGTGGTTTTATCTATTGATTTAAAAAAATCTAAGGGTCAAGAGCAAGACATATTAGCTTTTGCTCCTTCCCTTAGATTAACTACTTATATAAGATGAAATTCACTCATCATAGGTAGACTGGTGAAAAAATTCCATATCTAATCCTTTTTCTTGTTCTTCTGCTGTTGTCTCTATTCTTGTTATTTTTGATGAAACAATTAGAATAAGTCTTGTTATGATGAAGGCATACGCTGCAACGAAGCAGACACCTAAAATTTGAACCAGCAGTGCATTTAAGCCGCTAGCAGTTACTAATGAAGCACCTGTTCCGAAGATACCAATTAAAATAGTTCCAGTGAATCCACCAATACCATGGACCCCCCATACATCCAATGCATCATCCCAACCTTTTTTCTTGCGAAAATCAACAGCAAGGTTACAAATAATTGCTGCGATGGCACCAATGACAATTGCTTCTGTTGGTTTTACATATCCTGCGCAAGGGGTTATCGTTGCTAATCCTGCAACTGACCCCGTCAAAATATCCACAAAATCATAGTACCCCTTCTTAAATTTGGCAAATAAAATCCATACAGTTAAAGATGTAGCAAGTGCAACAAACGTTGAAACAAATGCATTCACTGCTTGAATATCTGCACGTAATGCCCCACCAGAATTAAACCCAAACCAACCAAACCATAAAAGTCCAGTTCCGATTGCAGCGATCATCAAATTATTGTGTTGGCTTTTTTGTTGTTCCGTCAACTTTCTTTGTCCTAAGTATAAGATCGTTGCAAGAGAACCAAATCCAGCCGTCGTATGAATAACTGTACCGCCAGCAAAGTCTTTAAAGTTGAAATTACTTAAGAATCCACCACCCCAAACCCAATGGCAGACAGGAAAATAAATCAATAAATTCCAGCCGATTAACAGTAAAATATACCCTTTCATCGTCAAACGATCTGCAAAAGCCCCTGTCATAAGAGGGACGGTGATCACACAAAACATCAATTGAAAAGCAAAAAACATTAAAAAGGGAATCGTTGCCCCATGTAAAAGGTTCGCTAACGTGCCGACATTTTTCATCAAGAAGAAATCAGCTGGATTTCCGATAATACCATGAAAATCTGAGCCAAATGCTAGCCCAAACCCTCCAAAAATCCACATTAACGTTGTGACTCCAACTGAAACAAATGATTGTCCCATAATGATTAATATATTATTTTTACGTGCCAAACCTCCATAGAAAAAAGCTAAACCTGGTGTCATTAAACACACCATTGCTGTACATAAAATCATAAATGCTGTATCGCCTGTATTAATTGAATTTGACATGAATTCCATTCCTTTCTTTGAATCTATTTCAATATAGTAATTCATTTTGCTACACTACTAGCAAATTATACTATTTGGCGCTCAAATTTGAGCATCAATCAAAGCTTGGACATAAGCAGATTTCGCATGCATCAATTGACTCGTTTCTATCACTTCTTCTAAATGTCCCTCTTTTAAAAAAATAAGTTTGTCACAAAAATAAGTAGCCAGTTCTAAATTATGAGTAACGACTATATAATACAAGTTAAATTCCTTTTTTAAAGCAAGTAACAACTCAAGCATACGGTCCACATTAAATAAGTCTAACGAACTAAAGGCTTCATCCAAAATCAATACCTTTGCTTCCGTTAAGATACTTCTCGCAATACAAACACGCTGAATCTGCCCACCACTTAAGTTTCTTGGCTTCTTGTCTAAGAGTTCTTCAGATAATCCCACTTTATTTAAAACAGTAATTATCTTTTCTTTTGTTTCTTGTGTTTTATTGTTTTTACTAACTGATTCTACTAAGGCTTTTTCTACAGTAAAGTCCGGATTGATTGCAGAGGTGTACTCTTGAAATATCATGCTCACTGGGTTCTTTTGTTTGAGTGGCTCGTTTAGTCTAAATATGATTTCCCCTGACCCTTTATCTGGTTTTTCAATACCAGCTATTAGTTTAGCTAATGTTGTTTTCCCACTACCACTTTCTCCTAAAATACCAATAATCTCTTCTGAAATACAAAGTGAAAACGGCTTTAGTCCACCGTCCATTTTTTCTCTTGGCTTGAATAACCGCTTTTTGTAATACGTCTTTGATAATTGCTCAAGAACTAACCAATTTTCCATCTTTTAATCTCCAAAATGTCGAACCTATTTTATTTTTTATTCTACGCATTTTTACCAAATATGAGGTTGGATCAGTATCCATTTTATCTATTTTTTTGTGTTCAATTTTTCTACCTGCTTCTAAAACCAGCGCCGTATCGCATAAGTAATCTACAATAGCAATATCATGTGTCGCCAAAAGTAGAGTCGTCTCATTTCGTTTTTTTAGCTGCAAGAAACTATCTAGAATTCTCTTTCTATTTATCGTGTCCAATGCACTCGTCGGCTCATCTGCAATAATCACTTTGGGTTTCAAAATAAGTGCTAACCCAATTGCACAGCGCTGTAACGTTCCACCAGATAATTGAAAGGGATATTTGTTTAAAATACTCTCAGGTAAATCCATACTTTCCAATAACTCTTGAATCATATTTGTTCTTTCACTTACAGAAAATCGATTTTCTGTCAATGTTTCTTTCAATTGCACACCCATTTTTTCAATAGGATCAAATGCTTCTGAAGCATTTTGAGGGATGTATGTTAATTCGCGACTTAATACCGCCGAAAAATGAACATTGGTTTTCTCCTGAATAACGATTTTATTTTTAGTATCCGGAAAATAGGCAATTAATCCACCTGAATGAAGTGATTTTGGACAGATTCTCATAATCGTTTTAAGAAGTGTTGTTTTCCCACTTCCACTTGGTGCCAGAATGCCTAAAAACTCATTTCTTTCTACTTGAAAAGTTAGATTAGCAAGAACTTTTTTATTTGTTTTGAGTTCATTTACGGTCAACTCTTCCACTACCAAAATTAGTGTATTTTCCATTACTTTCTCCCTTGTTACTCGCTATTCGCTTCGTTGATTCCTTCTGCAACAGCGTCTCCGATATAATTGAGCATCGCTATCACAAGAAATAGTGTGATCCCAGCAGGAATCATCTGCCAAGGCTCAACTACAGCGATTTCTCTGGATTCGTTTAACATTCTACCCCACTCAGCTGTTGGTGGCTGAATCCCAACCCCGAGAAAAGATAGCGCACTAATACTCATAATCACTGCACTAATATCTAATGTAGAATAAACAATGATTGCCCGAATAATCGGGGGAAAAATGTGTTCTTTAAATACCCATCCTTTAGACTTTCCAGAACTTAGGGAGAAGACAACATAATTTTTTGTTTTATAATTAAGGACTTCTGTCCTGATCATTTTAACGTACCACGGAAATCGTACTAGTGTCAGTGCTAAAATAATCGTCAGTAAACTAGGGCCTAAAATACCAATAATACATAAAGACATCATTTCATTCGGTAAAGAAAGCATCAGGTCACAAAATCGCATCATTGTTGCATCGATCCAACCACCAAACATCCCAGAAATTCCACCAAAAATGAGCCCAATCAAAAGAATCAAGAAAACAATTAAAAAGGAGAGAAGTAACGTCACTCTACCGCCATATAATATCCTCGAAAAGATATCTCGACCTAACATGTCTGTTCCAAAAAAATGTTCACTACTTGGATGAGCCAATTTATTCATAATATCTTGTTTGTTTGGATCATACGGTGACAAGACATTCGCAAAAATAATACCTAACATTAAAAGACTTAAAAAGAGAATAGAAACAAGAACTATTCTATCCTTGACTATTTTTTTCATTACATCCATCAGCTGCCTCGCTCTCTTAGTCTGGGATCAATCCTTTTGTTTAAGGAATCAATCAACAAACTACTGCTAATAAAGAACAATGACATAATGACAATATAGGCTTGCAAAACAGGTAAATCGCGGTTTCTGATTGCATTAATACAGAGAAGCCCCATACCAGGCCATGCAAAAACACTTTCTATAATAATGCTACCAGCAATAAGTTTGGGAATACTCACGCCAATCGAAACAACAGAAGAACGCAAAGAATTTTTCAATAAATGTTTCGTGATCGTTTTTTTTGAAAATCCTCTTGTAAAATAATAGTCGACATATGGCAACTGTTTATTTTGCAATAAATCATTGCGAATCAACCGAATATACGAACTAGAGTAGGCTAAAGAAAGTGTCAATGCTGGCAAGAAAACTGATAATAGCCCTTCGGCCCCTCCCGTTGGTAACCAATTTAGCTTGATAGAGAACAAAAAGATCAGTAACAACCCAAGCCAAAATGATGGAATTGCATTTAAGACAAAGGTGATCAATCTTAAGACTTTTTCAGTCCAATGATTTTGATCATTAGCTGCCAAAATCCCAAGTACTAAACAGGTTACAATAATGATGATCAGTGTCACTAGAGTCAAGAATACTGTATATGGAAAAGCCTCACTGATCATACCAGCAATCGATTTACCAGTAGCATAGCTTTTACCTAAATCCCCTTTTAGAGCCTGTTGAACCCAATCAATATATCTTGAAAAAAAAGGTTGATCTAACCCCAATTCTGAACGCATCTGACGCACATTTTGTTCAGTTGGTGTGATTGCTTGGACTCTTAGTGCTACTTCAGCTGGATCATTGGATAGATACGTCAATAGGAAAAAAGGAATAAACGTTATTAAAAAAAGAAGAAGTAGGATTTTTCCACAATTTTTAATAATAGATTTAATCATTGTCACCCAACTTTCTATCCTTATTCAAAGAACATTTTTTCAAATGGTATTTCATATTGCGAATCATTAAACGTGATATTTTTAAGGTTAGCTTTACCGATTGCTTTCGTTTTCGAATACGAAATTGGGATATATACACATTGCTCGTTGATGTACGTCAAAATTTCGCTATAATCTGTTTGTCTCTGTTTTTCATCTGGCTCAATCATCACTTGTGTGATTTTATCATCCAACCATGCTTTTTTATCCAAGCCTAATTGTGCTTGATAATCTCCATGTGCCGGTATTCGCCAAGAAGAAAGATAAGATTGCGGATCGTAAGGCGTTCCCCACGACAACGAATACTGTAAATCGAACTCTCCATCTTTTTGACGATCAAGAAAATTCTGTTTTTCCTCAGAAATAATGGCTAAGTCCACTCCCACCTCTTTAAGATCCGCTTGAATCGATTGAGCGATCGTTCCTTCTTGTGCATTTTGTGAATTATAGGAAAAAGTTAGTGCTAAAGGTTTATCATCCTTCATACGTATTCCATTTTTTCCTACTTTCCATCCTGCTTCATCTAGTAATTGGTTTGCTTTTTCCACGTTGTAATTATAGCTCTTTAATTCAATATCACAATAAGGAGCCGTTTTTGGCAATAGCGTATCTGCTTTGTCTTCTGAATTGTTTAGTACACCTTTAATAATATTCTCTTTGTTGACTGCGTAAGTTAACGCTTCTCTAACCTTTAGTGAACTCAGATTTTCTCGTTTACTATTTAATAGTATTGCACGAGAGGCTACCGGTTGGCTAGATACGGCTGTAAAAGTATCCTTGTCAGCTTTCATTGCGTTATAGGCATCCATATTTAATTGGTCGCCATCTGCACCATAAATAAGATCAATTTCTCCTTTTTTTAGAGCAAGTAATAATGCTTGTGAATCTGGAATTACTTTCCAATCCACTTCTGAAACTTTTGGTTTTTCACCCCAATAATCTTCATTCACTACAAAGTGTGCATATTGATTGTCCTTGTGTGTTTCCAGTTTAAACGGCCCAGTCCCCACATAGCTTGACACACCCGTTTTAGATCCCCCCTCAATAAAACTTTTAGGCGAGATAAAACGAAATGGCCTAGTCAACCCGAGTTCAATCAAGGTTGGGTAATAGGGATGTTTTAAGGTTAATTTGAAAGTCTCATCATCTACTACTTGTGTCGACTCGATTTCATTCACCATATCTAACCAAGCATGACGTTCCTTATTAGCCAAAACTGCATCAAAATTTTGCTTCACAGCATCTGCATTGAATGCCGTACCATCCGTAAATTTCACATTAGTTTGTAAAGAAAAGGTATATTCTTTACCATCATCAGAAATAGCCCAGCTTTTTGCTAACGCAGGTTTGACTTTTCCCTCTTCATTTTTGGTCAATCCTTCGAAAACCATATTTTGCGCAGCCATTTCTCCGTTATATAAATGCGGATTAATATCTCGTATATCTTTTGTACTACCGTAATTTATTTGATTAGAAGATCGACTCTCTTTTTTTGATGAATTACAGCCTGCTAAAATTAGTAGCATCATAGAGATAGTAAAAAAGAAGACTGGCATCCATTTTCTTTTCTTTGCCAACAACTCATCTCCTTTGCTATTTATTTTGTTGCTTCTATTAGGAATATAGGGGAAAACAAGAAATTAATTTTTTGAATATCACTTAGTAATTGATCATTCATATTCTCATGAATTGTAATAGATTGGAATCCACACTCTTTCAATACCTTCTTATCCCATATAGGACGGGTAATTTTTGATAAAGGCATTTCTTTAGCTAAGTCTTCCATCCAATCAATGTCTGTCCCTTCATAATAATCTTTAACAGCCATCTCTTGCGTCAATTCTCGATTTTTTTCATATTTCTCCCGCAGCGTTTCATCGTAAAGATATTTGTACCAATTTGAATCAAAATTTAGTAAGATTCCTCCTGGTTTTAATACTCGATACCATTCTTTATATGCTTCCTTTGGATTTTCTAGATTCCAAGTGACATTTCTTGTGACAATTGCATCAAAATCAGCTGTATCAAATGTCAACTTATGAGCATCCATCAATGCCCATTCGATTTTTTCAACGAGATCACCCGCATTCAACTTCGCTTGAATCAACATTTCTTCTGTCATATCGATTGACGTCACTTCAAAACCTTTTTCAGCAAGCAATATGGAGAGAAAACCAGGACCAGTACCTATATCAAGAATTTTTTTAACTGGTTTTTCGTTTGCATTAAAAGCACTAAGGATGACATTTTGCCATAATGTTTTTGGTTCTCCCAGTAATTCTTCATGATGCTGTTGTCCATAGGTTTCAGATCTCTTTGACCAGTAATCAATAATTTCATTTTTAAATGTCTTCTTAGCCATTTCCACACTACTTTCCCCTTTTTACTACATAACAGAAAAATACCTCGCCATTTCTTACTAAAAAGTTCGTAAAAACCCTTCTTCTTGTCCATTAATTCTGTATGTAGTTGTCATTTTTACTAAGAATCAATTCAGGATAATGAAGCTGTTCTATTCGAAAATGATTGAGAGCTTGCATCAGGATATAGCGATTTTCTTCTCCACTTTTCCCCAGCGCTCTAAGCACAAAACCAGGTTTTTCTAAACTTGAAATGCCAAAATTGACAGTTGTTTCAATTTTATTTAATTTCTTTCTAATTGTTTCAATAACCTCTTTTGTACAAGAAGGACTGATAATTATCAACGTGTTATAATTCAAGCCGTCTTCAAAATAACCTAGTGCAGACATATCATTTTTCAACGGTTCTGATAGTAAATGGTCATTATAGATTAATTCTTCATCCATAAATATACTTGTTTTCATCTGTAATTCAGCGTATTGAAACGGTTGCTCATCAGCAGACCAGCCCGCTGTTACACCGTCCATTAAAATTAGCGTTGCATTTTCTTTCATCTGAACGATTGTTTCTTGTTTGTAAATTGAATTTTTATAAGGAATTACTTCATCTGTTAAATATTCAAATGTGCTATTTTCTTCTAAAACAAGCTGTGTTTTTTGTGTTGTTTGTATTTTATTGTCACATTTGTATACGTAAGTTGGTGCTTGAGTTGTCACGATAGCATGCGCTTCTTTGGCTACCGTAACATCCAGTTCATATTTCTCTCCCTCAAGGAAACCTCCACCCGTACTAATAAAGAAGTAATATGGTGTTTTCTCAGTCGCTAATGGAATATTCGAGGACACGCGAGAATTGCCCTCATGATAAATTCTAGACGCAATGGTTCGGTTATTACGATTGGTAAATGCCATTTCAATAAGTCCGTCTGTATCTTGCCTCATATTATAATCCTTCTAGTAAAACATTTTTACGGATCCATTCATTTACGGCTGCTACCCCTTCTTGATCCTTTAAGTTAGTAAATAAAAAAGTATTATCTTCTCGAAAAACCTCGGTGTCTTTTTTCATGACATCTAAATCAGCACCAACATACGGAGCCAAATCGATTTTATTGATGATAAATAAATCACTCTTGATCATTCCTTGACCTGCTTTTCTAGGAATTTTTTCTCCTTGGGCCACATCAATAATATAAATAGAGGAATCGACTAATTCTGGACTAAACGTTGCGGCTAAATTATCCCCACCACTTTCCAAAAAAATTACATCTAAATCTTCAAATCGTTCTTCTAATTGTTCAATAGCTGCAAAATTCATTGATGCATCTTCACGAATTGCTGTATGTGGACATCCTCCAGTTTCTACACCGATAATACGATCTTCACTTAAAACAGAGTTATCACATAAGAATTTTGCATCTTCTTTTGTATAGATATCATTGGTTATTACTGCGACGTTCAAATCCTCATTCATTTGTCTAACTAAACGTTCAATAAGTAATGTTTTCCCTGATCCAACAGGTCCACCGACACCAATTATTACTGTTTTTTTCATCTGTTATTTCCTCCCTATGACATAAAAAGTCTGAATACTTGTGTTTCATGGTTAATTTGTGACAATTCGATTCCAGGTACATTGGCTCCTAAATAAGATGCGTCCAATTGCTTCATTTCTGCTACTATCTCTTCTAGAAGTGGGATTGTTCTTTGTAGAATTAATTGCCCGCTTTTTTGCCCTAGAGGGACTGCTCTGACAGCGTTTTGAATCATCGTAGAATTTATACTATAGCCATAAAGTAAGATTGCTTCATCTGCATCCAGTCCTTTATAATGAGCAAAAATAGCAAAAACAATCGCTGGATTTCCATAAACAGTAGCCTTTTTGATTTGTTGCTTATAATCATCTAGTAATGGAATATCATGTAAGGTTTGAACTAGGTCAATCATTTGCTTCGCAATCATTTTTGTCCCATTTCTTGTTTCAGCTGCTTGTGAGGAACATGTAATGATTTTATCGTATTCCCAAATTACTTCTATTTTTTCTTCTTCCAAAGCTTTAAAACAAAGATTTATAAGTAACCCTTCACCGTATTTAAATTGTGTTTTTAAATACGTATCTAACCAAATTTCAAAATCATCTGCATTCGTTATTTTATCTGTTCTCAAATAATTTTCCATACCAAAGGAATGATTGAATGTCCCAATAGGAAAAGTGGAATCGCAGACTTGTACAACATCTAAAAAATTTTCAAACCTTTTTACATTAATGTTCATGCGACAAGTCCACATGTTTCAAAGCTTTTTTCAACTTGATTTTTTTAATCTCGTAGTCTATGCCCTTTTTATTTAAAAGATCAACTACAGTTGGATCTACTTCTAAAACAATTTTCCCGTCTTCTACAACAACAGGTTTATGTGTATTTCCAAGTAAGTGAGCAATTTCGCCCATTTCATCCATCGTTGACGGTTTAATGATAATCATTTCTTCAGAGCGTACCGCAATGACTAATATGTTATGGTCATCGACAAAAAAGATAGAACCATTACGCAACGCTTCACTTTCACTTGTTAACCGAATACCATAATCGTTGCCATGATCTGTGGTTACCCTTAAAATTCTTTTGTTTAAATCATCACTGTTTAATCTAACCGTTTCAACATGATATTTCGTAATATCATCGATTTCATCAAGATTTGAATCAATAGTTGTCAAAATCATATTCTTCCTCCTGTAATAACATATTGATAATTTAACAGAACAAAAGTGGCATTAGCTTCCTTAAAATTTCTTCTAAATGTATATAGATATCATTTTTTTAAAAGAATTTTTGATAGCTTGCCACTTTTGTCCCAGCATTTTTCTGTTTAGAATAGGTAATATCTTTGGCTTAACGCCACAGTGTCGACGGGATCACAAGTAATCAATTCGTCATCAATCTTCACATCAAATGTATGAGGGTCAACAGTAATCGTTTTTGGACTGAAATTATTTAATTTCATGTCTCGCTTGGTTAAGTTTCTTGTATTATGAACAGGTAAAACTACTTTTTCAAGTCCAATGTTTTCCTTGATTCCATGATCGTATGCAAACTGTGAAACGAATGTAATATTTGTGGCAGTCACAGCCTTGCCGCATGCCCCAAAGAGATCTCTCATTAGACGAGGTTGTGGTGTAGGTAGACTTGAACTTGCATCTCCCATCACACCATAACTAATCATGCCCATTTTTAAAACCATTTTGGGTTTTGCTCCAAACTTCGCTGGTTCCCAAATGACTAAATCAGCATATTTACCTACTTCAACGGATCCAATATAATCTGATACACCGTTTGTGATTGCTGGATTTATTGTGTATTTTGCAATATATCGTTTGATTCGATTATTATCGTTAAATTCACTATCTCCATCTAATGGTCCACGTTGTTTTTTCATTTTATCGGCCAATTGCCAACAACGCATTGCAACTTCACCAACACGTCCCATAGCCATTGCATCAGAAGTCATAATACTTAGTGCGCCCATATCATGTAAAACATCTTCTGCTGCAATCGTTTGTTTACGTACACGAGATTCTGCAAATGACACGTCTTCTGGTAATTTCGGATCCAAGTTATGACAAACCATGACCATATCAAATAGTTCACTGATTTCATTAATCGTATAAGGATTTGTTGGATTCGTTGATGAAGGCAATACATTATCGTGCCCCGCTACTACCATGATATCTGGTGCGTGTCCACCACCTGCACCTTCAGTATGGAATGTATGCACTGTTCGTCCTTGAAAAGCATCTAACGTATTTTGAACGAATCCCCCTTCATTAAGCGAATCAGTATGAACCGCAAATTGAACATCGTATTGATCAGCAGCTTTCAGTGAATTATCAATTCCAGCAGCAGTTGCGCCCCAATCTTCATGGTTTTTTATCGCCATGGCACCCGCTTCAATTTGTTCTGCAATCGTTTCAGGTACAGCACCCGCACCTTTTGCCATAACACCAATGTTGATTGGTAAGTTTTCGGCTGACTGAAGCATTCGTTCGATATGCCATTTACCAGGTGATGTAGTCGCTGAATTTGTTCCATCAGCTGGACCTGTTCCCCCACCGAATAATGTTGTAATGCCATTATCAAGTCCCGCTTGTGCTAAACCTGGTGAAATAAAATGAACATGAATATCCAATCCACCCGCTGTTACGATTAGACCCTCAGCAGAAATTGCTTCCGTACTAGCACCAACAACAAAGTCTATGTCATCCATATTATCTGGATTTCCGCCTTTACCAATGGCGATGATCTTACCATCGCGGATCCCTATATCCGCTTTAATAATTCCTGTATAGTCAATGATTGTTGCATTGGTGATAATTGTATCTACAACCAGTGGATTTGCTGCACGGGTTTCTGTAGCGCTTTGCCCCATGCCATCTCTCAAAACTTTTCCTCCACCAAACTTGCTTTCTTCACCGTGAATCGTATAATCCTTTTCAATTGCTGCAAATAAATCCGTATCTCCTAATCGAACACTATCCCCGACTATTGGGCCAAACATTTGCGCGTATTTACTTCTATCCATTTTAAAGCTCATATTTTTCCCTCTTTTCAGCTATTTTGTGCGGTCATCATCTAAAAAACCATTTATTTTATCATTGAACCCATAAATACGGCGTTTTCCACCTACGTCAATCAAATTCACTTTACGGGTTTCACCTGGTTCAAAACGGATTGCAGTACCTGCAGGTATATCTAGACGTTTGCCTCTTGCTTTTTCACGATCAAATTTCAAGCCTTCTTCGTTTGCTTCATAGAAGTGAAAATGTGACCCCACCTGAACAGCTCGATCACCAACATTTTTCACCTCTAAAGTGATGGCATCATACCCTTCATTACATACAACTGGCTCTTTTGCTAACTTATATTCTCCTGGAATCATAACTTTTCCTCCTTCATCGAATCATTAAAATGAATTTATTGGATTGGATCATGAACGGTAACTAACTTTGTTCCATCTGGAAATGTTGCTTCTACTTGAATCATTGGAATCATTTCTGAAATACCTTCCATGACATCTTCTTTTGTTAAAAGATTTCTACCCTCGTTCATTAATTCAGAAACTGTTTTTCCTTCACGTGCGCCTTCTAAAATCAAATCCGTAATCAAAGCGACACTTTCTGGATGATTCAACTTTATTTTTTTGTCTTTTCTGCGTTGGGCAATCATTGCTGCCAAGCTGATCATCATTTTTTCTTGTTCTCTTGTTGTTAATTGCATAATAAATGCTCCCTTCTCATTTTATTTTGGCCATAAATCAAGTAGCATCAAGAATCCAGGAATCCAAGCAGTAATGATTCCTTCCCCTACTGATAGATAACCCACAAATTTCCCCAGATTTTTTCCGAGTGTATTTTCAAGAAATCCTGTAAACCAAAGAATTCCCCAGAGAAACCAAATTATTCCGTATAACGTATTTCCGCCATACCCATAAAAACATAATATTCCTGCTGGAATCGCGTTGATTGCTACAAATAAACTGAACCAGCCATAAAGCTTCTGATCTAAATCAAACATTGAATTAATTGCTGTATAGAGATACGTAAACGCAAATAATAAACCAGTCGCACTGGCATAAAACCACGATGAATCTTTATTCGCTACTATCCCGTAAGAAAGAGCTACCAGGTTTAAAAGTAAACTTAATCCACCTGTAAATAGATTCATCACCACGACTGATTTATCTTGTGTTCCTTGTAATCGGTAAAGACCATTGCTTATTAACACCATTCCTACATACAATAAAATAACACCAAGCATTTTTATCCTCCTATCTTCATTCAAATACGTTATTTATTAATTTATATACTATTTCTATACAATATACGTATAAAAGATTGTTTTATGGAAGCTTTGAAATGAGTAATCTATCAAAATGAGTAATTTTCCGATAAACCCCAACTAAATTTAATTGACTTAAAAATGATTTTATAACGATTTATCATATGGAATACCTTATCTACAAAAATCAAAATAGCATGTTACACCAGCATTTAACCCTAAAGAAAAGGGAATTATTCTGCTCCATCGATTATTCTTTCCCAATCGGTTTTATGAATTATATCTTACTCCTGTATACTGAAATATACAAATATTTTTCACGTTTTTAAATTTTTTTAAGAATTAATATAAAATAAAAAAGGAGAGTAGCTACAACTCTTTGAGTTATAGCTACTCTCCTTTTTTATAAAACGTTTGGTTATTTTACTCATAAAAAACTTATTCATTCATATCTTACTTCAACCAAATACAATCCTTCCGGATGTGCAGTTGGTCCAGCTAAATTCCGATCTTTAGCGGCAATGATTTCAGGAATTCTTGTTTCATCCATTCGACCATTTCCCATTTTAAGAAGTGTTCCTACCAATATTCGGATCATCTTATACAAAAAACCATCTCCACGAAATGTAAAAACCAGTTCGTCTCCCGCTTCATTGATCTCAAGTCTTGCTTCATGAATCGTTCGAACTTTGTCCTCAATCTCGGTACCAGAAGCACAAAATGACGTAAAATCATGCGTTCCAACTAAATCAGTCAATGCTCTTCGAATCTTTTTAATATCCACTTCATAAGGAAAGTAGCTAGCGTAGAATCGTTTAAACGGACTTCTTGGTTTCCCGATATCTACCCGAAATTGATAAATCTTCTCAACAACATGATAACGAGCATGGAAATCATCTGGTACGATTTCTACACTTTTAACAGCGATATCTTCAGGTGTTTGAGTATCTAGAGCATAACGCATTTTTTCCAAATCTCTCGTCTGTGGATAATCAAAATGAATCACCTGCCCTACAGCATGAACACCTGCATCCGTCCGACCAGATCCAAAAATCGTGATTGTTTTGCCATTGTTCATTTTTCTTACTGTTTTTTCAACTTCTGCTTGAACTGTTCGTCCATTTGGTTGAGACTGAAATCCATTAAAATTGGTTCCATCATACGCAATAACTGCTTTATAGCGCGGCATTTCTTTTCCACCTTTACTTCTAACTTCTTATAAAAATCAATACTACTGTTAATACAGCGAATGCGAGCATCACGACCGTATCTTTTAAATGCCAATGAAGAATCCGATATTTTGTCCGACCGTCCCCACCTTGATAACCACGTGCTTCCATTGCCGTTGCTAAATCTTCTGCTCGATTAAAGCTGCTGACAAATAACGGAATCAATAGTGGTACAACAGCTTTCATTTTTTGAATCAGATTTCCCTCACCAAAATCGACGCCACGAGCACGCTGAGCATTCATGATTTTCTCTGTTTCATCCATCAAGGTTGGTACAAAGCGCAATGCGATCGACAGCATCAATGACACTTCATGCACAGGAAAACGAACTACTTTTAACGGACGTAATAAATACTCGATCGCATCTGATAAATCCAGAGGTGGTGTTGTCAATGTTAATAATGTAGACATGAAAATAATCAACACAAAACGACAGAAAATAAACAACCCATTAATTACCCCAAATTCAGTGATTGTAAAAATTCCCCACTTAAAGTAAACTTCTCCGCCTTGGGTAAACAACATCTGTAACGCAACCGTGAACAGAATCAACCAAATCAGCGGTTTGATTCCCCGAATAAAGAAACGGATATTCACTTTGGATAGAAAAATTGCAAATAATGTAAAAATAGCTAAGACACCATATGTTTGCCAGTTATTCGCTAAAAATATAATGCCAATAAAATAAAAACTAGCAATCAATTTGGCTCTTGGGTCCATCGTATGAATAAATGAATCACCAGGAATATAACGCCCAAAAATCAACTTATTCATCACAGGTCTTCACCTGCCTTTTTTAGTCCTTTTAATAAATCCTCTGCTAGAGCTTCTGCGGTCAACGGTAATTCTTCAAAAGAAAAACCTTTTGCTAACAATTGCTCTGCAAAAGTCGCAGCCGTTGGTACACCTAATTGTTTTCCTTTCAACCAGTTAATATCTTGAAAAACTTCTTGGGGTGTACCTGCCTTAACAACCTGACCTTGTTCTAATACGATGACATGATCTGCATAATTAGCTACATCATCCATTAAATGAGTCACCAAAACGATTGTCATGCCGCGCTCTTCGTGGAGGCGTTGAAACATGGCCATCATTTCTTTACGTCCTTGTGGATCAAGCCCAGCTGTAGGTTCATCTAAAACCAATACTTCTGGTTCCATCGCCAAGACTCCCGCAATCGCCACCCGACGCATTTGCCCTCCTGATAATTCGAATGGTGAACGTTCTAGATAACTTGCCTCCAGACCAACCAACTCAAGCATTTCAGCAGCTAATCGTGCAGCATCTTCTCCTGATACACCAAAATTCTTCGGTCCAAAAGCAATGTCTTTCGCTACAGTTTCTTCAAACAGTTGTGCTTCTGGAAATTGAAAAACAATTCCCACTTTTTTACGAATCGGCTTTAAATTTTTATTATTTGTTTCAGGAACAATCACTCGATCTCCAATCGTCACTGTCCCTTTTGTTGGCTTTACTAGAGCATTTAAATGTTGCAACAATGTCGATTTACCACTACCTGTATGCCCAACGATTGCTGTATAAGAACCATTTTCGATTGTCAAATTCAAATCAAATAATGCCCGCTGTTCAAATGGTGTATTGGGTTGGTACGTAAAATCTACTTGTTCAAAACGGATGTCCATAGCCAATCCACCATCCTTTCTTCAGTCAAATATTCATCTGGCACATCAACGCCTCGTTGTTTTAAGGCAATTTTTAACTTTTCTGGAAAAGGAAGATCTAAACCCATCTGAATCAACTCAGTTCCTGCTGAGAAAATTTTCTCGGGTGTGCCTTCACTGACAAGTTCCCCTTGCTTCATGACTAAAATCCGATTTGCATTTGCTGCCTCATCAATATCATGCGTAATTGAAATAACTGTCAAATTACTTTCTTCTTTAATTTTTTTGATTGTCGAAATCACTTCATCTCGTCCCTCAGGATCAAGCATACTTGTTGCCTCATCCAAAATGATGATATCTGGACGTAACGCCACAACACCCGCAATCGCTACGCGTTGTTTTTGACCGCCAGATAAACGAGCTGGTTCACGTGTGGCAAAGGTACTCATTCGCACCTTTTCTAGCGCATCCTTAACTCTGACAAGCATTTCCTCACGCGGAATCCCTTGATTCTCTAAGCCAAATGCAACATCATCTTCTACGGTTGATCCTACAAATTGATTATCTGGATTTTGAAAGACCATCCCAACCATCTTGCGGATATCCCAAACATTGGTTTCATTCAGCTCTTTGCCACCAACTGAAATACTTCCTGAAGCGGGTAACAATAATCCGTTGATTGTTTTTGCTAATGTTGATTTCCCTGATCCATTATGTCCAATAATTGCAATCCACTCACCTTGTTGGATGGAAAAAGATACATCTTTCAAAGCGGGAGAAGCATCTTCTGGTTGATAGTTAAAATCGATATTTTTTAATTCAATTATCGGTTGCATCGCGTACTCCCTCAATTATTTAGTCTTACTAACACTAACAAAAAATCAGTGTTTTTTCAATCAT
Organism: Enterococcus plantarum; assembly: GCF_001730295.1. Lineage (GTDB taxonomy): Bacteria > Bacillota > Bacilli > Lactobacillales > Enterococcaceae > Enterococcus_L > Enterococcus_L plantarum. The sequence continues at coordinate 90,400 of NZ_MIKA01000012.1, forward strand.
CTATTCTTATCTTTGTACTATTCTATATTATAACAAAATAAGTCGATTTATGTGTATTCTTATCTGTCAAGACAGAAAGTTTTTTAGGAACATCCAGTTATTTACTTATTGACAATAAAAAAAGATGAAAGAAAACTAAATTAGTTTTCTCACATCCCTTTTACTATTCCTACTTTTCATTGTGGCAATAATTATTTATTCAAATACTCAAATGCATATTGTGCATATAATTCCGCACCGATCTCCATAGCATCTTCATCCACATTGAAACGTCCATGATGATGAGCCCATTGCGTATCTTTCTCTGGATTTCCGCAACCTACTAACGCAAAACAACCAGATGTATTCTCTGTAAAGTAACTGAAATCTTCTCCTCCTGTGGTCGGTGGTTCTTGAATCAATGCTGATTCACCAAAGCTTTCTTTGATGATTGCTTGAGCAAATAATGCATCTTCTTCATCATTGATTACTGGTACAGTCCCGTAATTATACTCTACTATAGCTGTACCGCCATAAACAGCCGCCGTTTGTTCAGCATAGCGTTTTAAAGCTTTTTCCACACGATCACGCGTCTCAATACTAAAACAACGTACAGTGCCATCTAAACGAGCATTTTCAGCGATGACATTAAATCGAGTACCAACATCCATTTTACCTACAGTCACTACGACTGGATCAAGCGGATTGGTTTCTCTAGAAACAATTGTTTGGACATTCATCACAAAAGAAGAAGCAATCACAGCAGCATCTACACAAGCATCTGGCATGGCGCCGTGTCCGCCACGTCCTTTAAAGTCGATTGAAAAAATATCTGCTGAAGCAAAAGACGAGCCCACAACACAAGAAGCTGTTCCAGAAAGCATCTGTGACCAAATGTGAATCCCAAAAACATCATCCACACCCTCTACAGCTCCTTGGGCAACCATTGCTTTAGCTCCTTGAGCATTTTCTTCTGATGGCTGAAAGATAAAGCGAACGGTTCCCTTGATCTCTGCTTGTACTTCTTTTAAAGCTTTCGCTGCAGTCAAGAGCATTGCTGTGTGAGCATCGTGACCACAGGCATGCATTTTTCCATCTTCTAATGACTTATAAGAAATACCATCTGTTAATTCTTGAACGGGTAAAGCATCCATGTCCGCTCGCAACGCAACCGTCTTTCCAGGTTGACCCCCAACAAGCTCCGCAATGATTCCTGTAGGTTCCGTCTTGCGATAAGGAATACCGATTCTATCTAACGTTTCAGCAACTTTTTCTGTTGTTCTAAATTCTTCAAACTGTAATTCCGGATGTTGATGTAAATCTCTTCTAAAATCTATCATTTCCTTTTTGTACTTTTGAACCAACTCTTTTAATTCTTTCAATTTATTCCCTCATTTCTATAGACTTAATAAAATACTCGAAAAGATACCTGCTAACACAACCGAAACAATCGTAACTGTTATAAATCCAGCGACTAACATCGGTGGCATCATATGACTTGTCAATGCTTCTTTTTCCTTTTCATCTTCGGTTAATGACTGAATAACTTCATTGGTGATAATGTAATCTGCTGGAAAGCCATATAAAGCAGTTAATGAGACTGCAAAAGCCATTTCTTTACTCACCCCTAAAAACTTCCCGACAATTGCAGAAAAGACATACATCCCTATCACACCGATCACAATAATACCCACCATCGGTAATAATAATTCCTCTAGCATTTCTGGTGTTGCTTTTTTTAAGCCATCAAAAATAAAAAGCATTAATCCCAAAATAGCAAAACCAAAGCTATTCGCTTTTTTCAATGGTTGTTTTTCCAAAAAGCCTAATGTAGATGCCACAACACCTAAGAATAAGCATAAAACAAACGGGCTAATTGTTACAAAAGGTGCACACCAAACTGAAACGTAATACGCAATTAAAGTCACGATCGCCAAACGAAAGATTCGTGAAAAATCTGTATGGTATTTTTTAGGAACCTTGGTAAACATCTTAGGTGTACCTTCATCTGTTTCAGACGCTTCATTCTCTTGTTCATGAACCGGTGTCCATTCCCCACTGCGGTATTTTTCAAGCATTCGTTTTCCTTCTTTTTTCAACATGATCGACGTTAACGGATAACCTGCAAATCCTTGCATCACATAAATCAAAATAGCTAATACTGATAATGAGGTTAGACCGGCTGATTGCGCCGCTTCTGACATGATCAGTGAGGATACGATCCCTCCAACGAGTGGTGGAACAGCAACTAGAACCGTTTTAAAATCGAAAAACAATGAACCCACTGTTAATAATAATACAACAATTCCTACAATTCCTGAAAATGTGATTACGATTGTTTTCCATTGATTTGCTAGTTCCTTGATTGATAATAATGTTCCCATATTCGTAATTAACAAATACATCAATAATGTTGCAACGACTGGTGGAATTCCCGCAATCTCAACGATATTTTCTGGAAAAAATGTCCAGTAACCAATAATAAATAATACTGCACAGATAAAAACAGATGAAACCCATGCTTTGGTTTTGATTGAGACAACATCCCCAATATACAAAATGGCCATCAATAGCGTAAAAGCTGTCATTTGTGCCATATTACTCCCCCTTTTTATAGCTCATTTATTTTGTCTGAAAATTCCGACTAACGAAAGTATACTAAAGATTACACTTAGATGCAATAACATAACAAATATTATTGAATTTATCCTTATGCAAAAAAGTCCTAAGAAAAATTCTTAGGACAAAAAAATACACCTTATACTATGATGAGTGCTTCCCTGCCAAATCAAGTCTGGCAGGGAAAGCGTTGAGCTAGACTAGGAGTCGCCTCCAACATCATAACACTCTAAAAGAATCATCTATAAAGTGACGGTATAGTTTGATTATTTAACAAATTCGATAATTACCATTGGTGCTGCATCTCCGCGTCTTGGTTCTGTCTTCAAGATACGAGTGTAACCACCTTGGCGTTCAGCGTAACGAGGTGCAAGATCATTGAATAACTTTTGTAAAGCTGATTCAACAACGATTTTTTCATCTTCTTCACGTACACTAGCAACTTCGTTTCGTACAAAAGTAGCTGCTTGACGACGAGCATGAAGATCTCCGCGTTTGCCTAAAGTAATCATTTTTTCTGTAGTTGAACGAATTTCTTTCGCACGAGCTTCAGTCGTAACGATACGTTCGTTGATAATTAAATCAGTAGTTAAGTCACGCAACATTGCCTTACGTTGGCTTGATGTGCGTCCTAATTTACGATAACCCACGTTGGTTTTCCTCCTTCGTAAAAAGTATTAATCGTCTTTACGTAAGCCTAAACCTAAATCATGTAGTTTTAGTTTAACCTCTTCAAGAGATTTACGACCTAAATTACGTACTTTGATCATTTCTGGTTCAGATTTATTTGTAAGTTCTTGTACAGTGTTAATACCTGCACGTTTTAAACAATTGTATGAACGAACAGACAAGTCTAGTTCTTCGATGGTCATTTCTAGCATTTTTTCTTTTTGTGTTTCTTCTTTTTCAACCATGATTTCAGCGTTTTTCGCTTCATCAGTAAGGTTAACAAAGATGTCTAAATGCTCCGTCATAATCTTAGCAGCTAAGCTAAGGGCTTCTTGAGGAATGATTGAACCATCAGTCCATATTTCCATTGTTAATTTGTCGAAGTCATCACGACGACCAACACGAGTGTTTTCTACTTGGTAGTTTACACGACGAACTGGTGTATAGATGGAATCAACAGGTAGAACACCAATTGGCATATCTTCCTTTTTGTTCTCGTCTGCTTGAACATAGCCACGACCAGGTTTCACTGTTAAGCGAGCATGGAAAGTAGCTCCTTCAGAGACACTACAGATAATTAAATCTTTATTCAAGATCTCAACATCGCTGTCAACGATAATATCGCCAGCAGTTACTGTAGCAGGTCCTGTAATATCGATCTCAAGGGTTTTTTCTTCTTCTGCATAAAGCTTTAATGCTAACCCTTTGATATTCAAGATAATTTGAGTTACATCTTCTCTTACACCTTTAATGGTAGAGAATTCGTGCAACACACCATCGATTTGAATATTGGTAATAGCAGCTCCCGGTAAAGAAGATAATAAAATACGACGTAGAGAATTGCCTAAAGTAGTCCCGTAACCTCTTTCCAGTGGTTCAACGACGAACTTGCCATAATCTCTATTCTCATCAATTTTTTCGATTCTTGGTTTTTCAAATTCAATCATTCTTATCTATACCCCTTTCAAAACGAAAAGTGTCTTGTTCAATGACGTTCTTAATTCAAACTCAGAATGAGTGGCACTCATTAAACACGACGGCGTTTTGGAGGGCGGCATCCATTATGAGGAACTGGAGTCACGTCACGAATTGCAGTCACTTCTAAACCTGTTGCTTGCAATGAACGAATAGCTGCTTCACGTCCAGAACCAGGTCCTTTAACTGTTACATCAACAGTTTTAAGTCCGTGTTCTTGTGCTGCTTTAGTTGCAGCTTCTGCTGCCATTTGAGCTGCAAACGGTGTTGATTTTTTGCTTCCTTTAAAACCTAATGAACCTGCAGATGACCATGCTAATGCATTACCATGACTGTCAGTGATCATTACAATTGTATTATTGAATGTAGAATGGATATGTGCAATCCCAGTTTCTATATTCTTTTTCACACGGCGTTTACGACTAACTTTTTTTGCTGCCATGAGGATCTAACCTCCTTCACTTAGGAATTATTTTTTCTTGCCTGCTACAGTACGAGCTGGGCCTTTACGAGTACGTGCATTGTTTTTCGTGTTTTGTCCACGAGTTGGTAATCCACGACGGTGACGGATTCCACGGTATGAACCGATTTCCATCAAGCGTTTGATGTTCAAGTTCACTTCACGACGAAGATCACCTTCAATTTTTAACTTATCAATTTCCGCACGGATAGCATCTGTTTGTTCGTTCGTTAAATCGCGAACACGAATATCTTCAGATACGCCAACGTTTGCTAAAACTTTTTTAGCTGTAGTGTTACCAATACCAAAAATATAAGTAAGGGAAATTACTACACGTTTATCACGAGGGATGTCTACTCCTGCAATACGAGCCATTCTACGTTACACCTCCTATTATCCTTGACGTTGTTTATGTTTTGGATTTGCTGGGCAAATGACCATAACACGTCCTTTACGGCGAATTACTTTACAATGTTCACACATTGGTTTTACTGATGGTCTTACTTTCATGATAATACCTCCCTGAATTTTACGGAGTACAATTATTTAAAGCGATAAGTGATTCGACCACGAGTTAAATCATATGGAGATAACTCTACAGTTACTTTATCTCCAGGTAAAATTCGAATGTAGTGCATACGGATCTTACCGGAAACAGTAGCAAGAACTTGGTGTCCATTTTCTAGTTCAACTTTAAACATTGCATTCGGCAAAGTTTCGACGACTGTACCTTCGACTTCAATCATATCTTCTTTAGCCACGCACAGTACCTCCTTGTACTTGTTTCGCATTTTCACACGATAAAATGGCGGAAACTTCAGCTCCCACCTAGAATTTTCAATTAAGCTTCCACAAAAAGGTAGAAGTCGGACTGATACATTCTATCATAAACTATTCTATTTGGCAAGAGAATCTGTATCAAACAAAATGGTAAGTTTGCGGCAATTCAGAAAACTATTTTTTTTCAATGATTTCTTTCACTTCTGAAAAAACAGTATCGATCTCGCGATTCCCATCTATTGTATGCAATACATTTTTAGCCTTATAAAAGTCTAAAATTGGTGCACTGCTTTTGATGTTGACTGCCAGACGGTTTTTGACCGTTTCAGGCTTATCATCTTCTCTTTGATAAAATTCATGTCCGCCGCAACGATCACATGTCCCTTCCACAGTAGGAGGATTGAAGATTTTATGGTAAGTTGCTCCACATGAACGGCAGATAAACCGTCCTGCTAAGCGTTCAACTAAAATTTCCTCTTCAACATGGATGTCGATGACAGCATCAATTTTTTTATTTAATTCTACTAACATTTTATCTAATGCTTCTGCTTGATCCAAAGTACGTGGAAAACCATCTAATAAAAAACCTTTATCAGTATCAGGTTCTGCCAAACGTTCTTTGACAATTCCATTCGTTACATCGTCTGGAACCAAAGCACCTTTATCGATATAAGATTTCGCTTCTAAGCCAAGAGCAGTTTCGTTTTTCATAGCAGCACGGAACATATCTCCTGTAGAAATATGAGGAATACCATAAGTATCCACGATCTGTTCTGCTTGAGTACCTTTGCCTGCCCCAGGCAGTCCCATTAAAATGAGGTTCATTTCATTTCCTCCTAATTTTAAAGGCTGGCTTTTGAAGCTAGCCCAGAAAGAGAATGGTGCTGAGGCAATCCCTCAACACACGACTCTTACTTATTGATAAAGCCAACATATTGACGTTTCAACATTAAACCTTCTAATTGTTTCGCTGTTTCTAATGCAACACCTATCACAATCAGTAAGCTCGTTCCCCCAAGACCGATAGACTGCGGTAATTTCCAGATCATTTGAGCAATGATTGGCAATAGCGCAACTAGGCCTAGGAATATCGAACCGACAACACTTAGTCTCATTAACATTCCAGAAATATATTCTTCTGTCCCTTTACCTGGTCGTACACTTGGAATATAACTTCCTTGTTTTTGCAAGTTTTCCGCTAATTTCTCAGGGTTAACTTGAACAAAAGCATAGAAGAATGTGAAAGCAACGATCAGTACAGTATAAATAATTGCACCTGGAACGGTATTGTAACTAAAAATTTGTGTCATTACATCATACCAACCTTCACCAGAATAACTCTTAGAAAAGGCTTGTAAAACAGCATTCGGCGTTGCAATCAATGAACTGGCAAAAATAACTGGGATAACCCCCGCAGCATTTACTTTTAACGGTAAATAACTACTAGTCGGCGCACCTGAAACACGTTTTGTATATTGGATTGGAATTTTTCGTTCTGCTTGCTGGAAAAACGTTACTAATGTAACGATAACCAAAATTGCAATAATTAAAATTGCAATAAAAATAGCAGATTGCCAAATTCTAGAAGATTCAATATTGATAAAGTAATCGTCAACGATTTCTTTGATACCTTCTGGTACCCGAGAAATAATCCCGGCGAAAATAATCATTGAAACCCCATTACCGATTCCTTTTTCAGTAATTTGCTCTCCTAACCACGTAACAAACATTGTTCCACCAGTTAAAATGACAGAAATCATCACAAACGTGCTGATGTTAGGATTTTTTACGATCCCAACTGAACTTAATTGTTGAAATCCAGCAGTAATCCCAATAGATTGAGCAATACCCAAGACAATCGTTAGATACCTTGTTGCTTGATTCAATTTCTTACGTCCAACTTCACCTTGCTTAGACCATTCTACGAATTTTGGTACGATATCCATTTGTAATAATTGAATGATGATCGATGCTGTAATATAAGGCGAAACCCCCATCGAGAAGATGGAGAAATTTTGCATCGCACTACCACTGACCATATTCAACATATTTAAAAATGGCAAATTGCTTAAGTCTTGCAAACCTTTTGCATTTACGCCTGGTACAGTTATATGCGCACCTAAACGAAATACAAAAAGAATGAATACAGTAAACAAAATTTTTGATCTAATGTCTTTGACTTTAAAAGCGTCTTTTAATAGTTTAAACATTAGATCACCTCGATTGTTCCACCAGCTGCAACAATTGCTTCTTCTGCTGCTTTAGAGAATTTAGCTGCTTTCACAGTTAATTTTTTAGTTGTTAGTTCACCATTAGCAAGAACTTTGATCCCAGCTTTTTCGTTTTTCACGATTCCAGCTTCGATCAATCCAGCAGGTGTTACTTCAGTTCCATCTTCGAAACGATTTAAGACATCTAGGTTGATGACTGCATAATCTTTACGGTTAATGTTCGTGAAGCCACGTTTTGGTAAACGACGGAATAATGGAGTTTGACCCCCTTCAAATCCTAGTCTTACACCACCGCCTGAACGAGCTTTTTGCCCTTTTTGTCCACGGCCGGCAGTTTTACCATTACCAGATGAAGTACCACGTCCAACACGGTTACGTACTTGGCGTGAACCTTCAGCAGGTTTCAATTCATGAAGTTTCATTGGTTTGGCACCTCCTTAACAATGTACTATTGTAAATTAAACTTCTTCAACGTCCACTAAATGTGACACAGTGTTGATCATACCTTTGATTGCTTCGTTCGCAGGTTTCACAACAGAGCTGTTTAGTTTACCTAAACCTAATGCTTTAACTGTATCTTTTTGGTTTTGAGGACGTCCGATAACGCTGCGTTTTAAAGTTACTTTTAATTCAGCCATTATTTTGTCCTCCTTATCCTAAGATTTCTTCTACAGATTTACCACGAAGTGCTGCCACTTCTTCGGCACGTTTTAATTGTTTTAACCCTTCAACTGTTGCGCGAACAACGTTGATTGGTGTATTTGAACCTAATGATTTTGATGTAATATCTGCTACACCAGCTAATTCCAATACGGCACGAACTGGTCCACCAGCGGCTACCCCAGAACCTTCTACTGCAGGTTTCATAAGGATACGGCCACCACCAAATACCCCGATCACTTCGTGAGGGATACTAGAACCAACCATAGGCACTTCAACTAAGTTTTTCTTCGCGTCTTCGATTGCTTTACGGATTGCTTCTGGCACTTCTTGTGCTTTACCAGTCCCAAAGCCAACGTGACCGTTTTTATCTCCCACAACAACTAGTGCTGCAAAGCGTAGACGACGTCCACCTTTAACAACTTTCGTTACACGGTTGATAGAAACCACGCGGTCTTCTAATTCCAAGTGTTTTGGATCAATATAAACCATGAATGGTGTTCCTCCTTCTCCTAAAATTCTAGTCCATTTTCACGCGCTGCTTCAGCTAAAGCTTGCACGCGGCCATGGTAAAGGTATCCACCACGGTCAAAGACTACTACTTTAACGCCTTTTTCAGCGGCACGTTCAGCGATTAATTTACCAACAGCTGCGGCTGTTTCTGTTTTGTTTCCACCTGAAATCTCTTTATCTAAGGCAGAGGCACTTGCTAGCGTTACACCCGCTACGTCATCAATGATTTGCGCGTAGATGTTTTTGTTAGAACGGAATACGTTCAAGCGTGGGCACTCAGCAGTACCAGAGATTTTGTTACGTACACGACGATGTCTCTTTTGACGTGTTTTGTTTTTGTCTGGTTTTGTAATCACAATTGTCACCTCTTTATATTTGCTAGCTATTAAGCTGCGATAGACAACGGATCGTTATTTTTCAAACTGAATTGAAAAATAACTCTCAAGCTGCTATTATTTACCAGTTTTACCTTCTTTACGACGTACGAATTCGCCAACATAACGGATTCCTTTGCCTTTATAAGGTTCTGGAGGACGAGTACCACGAATATTTGCTGCTAATTCACCAACGTGTTCTTTGTTAGCGCCTTTTACAACTACTTGTGTATTCGAAGGTACTTCTACAGTTACACCAGCTGGTGGTGTGATTTCTACTGGATGAGAATACCCAACGTTAAGAACTAATTTAGTCCCTTGCATTTGAGCACGGTACCCAACCCCGATAAGTTCAAGACCTTTTTCAAAGCCTGTACTTACACCAACAACCATGTTGTTGAAGTTTGCACGAGTTGTTCCGTGGATTGTTTTCATGTCTTTGCTATCGTTTGGACGAGTGAATGTTACTTCGTTTCCTTCGATATTCATCGTGATATCAGAAGAGAATTCACGTGTTAATTCACCTTTAGGTCCTTTTACAGTAATGTTGTTTCCTTCTTGTTTGACTTCAACGCCAGCAGGAAGTACAACGATTTTATTACCAATACGGCTCACTTAGAGACACCTCCTTGTGTGTTTTTTTAAATTACCATACGTAGGCGATTACTTCGCCGCCGATGTTTTTTGCTCTTGCTTCTTTATCAGTTACAACACCTTCAGAAGTAGAGATAATCGCGATTCCTAGACCATTCAATACTTTAGGTACTTCGTCAGATTTGACATAAGCACGTAAACCTGGTTTAGAGATACGTTTTAAGTTTGTGATAACACGTTCTTCGTTTTTACCGTATTTAAGGAAAACACGAATCACGCCTTGTTTGTCATCTTCGATATATTCTACATCGCGTACAAAACCTTCACGTTTCAAGATTTCAGCGATATCACGTTTGATTTTTGACGCAGGCACTTCTAAGCTTTCATGTTTAACCATGTTTGCATTACGAATGCGCGTTAAAAAATCTGCAATTGGATCTGTCATGACCATTGAACTATTTACCTCCTTTATGCGAGTTTACTTGTTTACCAGCTAGCTTTCTTCACGCCGGGAATTTGACCTTTATAGGCAAGTTCGCGGAAGCAAATACGGCAAAGATGAAATTTACGATAAACTGAATGTGGACGTCCGCAACGTTCACAACGAGTATATGCTTGTGTTGAATGTTTTGCAGGGCGTTTGTTTTTAGCAATCATTGATTTTTTAGCCACGTAGTTCGCCTCCTTTTATTATTTTTGGAATGGCATACCTAATTGTGTCAACAATTCACGAGATTCTTCATCTGTGTTTGCTGTCGTTACAATAACGATGTCCATACCGCGTACTTTATCTACTAAATCATAATCAACTTCTGGGAAGATTAATTGTTCTTTAACACCTAAAGTATAGTTACCACGTCCGTCAAAAGCTTTTTTGCTTACTCCGTGGAAGTCACGTACACGAGGTAGAGAAACAGATACTAATTTATCTAAAAATTCGTACATTCTTTCTCCGCGTAAAGTAACTTTTGCACCGATTGGCATGCCTTCACGTAGACGGAAACCAGCGATTGATTTCTTAGCTTTAGTGATCAATGGTTTTTGACCTGTGATCAATGCTAATTCTTCAACTGCTTTATCTAAATTTTTTGCGTTTGAAACAGCGTCACCCACACCCATGTTAATAACGATCTTATCAACTTTTGGTGTTTGCATAACTGAACTATAATTAAATTTTTCCACTAATGCTGGAGTAATTTCTTTAATATATTTTTCTTTCAGGCGGTTCATTTAGTAAGCCCCTCCTTCCTTTTAATCTATTTATCTAAGACTTCACCGGTTTTTTTAGAAACACGGACTTTTTTTCCATCGACTTCTTTGTAACCTACACGACCAGCTACACCTGTTCCGTCAATCACCATTACATTAGAAACATGAATCGGCGCTTCGACTTCTAGGATTCCGCCTTGCGGCGCTGCTTGATTTGGTTTTTGGTGTTTTTTCATGATGTTAACACCTTCAACGATGACTTTGTCTTTTTTAGGAAACGCTGCTAATACAACGCCTTCTTTATTTTTGTCTTTACCAGTGATAATTTTCACTTTATCGCCTTTTTTAACAAACATTACTGTTTCGCACCTCCTTTGATACGTGTCCTGATTATAATACTTCTGGTGCTAGAGAAACGATCTTCATGAAGTTGTTTTCACGTAATTCACGTGCAACAGGACCGAAGATACGAGTTCCACGCGGGCTCTTATCATCACGAATGATTACAGCAGCATTTTCATCAAATTTAATGTATGAACCGTCTGTACGACGAGCTCCTGATTTAGTACGAACGATAACGGCTTTTACGACTTCACCTTTTTTGACAACCCCACCTGGCGTTGCATGTTTAACCGTAGCAACAATCACGTCACCAATATTAGCAGTTTTACGTCCAGAACCACCTAGTACTTTAATCGTTAAGATTTCACGAGCACCTGAGTTATCTGCGACTTTTAATCGGCTTTCTTGTTGGATCACGATGTGTATCCCCCTTTCAGATTTTATGTCTCAATCTATATAGGAAAATCTCGTTTTTATTAGATAATAACTGCTTCTTCGACTACCTCTAGTAAACGGAAACGTTTTGTAGCTGATAATGGACGAGTTTCCATGATTCTTACGATGTCTCCAACTTTTGCAGTGTTGTTTTCATCATGAGCTTTATATTTCTTAGAATATTTCATACGTTTACCATAAATAGGATGGTTTTTCTTTGTTTCTACGACAACAGTGATAGTTTTATCCATCTTATCTGAAACAACACGACCTTGGTAAACTTTGCGTTGATTTCTTTCTTCAGTCATACGCGTTTGGCCTCCTTCCACTATTAGTTAGCTTGTTCACGCAATACTGTTTTGATGCGTGCAATCGATTGACGTACTTCTTTAATACGTGCAGTGTTTTCTAATTGACCTGTTGCTAGTTGGAATCTAAGATTAAATAATTCTTCTTTGAATTGCTTTTCTTTTTCAAGCATTTCGGCAGTGGTTAATTCTCTGATTTCTTTAACCTTCATTCGATTCACCACCCATTTCCTCACGTTTTACAATTTTGGTTTTCACCGGTAATTTGTGGGATGCAAGACGAAGAGCTTCACGAGCTACTTCTTCAGGTACGCCTGCGATTTCAAACATGATTTTACCACGTTTAACTGGTGAAACCCAGCCTTCAGGAGCCCCTTTACCTTTACCCATACGAACACCGATAGCTTTACTTGTGTATGATTTGTGAGGGAAAATTTTAATCCATACTTTCCCGCCACGTTTCATATAACGAGTCATAGCAATACGGGCAGCTTCGATTTGACGGTTAGTAATCCAGTGAGATTCAGTTGCTTGTAAGCCCCATTCACCAAATGTTACTTCTTTTCCACCTTTGGCTTCACCACGCATTTTACCTCTAAATTCACGACGGTGTTTTACACGTTTAGGTACTAACATGATTATTTCCCTCCTTTCTCAGTGTTTTTTTTCGTTGGAAGAATTTCTCCACGGTAAATCCACACTTTAACTCCTAATTTTCCGTAAGTTGTGTCTGCTTCTTCCCATGCGTAATCAATATCAGCACGCAAAGTGTGAAGTGGAACTGTACCTTCAGAGTAACCTTCTGAACGAGCAATATCAGCACCGTTTAAACGACCTGATACTTGTGTTTTGATACCTTTAGCGCCTGAACGCATAGTGCGTTGGATCGCTTGTTTTTGAGCACGACGGAACGCAACACGGTTTTCTAATTGACGTGCAATTCCTTCGCCTACTAATTTTGCATCTAAATCTGGTTTTTTGATTTCAATGATGTTGATATGAACTCTTTTACCAGTCAATGAATTTAATGATTTTCTTAGGTTTTCGACTTCAGATCCGCCTTTACCGATAACCATACCTGGTTTAGCTGTGTGGATTGAAATGTTCACACGATTTGCAGCGCGCTCGATCTCAATTGTAGACACAGCGGCATCAGCAAGTTTTGTCGCGATAAATTTACGGATTCTTAAATCTTCGTGTAAGAACTCAGCATACTCTTTTTCAGCATACCATTTTGCATCCCAGTCGCGGATGATGCCTACACGCATTCCAATTGGATGTACTTTTTGACCCACTGATTGTCCCTCCTCTTATCTTTTGACACCTATTTATTTTAATAAATAGGTCTCATCTTGAGGTCCGGTAGCCATTGCTGTAACACACAGTGACTGCTTCGCAGAACTGATGTGGCACAGTACAAGGTGACTAAAAGGAACGTTTTTCCCTTAATAACCTTTGTACTAGGCTCCTCCTCTTATTAAGTGACGTCTGTTTAAAAACAGATTATTTTTCTGATACGACTACTGTAAGATGACTTGTACGTTTATTGATTGGTGATGCTGAACCTTTTGCACGTGGACGGAAGCGTTTCATTGTTGGTCCTTCGTTGACAAATGCTTCAGATACTACTAAGTTTTCAACGTCTAAGTCAAAGTTATTTTCTGCGTTAGCAACTGCTGACATTAAAACTTTTTCAATGATTCCAGCAGATTTGTTTGGCATGAATTTCAAGATAGAAATTGCATCCGCAACGCTTTTACCTCTGATAAGATCGATTACTAAACGGGCTTTACGAGGTGAAGTGCGAACTGTTTTTGCAGTTGCCTTAGCTGATGTAATTTGTTCTGACATTTGCATTTCCTCCCCTCAAAATTAACGTCTAGTTTTCTTATCGTCGGCTCCGTGGCCACGATAAGTTCTAGTTGGTGCAAATTCACCTAATTTATGTCCTACCATGTCTTCTTGGATGTATACTGGAACGTGTTTACGTCCATCATATACGGCAATTGTAAATCCAACAAATGTTGGAAAAATTGTAGAACGGCGAGACCAAGTTTTAATTACTTTCTTCTTTTCGGCACCTTGTTGAGCTTCAACTTTTTTCATTAAATGCTCATCAGCGAAAGGTCCTTTTTTCAAACTACGACCCATGGTGAACCTCCTCTCAAAATGTACGACACATGGTCAAAAAAATTATTTAGTACGACGACGAACGATAAGTTTGTCTGATTTAGCTTTTTTATTACGAGTTTTCAAGCCGATAGCAGGTTGACCCCAAGGTGATACTGGAGCTTTACGTCCGATCGGTTGTTTCCCTTCACCACCACCGTGTGGGTGATCGTTCGGGTTCATTACGCTACCACGTACAGTTGGGCGTTTACGCATCCAACGTGAGCGGCCTGCTTTACCAATGTTGATTAATTCGTGTTGTTCGTTCCCAACAGAACCAACTGTTGCACGGCAAGTTGCTAAGATCATACGAACTTCGCCTGAATTCAAACGGATTAATACATATTTGCCTTCTTTACCAAGTACTTGTGCACTTGTTCCAGCAGAACGGATTAATTGACCGCCTTTACCAGGTTTCATTTCAATGTTGTGGACAACAGTACCGACTGGAATGTTTTCCAATGGTAATGCGTTCCCTACTTTAATATCTGCTTCAGTACCGGAAACAAGGCGCATGCCTACTTCCAATCCTTTTGGTGCTAGAATGTATGCTTTGATTCCATCTTCGTAATGTACTAACGCGATGTTAGCAGAACGGTTTGGATCATACTCAATCGTTTTGACAACCGCTACAACGTTATCTTTATTACGTTTGAAGTCGATCATACGGTATTGACGTTTGTGACCGCCACCTTGATGACGAACTGTAATACGACCATTGTTGTTACGACCGGCATGGTTTTTTAATGGCGCCAACAACGATTTTTCAGGTGTTGATGTCGTGATTTCAGCGAAATCAGATGCTGTCATATTACGACGGCCATTTGTGGTAGGTTTATACTTTTTAATCGCCACGTCTTTTTCCCTCCCATTTAATAGTTAACATGGACTGCTTATTCAGCAGCATCGAAAATTTGAATTTCTTTTGAATCATCTGTTAATGTCACAACAGCTTTGCGACGTTTTTTTGTGTAACCAGCGTGTTTACCCATACGTTTAAATTTAGGGCGCACGTTAATGATGTTTACGTTTTTAACTTTAACATCAAATGCTGCTACAACAGCTTGTTTTACTAAAGTTTTATTTGCGCGAGTGTCCACTTCGAAAGTGTATTTCTTTTCGTCCATAGCAAGCATGGATTTTTCAGTGATCACTGGGCGTTTGATTACGTCTAGTAAGTTCATTATGCAAGCACCTCCTCAATTTGAGTAAGAGCAGTTTGTGTTGCCAATACTTTAGTATTAGAAACGATATCTAAAACACTTACGTTATCAGAAGTTACTACAGAAACGTTTGGTAGATTACGTGCAGACAAAGCTGCAAAATCATTTCCAGTTTCTAAAACAACTAATACTTTCGCATCAATAGATAAGTTTGTTAGAACTTGTTTGAATTCTTTTGTTTTTGGTGCATCAAAGCCTAAAGCTTCAACAGCTACCAAATTGTTTTCAGCAACTTTATCTGATAATACAGATTTCATTGCTAAACGACGAACTTTTTTAGGAAGTTTGTAGCTGTAAGAACGCGGTGTTGGTCCGAAGACTACGCCACCTCCACGCCATTGTGGTGAACGAATTGAACCTTGACGAGCACGACCAGTTCCTTTTTGACGCCATGGTTTACGGCCGCCGCCACGAACTTCTCCGCGGTGTTTTACTGAGTGTGTACCTTGTCTTAATGAAGCACGTTGCATGATGATTGCATCGTAGACAACTGTTTCATTTGGTTCGATTCCGAAAATCTCTTCGTTTAAAGTGATTTCGCCATTTTGAGTTCCATCTTGTTTAAATAATGCTACATTCGGCATTCCTTAGTTCCTCCTTTCCCTACGCTTATTTAGCTTTCACAGCTGATTTGATTGTGATTAATGATTTTTTCGCTCCAGGAATGTTACCTTTAATCATGATTACATTTCTTTCAGCGTCCACTTTAACAATTTCAAGGTTTTGAATTGTTACGCGGTTACCACCCATACGGCCGGCAAGTTTTTTATTTTTAAATACACGGTTAGGTGCAACTGGACCCATTGACCCAGGACGACGGTGGTAACGTGAACCGTGACTCATTGGTCCGCGGCTTTGTCCGTGACGTTTGATAACGCCTTGGAATCCTTTACCTTTCGAAGTTCCTGTAACATCAATAATGTCACCTGCTTGGAAAACATCTACCTTAATTTCTTTACCTACTTCATATTCTCCTAGCTCAACATTTTTGAATTCCTTAATGAAGCGCTTAGGAGCCGTGTTTGCTTTTGCAACATGACCTTTCGCAGGTTTGTTCGCTAATACTTCACGTTTGTCTTGGTAACCGATTTGGATAGCTTCGTATCCGTCAGTCTCAACAGTTTTTACTTGTAAAACTACGTTTGGCGTAGCTTCAACTACTGTTACTGGAATTAATTCACCAGACTCAGTAAAGATTTGTGTCATTCCCACTTTTTTTCCTAAGATTCCTTTGGTCATGAGTACACCTCCATCATCTTGATTTTATAGTTTGATTTCAATATTCACACCAGATGGTAAGTCAAGCTTCATTAAAGCATCAACTGTTTTTGGTGTTGGGTTCACAATGTCGATTAGACGTTTGTGCGTACGCATTTCGAATTGTTCGCGTGAATCTTTGTATTTATGAGTCGCACGAATAACTGTGTAAAGCGAGCGTTCTGTTGGTAATGGAATTGGTCCTGACACGTCAGCTCCAGTTCTTTTTGCTGTTTCCACAATTTTATCCGCTGATTGATCTAAAATACGGTGTTCATACGCTTTTAAACGGATACGAATTTTTTGTTTTGCCATCTTGTTCCCTCCTTCGCCTATTTTGAAAGTAGACATAGCTCCACGAAAATTTTTCCGTCACGCTCGTTCGTGGCAAAGCGTCCGGGCGTGTCGCAACCTCTCGTTTCTTAGCCGGTAGATCAAAAGCTTGATTTACCAATGCTTTTACACTTCTGTAAATAGCACCTTTGTAATTATATTATAGAAACATAGTAATAGCAAGGTTTTTTTCAGAAAAAAGATATTTTTTTTGCAAGCATTCTTTTGATTATTATTCTTTTGTATACAACTGATTCAGTCAGCAATAAAAAACTGTATATATTAATAGAAGGAAAGTGAATCGTTTTGACAACGGAAGCTCCTTGCGCGCAACTACTATTTTGAAGAAAAAAAAGACAGAGCAAAACTTTTTCGTTTTACCCTTTCCCTTTTTAACAAAAATACTTGTTTATAGTTGACTAATCATTCGTTCAACATTCATATACTGAAAATCTTCTGGTTTCATAAAAACAATCTTAGACGTACATTTTTCCTGATCAACAATCCCTCGTATTTGCTCCTCATATCTTGCAACTTGAGGTGTTAAAAGTAATACATCATAATTTTTAAACATAAGTTTCTCTTGAATACGACTTACAGGTGCATAATCGATTGCGTATTCTAACTCTTTTTCCCTAAGAGACTCGAGAATTTTTGAAACCAATAATGAAGCACTGATTCCAGATTCACAGATAATCAAAATCGTTTTTTCCATATCAACCCTCCTGCTAATCGACATTCTTTTTCCCTAACACTAAGCTCACCTTATCGCAAGCTCGCTAAACCTACTGGAGAAAAAGCAACATAAGTCAAAATGACAATTACCACCAAAACAATCGAAACGACTTTCGTATAACGCCAAGGTTTGATGTCTACTTTCGTATCGAAGGACTCCAACACAAATGTTCCATCTGGTTTCCACTTAGAAATTGCCAACATGATCAAAATATCTAAGAAAAATAGCAGACTCAACACATACAAGAAATGAATATCTTTCAAAAAGACTTTTGATAATGCATACAACACAATATGAATCGCAATTGTTGATTTCGCTGCGATAGCTGTCGCTTTTTTCGAATAAAAGGCAAACAGGATAATAACCAACAACGGCATATTATATAATCCGTTGAACTCTTGTACAAACTGATATAATCCTGCTGGAGCGAAGGAAATGAACGGTGCAACAATCACAGATATTACGCCAACTATTATAGTAACAATTTTCCCAGCCCGAGCAATTTGTTTATCATCCGCTTGTTTATTAATCACAGGTTTGTAGAAATCTAACGAAAACAGAGTCGCTGTTGCATTCAACGCACCCGCAAAGGAAGACAGAATTGCCCCGAAAATCACAGCTGCAAATACACCAAACAATGCTTGGGGTAAAACCTCCGTCACAAGATATGGATATGCATTGTCGGGATTACTCATCAGTGCATCACCGAAAATATTACGTGCGACGATACCTGGAAATACTAAGAACAACGCACCAAATACTTTGAAAAGTCCTACGATAAAAGTTCCTTTTTGCGCTTCTGCTAGATTTTTCCCTGATAACGCTTTTTGCACGATCATTTGATTCGTACACCAGAAATATAAATTATTGAACAACATTCCCGTGATCAACGTTGGCCAAGGGACAATCGCTGAATCGATTGCGCCAACAGAGTTTAACAACCACGGGGTATGGTCGACAATATAATCCACACCACCAATAAAGTTCCCATCACCTAGTTTCATTACACCTAAGATTGGAATCAATAAACCACAAATCAACAACCCAACACCATATACGGTATCGCTATTGGCACTCAATGATAATCCACCAATCAATAAATAGAGAATTCCGATCACGCCGATGATTAAGGCAACCAAAATAATTGCGACAATCGGACGAACACCTAACAATTCATCTATATGAAAAATTTTGTTAAAAACAAGTGAACCTGAGTATAAAACAACCGGTAAAAATGAAATCATATACGTCACGATAAATAGAATCGAAATAATCCGTTTTGTTACTGTATCATAGCGAATTTCAATAAAATCTGAAACGGTGTTGATACCATATTTGAAATATTTCGGTAAAAAAATGACCGCTAAGGCAACAATTGCAATCGCAGCTGTTACTTCCCACGCCATAACTTCCATACCAGCGTGATAACTTTGCCCGTTCTGACCAACGATTTGTTCAGTGGATAGATTCGTCATGATAATCGAGCCTGCAATTGGCAAAGCGGTCAAACTTCTTCCACCCATAAAGAACCCTTCTGATCCAGAAGTATCCACACCTTTCGCACGACTGTACGCAAAAATCCAAACACAAGCCACGATGACGACAAAACTAATAAGAGAAAATAGGTTCATAGATTTCCGCTCCTTTTTTTGTTTTTAAATACTCGTGATTTCGCGAATGTAATCTCTCGCTTTCACTGCGTATTCAAAAGGATTAGCCTTCGCCGGATCTTGTTCGGCTTCAACAACAATCCACCCTTCGTAATCACTACTCTTGATAACTTCCCAAATCGGTGCAAAATCGATCATCCCGTCTCCCGGAACAGTAAATACTCCTGACTTAACTGCATTTAAAAAACTTTGCTCCGTTGTGCTGACTTGTCTTGCTATCTGCTCTCGTATATCTTTGAAATGAATGTGCTTGATACGCTCTTGATATTTTTGATAAATTTCAATTGGGTCTTCGCCAGAAAAGACCAAATGTCCGGTATCAAATAGCAAAGAAACTTTTTCAGGATCCGTCAAGTCCATCAAACGAGTGATTTCTTCGGTCGTTTGCACACCTGTCCCCATATGATGATGATAAACAATCGTCATCCCCTTCGCATTTGCCAACGCACCCAAGCGTTCCAATCCAGTTGCTAACGCTTGCCAATCAGACGCAGAAAATACCGGCTTTTCTTTGAAAATTGCCTGGTCCATCTGACCTTGAATACTATGGCCCTGTTCCGACACAACAATCACTTTAGCCCCCATAGCATGGAGAAAATTCATATGTTCAATAAATGCTTGCTCTGTCTCTTCATATGGTTTCGTCGTTAAAAAGGCACTAAACCAAGCACTTGCGACTGACAACCCTCGAACATCAAGATATGGTCGTAATACATCTGGATCTTTCGGGTATTTATTCCCAATTTCAGTCCCTACATACCCGGACAAAGCCATCTCACTAATACACTGTTCAAACGTATTTTCTTTCCCTAACTCCGGCATATCATCATTTGTCCAGGCAATCGGCGCAATGCCCAAACGGATTTTTGACTCATTCATTTTATTTTTTCTCCCCTTTCAAAAGACTGCTATCTATAGATTTTCAATTGTGATCAATTCATTTGTTTCAAATGATTGCTTACACGCTAGTGCGATTTTAGTTGACTGTAGCCCATCATAAGCTGAAACTTGTGGTTGGCGTTTTTCTTTGATACATGCAATAAACTCTTTCGCTTCATTAACAAAAGCTTCACGAAAGCGTTCAGGAAAATCTTGTGAACAAGCTCGTACAACGCCTTTTTCATCCATGATCGTAACAAGATTTTTTTCTGGCGCCGCTGCCACTCTAAGCATCCCTTTCGTTCCAATCAGCTCAGTTTCTACATGGTACCCATGATGACAATTACGACCTGCAACTAAGATCGCCATCGCTTGGTTTTCCAATTGCATCATGGCCGCTCCTGTTTCCAATTCTCCTACTTTATCCAATTCAGGATATGCAGCATTTTTCCCTAGCGCCCATACTTTACTTACTTCTTTTTCTGTAAACCAACGGACTAAATCGATATCGTGAATTGACATATCCATAAAAATCCCTCCACTATCGCTGGCACCCGCAAACTTCACAAAGCTTTCCATACCTGAACTAGGATCGATACTATAACAGCGCATCAAAGTCAGCTCTCCTAATTCCCCATCCTCTACTAATTGTTTGGCATAACGATAAGAATCGTCATAACGGCGCATGAACCCCAACATAAATACTTGTTCCGGACGACTTTTAATTACTCGCTCTGTCGCTTCGATTTCAGCTAAATCCAAGCCAATCGGTTTTTCACTAAAAACGTGTTTTCCATGTTCCATCGCCAATTGAATCTGCTCGCAGTGAAAGCCAGAAGGGGACACAATAAACACCGCATCAATCGTTGGACTTTTGACCATTTCTTCATAGTCTTGATAGGTTTCTTCTACCCCTAATTCCCTGATTGCATAATCTAATTCTTCTTGTACAAAACTACAAGCAGCAATTAATTGACACCCTTGAACATTTTCAGCTAAATTTTTTGCGTGAACTTTCCCCAGACGGCCTAAGCCGACAATTCCAACCTTGATTTTTTCCACTCTTTACTTCCTCCTATAATTAAAAGTTAGATGTTGATTTATTTACTAACGTTGCTTCATTTATATAATGCTGGACATTCAGGTAACTGAATCAATGTTCGCTCACCTGTATCTCTAGCCTTACCACAAGCGTCCATCGTAACGGCCGCCGCATAACCATCCCAAGCAGTCGGTCCAGTTAGATTGCCCGTTTGAATCGAACGAATCCATAATTCAAATTCATAGTCATACGCTTCAACAAAACGAGTTTGCCAATCTGGCGCGATCTTGGTATAATTTTTTCCTTTTGCCTTCACATGTGTGTATGCTGGATCTTCTAATCCAATTTCTCCCGTTTCACAGACAACATCACATTTGATATCATAACCAAACTGACAATTAACGAAAATCTCTAAATCGATATGGACACCAGAAACTGTTTCTAAAATCAACATCTGTGGATCATGCAGTTTTTCATGTGTGAAACTCGTTTGTTTAGGCAAAATCATTTGAGCTGAAACATAATCTTCTTGAAGCAACCAACGCAAAGCATCGAGTTCATGGATTCCTGTGTTAATGATCGCCATTGGCGTTAAATAGTTTTCATCTGCCGTTGGGTTTCTATGGGCGCAATGAAGCATCAAGGGTTCACCGAATTTTTTGGTTTCGATGGCTTCTTTCAATTCAATATAACCTCGATCGTATCGTCTCATAAAGCCGACTTGAACTAATTTCTTTCCTGCTTTTACTTCAGCATCAACGATTCGTTTACAACCTGCGCTATCTGTCGCTAAAGGTTTTTCACAGAAAACATATTTTCCATGTTTAATTGCTTCTAAAACATATTTTTCATGGGTTGGATCCCAAGAAGTTACCACAACAATAGCCACATCAGGTGAAGCAATCAATTCTTCTCCTGTTTCAAAAAAGACAGCATCAATCTGATTTGCTAAACGCTGAGCTTGTTCTACATTTATATCTGATACCGCAGTCACGTACGCGCCTTGCACTTTTTCATTGATTCGTTTGATATGTTCGATGCCAATTGCACCTGTCCCAATGACGCCAACTTTTAAATCCATTGTTTTGCCTCCATTTTCTTTTTTACAAACCTGCTGGACAACTTCCTTCGTCATCTCAAATCGTATACGCTTTCAAAACAATTTGCTTATTTGCATCTGGGCTATAACTGATTGAACCATATCCTATAGACCTATAATTTGAATAAACGGTAAGATCAGAAACAACTCCTTCTTATTTCGTGAAGTGAAACGCTCCCGATCCAACCTAATGTCATGCTAATACTCTTTGGCTTTTTCCAACATTTTTTGACTACGCTCATACGCCTCTTGAACTGCCAGACTTTTTGAAACTTCTGCAACCCCAACGTGCCACCAACTGTCATACCCATCTGACATTGTTTTTGGTAAAACCTTCATTTCAATCAGAGTAGATTTTTCTTGTTTTTTAGCATCTTCTAGCGCTGCAATCAGTTCTTCTTTCGTATTAGCACGATAACTTTTGGCGCCATAGCCTTCCGCAACTTTCGCATAATCTATATTCATGATTCGTTCACGATGATCTCTAAATTCACACTTATAGCTACTGCTACCGTTACCCATTTGTAAATTATTGATACAGCCAAATCCAGAATTATCGAATAGCAGAATATTGATTTTTTGCCCATATTGTAATGCCGTGATTAGTTCTGAGTGAAGCATCAAGAAACTCCCGTCCCCTACCATGGCATAGACTTCTTGTGTTGGACTGGCTAATTTCACACCTAAAGCACCACTGATTTCATAACCCATACAAGAATAACCATATTCAAGATGATACGTATTCGGCACGAGCGGATTCCATAAACGCTGCATATCACCAGGTAAAGATCCAGCTGACGCAATGACAACACTGTCTTTAGCCACATTGTTATTAACCGCAAGAAATGCACTCGTCTGAGTTAGTTCTGTCTGTAGCACATCCGAATATTCATTGAGAATTTCTTGTGTGAATTGGTCTTTGATCTCTGGAGAAAAGTTCTCCCTCGAAAAAGAAATATCACCTAGACGCTTTCTTTCAACAGCCCATTCTTCTTTTAGAACCTTGATATCTCCACCAAATGACGTTTGATAGTCTGCCAACATTGGGATCAGATTCTCTACTGTCTCTTTTGCATCACCGATAAGCTGGAACGCATCAAACTTATAGGCCTGCATGCGATTGACATTGATATTTAAAAATTTCGTTTGGTCATAATTGAAAGCGGTTTTAGAAGACGTGGTAAAATCCGTATACCTTGTGCCGATTCCAATAACCAAATCAGCTTGTCGAATTGCCTTATTAGCAGCCAAAGTTCCTAAAACACCCGTACCCCCTAAGTTATTTTTAAAATCTGCTTCTACAGTTGATTTACCTGCAGGTGTTTCAACTAACGGAATCCCACATTGTGTAGACAAATGAATCAATGCTTCACGTGCCTGGGAATACTTTGCTCCACCTCCGACGATGATGACTGGCTTCTTACTTGTCGTAATTCTTTCTACGGCACCATTTAGTTCACGCTCTGTAGGAACTTGCCGATCAACGTAATGCACCCTCTTTTTAAAAAATTCTTCATCGTAATCATACGCTTCTGCTTCAGTATCTTGAGCAATACAAATCGTTGCCGGACCACAGCTCGCTGGATTCGTCATGACTTCAAACGCTCGTAGCAGACTACTCATCAATTGTTCTGGTCGTTGAACACGATCCCAATATTTAGAGACCGCTTTAAAGGCATCATTCGTTGTGATTGCCGCACTGGTTTCGTGTTCTAATTGTTGTAAAACTGGATCAGGCTGACGTGTAGCAAACGTATCTGCCGGTAAGATCAGCACTGGGATGTTGTTGGCAAACGCAGTTGCCGCCGCTGTGAGCATGTTGGCAGATCCTGGACCAGCTGAAGCTGTAACAGCAAAAATTTTCTGTCTTAACTTCTGCCGACTATAGGCTACTGCTGCATGTGTCATCCCTTGTTCATTTTTCCCTTGAATTACCTTCAAATGCCCTGGATTTTCTTCAAGTGCTTGACCGATTCCTAAGACATTCCCATGGCCAAAGACATTAAAAATACCTTCAACAAAAGGGAATTCTTCACCATCAACTTGAATATATTGTTGATTCAAAAATTTAATCAGTGCTTGTGCTGTGGTTAATCGAATTTTTTTAGCCATTACTTTCCCGCCTTACTTTAATCAAGATTGATCTGCAATTAATTGTTCGATTTCTTTGGCTGTTGGCATTGCTTCTGATGAACTATGTTTACTAACAACAATAGCCGCCGATGCACTTCCATATTTCAATGCGGTTTCGATGTCTTTCCCTGTATTTAATGCATATAAAAAGGCTGCTGCATAAGAATCACCTGCACCGAACGTTTTCAAGACTTGGGTCTTATACGAACCCGCTTGATAGGTTTCTCCCTTTTTGGTATAGGCATAAGAACCTTTTACGCCGTGTTTGATCACAATCAATTCAGGACGATGCTGAAATAGATAGTCTGTAGTCGCTTGATTTGTTCCACCTTTTTTACCTTCCATTTCATCATATTCATCTCTTGTACCGATCACAATATCAGCATTTTCAGCAACAATTGAATAATAAACGGAAACGTCTTCTGGTGATTGCCATGTGTACGGACGATAATCTAGTTCAAACGCAACTTTCACCTGATTTTTTCTAGCATAAGCAATCGCTTTTAATACCGCCTCTCTGGAAGGACTTTGCGCAAGTGCCGTTCCAGATACCAACAAGAGATCTGTTTGTTTGATGTATTCTTCATCGATTTCTTCCGGCGCTAGGTACAAGTCCGCCACTTGATCTCGATACATCAAAATGCTGCATTCTTCTGGGCTTTTGATCTCCGTAAATGCCAATCCTGCTTTGTGTCCTTTTTGATCAGTGAACAGTTGGCTCGTATCTATTCCAGCTTCGCTCATGTATTCTTTGATGAAACGTCCATGCTGGTCATCTGAAATTTTCCCAATAAAACCAACTTTCACACCTAACTTGGCACTGCCAATTGCGATATTTGCTGGTGAACCACCTACATATTTTTTAAAGGTCATCGTTTCTTCCATCGGTCGATCATACTCCACTGCATTCAAGTCAATACACGCTCGACCAAGGGCAATCATATCAAATGTTTTTGTCATCCTTGTCACTCCTTCTATTCTCTGTTTAAAATCCATTCGTGGTCAGGATCATTATGAAACTGCCACTTTCTAGTTGGGCCTGCCATTACATTCAAGTAATAAGAATCGTAACCATCTGGTACACTTACTGGGTGATACCCCTCTGGAACAACGACGACATCACCATTTTCTATAGCCATCGTTTCATCCAGTAAGCGATCATCTGTATACACTCGTTGAAAAACAAACCCTTGTCTGGGATTCATTTCATGATAATACGTTTCTTCTAATTTCGATTCTAGAGGCAAATTGTCTTGATCGTGCTTATGAGGTGGATAACTAGACCAGTTCCCCCCATCAGTAAACACTTCCACAACTAACAAACGATCAGCAATTGGACTTGTATCTGGTAAAATATTATGCACCAAACGTTTATTCTGATATTTCCCTCTACGTTCAATGGTATTATCTGATGCTTTAATCAGAGTAGTTGTTTTTTTCTTATCAGATGGTGAGTAACATAGAATCACCGTGGCTTCAGTTATCGCTGTAATATCGAACGTTTGCTCTATCGAGATATAGACACTATCCGTTGGAATTTTTTCAAAGACGTTTTTTCGCGTGCCGATTGTCTTAAAGGTTTGTTCTCCATCTGTTACTGTGATTTTTCCTGTTAGGGCAACGATACACACTTCTTGCTTTCCTAATGATTCTTGAAATTTACTTCCACTCGTCATTTTTATGACTTTCAATTCAATGTACTGTAAAGCTGCATTATTTTTATTGATCCGCTGAAGTAACGTGGTGCCTTTTACTAACTCTTGTGGGATAGGTTTATACTTTAAATGAACCATCCTTACACCTTCTTTCCCATTAAATATTTGTCTTAGGATACCGTGCTGTGACTACTTTTTTACGCGTATAAAACTCTACACTGTCTTTGCCATTTGCATGAAGCGTCCCGTAAAACGAGGACTTCCAACCTGAAAACGGGAAGAATGCCATCGGCGCTGGTACACCTAAATTGATTCCTAGCATACCTGCATCAATATTTTCTCTAAAGTAACGAATCGCTGAGGCATTATTAGTGAACAGACAAGCTCCGTTTGCGAATTCAGACTGATTCGCTGTCGCAACGGCTTCTTGTAAGTTTTCTACTCTGATGATCGACAATACTGGAGCAAAAATTTCATCCCGCCAAATCGTCATATCCGTTGTCACACCATCAAAAATAGTTGGACCGACAAAATAACCATTCTGTGGAATATTCTCCCTACCATCCGCAATCAAGCGTGCTCCTTCTTCAATTCCTTTTTCAATATACGCTAGTGTTCTTTTTTGATTTTCTTCACGAATAACCGGCCCCAAAAAGACGCCATCATCCAAGCCATTTCCGACTTTTACACCTGTTGCTTTTTCTTTTAACTTAGCGATAAAGGCATCTGCTATTTCTTCTTCAACGGTTACCACTGCACATGCCATACAACGCTCACCTGCAGAACCAAAAGCAGCAGATACAATATTGGTCACAGCATCATCTAAGTCTGCGTCTTTTAAAACAATTGAATGGTTTTTGGCACCGGTCAATGCTTGCACTCGTTTCAAATTTTTACTACCTTCTGTATAAACATACTCGCCGACTGGTTTTGAGCCAACAAAGGAAATCGCTTTCACTTCTGGATGTTCTAAAATCCCATTCACAACATCATGTGCGCCATATACAATATTAAATACGCCAGCTGGTAACCCCGCCTCTGTAAATAATTCAGCCAATCGTTCAGTTAGCAAAGGCGTTCTTTCCGACGGTTTTAAAACGAAACTATTTCCACAAGAAATCGCCATCGGAAACATCCAACAAGGAACCATCATCGGAAAGTTAAAAGGCGAAATGCCCGCGACTACTCCAATTGGGTAACGATAGTTAGCAACTTCTACATCTGTTGCAATCGAAGATAATGAATCCCCCATCATTAATGTTGGCGTTCCAGCAGCAAATTCTACATTTTCAATACCCCTTTGCACTTCACCTAGAGCTTCGTTAAGATTTTTCCCATTTTCGAGCGTAATTAAACGAGCCAATTCCGCTTTATGTTTAATCAAGAGTTGTTGATAATTAAAAAGAATTCTGGCACGTCTTGGCACAGCTAGCTCTTTCCATGTTTCAAAAGCTTCACTAGCAATTGTGACAGCCTCTTCTAAATCTTCTTTTGTAGAAAGTGGTACTTCACACAACACTTCTTTCGTAGCTGGATTATAAACCGTTTCATATGTTTCTGTACGGCTAGACACCCATTTGCCACCAATATAATTTTTTAACTTTCGTATCGCTGCCATAATAACATCCTCCTTAGTTTCTATTAAAAATCAACACGTTGGTTACATCTTGATATTTTTGGTTAACTTTTGATTACATTGTACAATTCGTTTTTCTAATAGTCAACCCATTTTAGGTGAAAAGTTCTATTTTTTGGTCACTTCTTGCTAACTTCCGAGTCTAAAACAAAATAATGTGGATAAAAAATGGCGAAATTACACAAAATTGGTTATATGTTGATTACATTAAGACCATATGTTATAGTGAATCTAATCACACGAAGTGGAAAGGCTACGGAATATGAAATTACAACGTATACAGCAAATTGAAAATTACATACAACAACAAGGCAGTATTTCTCTTGATGAACTGTGTCATGTTTTCAACGTCTCTAAAAATACGATTCGCCGAGATATCAATGAATTGGAAAAAAGAGGAACTATAAAAAAAGTTTATGGTGGCGTCGTTTACGTAGAAAACAACTTGGTTTCTTTTGAAAATCGAACTATCTATAATCAGACAGAGAAGGAGCAGATCGGTGCACGAGCCGCCTCGTTAATCAAAGAAGAAGATTTAATTTATGTTGATTCAGGCACAACAACTAGTCAAATTTTGAAACATATCGATCCAGAGTTATCGTTTACTTTATTAACAAATAATCTCGATATTATTAACCTTGCGGCCGCAATGAAAAATGTCCAACTAATCCTTATCGGTAATAGTTATAAAAGAGATACACGTTCTTTTGTCGGAATCGAGGATGAAACCATCGTGACTAGATACAATATAAACAAAGCATTCATGGCAGCAACTGGGGTTTCGATCACTAGTGGTTTAACAAATTCAGATTTGATGGAATATCGGATAAAAAAAATGATTGTCGAAAGAACCAAAGATGTTTATCTACTCGCCGATAGCTCGAAATTTGACCACTCTACTTTGCTGACCTATTCACCTTTAGAGAATATCAAGGGCATCGTTACATCAAGAGATATACCTGAAGAATATGTAGAGTTTTGCAACTCACATACGATAGAACTTTTATATAGCAACTAGCTAGAAAAAAAGGAGGGCTTAACTTGCCATTACTAAAATTTGATTTGGTCGAAGGGCGCAGTAAAGAAGAAATCCAAACGATACTTGATATTGCTCATTCAGTAGTCTTAGCGTCTTTTGATGTTCCAACAGGCGATAGGTATCAAATCGTTACGCAGCACAAACCTTTTGAAATGGTGTTAGAAGATACCGGGTTGGGATTTAATAGAGATCCCGCTAAGATGATTTCATTAACCGTTATTAGTCGGCAACGAACTACAGCTCAAAAAGAAAAATTTTATCGATCACTGGCACAGCAATTAGATGAGTTATGTGGGATTGCCCCTAAAAACTTACTTGTTTCTTTCGTCATCAATGATGATGCAGATTGGAGCTTTGGCTTTGGAGAAGCTCAGTTTCTGACTGGAAAGCTTTAAGATAAAAAAATAGACTGCAGATAATTTCTTCAGTCTATTTTTACGCCTTAAAACACAAAAAAGCCGAAGGGAAATCCCTTCGGCTTACGTCCGAGTACCCCGATGTTTTACGTCGGTTTTATTCCTTTATATTAAATCGTTAAATTTAAATTATTTAGTGATTTCAGAAACAACGCCTGAACCAACAGTACGTCCACCTTCACGAATAGAGAAACGAGTTCCGTCTTCGATAGCGATTGGGTGGATCAATTCAACGTCCATTGCAACGTTATCACCAGGCATTACCATTTCAACGCCTTCTGGTAATTCAACTACACCAGTTACGTCAGTTGTACGGAAGTAGAACTGAGGACGGTAGTTAGTGAAGAATGGAGTGTGACGTCCGCCTTCTTCTTTTGATAAAACATAAACTTCAGCTTTAAATTTTGTGTGTGGAGTGATTGAAGCAGGTTTTGCCAATACTTGTCCACGTTCGATATCTTCACGTGCAACACCACGTAATAAAGCACCGATGTTATCGCCAGCTTCAGCGTAGTCTAACAATTTACGGAACATTTCAACACCAGTAACTGTTGTTTTAGCAGTATCTTCTTTAATACCAACGATTTCGATTTCGTCACCAACGCGAACTTCTCCACGTTCAACACGGCCAGTAGCAACTGTACCACGTCCAGTGATTGAGAATACGTCTTCGACTGGCATCATGAATGGTTTGTCAGTATCACGAGTTGGAGTTGGGATATACTCATCAACTGCAGCCATTAATTCCATGATTTTTTCTTCGTATGAAGCATCGCCTTCTAAAGCTTTCAAAGCAGAACCAGCGATAACAGGAGTGTCGTCACCTGGGAAGTCATATTCAGATAATAAATCACGAACTTCCATTTCTACTAATTCTAATAATTCTTCGTCATCTACCATATCCATTTTGTTTAAGAAAACAACGATATATGGTACACCAACGTTACGTGATAACAAGATGTGCTCACGAGTTTGAGGCATAGGACCATCAGCAGCAGAAACTACTAAGATAGCTCCATCCATTTGTGCAGCACCAGTGATCATGTTTTTAACGTAATCCGCGTGTCCTGGGCAATCCACGTGTGCGTAGTGACGAGCATCAGTTTCATACTCGATGTGAGAAGTGTTGATTGTGATACCACGTTCTTTTTCTTCTGGAGCGTTATCGATATCAGCATAGTTTTGAGCTTCACCGCCACCGTGTTTAGCTAACACAGTTGCGATTGCAGCAGTTAATGTAGTTTTACCATGGTCAACGTGTCCAATAGTACCAATGTTTACATGGGGTTTAGAACGGTCAAATTTTTCTTTAGCCATTTTAAATGTTCCTCCTAAAATATATGAATTTTTATTTTATTTGATAGATAGTGACAACTACCTGATCATCTTTTATAAGTTTAACCGAAATCGTTCGAAAATCCTAGTCATAAATAAGTAACGACTTATTTCTTAACTATTATGCGTTGTTTCCGCCATTTTTCTTGATGATTTCTTCTTGTACAGATTTTGGTACATCTTCATAGTGGTCAAAGACCATCATAAACGTACCGCGACCTTGTGTTGCTGAACGTAATGTTGTAGCATAACCGAACATTTCAGCTAGAGGCACCATCGCGTTAACGATTTGTGAATTACCGTGTGCTTCCATACCTTCAACACGTCCACGACGACTTGTAACGTGTCCCATGATATCACCTAAGTAATCTTCTGGTACAGTGATCGTTACTTTCATCATTGGTTCTAAAATTACAGGCATTGCTTTTTTAGCAGCCGCACGTAGCGCCATAGAAGCAGCTACACGGAAGGCTGTTTCATTTGAATCGACATCATGGTATGAACCGTCGTAAAGTTTTGCTTTGATATCCACTAATGGATATCCAGCAAGAACACCGTTGTTCATTGATTCTGCCAAGCCTTTTTCAACCGCAGGGATGTATTCACGAGGAACCACACCACCGACGATAGCATTTTCAAATTCGAAGCCTTTACCTTCTTCGTTTGGTGTAAATTCAACCCAGACATGTCCGTATTGACCTTTACCACCAGACTGACGTACAAACTTACCTTCTGCCTGAGTTACAGGAGCACGGAAAGTTTCACGGTATGATACTTGTGGAGCACCAACGTTAGCTTCAACCTTGAACTCACGTTTCATACGGTCTACTAATACGTCTAAGTGCAATTCACCCATACCAGAGATAACTGTTTCACCAGTTTCAACGTTCGTTTCAACGCGGAATGATGGATCTTCTTCTGCAAGTTTTTGCAGCGCTACACCCATTTTATCTTGGTCAGCTTTTGATTTAGGTTCAACAGCTACTTGGATAACTGGTTCTGGGAACTCAATTGATTCAAGAATAACTGGTGAATCTACCGCACATAAAGTATCACCAGTTGTTGTATCTTTCAATCCAACAGCTGCTGCAATATCTCCTGAGAACACTTTGTCAATTTCTTTACGAGTGTTCGCGTGCATTTGTAAAATACGACCGATACGTTCTTTTTTGTCTTTAGAAGCGTTCAATACGTATGAACCACTTTCAAGGACACCAGAATAAACACGGAAGAATGTTAGACGACCTACAAATGGGTCAGTCATCACTTTAAATGCTAGCGATGAGAAAGGTGCTTCGTCATCAGCAGGACGAGTTGTTTCTTCGTCTGTTTTAACGTCGATCCCTTTGATCGCTTCAATATCTAGTGGTGATGGCAAGTAATCAAGAACTGCATCAAGCATTAATTGAACACCTTTATTTTTAAAGGCAGAACCAGCCATTACTGGGAAGAACTCAACGTTGATCGTTGCTTGGCGGATGCCCGCTTTTAATTCTTCGATTGTAATTTCTTCACCATCAAGATATTTCATCATTAGGTCTTCATCAGTTTCAGCAACTGCTTCAACTAATTTTTCACGCCATTCAACTGCTTGATCCATATATTCTTCTGGAATTTCAGTTTCTTGAATGTCTGTACCTAAGTCATTTGTATAGATTTCAGCTTTCATCGTAATTAAATCGATGATCCCTGTGAAGTTATCTTCTGAACCAATTGGTAATTGGATTGGATGAGCGTTAGCTTGTAAACGATCATGTAATGAGTTTACAGAGTATAAGAAATCCGCACCGATTTTATCCATTTTATTACAGAAAACAACACGTGGAACTTTATATTCAGTTGCTTGACGCCAAACTGTTTCAGTTTGAGGTTCCACACCTGATTGTGAGTCAAGAACGGTTACAGCACCATCCAATACACGTAGTGAACGTTGAACTTCAATAGTGAAATCCACGTGTCCTGGTGTATCGATAATGTTTACACGGTACCCTTTCCACTCTGCAGTTGTTGCAGCAGACGTGATCGTGATACCACGTTCTTGTTCTTGTTCCATCCAGTCCATTTGTGATGCACCTTCGTGCGTTTCACCAATTTTGTGGATTTTACCAGTATAGTATAAAATACGCTCTGTTGTTGTAGTTTTACCCGCATCAACGTGCGCCATAATACCGATATTACGAGTGTTTTCTAACGAAAATTCTCTTGGCATTCTAGGTTTCTCCTCTCTTTATTTAAATCGATTGTAAAGTGACTGTCTGCAGTAAAGTTAAATTACATACAGAGAGGATCTTACCAACGATAGTGTGCAAACGCACGGTTAGCGTCCGCCATTTTGTGTGTGTCTTCACGTTTTTTAACAGAAGCACCAGTGTTATTGGCAGCATCCATGATTTCTTTCGCTAGACGTTGTTCCATTGTATGTTCACCGCGTAGGCGAGCATAGTTAACAACCCAACGTAAACCTAAAGTTGTACGACGTTCTGGACGAACTTCAACTGGTACTTGATAGTTAGAACCCCCAACACGGCGAGCTTTTACTTCTAGTACAGGCATAACGTTTTTCATTGCTTGTTCGAAAACTTCCAATGGATCGTTCCCTGTAGATTCTTTGATGATATCAAATGAATTATAGATGATATTAGCAGCAATCCCGCGTTTACCATCAACCATTACACGGTTGATCAAGCGAGTTACTAATTTTGAGTTATAAATTGGATCTGGTAAAACATCGCGTTTTGTAACAGGACCTTTACGTGGCATCCGTAACTCCTCCTTCCGAAAATTCTTTATTATATAAGACCTTAGTGATTGTCAAATTATTTAGCAGCTTTAGGCATTTTAGTACCATATTTAGAGCGGCTTTGTTTACGATCTGTAACGCCGGCTGTATCAAGCGCACCACGTACGATATGATAACGTACCCCTGGTAAATCTTTTACACGTCCACCGCGTAATAGTACCACGCTATGTTCTTGTAAGTTGTGACCAATACCTGGGATATAAGCTGTTACTTCGATTAAGTTAGACAAACGAACACGGGCATATTTACGTAAAGCCGAGTTAGGTTTTTTAGGTGTCATTGTTCCCACACGAGTACAAACCCCACGCTTTTGTGGTGAGTTTACGTTCGTTTGAGATTTCTTAAAGCTATTATATCCTTTGTTCAACGCTGGTGAATTAGATTTCTCCACCTTTGATTTACGAGGTTTACGTACTAATTGATTAATTGTAGGCATTCCTTGTTTCCTCCTTCCTCTTTTCGCATCTAGTTCCACACATCCAGGTGGTTCTTTTTTAGCGATAAAAAATAATGCAATCTCTGCACTTATTATCAAATATGCTTCGATAGACAGTCAGCACGTCTCAACGAGAGACCTGTAGATAAAGCACCTTTGCTAGGATAACATGATAATATACGTATGTCAACCACTTACGAAGTTTTTTTGTATAAAACGAGAGATTATTTAGTATCTTTTTTTCTAGGAGCATTTATATAGTAGAAAATAGGAATCTTTCTAATTCATTCTATCTTTTTTTTTCGTTTAACGGTACAATGTGTTTGATTATTTGAAAGGGGTAAACAAGTGGATGAATCTTAAACAAATGGCAGGAATCGAAGCAGCAAGATATGTAGAAGATGGTATGATCGTAGGCCTGGGAACTGGATCTACTGCAAAATTTATGGTGGATGAAGTTGGGCGCCGCGTGAAAGAAGAAGGCTTATCTATCGTTGGTGTCACTACATCAAAAGAAACGGAGCGTCAAGCACTAGCATTAGGTATTCCTTTGAAAGGGATCGATGAGGTTCCTTATGTCGACTTAACGATTGATGGAGCAGATGAAATCAGTGAAGATTTCCAAGGTATCAAAGGTGGCGGTGCTGCTTTATTGTTCGAGAAAATCGTTGCAACCTATTCAAAAAAATGCATTTGGATCGTCGATGATTCAAAACTTGTAAAAAAACTTGGTAAATTCCCGTTGCCTGTTGAAGTCGTTCCATACGGTAGCCAACAACTCGTTCGTTTATTTGAAGAAAAAGGGTTTGCGCCTGTTTTGCGTACCACTCCTAATGAAGAACTATTGGTCACTGACGGCGGCCATTCTATCATTGATCTCCATTTAGAAGAAATCACTGATCCGATTGCATTAGGCACCTATTTAGATCAGTTGGTTGGTGTTGTTGAACACGGATTATTTCTTAATGTTGTTTCAACTGTTATCGTAGGTGGACAAGCAGGGCCAAAAACGATTCATGTATCAGAATAGCAAAACATTTGAAATAGATTTGAAAACAAAGAATAGCATTAAAGAAAGATAAAAAAACACCTATCATTCCATTCGTTTATATGCTACATTTTTAGTATCCTATTTTACTTTTTACTAGAAAGGACGAACGATGAAAATAATTGGTTATGCACGTACAACAATCACAGACAACGATTTAGATGCTCAAATCAAAATCTTATCTGACTTCGGTTGCGACGACGTTTATCATGAATCTTTCGATGTTACAAATGACAAACGTCTCATTTCTGAACTTGATACAATCCTCAACAATTTAGAAGCAGGCGATACCTTAGTTATCTGCCGCTTGAATCGCTTAGGCCGTTCAACCCGCCAGTTGACTGAACTGACACAGACCTTCAAAGGATCTGGCATTCATCTAGTTAGCTTAGATGAAGAAATCGACACGCGCCTTCCAATGGGGGATATTTACTTCAAGTTGATGAATGGGTTGGCAAGGATGGAGTGCGATTTAATCACAGAACGTACTTTGATCGGATTGAAGAATGCTCGAAAAAAAGGCAAAATCGGAGGACGTCCTAAAATTGATACACGGACCGTAAAAAAAATCCGTCACTTATATCATGAAAAGAAAGAAACGATCCAATTTATTTCTTCAAAATGCAATGTTTCCGTTGGAACTTGCTACAAATACATCAATTTACCAGAAGCGGATGTTGCTAAAATTTCTCAATAATAGCAAGTTATTAATGGAAGTGCGTGTTAAGAAGAGTGTTGCCTGAATGCAACACTCTTCTTATTTGTTTTCGCTATTATAGATGTCTATTCCTTTAGACTACTATAAGAACTAGCGCCTCCAGTATTTTTTACTAATTTACAATGGAAATCTATTTTAAAACGGTGTACAATAGAACAGGAAATGAAAGTTTCAGAAACTACAACTCAAAGGAGAGCTATACATGCCAAAATTAGTATTTTCTCGTCATGGACTTAGTGAATGGAATGCGTTGAATCAATTTACAGGTTGGGCTGACGTAGATTTAGCACCACAAGGTGTTGAAGAAGCAATCGAAGGCGGCCGCAAAATCAAAGAAGCTGGAATTGAATTTGATGTAGCGTATACTTCTGTCTTAACTCGTGCTATCAAAACATGTAACTTGCTTTTAGAAAACTCAGATCAATTATGGGTTCCTCAAATCAAATCTTGGCGCTTAAATGAACGTCATTATGGTAAATTGCAAGGTCTAAACAAAAAAGAAACTGCTGAAAAATATGGAGATGACCAAGTACACATCTGGCGTCGTTCTTACGATACTTTACCTCCATTGATGGAAGCAACTGATGAGGGTTCTGCAGCGAATGATCGTCGTTATGCAATGTTGGACCAACGTGATATCCCAGGTGGAGAAAACTTAAAAGTTACGTTAGAACGTGCATTACCATTCTGGCAAGATGAGATTGCTCCTGCTTTATTGGACAATAAAACGGTCTTAGTGGCAGCTCACGGTAACTCTTTACGCGCTTTAGCAAAACATATCGAAGGTATCTCAGATGAAGATATCATGGATCTTGAAATCCCAACAGGTCAACCACTTGTTTATGAATTAAACGATGATTTAACAGTAGCGAAAAAATACTACTTATAACACTTTAAGCCCTCAGAAACGCAAACGTTTCTGAGGGCTTTTTTAGTTATTACTCTACATTTCAGTATAAGTGTTGTAGCCCATTTTTATTAGCTTCTCGTTATGTGACAACTTCAAAATCGGACATGTTGTATTGAACATAGCATTGCTCCTCTAACAAGTGTACCGTGATCGAGGATCTTACTTTTTCTTGCAATGCATCTTTTGCAACGCTTCACAGTAAAATATCCAGTTTGTAGCAAGAACGTCTGTGGATGCTTTCAAATCCGTTCGAATAATAGGACTAATCATTTCAAGCAAATCAGGTTGTTCAATATCTTTAAACTAAGCTTCCCAAAGCACCCAGTTTTTTGAATACGTTTCAGCAAACCATTACCTCATAGAAGTATCCCTTCTCAAGTAGAGATTGTTCGTTAAGCAAAACTAGATTCTGTTAAACATTCACGATAAATCGCTTCAACATCTGATTCCGCTAACGGAACAAAAGCCTCTGTTTTGATTGTACTATGCGCTACCGCTTGTTTCGCCATTTCTTCAAATTTTTCCTCATCAATCCCAACTTCTGGTAATGTCATAGGAATATCGCATGTCTTGAAGAAATCATATGTTGCTTGAATTCCTTTTTTCGCTGCAAGCATTGGGTCTTTCTCGTTGATTCCCCAAACGTTGTGCGCAAACTGAGCAAATCTCGTGACTGTTTTTTCATTAAGAACATAATTCATCCAACGCGGCGTTAAAATAGCCAAGCCAATTCCGTGCGTAATATCATAAAACGCACTTAACTCATGTTCCATCGCATGACATGACCAAACACCATGTTTCCCATTTCTGGTTAAACCGTTCAACGCTAAACTACTTGACCACATTAAGTTAGCACGAGCATCATAATTATCAGGTGTGGCAAGTGCAACTGGACAATTTTTGATGACGGCACGCATTATTCCTTCTGAAACAAAATCTTGTATATCTGTCCCTTCTGTAACATTGAAATAACTTTCAAAAAGATGACTTAGTATGTCCGCAGAACCTGCAGCTGTTTGATAAGTGGGTACTGTAAAAGTATTTTTCGGATCAAGGAAAGAAACTTTTGGAATCATTGATGGCCCACCAATACCTAATTTTTGATTTGTAGTTAGATTCGAAATAACTGCACCAGCATTCATTTCACTACCTGTTGCTGCTAACGTTAAGATGGTAACGATTGGCAACGCCTCGCCTTGATATCCTTTTCGCGCTACGATAATATCCCATGGATCTTCATCGCTATAAACGCCTGTTGCAACCACTTTAGCACAATCGATTGCTGAGCCTCCACCTACTGCCAAAATCACATTCACATCATTTTCGCGACATAGCGCTACGCCACGACGGACCGTTTCAATACGAGGATTCGGTTCTACACCGCTTAATTCGACAACTTTATTATGATTTTTTCCAAGTAATTCTATCACTTGCTCGTACAAACCATTTTTCTTAATACTCCCGCCACCATATACAAGCAACACGTTTTTACCATACACATCTAAAACATCCGTTAACTCTGTGTTTAAGCGGTCTTTTCCAAAACGAATATCTGTTGGTACATAAAATCTAAAATTATCCATTTTTTCTTCCTCCATCCAATCTAAAGTTCATCTTATATGATAGAGCAAGATGGCGAAAACGTCTCTTATTTTGCTCTTACTAGAAATCGTGTTTCGACTATTTTACATACTATCGCTGGGATTTCGCCTGTGGAACTTCTCTCCCTTCGCTCGCCAAGTATTGTGCATCATCCGCTCTGCAAGCAATCGCTTTGATTTACAATAAGGGGGTGGGACATGACTCTACGAGTCACACCCCACCCCTAAGGAATCCAGATAAACGGTGGAAGCAGAAGCAACGCTCTCTTATTTCTCAGAGTTAAATACTTTTCTTCCAACCTCCTGACTATTAACTATTGATCGCAGTTTCTAATCCTACTTCGATCATATCATTGAATGTTGTTTGACGTTCTTCAGCAGTTGTTTCTTCACCTGTTACTAAACTATCACTCACGGTCATAATCGCCAACGCTTGCACATCAAATTTAGCTGCTAAATAATATAATGCGGCAGCTTCCATTTCAATCGCTAAAACACCTAATTTCCCTAATTCAAACACACCATCCATACTATCTTTATAAAAGACATCATCAGACAAAACGTTTCCTACGTGCGTGACAAATCTTTTTTCTTTCGCGACAGTGTATGATTTCAATAGCAAATCAAAATCAGCAATTTGCGGAAAATCATATTTCGGAAAGTCATTACGGATCATCGATGAGGGTGTAGCAGCGGCTTGTGCGATCACTAAATCTCTAACGTTCACTTTTTCAGAAATCGAACCGCAAGTACCTACGCGAATTAATTTTTTAACATCGTAAGAGTTGATCAATTCATGGGCATAAATGGTTGCAGAAGGCATCCCCATTCCTGTTCCTTGAACTGAAACACGTTCACCTTTATATGTTCCTGTATACCCTAACATCCCTCTTACTTGGTTGTAACAAACAGGATTGTCTAAAAACGTTTCAGCGATATATTTCGCACGTAGTGGATCTCCTGGTAGTAAAATTTTATCAGCGATTTCGCCTTGTTTTGCTTCAATATGGACACTCATATTTTTTCTCCTTTATAATGACTCTTTTATAATTCAGCTAACGTTTCTTTGATCAATTCTTTAAACTGTGCTTTAACACGTTCTGTTGTTTCGACAACTTCTGCATGATTCAGACTGCTTTGCATGCCAGCGGCTAAGTTCGTGATACATGAAATACCCAAGACCTTCAACCCGCTGTGTGCTGCAACGATTACCTCAGAGACTGTTGACATCCCCACAGCATCAGCTCCCATCACACGAGACATACGAATTTCAGCTGGTGTTTCATACGTTGGTCCAGAATACCCCATGTAGACCCCTTCTTGCAGTGGTACATTTTGTTCTTTTGCCACTTTTTTAGCAATTTCAAAGTAAGC
This sequence comes from Enterococcus plantarum, assembly GCF_001730295.1. Classification (GTDB taxonomy): domain Bacteria; phylum Bacillota; class Bacilli; order Lactobacillales; family Enterococcaceae; genus Enterococcus_L; species Enterococcus_L plantarum. The sequence goes on from NZ_MIKA01000012.1 coordinate 130,057, forward strand.
AGGTGTATACGCATGACTCATATCTGGGAAGCGAGGTCCCATCGCTTCATCATTTTCCCCAATCAATGGATTATCGCCAGTAAAGTTAATATGATCTGTGATCAACATCAAATTACCTGGTGTGAAGGTTTCATTCACGCCACCTGCAGCATTTGTTACGACCATTGAATGAGCACCCATCGCAGCCATTAATCGAACGGGATAGGTCACTTTTTGCATTGAATGGCCTTCATAATAATGGAAACGACCTTGCATTGCTAAAACTTTTTTCCCGGATAGTGTACCGTAAACTAATTTACCAGCATGTCCAACAACTGTTGAAACCGCAAAATGAGGAACTTCTGAAAAAGGAATCGCAATGGCATCTTCCACTTCATCTGCTAACTCTCCTAAACCAGAACCCAGAATCAAACCAAAATCAACTTCGCCAACACCTTTTTCTTTTAAAAACGCTGTTGTCTCTTTTAACATTTCACCTAGTTTTGTCATCATGTCTCTCCTATACTAGTTTATTTAAAAAGCTTTCGCCGTTTTCTGTTTTTGGAACAGCAAAGTTTTCAGCCACTGTTGCTGAAATATCTGCATAATGCCCTTGCGCTAAACTACCTTGTCCGCTCATTTTTTTGCTGTAAACTAATAATGGAACATATTCTCTAGTGTGATCAGTCCCAGGAAATGTCGGGTCATTTCCGTGGTCAGCTGTAATCATCAGCAAATCATCTTCTTCTAATGACTCAATTATTTCTGGAAGTCTCAAATCAAATGCTTCAATTGCATGTGCATAACCAACTACATCACGACGGTGACCGTATAACGCATCAAAATCAACTAAGTTAGTGAAACTCAAGCCTTCAAAATCTCGTTTCATCACGTTTAGCAATTGATCTACACCGTCCATATTGCTTTTCGTACGCACTGAGTCTGTAATACCTTGACCATTGAAAATGTCGTTGATTTTGCCGACTGCAATAACTTCCTTCCCATTATCCTTTAATGAATCAAGAACCGTTTTGCCAAATGGATCTAAGGCATAATCATGACGGTTACTTGTTCTAGTAAAGTTTCCAGGTTCACCAACATACGGACGAGCGATAATTCGACCGATCATATAAGGTTCATCTTTGGTAATGTCGCGAACATACTGACAAATACGGTATAATTCTTCCAGCGGAATGATCTCTTCATGCGCCGCAATTTGCAGCACTGGATCAGCAGATGTGTAAACGATCAAGTCGCCCGTTTCCATTTGATGTTTTCCGTAATCATCTAAAACTGCTGTACCACTGTAGGGCTTATTACAAACTATTTTACGTCCTGAAAATTCTTCGATTTGTTTTAATAATTCTTCTGGAAATCCGTCTGGAAATACTCGGAAAGGTTTTTGAATATTCAAGCCCATAATTTCCCAATGTCCAGTCATAGTGTCTTTTCCAACTGAAATTTCTTCTAATTTCGTTGCATACCCTTTATGCTCAGCAACCGCTTCTACATTGTGAAGCGGGGCAATCGTTCCAAGTCCTAGATTTTCTAAATTAGGAATTGTCAAGCCTGCTTCTTTTGCGATATGTCCTAAAGTATCACTCCCAACATCACCAAACTTTTCAGCATCAGGCGCTTCACCAATCCCGACTGAATCCATCACTATTAAATGTACACGTTTAAACATAACCATCCTTCTTTCTATTGATATTTGTTAAAAAATTTTGAAAGCCAGTCCTGCAAAACTAACATAATAACTATTTAGAAAAAGGGCGCGACTTCAGAAAATTTCCCATAGCCCACCCTTTTGTACTAACTTTATTTTGATTTGATATAATTTTTCCCGATTGCTTTAGGTCCAGATGCTTTTCCTAAGAAAACAACTAAAACAACAATGGTTAACACATACGGTGCTGCTTGTAGATAAACAGCTGGTATTGATGAAATAACTGGTAGATTTGAGCCCGCAATACTGATATTTTGCGCAAAACCAAAGAACAAGGCTGCGCCCATCGCGCCAAGTGGATTCCATTTACCAAAAATCATCGCTGCCATTGAAATAAATCCTTGTCCGGCAATCGTTGTAACTGCAAAACGTCCAGCAATCGTTTGAGCGAATACAGCTCCTCCGATCCCACCTAAAAAGCCAGAGATCAAAACACCCGCATAGCGCATAACGTACACATTGATTCCAAGTGTATCTGCTGCTTGGGGATTTTCACCCACTGAACGAAGGCGTAATCCAAAGCGCGTTTTAAATAAAACAAACCAAGAAATAATGGCCACGATAATCGCCACAAAAGCTGGCAAGGTGGTTTGTTTGAAGAATAACTCACCTAAAATCGGAATGTCCTTCAAAATAGGAAATGAAAAGTAACCAAATGATTCTGTGATTGTATCTGTTTGCCCTTTCCCATAAATTACTTTGATCAAGAATATTCCAAGAGCAGGTGCCATTAAATTGACTACAGTTCCACTGATGATATGATCTGCTCTTAAATTGATTGTCGCAACTGCATGAAGCAGTGAAAATAACATGCCAACCACACCTCCGACTAAACAAGCGAGCCACGGTGTTGCTGCGCCAAACGTTTCAGCAAAGGTTAAGTTAAATACAACGGAACTAAAGGCACCCATGACCATGATTCCTTCAAGTCCTACGTTTACAATACCACTACGTTCGGAAAAAGTCCCACCCAGAGCCGTAAAAACTAAAGGAGTAGAATAAACCAACGTTTGTGTAATAATCGGCGCTAATACAGCGATTAATGCAATATCCATTAGATTTTGCCTCCTTCTTGACTTGTCGGATCTGATTTTCCAACTAATTCTTCCACAATCGCTACTTCTTTTTTATTTCCTGAAGCTTTCGCTAATAAGAAGCGAATCAAATAGCTGATTGCAACAAAGAAAATGATTGCAGCGATCACAACATCCACTAATTCGATGGGAACACCTGCGCGAAGCGGCATTCCTTGACCACCAAGTTTCAGCACACTGAAAAGAATCGCAGATAGGAATATTCCAATTGAACTTCCTGCTCCTAGTAAAGAAATCGCCATTCCATCAAATCCAATACTCAATGAAGATCCTTGAACAAAGAAGTTGCCAAATGTGCCTAGTCCAAGAACGACACCGCCAAGACCAGCTAAAGTTCCTGAAATAACCATTGACATCACGATTGTCCGTTTACTACTCATACCAGCATATTCAGAAGCAAATGGGTTCAACCCAACTGAACGAATTTCATAGCCCAAAGTCGTTTTCTTCATAAGGAACCATATTAAAACTAAGAAAATAAGCGCCATAAAAATCCCAATATTCAAACGTGACCCGCTACTCAATTCTTTTAGGAAACCTGTACGTAAGCTAGCATTTTCTCCAATTACTTTTGTAACCCCTTTATTCGTCATTAAATCTTTTGCCATCACATTATTAACAATGTGGGTACTTGTATAAAGAAAAACATAATTCAACATGATCGTCACGATTACTTCACTTGTCCCAAAGAAAGCGCGTAGCAAACCCGGGATGGCAGCTGCCAAAGCGCCTGCTAAAGCGCCCGCGAGTACCGCCAACGGCAGAACAACCATTCGAGGGGCATCTGGCATAGCAAGTGCTACCCAAATACTTGTTACCCAACCGCACAAGGCTTGCCCTGAAAGACCGATGTTAAAGAATCCTGCTGAATTTGCTACCGCAAATCCTAATGCTGTAAAAATCAAAGGCCCTGCTGTTACAAAAATTTCCCCGATACTTTTTGGACTTTGAAACGCAGTCTGGAGCATCGCTTGGTATCCAGCAATCGGATTTTGACCTGAAATCAACATAATAATTGCACCGAGAATAAATCCCATCAATACTGATAAAATAGGAACTAAAACATTCCGTAATGTTTCTGATCGATTATTCAACTGCCTCACCTGCCTTTTGACTTAATTCGGCTCTAGCTTCTTCTAATGAATAACCAGCCATTAATAACCCTAATTCATTTTCGCTCGTTTCGTTTGGATCAACGATTCCGACGATTTTCCCTGCATGAATAACCGCAATACGATCGGAAACATTTAAAATTTCATCTAATTCAAAACTCACGACTAATACCGCTTTGTCTTTATCTCTTTGCTCAATCAAGCGTTTATGGATGTATTCGATCGCCCCAACATCTAATCCACGAGTGGGTTGCGAAACAATCAATAAATCTGGATTACGATCGATTTCTCGAGCAATGATTGCTTTTTGTTGATTTCCTCCTGATAAGGCTTTGGCAGGAACCAATTCGTTTACTGTACGCACATCATATTCTTCAATCAATCTACGCGCATATGAATTGATCTGATTATAGTTCAAAACACCTGTATTACTTAATGGTTTTTTATAGTAGGTTTGTAATGCAATATTTTCAGCTAAGGTCATATCTAAAATCAAACCATACTTATGGCGGTCTTCTGGCACATGACCAACGCCTGCTTCTGTAATTGCACGAGGTTGTTTGTTTGTGATCGTCGTTCCTCGTAATTCAACTGATCCACTTTCTGCTTTACGTAGTCCAGTTAGAGCTTGAATCAGTTCTGTTTGTCCATTTCCGTCGATTCCAGCGATACCAACCACTTCACCTGCTCGCACATCTAAACTAAGACTTTTAACAGCTTCTAATCCACGACTTTCTTTAACGACCAACTCTTTGATTGAAAGAACTACTTCTTTAGGATCAGCCACTTTCTTTTCTGTTTTAAAGGAGACAGAACGGCCAACCATCATATCTGCTAATTGTTGTGAAGAGACATCTTTGACATTTACCGTATCAATACTTTGGCCACGACGAATAACTGTACAACGATCTGCTACTTTTTTGATTTCGTCTAATTTGTGGGTAATCAAGATGATTGATTTGCCTTCTTGAACAAGCCCACGCATGATTTCCATCAACTCATCAATCTCTTGAGGAGTCAAAACGGCTGTTGGCTCGTCAAAAATTAAAACATCTGCACCACGGTATAACGTTTTCAGAATTTCTACACGTTGTTGTGCACCAACCGAGATGTCACGAATATAGGCACTTGGATCCACTGACAGACCATATTGTTCAGAAACTCGCTTGATTTCTGTCGTTGCTTTTTTGCGATCCAACACACCTGCATTCGTCGGTTCACTACCTAAAATGATGTTTTCAGTTACAGTAAAGGCATCTACCAACATGAAATGTTGATGAACCATCCCGATTCCTAAACGATTTGCTGTAGTTGGTCCATTGATCGATACTTTTGAACCATTCATAAATATTTCACCTGATGTTGGTTCTAATAAACCAGATAAAATGTTCATTAAGGTAGATTTCCCAGCGCCGTTTTCCCCTAGCAAAGCATGGATTTCTCCAGGCCGGACAGTTAAGTTGATATTATCATTAGCCTTAAAAGTCCCGAACTGCTTAGTGATATTGCGCATCTCAATTACATAGTTTTCCTGAGCCACATTTTTCACTTCCTAACAATTTAATCACTTGCATCATCTATTAATACGGTACTTCTTAAAAATAAAGTAGCTTTTAGGCACTTAAAGAAAGAAAATGAATGGTTGTATGATTCGTTTTCCTTCTTTAAAGGCTTAATAAAGTCTTAGCGCTGCTATTAACACAGCGCTAAGCGTAGAAATCTATTCTTTTACATCTTTTGGTACTTCTGGAACAGTGATTTTTTCAGCGATGATTTCTTCTTTCGCTGTATCAACAGCTTTTTGTGCTTCGTCTGATAAGTAGCCTTTTGTCAAATCAACACCGCCATCTTTCAAACCGTAAACTAAGTGTTCGCCACCAGGGAATTTATCTTCTAATGCACGATTAGAGATATCTTGTACCGCAGCACCTACACCTTTAAGAGTTGATGTTAAAGTGAAGTTGTCTTCTTTACCGTCTTTTGTTTTGTATTTGCCTTCTTTATCTTGGTCGCTATCTACACCGATAACCCAAACTTTTTCTTTTGAACCAGTTTCATTTAAGTCTTTTGCTTCTTGGAAAACACCTTGACCTGTACCGCCGGCAGCGTGATAAATAATATCAGCGCCTTTTTGGTACATAGAAGCAGCTAATGCTTTCCCTTTGGCAGGATCACCAAATGAAGCAGCGTATTCAACTTCAACTTTTATGTCTTTTTTCAATTCTTTTGCTGCATCGTTTACACCTTGGTGGAAACCAGCTTCAAAACGGTCGATTACTGCGCCTTCTTCACCACCGATAAATCCTACAGTGTTTGTTTTTGTTGTGTGTGCTGCTGCCACGCCAGCTAAATATGCAGCTTCTTGGTCTTTAAATGTTGCAGATACTACATTATCTTTTCCTTCGATAACACTATCAACGATACCAAATTGTGTATCTGAATTTGCATCAGCTGCAGTACTGATAGAATCAGCTAGCAGATAGCCAATACCAAAGACTGTTTTAAATCCGTTAGAAACAGCTGTATCAATGTTTGTTACGTATTCTGAAGCATCATTTGATTGAATATAATCAAAGCCATTTGCTCCTTTTTTCAAATCATGTTCTTTCCCCCAAGCTTGTAACCCTTCCCAAGCTGATTGGTTGAACGAGCGATCATCTACACCACCGATATCAGTAACGATAACAACGCTGTGATCTGCGTCCCCACCTGCTGATTTTCCATCTGTTGAATCTTTTTTACCCCCGCCACATGCCGCTAACGCAAGTGTTAATGCCAGTGCAGTCAAGCCAAAACCAAATAATTTTGCTTTTTTCATCTCTGTAAAGCCCCCTAAAATAGTTTTATATTTTCAACAGCCGGATGACTGAATGAAACAAGATAATAATGAAACAACTCTCTCTTCGTTCGTCTTGTACTTTTCAACATCAAATCACTTTGTTCTTTGTGTTTCCAAGCAATGAAACAACTCTCTCTTCGTTCGTCTTGTACTTTTCAACATCAAATCACTTTGTTCTTTGTGTTTCCAAGCAATGAAACAACTCTCTCTTCGTTCGTCTTGTACTTTTCAACATCAAATCACTTTGTTCTTTGTGTTTCCAAGCAATGAAACAACTCTCTCTTCGTTCGTCTTGTACTTTTCAACATCAAATCACTTTGTTCTTTGTGTTTCCAAGCAATGAAACAACTCTCTCTTCGTTCGTCTTGTACTTTTCAACTTCAAAATAACGAATGGAAGCAACGTTCCTTTCAGTCACCTTGTACCAATCAACATCAACTCAAAATTTCGTTGTGTTTCTTGGCATGTTTCTAAGCAAAGTGGAATGAACCGCTCAGACCTCGAACAACCAAAGTAGGTGCCTTTTTACATCAACTCTTTTCATTCGTTGTGTAGCAAAGCAATTTGTCTATTTGTTGAGAGGTTTGGTTCATGTAGCTAGATCTTATAAGTCTTTTTCCGTAAATGCATAAGGCAGTAGCTCGCCCACGGTCATTTCCTTAGACACGCCATGTTCACCAACTAATGTGACCGGCATTTCAGGCGTACAAAATTCAGCCATCACTTGACGGCATGCACCGCACGGAGAAATCGGTTCAGGTGTATTTCCTGCAATCACTAAATGTTGAAACTCTCGTTCCCCTTCTGAAACAGCCTTGAAGATCGCTGTCCGCTCAGCACAATTCGTCAATCCATATGAAGCATTTTCGATATTGACTCCTTGGTACGTTTTTCCTTCTTTGGTAACAAGGCACGCACCCACTGGAAAGTGTGAGTAAGGCACGTATGCTTTTGTTAACGCATCATCCGCAATAGCTAACCATTCTTGTTTTGCTGTCATTTGTCCGCCACTTTCTTCTTTAAATTAATAGCCTGTTCCTGTAGCGCCTTCCATGATTGCAACACCAGCACTTGTTCCGATACGTGTAGCCCCAGCTTCGATCATAGCGCGTGCTTCAGCTTCATTATGGATACCACCTGAAGCTTTCACACCCATATCAGGTCCGACGGTCTCACGCATCAATTTAACATCTGCGATAGTTGCTCCACCTGTTGAAAAACCAGTTGATGTTTTAACAAAATCGGCACCTGCTTCTTTGGCAAGCGTACACACTTTGATCTTTTCTTCATCTGTGAGTAATGCCGTCTCGATGATGACTTTAACTAAAGCTTTACCTTTAGCCGCATCAACAACTGCTTGAATATCTTTTGATACTTTTTTGTATTGCTTCGATTTCAATGCCCCGACATTGATGACCATATCCACTTCTGTTGCACCATTGTTGATCGCATCTGTTGCTTCATACGCTTTGACTTCTGATGTATTGGCACCTAAAGGAAACCCAATTACCGTACACACATCAACAGAAGTTCCTGCTAAGCGTTCTTTGGCCAAAGCAACCCAGCACGGATTAATACAAACCGAGAAGAATTCGTGTTTTTTCGCTTCTTCAATAATTCGTAAAACATCCTCTTCATTTGCATCTGCTTTTAAAATAGTGTGGTCAATCATTTGATTTAATTCCATTATTTTTTACACTTCCTTTATGCTGTTATTATATCATGGATCAGCTCAGGTTCAGTGCCAGAACTGCCGATTTCGATATTTTTATATAAAAGTTCTTTTACGTTCTCGATTGATTCTGAATTGGAATAAATAGTTAGCAGTGACTCGCCGGTCTTAACAGGCATACCAACTTTTTTATGAAGTTTAATCCCCACTGCGTGGTCGACCGAATCTTCTTTCGTTGCACGTCCTGCACCTAAAAGCATCGCGGCGATACCAATTTCATTGGCAACGATTTTTTGTACGACTCCTGCTGTTTTTGCTGGTAATTCTATGTGATATTTAGCCGTTAATAACCGCTCTGGAGCCTCGATGATACTCTCTTCTCCACCTTGATTACGGATCATTTCGCGGAATTTATCCAGCGCTTTGCCAGATTCCAACGCTTCTTTTAGCATTGCTCGTGCTTCATCTAATGTATCTGCTTTTTTAGCTAAAACAACCATTTGACTTCCTAATATATAGCACATTTCCATTAAATCTTCTGGTCCTTTACCGCGAAGCGTCTCAATCGCTTCAACAACTTCTAAACTATTGCCGATTGCTTCGCCTAGTGGTTGAGACATATCTGAGATGACTGCCATTGTTTGACGGTTGGCTAAGTGCCCGATCCGAACCATTGTTTCAGCTAAGCGACGTGCTTCATCAATATTTTTCATGAACGCACCTTCACCTGTTGTTACATCCAGCACGATTGCATCGGCACCTGCTGCAATTTTTTTACTCATAATCGAACTTGCAATCAACGGTATCGAATTAACGGTGGCTGTAACGTCCCGCAACGCATATAATTTTTTATCGGCTGGTGCTAAATCGCCAGACTGACCAATGACTGCTACATGGCTTTCATTTACCAAACGAATAAAATCTTCATCTGGTATTTCCACATGAAATCCAGGAATTGCTTCTAATTTATCCAACGTACCACCGGTATACCCAAGTCCTCTACCAGACATTTTTGCTACACTAACACCCACACTTGCAACAAGAGGTGCTAAAATCAAGGTCGTTGTATCACCGACACCACCAGTAGAATGTTTATCTACTTTGATTCCTTGAATCGATGAAAGATCGATCATCTCGCCTGAATTAGCCATTGCCAATGTCAGGGTGGTAATCTCTTCGTCCGTCATATCTTTATAGAAGACAGTCATTAAAAATGCGCTCATCTGATAATCTGGAATATCCCCTTTGGTATAGCCAGACACAATGAATTGAATCTCTTCATCTGTTAAGGCCTGTCCATCACGTTTTTTCTCGATCAAATCTACCATTCTCATGCTTTTTTCCTCCGAATCAATCCCCAAGGATGTATTATACACTAAAATCATTCAGGTTAAAACCTTTTAGTAAAACAGTTTACTAACGCTTACATAAAATGTAACCGCTTATAAAACGAACATTAAATCAAATCACTCTGATTGTCAATCGATTTCGTACTATTTCTTAAAATAAATGTTGTATCGAAAATTTTATTCGGAATTTTTTTCTCAGGATCGTTGATTGACTCGACCAAAAATTGTGCTGCATAAAAGCCGATATCAAAACTGGGTTGATAAACAGTTGTTAGTCCTGGTACCAAATATTCTGAAATCTCCAATCCATCAAATCCAATAACAGAAATATCATCAGGAATTTTCTTGCCGGACTCTTCAATTGCCTGATACGCTCCCATTGCCATTTCATCATTTCCACAAAAAATAGCTGTAATCGCAGAATTTTTTAATACACCTTTCGCTGCCGTATAACCACCACCCAAATTCAAATCTCCGCTACTCATATATTCTTCCCTTACTGGGATTCCATGATCTTTTAAAGCATGCTGATATGCAGTCACTCTTTCCGTCAATTGATAGTAACCATCATTTTCTTTTAGCATAGCAATATGTTTATGACCTTGTTGGATCAGCGACAAAACCGCTTGATATGCCCCTTCATATTCTTTCACGATCAAGCGACCACTTTCTCTTGGATTGATGCCTCGATCGACAAGAATCACAGGAACTTTTCGTTTACTTTTATTACGTAAAATATGAGTAGCAGGTAAAATGTGAGGGGTTGCAAAAATAATCCCATCCACAGAGCGATGAACAAGTTCTGTAACGTACTGTTTTGCTTTCTCCTCATCGTGTTTCGAATTACATAATAAAATCATATAACCTAATGAATTTAGGTACGTTTCAACTCCCTCAATTACTTTTGCAAAGAAAAAATCGGTCACATCAGGTACAACCATGCCAATTGTTTTTGAGTGACGCGTAATGAGGTTTGAGGCAAAATAATCTGGCTTGTAATCATATTTTTCTACTACAGCTAATACTTTATTTCTCGTTTTTTCACTGAAGCGGCTGCCTTTGTTATTGATGATTTGGGATACTGTTGTGACAGAGACACCCGCCATATCTGCAATTTCTTTAATAGTCAACTTCATTTTTATTCTCCCTTTATTGTCAAGATCTACCAACCATGTCAACGTTTTCAAAATACGTATCGAATGATTCTAGTTTATCAGAATTTATTAGAATAAAATAGTTTAAGCAAAAAGTTTAGCACAAAAACAGCCTAATTTTATTTCCCACGGTTTAGTTAGCCTCAATTTGACAGAGCTCGCGTGGCATGTTAAAGTCTTCAAAATACTTATCGACGAGACGAATAGTACTAAAAGAAAAGAGAGGATGATATGGTGAAACGAGAGCACGTCAAAAAACTACCAAAAATAGAGCTGCATTGTCATTTAGACGGTTCTATACGCCCCGAAACTTTACGGAAAATAGCAGAACCGCAAGGCATTTCCTTACCTGTTGATGATGATCAATTAAAAAAACAATTAGTTGCTCCTGCCGATTGTCAAAACTTAAATGATTACTTAGAACGTTTTGATTTAGTGTTGTCCTGTCTACAAACTGAAGCAGCTTTAACAACCGCCGCACTCGATGTTATTCATCAGGCAGCGGAAGAACATATCCAATACATCGAAATCCGTTTTGCGCCCTCCCTTCATACTGAAAAAGGACTTTCTCTACCTAAAGTAATCAAGGCTGTATTATCAGGTCTCCAACAAGGACAACAACGTTTCGGTGTAAAAAGCAATGCCCTGCTATGCGGTATGCGACACGAAGACTCTGCAGCTATTGAGAAAATTGTTCAATTAGCTGAATCATTCAAAAAAGAGGGGATTGTAGGCTTTGATCTCGCTGGAAATGAACTTGATTTTCCACCTTATACGTTTGAAGAGACGCTAGAGTTAGTCAATCAATTGACGATTCCTTTAACACTTCATGCAGGTGAATGTGGTTGTGGAAAAAATGTTGCTGACGCAGTTTATTTAGGCGCTAAACGAATTGGGCACGGTATCGCTGTAAAAGACACACCTGAATATTTTTCTTTATTGCGAGACAAAAATATTTTGATAGAAATGTGTCCTACCAGTAACTTTCAAACGAAGACCGTTACTAAATTAGCAGATTATCCTTTCCAAACATTTATTGATGCTGGCATCAACGTCTGTATCAATACCGACAATCGTACCGTTTCTGATACAACGTTAACAGATGAATATATGAAACTTCATGAATGGTACGGCATTACTTATGCAGATATGGAGCAATTGAATCATAATGCAGTAAATGGCGCATTTATTCCGGAACATGAAAAACAAGTTCTTCATGAACAATTAAAAAATGAGTATTAATTTACTATACAACCGAAACGATACATTATTTGTCTTCACAGTTAAGTAGCCAGTAACAACTCTTCCGTGTTATACAATAAACCGATCAACTCGAACAGAGTGAAGAATCTGCAACTTTATCAAAACACAAAAATCGCTGGCAACAAGACTCTATATATTTCAGGACAAACACCTCAAACTATCTAAGATCAAACAAAAGGGGTGCTTGATAAAATCACAGCTGCTTTAGAAGAACATCATTTGACGGTAAATAACTTAGTAAAAATCACGATTTATATTACGGGTGTTGGGTATTTGCCGGGTGAGAGAAGTAAGTTAATTGAGTCTGTAGGTGAGTCAAAACCAACCTCTACATTAGTTGTTGGCGCTGGATTGATCGACCCAGATTTCAAAGTAGAAATCGATAGAATCGCAGCTTTTTAACGATAAAAAATAGACACTCGTAAACAGCAGAACGTTTACGAGTGTCTATTTAACTATGCTTCTTTCACGCTTCTTAAAATATAGTATCCTTTATCTTTTGTGACAATCTCAACATTCCCAAAAACTTCTGACATTTTCTTCTCAGCACTTGGTGCACCTTGTTTCTTTTGGATCACGACAGTCAACGTCCCACCGACTAACAGTCTCGGATGCGCTTCACTTAAAATTTCATGAACGACTTTTTTCCCAGCTCGGATCGGTGGATTGCTGATGATTGCAGCGTATTGCTGTTCATGGGTATCAGCGTAGATATTTGAGGTATGGATATCAACATTTTCCACATGATTTTTCTTCGCATTTTCTTGCGCTAAAGCCACTGCTCGCTGATTAACATCGATCATTTCTACCGTTCTTCCACTGAACGAAGCCAACGTTAAACCGATTGGACCGTAACCGCAACCGACATCCAGCAATTTGCCTTCGGGAAGATTTTCCCACTCAAACGCATCAATTAACACACGAGAACCAAAGTCCACTGTATTACGGGAAAACACTCCGCTATCGGTTAAAAACTGGAATTTCTTTCCTTTTAATTCAAACGACCACTGCTCTAAATTATGAGCTAAATCTGGATTTTCTGTATAATAATGATTATTCATTTTCTTCTTCCTAACTATTTTCTTTTGTCACCAGTCTACCTTTTATTTCACGAACAATCAAGGCAGCTAATAGGTCATAACCGGTTTTAGAAAAATGAAGTCCGTCTGCTTGTAAAAATTCATCTGTGCCGGGGTAAACCACCATTGCTTTGTATAAATCAATAACAGGAATTTCATATTTAGCGCCGATTACTTTCACTCGTTCGACATATTCACGAATCCGATCATCAGCACGTGTTGGTTTTCTAGCGCAATCTACATAAGACGGTGTGAGTAAAATCACTTTTTCTTTGCCGATTTTATTAATCATTGTTTCGATGTTTTCTGCGTATTTTTCTAAAGGTACTAGATTGTCGCTATTCGTATCATTCGCGCCGAAAAAGATGGTTACGATATCTGCTTGTTCAGCTACAACTTCTTTGTCCAAACGGTTCATTGCAGCTTGCGTGGTATCTCCTGGCATGCCAGCATTTACGATCATCACCTCTTCATAATTTTGGGCTGCTAGATCTTCAGTGATCAGATTTTGCAAAATCGGCGTGATGGCTTCTTCGCCATATCCAGCTGTGATACTATCTCCAAATAAAACGATTTTTTTCATCAAGCATTTTCCTTTCTCAACTCGTTTTCTTTATTTATCATACCATTGAAAAGGCCGTTTTGCTGAGGCAAAGAATTATTTTAGGAATTGGTGTTAGGTCTAGCTAAATTGTGTTAAAATAGGAGCAGAAATAAATGTTGGCTTTGGTGGAGGAACCGATGGACGATAAAATGAATTATTACCCCATTTCACGGAAGGAATGGCAGGGCTTCTATCATAACGGCAAAGCGCCGCTGACAGAAGAAGAGTTAGAAGATATTAAAGGCTTCAATGATCAAATTTCATTGCAGGATGTGCAGGACATTTACGTGCCACTGACCCATCTGATTCATTTATATATGAAGGAATTTGAGTCTTTGACTGTTAGTAAAGGGCTGTTTTTGCATGAATATGTGCCTGTTCCGCCTTTTATCATCGGGATCGCTGGTAGTGTGGCTGTTGGGAAAAGTACCACCGCCCGCTTGCTGCAGCTGATTTTATCCAGAACCTTTAAACGCCGCAATGTCCAACTGATTACGACGGACGGCTTTTTGTATCCGAATAAAGTATTGGAAAAAAAGGGCATTATGGATCGGAAAGGATTTCCAGAGAGCTATGACATGGAAAAGTTGATCGACTTTTTAAACCAAGTCAAAAACAGCCAAGAAGAAATCAAAGCACCGCTTTATTCTCATAGTGTTTATGATATCGTGGAAGGCGAATATGAAGTGATTCAACAACCAGATATTCTAATCGTGGAAGGAATCAACACACTGCAATTGCCTGCCAATCAGCAAATTTACGTCAGCGACTTCTTTGACTTTTCCGTCTTTGTAGATGCCGAACCAAAGCTGATCGAAAAATGGTACCTTGAACGTTTTGGTGCCTTACTCGATACAGCCTTTCTTGATCCAGATAATTACTATTATCAATATGCGATCGGCAATCGTGAAGATGCCTTTGCAATGGCAAAAGAAGTTTGGAAAACGGTGAATTTGAAAAACTTAGAGGAATATATCTTGCCAACTCGAGGCAGAGCGGATATTATACTTCATAAGACTGAAAATCATATCATTGATGAGATTTTCATGCGTAAATACTAAAGATAGATATGTATCACTTAACTTGATTCTAAAAAGGTCAAAAATTTCTTTTTGACCTTTTATTAGATAAATCTAAATGGATAGGGGTAATAAATGTGACCAATGTTGCCGATTTGACAACTGTCGAAAAAATTATTGTTTTAGACTTTGGTAGTCAATATAACCAATTGATTACTCGACGTATTCGTGAATTTGGCGTGTTCTCAGAATTATTGAGCCACCGAATCACAGCGGATGAAATTCGCGAAATGGCACCAAAAGGAATTATTTTCTCTGGTGGCCCAAATAGTGTTTATGATGAAAATGCGTTTAGTATCGATCCTGAAATTTATGAATTAGGTATTCCAATTCTAGGGATTTGTTACGGTATGCAACTGATGATGCATAATTTAGGTGGAAAAGTTGAACCTGCTGGCAACCGTGAATATGGTAAGTCAGAGCTATCACTTTTGATTCCTGATTCACCTATTTTTAAAGGAACACCTGAAAAACAAATCGCTTGGATGAGTCATGGTGACCTAGTCGCTGCCATCCCTGATAGCTTTGAAACGGTGGCAACTAGCGCAGATTGTCCGTTTGCAGCAGTTCAAAATACAGACCGCAACCTTTACGGTGTGCAATTCCATCCAGAAGTACGTCATTCTGAATATGGTAACGACTTATTACGTCACTTTACCTTTGATATTTGTCATTGCGAAGGCGACTGGACAATGGGCAACTTCATCGAAATGGAAATCAATAAGATCCGTGAACAAGTCGGCGATAAAAAAGTCCTTCTTGGCCTTTCAGGCGGCGTGGATTCAAGCGTTGTTGGTGTGCTTTTACAAAAAGCCATCGGCGACCAATTGACATGTATCTTTGTAGATCATGGTTTATTGCGCAAAGGTGAAGCAGAACAAGTAATGGATAGTTTAGGTGGGAAATTTGGCTTAAACATCATTAAAGTAGATGCGAAAGATCGTTTCTTAGATAAATTAGCTGGTGTTTCTGATCCAGAGAAAAAACGTAAAATCATTGGGAACGAATTCGTTTATCTTTTCGATGATGAAGCGACAAAACTTGATGGCATCGACTTCCTAGCACAAGGAACTCTTTATACAGATATCGTAGAAAGCGGAACTGAAACAGCTCAAACAATCAAATCTCACCATAATGTGGGCGGATTGCCGGAAGATATGCAATTTGAATTGATTGAACCGTTGAATACGTTATTTAAAGATGAAGTTCGTGCATTAGGTATCGAATTAGGCATGCCAGAAGCGTTAGTTTGGCGCCAACCATTCCCTGGTCCTGGTTTAGGGATTCGTGTGCTTGGTGAAATTACTGAAGAAAAATTAGAAATCGTGCGTGATTCTGATGCGATTTTACGTGAAGAGATTGCCAATGCTGGTTTAGATCGTGATATTTGGCAGTACTTTACTGTGTTACCTGGCATCCGTAGTGTGGGTGTGATGGGTGATGGCCGTACGTATGATTATACTGTGGGTATTCGTGCAGTGACTTCGATTGATGGAATGACAGCTGATTTTGCGAGAATTCCTTGGGATGTGTTGCAGAAGATTTCTGTGAGGATCGTGAATGAAGTGGATCATGTGAATCGGATTGTTTATGATATTACGAGTAAGCCACCTGCTACTGTGGAGTGGGAATAAGATAAAAAGAAAGCCTAAGCGTTGCTTATTACAACGCTTAGAGCTTTTTTATTTTATTTTGGTACCCTTTTTGGTAACTACCCTTTATTTTTCTAAATCAATAAGTAATTCATCTAGTTGCTCACTCAAATAATCTGATGGGGTAAATTCATTTCCACTATCTTGCCATTTTAACATTTTAATCAAATCATCAATAGTAAGAGATAAAATTAGTTTACCATTTTCTCTAAGTGTACCTCTAATGGCTTTTCCTGCATTTTCATCCTCTCCTTTTGGAGAAATCATTATTGCAACTGACCTCAATACCTTTGCGTAGAGATATTTTTCGGTAGTACATATTTCTTTTTGAGTAATCCTTTCTTCATAATTCTTAAATTCAAAAATTATATACCTTGTTTCAAAATGGTGTTTCAAAATATTCCAAAAATCATGAGAACTTTCTGTCTTAATCTTACAAATTAAATCAAATCTATACATATTACCACTTGACCCTCGTTGATCATCCCATAACATTAAATTATCATTTAATAATTTTTTTAAAACTTTAACACATAATTTTTCAAATTCTAAACAATTAGATCTCCCTTTAGGCTCCCAAGATTCTAATTCTTGAATGTAGTCATGATTCGATTCAGATTTCAAAGGTAATGCCTTCTCATCTTTAAACATTTCTTGTAGGATACTATCATTAAAATTAGGAAATAAAAACTCTTCGTCTTCCGTTGAAAAACTCAATAATGAAGTTAATTCATCAGTTAATAAATCATTATTTCTAGTTAAATAAAACAAATTTCTGACATCAATTATTTCTATAAACTCCAATTCAGGTCTTCTTTCTATGAAACTTTCAATTCTATCAAAATCAACTACGTTTCCGACTATTATTAAGAAAGTTTTATCTTCCGACATCTTTTCGGAAAACTCTCTTTGAAATCTCTTTGCTGAGTTAAGCAATTGACTAAAAGATATTTCTTTTGTACTGAAACATTTAATTTCTACTATTATCTTATTATTTAAATAAAAATCTGCCTCTGGAGGTATTCTCATCTCTTTAAACTCACTAAAAATATAATTACGTTTAATATCTTCAATTTGATAATACTCTAATAACTTTAATACAAAATCTTCAAACGCAAATCCTCTCAATGCATTTTTTCTGTGTCTTTCATTGTAAGATACCTTTTCATTTTCCATAAAAACCCACCTTTTTTTACAATTCACAATAATTATAGCACTATTAAATTCTGAATCATCATTATTTTTACAATGTTGATTTCCATTCCAATTAATTAAAGATTCTTTAGAGGTTTTAATATTAATTTTACCACTCAAAATTTCAGCAACCTTCCTATCAATTGTTGGATATAAATGAGAATAGGTACTAATGTAATTTGAATATCTGAATGCCCTAAACGTTTCTGCACTGCTAAAGAATTGGCATTTAACTCATTAATAAGCAAACTTGTATGACTATATCTTAAACCTTTTGGCTGTATTTCCTTTACTTTCGCTAACTTACCATGTAATCTTTTTTAACAGAAACATACTTATTAGACTTTTAGCTAAAAAATTAGTTCTTCGGAATAATCTTCTAGTCCAATTAATTATTTTTAAATATATTCAAACGATGTATGAAAAACTCTTTCAATAATTTCTTCGAGTTGAAAAGAAGATATTTTATTTTCTTCAAATTTTTCAAAATATTTTGATAACTCTTGAATTTCGGAGTTTACGATATTATTCTTTATAACATAACCTTGTTCATTTGAATCTACATATTGAATTTTGATATCCTTATTACACAATGTATCTAGTAAGGTTCTCTTCAGTTGATTTATTTTATTATCCTTTTCATTGATAAAATCTTCAAAAAACCTCTTACCTAAAATAATACTTTTAGGCTTTCTAAACTTCACAGATAAATAATTCTCGTTAAGAAATGGTAAACTAAGAACAATTCTATGTTCTTCCTCAAAAGACCATTGATTAGATTTCAAGAAAATATTCAAATATATAATATTCTCAATACTTTCATCATCATCAAAAAAATTTATTGAGTTAGTTTTATTAGAATAATAATTTGGTGAATAAGTAACACCAATTAGAGTATCTTCTAGAAAACTATCCGTCTCATACTCTATGGCAATTCCTCTATTTGAATCACCATAATGACCCCACATGTATGACTGGTTATTCCCTTCAGATAAACAACAAACCATTAAATTGTTGCCATAACTTTGAAGATTCTTAAATTCAGTGTTGGCAATTTGTTTCATAGCAGCATCATTTGATAATGTTATCTCATCTGAATTTGGAAAGATTTTTTTAAAATCACTTTCTAATTTCAAATTATGTTGTTTTAGCATTTCAAATACAATTTTTTTTGAAATAGAGATGGAGTCATCATAATCATTAAATGTTTTAACTTTTGAAAAGGATATTTCATCATTCTCTGTGTTTTTCACTACAAACTCGTTAACAGATGTAAACTTAAATATTCTAGACGGTATTGGTTTTAACAAATTAGACTCAAAACCTTCTTCAATATATAAGTCATTGACTTGTCTTAATAAACTTTTACTAATAAATGAGCTGTTCACTGTATTCCCTCCTCTATTACACAATTCAAACGTCCATGTGCTTCTCATAATTATAATATGATTAAAATTTTGCTATAATATTTTATCCAATATATTCGAATTTCGTCCAATTTATGTTACTCTTTTACTTTCTCATCTAGCCTAAGTGTGAATAACTATATTGATTCAATGAACGTATGATTGTTACCAGAAATCTTTCAATTATATAAGAATTCTGTGCCCATAACCTTTACAAACTGCTAAAAATCGATATTCGATTACCTTTTAACCTAGAAAATATAATAGAGTAGGAAGAAGACTACAAAGTTTGGGCTTCCTTAATTTATAGTGGTTCCATCCAAACCATTTTCTTGGTCTATGATAACAGATTATCTTACAATTATTGAATTGTCCTTTCCAAAGTTATTAAGTAGCTGAAATCAAACTACTTAAAAGATGTAAAATCAGAATAAATGGAAAGAATTTGTCCTTTGTTCTTAACAAAAGATTCTGTAATATTTTGTGGAACTTCTTTATCTAGAAAATCAAAAGAATTTATTTGTTCAAAAACTACCGGAGAATAAAATGGCTTTGGATTAATACTTCCCACGATAGAATGTTCACTTCCTGATTCCTGTCGAGAAATAGGAGTTCCTTGCACAGTTAGTAAAACAATGCTAGGATTACTTTGTTTATCAATGGTAAGCAAGTAGATATCTTTTATTTTCTCATTATCTTGTGAGCTATAATTAAGTTCTGTAATTATTTCAGCATTAGAAAGTCTCCTATTATTGACACCAGAAACGGCTATTGAAAGTATATTGTACAGATTTAAATTTGATTGAAGATTAAAATTCAACTTATGAAAATCTGTACTAGTTATCGGTTCATTATCATGATTTGTATAAATTAAATACAGATGCTGTAGAGTTCCAGAATTAATATTCAAAGTTAAAGTTAAACCAAATGAATACTGATATTCTCCCTCATATCCTTTTTCAAATTGTATTTGATTACTCGTAATATACTTTGCATCGAAATCTACTTTATAATCAATCTTTTCTTTTTCTGTTTTCATAAGCTCTTGAATATTATAAGTCATTGGTACTGCTACTATTAGAGTTATAATAATTGTAAGCAGGCGTGAAAAAATCGATTTGAAAAAATTTTTCAAAGCATTTTTAACCCGTATTATTTTGTACCATTTTTGATTAACTATTTTTTCTTTCTTTGAAAATCTCAATTTAATATTCACAGTTTTCTTTGTTGAATTTTTTTCTTTATTCGTAGTTTCTTCCATCAATCTAACTCCTTATTAAAACAAACGCTTAGAAATATTATTATATCATAATGACTAAAATTATTCGAAGTTTTATTGACAATTTAAACGCTAGGCAAATTTATACAACTTATCTATTTTCATATTATTTTGATATAATGTAATTATGAGTTTTACTAACTATCTTACTGCCATTTATTATCATTTTATAAAATTGAAAGGAGACAATCGTTATCGAAAATACTAGTATACTTACTATATTAATTAACATTTTGAGTTCTTCTTTAGTCACTATTATCTTATCAACTCTATTTTTAGAACCTTTTAAAGATAGAAAAAAATATATATTTGAAGAAAAAAGAGAGTATATGAATCAATAACGATTTTTTCTCAAATTGTTCTCTCCCCTAAAGAAGCTAAATTTTTTTTAGGCGTAGCAAGATACGATATTCAAGAACTATCTGAACAACAACGTGTAGAAAATGCCTTAAATGATTTAAAAATATCTATTCCAAAGTTACAACTTATTACTAAGAACTCTAATGTAGCCAAAGAAACCATTAATTTTATAGAACAAAAAAATGAGAAATCATTCAATCTTTTGGTGGCTACTTTGAGAAAGGATTTATTCAAATAAATTTTAGTTTAGCAAGCTAACTCACTTCAGTTTGCTAAACCCACTTTTTACGACCAACTGCACAAATTGTTTCCTCACAAAAATTATGTGTACTTGGTTTATTTAGACTCAAACTAAAAACAGAAGTATTCCGTATTGGGATACCTCTGTTTTTTATTTATACTGTTTTTCTTCTTTTTGGTACTGATTCTTTTAAAGAAAAGTACAATAAATTTATTCTAGAAAGACTTTATAATTCAAAGATGGGCTCATTCAACATACGGACCAATCTAACAACCTTTAACTACATATTTTCATTTCCCCTTCTTATTCGGAAAATGCACTTTCACATCACTAACCCCACAAATATAATTCATATCAACATTATAAAATTTTGCAAGTTTAATCATAGATTCTAAAGGGATTCTCGTCTTACCATATTCGTAATCAGCATAAGTTCTCTGACCCACGTTTAACAACGCTGCAACTTCTCTCTGTGTATAATCGTTATCCTCACGTAATTCCCTTATTCGCTTAATATAATCCATAGCCATCCCTCTTTTTGATTATTCTATCCTAGAGTTATAAACTCAACCACTGTTTAGAGCTATAAACTCTTAAATTAGCTATCTATCATTTAGCATTAAACTAACTATTTTTTAGGAAATGAGTTCTTCACATTACTAATTCCACATATATAATTCATATCAACGTTATAAAATTTAGCTAATACAATCATGGAATCTAGAGGTATTCTCGTTTTTCCATATTCATAATCAGCATAAGTTCTTTGTCCAACACTCAACAACGCTGCAACTTCTCTCTGTGTATAATCATTATCTTCACGTAATTCTCTTATCCGTTTTATATATTGCATGACTTGTCTCCTTTTTATTTATTTTACGATAGAGTTATAAACTCTATTGACTTTTAGAGCAATAAACTCTAAAATAGGTTTAAGAGCAAAAACAATGAATGAAAAAAATAGAAATCATTAGGAGGTTCAACATGGCTCACCCAGTAAAAATAATCACTTATCAAGATCTACACAAACTAAATCATTCAATCCAACAATTAAAGAACTGGCACGAAACATTCCGTTCACAAAAAAACAACACCCAAAATCATTCTATTCCCGATAACCTCTTATATGAGCATGAGCGAATACTAAAAACATTAGCTCAAGAAACACAAAAACTTAAAACCAAAAAGAAACTCAAAAACATTTTGATTTAAAATCCTAGCAGCAAAATAGGATTTTAAAGTTCATCAGTATTAGCCGAACTGATACTAATGAACGATAGATTTAAACAAGTAGTTGGCTATCTAACTACTTGTTTCTTGTGTTTTAGCACAATTCATTTTCAACAAAAAAGCCTAGAGAAAATTCCTCTAGACCTCATTATTGCATTCACGTCTTGAACATCCACTACAATTAAATTTTTTTCTCGTGCATATTCATTTATTCTTGTAATTAGTTCATCTTTGTATGAATATTCCACAAACGGAATTTCACGCTGATCATTTATTTCATATTCTGGAAAAATAAAGAAATTCATTGGATAATACTTTAGGAAAGTGAAGAAACTACTATTTTAATAAATATCAATTCTTGAAATATCAACTTCTAAATAATCATTTTTGTCAATGTCCTTAGGTATGTCGCCATCAGATATATCTATTTTAAACTCTCCTATTTGTAAAATCTCACTGTCCTTATCTACAAGTTTAGCTTGAATAGAGTAGCTACCGTTTTTTTCATCTATTACGTATTCCTCATTGAAGCTTTTCACGATATTTCTAACATTAAATCCATAAAGAATATCTGAAAACGTATCACCTTCTGAAAAATTACAATCACTACAAAAACATTCAATAGAATACGTACCATCTGAAAGTAAAATATCTGCCTCTCCTGAATCTATATCTATCCAATTCACTTTTTTTACAATAATCATCTTATATTACCTCCTACGGTTTTAACCCTAAACTAGGTGCCTTTTTAGCAAGCTCTTTTACAGATTTCAAATGTAACGTTGTTATATTACCTGTTGTCCTATCTAATCCAAAAAAAGCATATTTAGCACTGCCTTCACCACTAATAAGTTTGACATAACCGTTCATTTCAGGAACAAATTGCCCTTCATTAATTACATGATTTGCATCACTTAAATAATCAGCTACAGTGTAATTTTTTTTGTTTAAAGCCTGTTTCATTTCAAAACCATGTTTTGAAAAATGAATCTCTAATTTTTCAGAACTTCCAAAATTAATTCCAACTTTCCCTACATCTTTCCCTCTATCAACAGTCTTAACAACATCCGCTGACTTCTCAAACTCTTTCAACGCTTCCCACTCTTTAGCAGTCAACTTAATCGCATCCAGCGAATAATCACCATTTGTCAGCAACTTAGCTGACTTCAAAATATCCTTCACTCGATCAATTGGCAATACAGCTAATAACAAGAAAACACCTGAAGATGAGCGTTGCATTTTTGTAGAATCTTTCGCAAGCAGGATCTCAATATCATCAATATTCGTAAGAATTTTAAAAATCTCCGGTCCATACTCTTTAAATAATTCAACATTATGAACACGAAACAGTTCATGCAACTCTTTGGTTCTTTGAACATCCAATTTCCCATTGCGATAAATCTGATATTCGACGCCATTTGATAATTCTTTGATGACCACATCAATTCGGTCTTTCGGTTGTGCTTTGTTACAGTTCTTTAGTTTTCTGTAGCAATTTCTTTGTGTTTAGTAGCATCCATTTCTAATTCAAAAAAGCCTAGAAGAAATTTCTCTAGACTTTTTTGTTCCAAATAATGCTCTAGGAAAATGAAGACAATACATTAACTAGTCACTTTATACAGCATTAACGCTTTTCACTTAGCTGTCCCTAGCTATTGACCACTTGATTACCAATCTTTTGATAAAGCGCCTTTTTTACTACTATGAAATTTCAGCTTTTACAGCTATCAACTCGCCATCATTTACATAAAAAGTTAGGTTTGTAGTAACAATTTCTTTATTATATGTTTCTAATTCAGAAAAATACAAGGTAAAGTAATCTTTGCTTTTGAAAACTTTTGCTATTGAAACTTCTACAGGAACTTCTGTATTAATTAATGGGAAACCATTCTGCATCAATGTTTCTTGCTGCTTTATTAAAAAAATTTCTTTTTCTAATTCCTCAGGGAAAATACATTCAATTTCCCCAATCAAACCATCATCATCTAACCACATCATCATATTAGTTCCTAGTGGATACGTGTAAAAATCATCATTCATTTTTTCGGTAACAATATCGAAATTCTTTACTTCATCCACATAAGTAACTTCGCTTTTTAAATCTTGTTGTATCACTTTTTTTATTTTCATATCCAAGCTCCTTACTGTTTAAATTTTTGAGGCCATATCCCAACAACCGTATTTGTTTCAGGATTTACAAATATAGAAGTTCCTGTTTTCGGGTTAACATATTTTACACTCCCTGGGTCTGCTGATAATGGCTTAGTTTTTAATGCATCAATAATGTCATCAATCATGATATCTTTTCTCCCAGACTTGAAAAGAGAATTGTACGCATGTTGATTTAATTTTGTTCCATCAGGAAACCCATTTTTCAATACTTCATCAAATTGTGGTCTTCTTAATGCTCTTAAATCTGGATTTCCATTTGCACTGTATATCTTTTTAACCCCACTAGCTTTCCCTACATCTTTCCCTCTATCAACAGTCTTAACAACATCCGCTGACCTCTCAAACTCTTTCAACGTTTCCCACTCTTTAACAGTCAACTTGATCGCATCTAGCGAATAATCACCATTTCTAAGCAACTTAGCTGACTTCAAAATATCCTTCACTCGATCAATCGGCAATACAGCTAACAACAAGAAAACACCTGAAGATGACCGCTGCATCGTCGTAGAATCTTTCCCAAATAGAATCTCAATATCATCAATATTCGTAAGGATTTTAAAAATCTCTGGTCCATACTCTTTAAATAATTCAACATTATGAACACGAAACAGTTCATGTAATTCTTTGGTTCTTTGAACATCCAATTTCCCATTACGATAAATCTGGTATTCGACGCCATTCGATAATTCTTTGATGACCACATCAATTCGGTCTTTGGGTTGTTCTTTGTTAAAGTCCTTTAGTGCTTTATACCATTTTTGATTTTTAAAATCAATGGTTTTATAACCATCTTTCCCGCCTGAAAAATTCCCGGCACTACCTAGAAAAGCTAACCCTTCGGCAATCGAAGTAATAACTGTCTGCACGTCTGAGAAATCACTGCCATGTGCTGCTTCAAAGGCGCTATATTTTTCGAGAATCTCAATTTTCTTTGCGGTTCCTAGCATACTTTGTTTATTAAAAAATTGGTTCACAAATGGCACATCTTCAAAGGCTTTTGCCAAAGCTTCCATGATCACATCATTTTCTGCTTGTAGACGACGTAACTCAGCTTTTAGCCCTTCCATTTTTGCGGTATCTAAATCATTTTCTGCTGGTCCAACTTCTGAGGTAAAGGCGCTCAAGTAAGAGGTGATCGCATCATCAAGGGTATTTAAGGCATTGCCCACTGTCGTTGATACTTCAGAGTAGGCATCAAAATAACTTTTGGTCGAATCCCACCCTGTACCAGATAATTTCCCTGCACTTTGAAACGCTTGTTGCGCCTCTTTAAAGGAATTTAGTTGATCTAATACTGTTAAACGTAGCGTTTGGACTTCACTGGCAACGTTTTGCCATTCAGTATATCTAAATTTAGGCATCTTCCTCCTCCTTTTGTGCTTGTTTCTTTTTTTGCAGCCATAGGAGGTCGTCTTCTGCTTGGATTTTTTTACGTTCTGTTTCACTTACTAATTCTGTTAACTCTTCTTTGCCAGCATCAAAGGTTCGGAATGCTTCTGTCCGTTCATCTTCTAGCATTTCTAAATCTATCCTAGCTGAACGTTCTGCTTCTGTTCCTTTGCTGTAATAGAGAAATTCTTCCAATATCTCTGCTTGTTGTTGGTAAACACGTTGTAGATCATTGAGTAGAAAATCACTTTCAGTATCTTTTTTCTTTAACTCTATTTTTCGATCTTCGTATTCTTCGATTTTCACCTGTAGTTGTTTTTCTTCCATAAAGCACCTACTTTACTGCATTTTTTTCAGCCTGTTTGATGGCTTGATGTATTTTTTCTAAGTTTCCAATGTCTTTAGACGCGTTGCTTTTAAACGTTGAAACAATGGTACTAAGCGAAGAAACACTACTTTTCATTGCACTAGCGGCACTACTTTCAGAAAAACTCATGCTACTTGCTTGTTTTGGTTTGAATGATAGGGATGAGAGGCTGCTTGTAAATTTACTTGTTAAGGAATTTACGGTTGCTGCATCAGTACTGATTTTATCTGCCATCTGAATGTCTCCTTTGATCGATTAGTTGATTTTACCCTCGACATAATATTTATCTTTTTAGCTAACTTGCCCAACCATATAATTGCTTTTGAAAATATTATGTAAGATAAGAATACCATATTGGTAACTATAGACTTTATCAACTTATTCAGTGTACTTGTAACTTTTTGATAAACCATTGAATCGTTTAAATTTTATTGAAAAACTCTTTCTTTTCGTGCAAAATAAGTAATTGATATAGCTTATTTATTGACAAGTCTTTTAGAAACTAGCGCTCTGAGAAGGAGGAACAAAAATGAAAACCAAAATGCCTGAAATTCTTTCTTTCATTTCAGAAGAAGCTGTTAGTAGAAAAATGACCAGTGAGGAAATTGCCGTTCACTTTGGTTATGATAAACATCACTTTAGTCGGAAATTTAAAGAGATAAATGGATTCAGTATTGCTGAATTTCTCTCTAGTTTAAAAGTTGAAAAGGCGATCTTTGAACTTGATGAAGAAAAGCGAATACTCGACCTACAAGAGCGTTCAGGTTTTGAAAGCAGCGGTAGTTTCACGAATACGTTTAAAAAATATACAGGTAGTTCACCTAAAGAGTACAAAACGAAAATGAGTGAACTTTTTGATGATATGAAACGGTTTGAAACGGATGATAAGGATCAGTCGATAGCGCATTTTGAAGAAAAGAGTCAGTCTTTTTGCACCGTAACGATTGAAGTACCGGCTGGATTTGAGCTGGGGATTGTATTTATTGGACTTTTCCGGACACTTATCCCGAATCATATGCCTATATCTGGATTAGCGACTAAAAATTTAATCGGAAACAAATTGAAAAATATTCCAAATGGAGACTATTATTTATTAGCTTGTGGCATAAGCCGTTCCACTAATGTTCTATCTTACTTTAACTTAGGCAACAGCTTGAGAGGGAAAGAAGATGAACGTCTATCATTTCCAAACTGTTCTGGCAATCATTACACGATTAAACTGAGAGAACCGATACCAGAAGACCCACCAATATTAGTGAATGTGGGAAAACTTTTGATCTCCCGTTTAAAGAACACAATCTAGAATAATATTATTCGACCATGAAATGATAAACTAGTCGTAAGTTGATGGAATGGAGGAAATAGTTATGAGTTTAAATGTAAAGAGTGTCACTGTAGGTCTACCAGTAAGTAATTTGGAGGAAGCTGCAAGTTGGTATGAAAAACTTCTTATGAGTGACGAGAAAATTAGCCCTGTTGAAGGCATTATTGAGTATCAAATTGGTTCGGTTTGGCTTCAACTTTACGAAGAAAAAATTAATGTTTCAGAGAACGGTTTACGTTTTGAAGTGGAAGATTTAGACACAGAATTTGAACGGTTAAAAACACTTGGAGTAATAACTGATGAAGTGATTGAGGATGTACCAGGTGTCCTTCGATACGTTGATTTCTCTGATCCAGATGGCAATAAGTTATCGTTCTATTGGTTATACGCTCAAGAATAGATTTAAATAGTGTTTATATAATGAATATTACGCTAAAACGACGGATCAATGATTCGTCGTTTGTACATTTTAGAAATCATGTTTAGGTGGAGTCAGATATAACTTTTAAGGTTACTCTCAACTATTTTTGGTTCTTTTATTTTATAGTAATCAACGAATATAAAATAAAATGGAGGGATTACCATTGATAGTTCAACATAGCTCACCCAGTAAAAACGATCACCTATCAAGACCTACATAAACTAAATCATTCAATCCAACAATTAAAGAACTGGCACAAAACATTCAGTTCACTAAAAAACAACACCCAAATTCACTCTATTCCCGCTAACCTCTTTTATGAACATGAGCGGATACTAAAAACATTAGTTCAAGAAACACATAAACTTAAAACCAAAAAGAAATTCAAAAATATTTTGATTAAAAATCCTAGCCGCAAAATAGGATTTTAAAGTTCATCAGTATTAGCCCGAACTGATACTGATGAACGATAGATTTAAAAAGATAGAAAATGCGCTTGTTAATTAGCAGTATGATTCTCAGTCAGAACTCCAGCCAAGCTTTTTCTTTCCAATAGATTCCATAACAAATAAAACTATGTATGCACCAGACTCAGCTAATGAAACAATAAATACGCAAATAACGATACTCTATGTGAATATAATAAAATCGATTAAATCTGGCACGTAAAAAAAATCAGGTTTAATAATAGTTCAAATAAGTAAGCCACAAAAATTGAAACAAATTAAAGCCTGTCCACTAACAAGTAATTTTATGCTCTAGTTAGGTTACAACAGTTCAATATGCCTATTACATTGATTTAAGATATAGCGATCATGGGTAACAATAATCAGCGTTTTTCCTAACTGATGTTCTTGAAATAATATATCCAATATATTATTTCTATTCTCACTATCTAGGGAACCCGTTGGCTCATCTGCCAAAATAAGTTTACTTGGTTTCAATAATACTCTAGCCAATGCAATACGCTGCTTTTCTCCCCCCGATAATTCATAAACCTTCTTATTCAAAGGTATCGATAAACCTACTTTGTCTAACGCGCCTTCTTTTAATTTAATTTTCTCTTTGTTGGAAAAATCAGTGTAATGAAGGGCTACCTCTAAATTTTTGCCAATGCTTTGACTTTCTATCAAGGCATAGTTTTGAAATAGGTACGAGATACAATTTCTTTTTAGTAGTAGTGCTTTCTTAGAGTTTATTTTAGGCGCCTTTTCACCAAATAGTTTTAATTCTCCTTTTTGAAAATCATCTAATAAACCCGCAATATTCAAAATTGTTGATTTGCCTGTGCCACTTTTTCCATAAATAGCAAGTATCTCATTTCTTTGTACTTGCAGATTAAAGTTGCTTAGGATTGGTTTATCTCGATAACTTTTATTAATATTTTTAAGTTCTAAGATCATAGCGAATCCTCCTTTTAACTATCTTCAACCTTTTTCACTCTATCAAATTTAATGATTACAATGACACTTGTCACAAATTCAATCATCGACAACAATAAGCAAGTGACAAATGACCCTATCAATCTTTCTGGATATGTTGCCATAAACAATAGGATAAACAACGTATTTTGAATCAGTAATAACAAAAAGAAATTTTTATAGGTTTGAAAAAATGAATAGCCGTGTATTCTCAAAATCGTTATGATTTTTTTCTTTTGATTATAATAGGCTATCGCACACTGTATAATAATAAAAATAGTTAGGCTCAAACTAAATAGTGTTTGAAATAGATAAATATAAAACGTTCCGAGTTGTCTTAATAAAATAACTCTATTTACATCAGATAATTTAACAATGCTTACTAAGTTGTCATCAAGATATTCTGTATCTATACTATTTTTTAACTGTTTATATATCGATTCAGGAGAACGATTTCCTAACACTATTTTCAATGGGTCAATGCCTCCCAAACCTTTAATAATAGGAATATCTTCTGGACTTTTTAGAACTTCAATTAATAAAGCACCTGTAAGTTCTCTTTTTTTATTGTTGTATAACGGCAATTTTGTTTTATCAGAGATAACAATAAACGTAATCGTCATATCATAATTGGCTTTGTAATAGTCCCTAATTTCTTGCCTTCTATCCTTTAGCTTTTCCGAAATTAAAAAGAGTGTTTCACCGTCTTTAGTCTCTGTCTTAATTTTTTTATCTTGATAATCTACTTTAATATGATTCTTTAAATAACTAGT
This sequence comes from Enterococcus plantarum, assembly GCF_001730295.1. Taxonomy (GTDB): domain Bacteria; phylum Bacillota; class Bacilli; order Lactobacillales; family Enterococcaceae; genus Enterococcus_L; species Enterococcus_L plantarum. Next base: position 160,236 of record NZ_MIKA01000012.1, read on the forward strand.
ATCAACTTTTATGACTTTATCAAAGAATGAATCTGTTTGTTCATATGACGAAATATCTATGATAAACCCTTTATTTCCAACTATTCTATCTGCGGATTGACTCAAATTTTCGAAAAACACATTCGTATTATATGTTATGTCTTTATTATCTTTACCAATTAATAATGGATAAAAAATACCTACCTTAGAATTTTCAGGAAGATTCTGTTGACTAAGGGATGATGCATATCGCCAAGAGTCTTTTAAAAGCTCTGTTAAAGGACTCAAACTAGTAATAACTGTAAACAAAAAGAAAATTTTTATCGCATATACGACATAAAAAAAATCCTTATCATAATTTTTATAATTTAGAGCATTTTTTGCTGACAAAAAAGAAATAGACTTTAACAAGATAAAAATAATCAGGTTCAATATAGCAGTTAACAGGATAAGCATACTTAGTAATTGACTGTTCAATAAAAAGGTTGAAAATATAACTTTAGCAAGTAATAGACAAAGTAACGTTGCCAACATCCAAGCATTGATATCTCTCAATAAATAGTGCCAGGCTATTTCCAGTACACTATAGCCATTCATCCTTAGTATCTGTATGTCTCGTGTTACTAATAAACTATAGATAACTAAGCAACATAAAAAAAATAACACTCCTAACATTAGTAAAGCTTGAATATCCAAAGTAGGGATCAATTCAATTGGAAGTGTCATTGAATCATCAATCAATTCTTCTGCAACTAGTGTTAAACCCATTTGATTTTTAAACGTAGATATACTATCAAGTACCATCTCTTGTATCTGCGAGTCAGTTCCCTGTATAAAATAATCGCCATTTACAATATCAGACCTAGTAACATTTTTTATTTTATTGATTTCAGTGAATACATTACTATTGAATAAATGTTCTGTCTTGCCTTTGATTACTTTCGGGTTAAATTTCGATAAAAAAGATGTTTTAGCATTGTCGTCAATAAAGTAGGTTACTTTAATAATATCCGATGCTAAATCAATTTCTCCTTGATCTCTTTTTACAGTATATTCTGTCACTCTGTTAATGAAAGACGTTTTATTTTTATTCGCACTAGTCAAGAGTATGTTGAAAGCTAGCTCTGGATTTTTTTCTACTGCTGATTCAGGTAGTTTTATCTTGTATCCATCTATATTATATTGCGAATCCACATGTTTTATATTCTCATTATTATTATTTCCAATTATCAATCCAAGTACCATTGTAAAAAAACAAAAAAGCAACCCAATCTTCAAAATTAGCCTTCCCATAAAAAACCACCTTTTAACATTATTTTACAAACAAATAGAAATCTTTTATTAAAAAATATTTACACTACGTCAAATAAATGTTACCATTTTTCACATGAAGCTTCAATACCTCAACAAATAAAAAATCAGGAGTGACTAAATGAAAAAAATTATTTTTTTAACTTTGGGATTAGGTATTACTATCGTAACATCAGGTTTTTCTTTTACTCAAGTTCATGCGAATGAACCTACGGACACATTGAAATCTTTAACACTACCAAGTAATCTAAGCTCAGGCTTTATTGCTACTGATCAAAATGGTACTATCGTAGATTACTCAAACCCTAACTGGTTAACAGCTGAGCAGCCTGGTATTCAAGATCCTTTATCCAGAGCCACAGTTTCTATTAATAGAGGAAAATGGTCTTATAGTGCCAATGTTGTTTGGGGAGGAAAACGAGGATATTCAGGCGTACAACATCCACTGCCACATGCTTCAAAATCCAAATTAGGAAGTTCTGTTGGATATGATAAACAAAGAGGAGCCAATGTCTGGTCAAATGCATATTCTTTTGGCAATTTAAACAATACGCATTATGCTTCTTATGATTATGGAATGCACTTAAAATAATTAAAAATACCATTTGGTATATTACGTGTAATAACATAAGCAAATCATAATGATTGCTCTGATAATAGTACGATTAGTTATGTTAATATTGTTATCCTTTATGTGGTGATAACTGTTATTTTATCCATAATCTATCCAAAGAATTATCTATACTTTGTATTGTTTATCCGTTACTATTAATTTATTTCCTTAACAATTTCAAGCTATGATATACAAACAATCGTTTATTCAATTGATTTTTCGGCTTGTAGTAGTTTTTAACACAGTATTTCGTTTTACTTTCATTTTCGTACTCGTAAAGAATAGTTACCTTAACTTCTTTTTCCTTAATCTGTGAAAGTTGATTGGTTAAATCCAACTCAGCCTCTTCATCGCTCAAAATATTCGTTGTAAACACCGTAAGACCATGAGTCTCATCACTTACCACTCATTTATTATTTTTCTTTATTGAAAACTCAGTCTCAGATTAAACAAAAATTTTTCATCCGTTTCCCTTTCTTTATTTTGATCAAATTATATCACAATAAATGTATTATAAAATACTAAATGAAAATTATCGATGCTTTTAAGAGATTGCTGTTCAGAGATTTTAAATGAACAGGGTTTACTTATAAAAAGTAAGCGATTATACTAGAGACAGATACCCAATTGACGTAGCGAACGAGGAGCAAAGGATAGTCATTTTATGGTAAATAAACGGAAAGACTGTGAGGGAAAAAGATGAACAACGAAACAATCATTGCATTACTAAATAATAAGGTAAAAAAACAGCTGCAGACAATTGCTTTTGAAAATATTTCAGAGATGAATGGAGATACGAGTACGCTATCTTATGAATATTTACAAGAGAAGCTACTGGTTCGTGGGGAAGGCGGTCTGTGTTATGACTTGAATACATGGTTTTATCATAAACTAAAAGCGTTGAATTTCGAGGTAAAATTGGTCACTGGAACAATCTACGATCAAGAAAAATCTGAGTGGTTTGCGATTAGTCATACACATGTGCTGATTGTTCTTAAACTTGAAGGTAAACACTATCTAGTAGATATCGGCTGTGGTAAAAATAGTCCCGAAGAAATTGTTGAAATTTCAGCAACTGCTGGCGGCGACAACTATCGCGTACAAATAGTGGATAATGAGCACCACTATTTGAAATTTGATGGAGAAAAGTGGCAAACGATTTATAAATTTAGTTTGTCTACTCCCGAACTAACCTTTGAGGAATTAACTGAGATTAAGAAAACTATTACGATGGACGGTCGTTCGCCGTTTAACAAAAAATACGTAAGTTTCAAACGTCATGAAACAGGCTATTTTTTATTAACAGAAAAAAATTTATCTGTTACATCTAATGGCGAAACAACTAAATACCCGCTTGAACCGGGGCAGTTAGATAAGGTAAGAGGATTAATTTAGTCATCAAATTAGTGACTCTTTCAAAGAATCAACGTAGTTGCTTTGATAGTATTTAAATGGAACAACAAATGGATGAAGAGGACGAGATAAAAGTGTTTAGATCCGAGAAATAAGAAGGAATTTACAAAAATCATTTTTCGAATTTTTGTGAATTCCAGCTTATTTTCGAAGGATCTGCTTTTTTCTCGCTGTTTATTCGGATTTATGGCACACATCAACATTAAAAATTAGTTTTGTTCCACACTTTCTCTAGTCTAACTATATTCTTTATCCTAAACTTTCAACTCCCTTTTCTACCTCATTCCTAGTTCTTCTATACATATCCATGACCTCTTCTTCTATTCCTCTGACTTTTGCGGAGTATTCTAAGCCCCAATGAATATGCTGAACAGATTAAAAAATAGATTTCTTCATTATAATCGTGACTCTTCATTCTCAAAGTAGTTGTCTTTCCATTTTAATGCTACATTCACCAAGGCGATTAATACAGGGACTTCTACGAGCGGTCCGATAACTGCAGCAAACGCTTCTCCAGAGTTAATCCCAAACACTCCTACAGCTACAGCAATAGCTAATTCAAAGTTATTACTTGCGGCTGTAAATGAAAGAGACGTCGCTACTGGATAACTAGTACCCATTTTTTTAGAGAGTAAAAATGATACAAAAAACATCAAGACAAAGTATAACAGCAGTGGTATCGCTATTCTGATAGCATCCATCGGTAATTCAATGATTTTATCTCCTTTAACAGAAAACATTGTAACAATCGTAAATAATAAGGCCACTAATGTGAGTGGACTGATTTTAGGAATGAAGACCGTTTCATACCATTCTTCGCCTTTTAATCTTGTTAAGGTAAAGTGAGTGATGAATCCCGCAATAAATGGAATACCTAAATAAAAGAAAACACTTTTAGCTATTTCTCCCATTGTGATACTCAGAGTATGTGCTTCTAAACCAATTGCCTTTGGTAATACCGTTAAAAAAAGATAGGTAAAAATAGGATAGAAAATAATTTGGAAAATGGAGTTAAATGCGACTAGGCCTGCAGTATATTCATTATCCCCTTGCGCTAATTCACTCCACACAATGACCATCGCAATACAACGTGCTAAACCAATCATAATGAGGCCCGCCATATACTCAGGGTAATCTTTCAAGAAAATCACCGCTAATAGAAACATTAAAACAGGGCCCACGACCCAATTTTGAAATAAAGACAATAATAGCACTTTCCAATCTTTAAAGACGCGCCCAATTTCATGATACTTCACTTTTGCCAAAGGTGGATACATCATTAATATTAAGCCAATCGCTAACGGAATGGACGTTGTGCCATAAGACATGCTTTCCATTACTTTAGGTACACCAGGAAAAACGTAGCCGACACCTACTCCAATTGCCATTGCTAAGAATATCAACACGGTAAGATATTTGTCTACTATCGACATCTTTTTTGTTACACGATTCATTCTTATTCATCCTCCAACTTCCACTAACACATAGATAAACATTTATGTGTTGATTAAAAAAATTTTTTTTGCCCGTTTGATCATTCGGCTACTTTATCACTCCATCATATGTTTTGAATGCTTAAAAGCCGAATGATTCTCTGTTATACGTTATTTTTCTGACAAACACAGCTATCTGAGTAAAAAAATAATTGATTAAATTCTTTCATGAATATTTTTAACTCCTCTTGATTTAAACTGTAGTGATGCCACTTGCCTTTTTTCGTCACATGTACAAATCCAGCTTTTTCCAATATTTTCATGTGGTGAGATAAAGTTGGTTGAGTAAAATCAAAGTGGACTAAAATATCACAAGCACACATTTCACCACATGAAAGTAGATCGATAATCTTCATCCTTTTAGGATCCGTTATTGTTTTTAATTTCACTGCATGATCTTCATAATTCATTTTTCCACTTCCCTTTTACTTTAATTCTAAATCATGAAATGACCCGCTAACGCTAATAAAATATCAAACAGTCACACTGTTGAACGGCAAATAACCACGTAGTTAAAAATATTCCCATTTCATATAGATGTTCATAAATGTATAAAATTAATATAGAGGAATATCTATGTATTGTCAATAGATTTTCTTTTTTTGCAAATATGACATCATTTAAACTACTCGCGACAAAATAAAGACAAGTAATTGACTACTCAACAACTTGTCTTTCAATAAAAATTTATATCAGGATTTAACGTTATTATTACAACTTTGAATGATAGTCTACCAGCCTAAATATAATACAAATTCTCAGACGGATAAACCGCATCACTCGTAACATCCAATCCTAACTCTCTTAACGTTTGCTCATCATTCTTACTTAACATCACCGTAGAATGTGCTTGGACACCATTCAATTCAGATAATTTATCATACGCTAATTGTGCTGTAGGATTCGTTACCGCACTAATCGCTAAAGCAATCAAGATTTCATTAGCTTTTAAAGCTGTTATCTTACTGTGTAGGTCTTTCCGTTTCATCGTTTGAATGGTTTCTAGAATCACTGGAGATAACAACAAAATTTCATCCGATACATTGGCTAAGGTTTTGATAGCATTCAAAATTGCCGATGAACAAGAATCCATTAAACTACTTGTTCTCCCTGTTACAATTCTCCCATCTGTTAACTCAAACGCAATGACTGCAGGAGTATCATTACTTTGGGTTTGTTCTCCTAGTTGCTCTGAATACTCTCTAGCAGGAAGTACCGCTTTGCGGTCTTCTTTTTTCAGCTCTACTTCTTCCATGATCAACTTAATGCGATTGACCGTTTCTTCATCGATCAAGCCTTTTTTAAAGTCGCATTCTGTAGCAAAACAGCGGCGAATGATTTCTTGTTTAGATGCTTCTTTCACCACGTCATCATCGATGATACCAAAGCCGACACGGTTCACACCCATATCGGTTGGTGATTGATAAACTGATTCTTCACCCGTAATTTTTTCAATGATTCGTTTGATCACTGGGAACGTCTCCACATCTCGATTATAATTCACAGCAACTTTTTGGTATTTATCAAAATGGAATGAATCGATCATATTCACATCTTTCAAATCAACGGTTGCTGCTTCATAGGCAATATTTAACGGATGTTTCAACGGAACATTCCAAACTGGGAAGGTTTCAAATTTTGAATAACCAGCAGTCTTACCATTACGACTCTCATGATATAGTTGATTCAAACAAGTGGCCAATTTCCCACTACCAGGTCCCGGTGCTGTAACGACTACGATTGGTTTTGTTGTTGGAATGTAGTCATTTTTCCCAAAGCCTTCTTCGCTGACGATTTTCTCAAGATTGGATGGATAATCTTCAATCGCTGCATGTTTATAGACTTTGATATCTCTTCTTTCCAATTTGTTGATAAACATTTTTGTAGAAGGCTGTCCACTATAGCGTGTAATCACCACACTATTGACAGCTAAGCCATATTCTCTTAACTCATCGATTTGGCGCAAAATATCCATATCATAGGTAATGCCATAATCGCCACGAATTTTATTACGCTCGATATCCCCTGCATAAACACAAATCAAAATCTCAGCCTGGTCTTTTAATTTTTGTAACAGTTTAATTTTAGCATCCGCATCAAAACCTGGCAAAATGCGCTTCGCATGCATATCCCCAATCAATTTCCCACCAAACTCTAAATATAATTTATCGTAATGATCGACCCTTTCAAGGATATATTTTGATTGCTCTTCGATGTACTTTTGTGGATCAAAACCTAGTTTTTTCACGTAAGAACCCTCCGATATTTGTATACTGCCATCTATTATAAACTTATTTACGACTGATTACGATACAGAATGTCATTCTTTATTCTCTAAACACATTTTATCTATAATTTCCTACTAAAGTTCCCTATTCGCAATACCTTAATCAAAACAATTAATAGCACTGACTATAGAAATTAAACTACTTATACATAAAAGTTTTTACTAATAGAGAAAACGGTTGAATAATACTCTAAAAAAACACATAATAAATTGAGGTACTAGCACCTTAGACATACTACATAGGAGCTGATTTTCAATGATAAAAAAAGAAGAAATGCCGCTTTGTGATGTGGCGACGACTGTTCAATTAATCGGTAGCAAATGGAAAACATTGATTATACGAGATTTAATTACTGGGCCAAAAAGAAATTCTGAACTAAAGCGATCATTATCTGGAATCTCCCAAAAAGTTTTGACCGAAAGCCTCAACTCAATGATACGAGATGGTCTTGTAGAACGCGTTGATTTCCAAAAAGTCCCACCGCATGTCGAATATCAGCTAACTGCACTTGGGGAGACTTTTCTACCTGTTATTGAAGCCATGAGACAATGGGGACAGTTTTATAAGGAGCAAATTGGATAGATAGTTACAAATTAGTGCCTACTTAACATTTCCTAAAAAATTGTCTATACTTTTATTTAAGAGATACGCCATTATTGAGGAGGATATTAATATGCACAGTGAAATTACACCTATCGAAGCAGTTCATACTAGCGTTGAGTATACAACATTAAATGACGAGCCTGTTTTAAGAGTTGTAAAAAAAGACAAACTGATGGAATTTGATGAAAATACGTACGCAAAAGTAGTTGGCTCAACATTTCATAATGGGACAATCGAAGTGAAAATGCTAAGTCGCTTATTGCCAGATGCACCTGATTTCGCGCGTGGCTTTATCGGGATTGCTTTTCGGATCAATCAAGATGATGCAGCATTTGAATCTTTTTATGTAAGACCCACTAACGGTCGTATAGATGATCCCATCAGAAAAAATCGTGGTGTACAATATTTTTCCTATCCTAAATACACGTTTGACTATTTCCGCACTCTTGGAATCACTGATTTTGAGGGTCCAGCTGACATCGGTCTGGACGAATGGATCAGTTTAAAAGCGGTGATTAAAGAGGCTAAAGCAGCATTTTATGTAAATGATAGTGAAGAACCCGTTTTAGTAGTAGACAAGATGAAACATGGCGCTGAAGCTAAAGGAGCTATTGGATTTTTCGTTGATATCGGTACAGAAGCTTTTTTCAAGGATTTGAAGATCACAGCAATCGATTAGAATAGAGACAGCATTTAGAACTCTTGCTCTTTTGCTATAATAGTGGTCTATTGAGAAATGGTCGACGTTTTATAGCTAAAGTTACTGCTATAAAAATCTGTCTTGATTACTTTGAACTGAAAATAAAAAGACAACTATAAGTATATGGTACTTGATACTAGAAAAAACTGCGTACGTATTCCACTAAGTTATGACAGCTCAGTGTTAGATACTTACACAGTTTTTATTTATTGTAAAGTTATTATGGTGTTTCACAAAGTTCAAATTGAATTTCGCCTCGGAACTTACCTAGCGCACTAACTGAACCCAGACCAATTTCCAACTTAAATCCATCTCCTTTAGGAGTCCAATGTTTACTAATGTCGTATTCCCCAAAGTCTAGATTCTGAAAAACAGATAGAGCTTGATTGTCTAAAATGGATTCTGTATCTCCATGCTTATAACGAACTGCATTTTTTAAAATCGTCTTTCCGTCTGCATTCAACAATTCTTTTGTTAACTTCACATTTAGTGACCAGCCTGGCTTACTTTCTCTAGTGTCTGATACAATCAGAGGGAGTCCTATCACTTCCGGATTCTCTACACGTATCTTTCTGGCAGAAGACGTTTGTACTCCGAAATCAAAACCTGTTGGAGAAGACACATAGGATAAACGCCCAGTAAACTTATATTCCCAAAAAGCAGTGGAGCTATTTACCTCTATCGGAGCTGTCGGTACAGTAGAATCCACTAGTGTGCGTCGTTTTTTTAACTTTTCTAGGATGTCTTGTACTTCGCTTTCTAAAGCTAAATTAATCTTTGTTCCGAGTTCTTGGCTAATCGTAATATCAGGATGAATCCTTTCTCCAACTGAATTCACAAACTTGACTTTAAAATGGACAACTTCTATCAAACGATAACTAACCTCTTCTGATTCTTGACTGTAGGCATCAAATCCTTTTACAAAAATCTCATAGCTAGCCCCTTCTGGTAACAAAGAGCCCTCTATTGTAAAACTAAATTTACCAGTTGCTGGATCAATTGTTAGATCCTTATCCGCCACTTCTCTATAAGCAGATCCAGTTTCGCCATTTTTCTCGATCTTATATTGGAATTTTGCTGGGAAGTATTCTGTCTGAATTGTTCCTTTTACGACTTGTGCCTCACCCAGTGATGGGGCATCCTTATTTTCTACTGTTAAAAAAGGGCTTTCCGGCATAATGAATTCTACTTTTTGTGGATCAGATGCAATACCAAACTGGTCCACTACTTTAAGGTAAACATCGTGCTTTTTACCAAAAGCTAAAGCTGAGGCTGGTATTTCAATCTTTTGTCCACTTTCAGTCACAGCAGTCATTGAACTAGATTGAGTTGTATTGATTTTTGTTCCAATAGACTGCCAACTGCCAACTTCGTCTACCTTATATTGAATGTCTAATGGGTAATAGAATCCTATATGGGTAAAATCCTCAATCGTGATTGGGTAGCTTTTTGCAGTAGGTGATAACACTTTTGTTGCTTCGCCAGAACGTAAATTAAAGGCTGGTTTCGAAGGATTATTAGAAAGCTTCAACACTTCTACGTTGGATTCAATTTCATATTTATTCTTGGCACGAATCGCGAACATGTATGATTTGTCACTATTAACAATTTCGGTCTTAGGAATCAAAAATTCAAAGGTTGATTCCGATCCATTGATGACTGTCGCTTCTTTATATTGACTGTCCGGATCCTGTAATTTTTTATAAAAAACAGTTGTCGGCTTATATTTATCATCATCTATATAAGTCCCAGTCACTTTATAGGTATCTACAGGAACACGTCCATTGTTTTTATCTAATTTTATGACAGGGTTAGAATCAACATAGATCAACTTATATGTCACTACCTCTGATTTCAATGGCTCTTTTTCCGGTTCGGGAAAATCTTCAGCATAGATTAGAATTTCTTGGTCCTCATCTTTTAAATCCTTTGATAATTCTAAAGAAAAATCAATTCCTGTTCCGAGTTCATTTAGAGCAATTTCTTTTTCTTCAAATTTTTTAAAATTCGTCCCACCATCTATAGAATAATACAATTTCATTTTGGTACTGTCTGAATCAAACCATTGACCTGTAATCTTGTGTGTTCCTTGATCTGTTAACCTGAATCCTTCATTTGAATCTAAAATAATGGAAGGTTTTTCACTAATTTTCTGTAAACCAACCTTATAAGAATAACTGATAAAATCTCCAAATTTTAATGTTGGGACTATAGCAGATTTCATAGCCATCGCTGTATCATATGAATGTTGTGGGACAATACCGTTTAACAGAATAGGTGTCCCTGCAATCCCATTATCTGCTTCATTCCCGCTACCATTTAACCCATCAAACGCACCATTTGGTTTAAGCATATACAATGCATCGCTATAACCACTACCAGCCCAATTACTTACTGGATTTGGTACCTGAAAATAATAATTCAAACGATATGTAGCTCTTGGCTCTGGAGCCCAAATTGGTGAATTTACTAGCGCATCTGTTTGTTCAATATACAGTCCTCGATTATTTCCCAAATAACGAATCGGCACTTCATCATTATCAGACAAAAACGTATCAAAATAAGACATTAACGCCACATTATCTAATGAGAAATCTCTAATAGCGTCATCTGGTGTAATGTTTTTCAGATAAATTTCAATTCGGATATTGCCTTTCTCAGGATACATTACTTGTGTTAACTCAAATTCGAAGTTCATTATCTCCGGCAAGCTCCCTAAACTTGATTCTTTTGGTTTTGCACGATACTTTGCCATAAGTGCTACGCTACCATTAGCAGTCTCTTTCCTATAAAACTTGGCAGAATTTTTTATCGGGTTAAATGTCTTATAAACCATGTCATCGCCAGTCTTCGGATTTTTCACACCCAAAATAATAGATTGGCTAGTATTTGGTCCAAAAATATAGTCTCCCTCTTCTGTTGGAACTGAATTTCTATATAATGCTTGAATATCTCCTGGAACCACACCATCTGGATAGGTCTTCAAATCTCTTAAAAACACATTGGGAATTAGTTGTAAATATGAGCTAATATTCAATGGAGTATCAAACATATCCCCAAATTTATACACAAGTTGCAGTTCCCCAGTTTCATCTAGATTAACAGATTCACGTCGCGCCGTGTCTACTGGTATCCAGCTAACATCTAGTGCTGGTGGCGCTTGTCTTTGAATAGGTGCCGATAACCCAGTATTATTTGAAGTCTTGCTTTCATCTTTACTAAGGTCTCCATTTTTTGCCTCTAAGGATGCTCCTTTTGTTATGTACACGATTGCTAATATGAATGTCATTAATAGTATTAGTGAAAATACTATATTTTTTTTCTTCATCTTTCTTCCTCCTTTAGAAAATTAATTCCTTAAACCAAATAATAGCTAAGAAATATAGCATTCCCAAATTAGACTCTTTTTTATTTTCTCAGTAATTTGATTATCAGTAGTCATTTATATACAAATTGGTTAAGTATTGGCTATATTTTTAAAACATGTATATGTTGTTAAAACCAAGATACGTATCACTCTCATTTTCATCAAATACCTCCATAACATACGCGTAGATAATTTCTACAAAAATTCTTATTGAGCGAACAGAAAAAGAATCCTTACACACTTCGTTGGAATAAAAACGAACAAATATGCTTTCAAAGTATACTTCCCTGTACATACTATATTAACACCGTATTATTATTTATTTTTTCAATAAACGGATAGCTCTAAGAAACGTTTGAAATGCTTTAAGTAAAAAATGAGCGACTTCTATATTAAAATCATTTTGTTTCGATTTTATTAATCGATATTAAACATATTATTCCGAAAAAATAAGGAAAATAACATGAAACTACCACTTATACTTGTTTAAATGTATGGAAATAATGCCTATGAAGGAGAACAGAAATAAAGGATAAGACAAATAGTTAGCACCATTTGTCTTATCCTTTATCTTAATTATTAGTTCACTCTTTTTTTACGATTTAGTACATAAGCCCCGACAGCTAGCATAATTGTTAGCAAACCAACAGTCTTAGCAATGTTGCTCTCTTTGCTTCCAGCTTTTGGTAATTGGTCTTTTGGTTGTACAGCATCTCTTTTAGATGTATTCGAAAGAATGGTATCACCTTTTGATTGTTTTTTTTCTTCTTTTACTAGTATCCGTTCACCTTCTGCATGTCCATTCGATTTAATCTCTTCTTTGACAGGCTTATCTTGGTGCACCTCAATCTCTTTTCCAGAAATGGCTGGTTCTAATAAAGGTACTTCTGTTACATCAACAGTCTCTGGCTGAATTGGGTTGATTTCTTCTAATTCTGTTGACTCATCATCGATTGTTTCTTTTTGTTCATAAACGTGAATTTCTGGTTGTTCTTCCTTAGCTTCATTCAACTCTTTTTCTTTACTTTCTTTCGCTGTTTCTTTCTCGATTGGTTGGATTTCACTTAACTCACTAGATTCGTCTTCGATCATTTCTATTTGCTCTCCAACATGGATTTCGGGACTATCTTCTTTGGCTTGATTTGACTCTTCTTCGCTTTCTTTTGCCGTTTTTTCCTCGATTGGTTGGATTTCACCTAACTCACTAGATTCGTCTTCAATCATTTCTGTTTTCTCTCCAACATAGATTTCGGGATGATCTTCTTTGGCTTGATTTAATTCTTCTTCTTTCGTCTCTTCTGTTTTTTTAGGATCCAGAGGCGTGATTTCTTCTATCTGATTGGATTCGTCTTCTATGATTACTTCCTGTTCCTCCGGCTCATTTATTCGCTCATTTTCATCACCTGTGGCATTTCCGTCTAAAAAGATATTCTTTACTTTGTGCGTTGCTACTTCATTTGTCGCTTTTTCATAATACAGTTGATACTCAATTTGACAATCGTTAGTAAAGTTCGCTTGTTTTTCCCCAGCCTCTGTTATTGTCGCTGTGTACATAATTGAAAAGGAAGCCAACCGTGCTTTTTCACGATAAAGACGAATTACAAAAGCATTGTCTTCGCCAAATGTAACGGTCCCATATCCATGATTTTCAAACTCTGACAAACTAAGTGTCGACCGACCTAAATAATTATCGACCGTAAACACAAAACTATCCTTATTTAATAGTTGTCCCCCACCAGATTGATCTGTCAAAACGATGTCATTTCCTAATTCTTGTTTATTCAAATTTGCATTTAAAAACCAACGGATTTGACCAGATTTCCCAAGTAGATCCCCAGTTTTATAAAAGAAAGGTTTCTCACCTTCCACGCCACCGCCTGTGTGTCCTTTGACTACAATATTGGGTACAGTGATTGATGTTCCAAGATTTGCTGGTATCTCTTTCACTGTATTTTCTGCAACATTTTTTACACGCACACCGAAAGTAAATTCACCACGAACGTGATCTAACTGATTCACTTTCTCATTAAAGGTCGCAATTACTTTATCTTTATAAACACGGGTTATACCTAACCCATTTAAATCAATTTCACGTGGTACACTATCAGAATCAACGAGGCCTTCAAGCTCTTTTGGTAAGGATAGAGTTAAGGTATCTCCTGCACTTAGCTTAGTAGTAGATTTTTCACTGAACGTTACTCTAATAGAGGTCAACTCGCCATCTGACAATTCTGATTTATCAAAATGGATTGAATCAACAAACCCTCCATTATTTAATTCCGCAGCCAATGACTGCTGGCTAAATCCAACTACTCCTAACAACCCTACAAACATTACAAAAAACCAAGATAATTTCTTTCTCATCTTTTATACATCTTTCCTTCCTCGTGATTGATATAGACTAATATGCATTCTATATTGCTTTTGTGAAGAGCAACTTTTCTGATGTTAAACAAAAAAGGAAGTCGTGTCAAAGATTATATGTTTTACATTAAATTATAATGATTGTTATTTTCATTAAATATATTTTTAATAACAATATTATCGAATTATTATTAAAAATAAGATTGTAAATTGATGATTAAGATTTCTTATTTGACCTGTCATAGATAAAAACACATGATTAGAACAATTTTTTATCTTGATTCAAGAAAGGTTACTTTTTTTCTTACTTTAAAAACGTTCTTTCATAGTATATTTTTGATTATAAGTATAAATTACGTTAAACTTTTATAAAGTTCATTTTTAATTTATATTATTTTATAATCTTATAATAGAAGGTTTATTTTAGAAAAAAGAGGGAGCGATTATTGATGTGTACAAGTATTACAATGACGACAAAAGATCAACATGTTTTATTAGCTAGAACAATGGATTTTGCGGTTATTTTAGAGGGTGAGCCGACGTTTATTCCAAGAAAAAAATTTGTATTCGTTAATGACGAGAGCTACGACCGTAAAAATGAATACGCCTTTGTAGGAATGGCGCGGCAAGTGAATAAGGAATACTTTGTTTTTGCGGATGGTTTAAATGAAAAAGGACTCTCTTGTGCTGCTCTTTATTTTTCAGGGTATGCTGATTATAACAATCAAGATACTTCTAAAAAATATACCTTAGCACCTCATGATGTTGTCCCATTTTTATTGTCTAATTGTTCAACGATTGAAGAGGTAACACAGACAATGGAAAACGCTCGAGTTGAAAATACGGCCTTAGATTTCTTAGGCATCGTCTTACCTCTTCATTGGGTCATCACTGATAAAACCGGGAAAAGCATCGTCATTGAATACACTGAACAAACCTTAAATATTCACGAAAACACAGTTGGGGTCATGACAAATAGTCCCGACTATAAATGGCATACAACGAATTTAAGAAATTATATTGGCCTTCAACCTAGTCAAAAAACAGAAGTTCATTTAAAAGATATGGTCATGAAACCATTTGGTGAAGGCGCTGGTGCTTTTGGTCTTCCTGGTGATTTTACACCACCATCAAGATTTGTTAGAGCGGCCTTTCTAAAGGCTTGCTTACATGATGTTCAGACAGAGTTAGACGGTGTTACGTCTATGTTTCATGTTCTTGCTAATGTGGATATTCCTAAAGGTGTCGTAAAAACAACACAAGCGTATGACTATACTCAATATACCTCTGTTATGGTGAATAGCTCACTAAACTATTACTATAAAACGTATAATAATCACCGTATTCGCTGTATCCAACTAGAAAATGAAGATTTCGATGCTACTTCTGGAAAAATCTGGTCTAGTGGTGATACAGAAGACATTTTGTATCGCAATACTAAAAAATAAAAAGAAAACGAGCCTGGGACATAACTAAAAAGGGTATGTTTCAGGCTCTTAGTAACCGAATAAACGGTGGGCGCAGAAGCAACTCCTTCGGAAATAAGCCGAAATTGCTGTAAAACACAACAAGGAACAAGTTGATGTTGCACAGTACCTACTTGGTCACAAAAATTTGAAGAGCAATTTTCGTAAATTCCTTCTTATTTCTCGGAGTTAAACACTTCTGTCCCAACCTCGTTTTCTTTTATTTTTTTAATTCCTCATTTCAAGCTCGCCGTTTTTCGTATCATACTAAAAGTTTGGACGACCACAAGTATTCTTAGCACTCTTGGGAGAAAAGATTCTATTGAGACACCTGCATGACGCAAACTTTTTGCTAACTAAATCCAGTTCAACTCTCTTGTAGTGTACGCACGGTACCCGTTCTTTTCGTGGAATGATACCCGCTCGTTTATAGTAACGAATCTTATCAGTCGTTAAACCAAACATTTCTGCAGCTTCTTTGCTATTCAATCGAGTTGTCCTCTTTAATTGCTCATTCCAAATTGGAAAAATCGTGATTGATGATTTCTTGTAATCTAAATGTATCATGCTCAAATTCAAATTTCAAAATACAGCAATTTCCTAAACGGTCTTTTTGATCCACATCACTTGTATGGGCCCAATTTCGCATAAATTGTCGGCAAGAGGCCCCATGGGATACAGCTAACACCGTTTCACCCGCTTCTTTCATGATTTTCATCAAGGTTTCCGATACTCGTTCTCTAAATTGACCTTCTTCTTCTCCACCATATCCAACAAAGAAATCTCCATAGGGTAACGGTGGGTTTAGTGCCTCACTTTCTGATTCGAAACGGCCAAAATTCCATTCTTTCAAGCCTTTGACCCTTTTATATGACCTATCTGTCACTTGCTCTAAGGTATCGCTAGCGCGTTCAGATGTAGACGTATACGCATCATCAAAATCAATACCATGATCGTTAAAATAAGCCCCTGCAATCTGCGCTTGTTTGATACCTTTTTCCGTAAGTGGAGAGTCGCACCAATCTTGGATTTTTTTCTGTTGGTTAAATAATGTTTCGCCGTGTCTCATCAGATATAATGTTTTCGTCATCTACCTCATCCCCATTTCTATATGTTTTACTTATCATAACCCACGAAGTGCGCTCCAAGGCAAGTAAAAAAAGCTGAACATAACTGTTCAGCTTAACTTTCTACCTATTCAAGCAAGCGCCCGTTGTCATGCCAAGCACCATATATTTTATTGGCTTTGGTGTTCTCAATAAATTTATCTAATCGTTTTTCAAACAATTCAGGTTGATGTTTGTACGTTTGAATTGTGTCAATCCGAATACGCCGATATAATTCTGGAAAGTTTAAGAACATTTCGTAGATTTCCATATCCTCTTTCAGTCGTTCTACGATAACCGTATCGATTTGAAAAGGAGTTGCTGTCATGTCCGGCAAAACATTCCTACCTTGTTCTGTTAGCAAACCTAGTTTTTCCAAACGGCGAACACGTTCTTTATTCAGTTCTGTCCAAGGACTTTTTTTCGCTCTTGGTGAAAGTCGTTGTGCTGTTTGTGTTTCTGAAACTTTCTTTTTAATACCGTCAATCCAGCCAAAGCACAAGGCTTCTTCTACTGCATCTAAATATTGAATTTTATTTGGTTCAGGTTTGATACTGACAATGCCCCAACAACATTTTGCGGTTGTGCTATTTGTGTTTAGCCAGTCTCGTAGTTCTTGTCTGGTTGTGATGGGTAATAGGTTATCGATTTGCAAGCATTTAACTCCTAATTTATTTTCAACCGATTTTCAATAACACTTTGAATCTTCTTTTCTATAAAAGATACTAAAACATCAAGCTTATGAAACTAAATAGAGTTGAACGTAAAAGGCAAAAGAGCCTGGGACATAACTAAAAACGTTATGTTTCAGGCTCTTAAAAACCGAATAAACGGTGGGCGCAGAAGCAACTCCTTCGGAAATAAGCCGAAATTCACAAAAATTTGAAGAGCAATTTTCGTAAATTTCTTCTTATTTCTCGGAGTTAAACACTTCTGTCCCAACCTCCTTTGCCAAAAATTTTCAACTACTATTTGATGCTTCATTTCGCTAACAATAATTTAATCGTAAGTTTCTCGCACTGTAATTCCTCTATTTATTAAAATATTAGTCAATTTTTCGCTTCCTAATGAAATAAATTAGTACGAATCCCCAACTAATAGTGCTAATCCCAAAGGAAACCTTTTGAATTAGTGTACCAACATACCAAACCTTCAATTCTCCTTGACCTGATACTGTCACCTCTAAAAAGCCATGCATGTCCGCTTTTTCAAATTTTCTTGCATCATGAACTTTACTAAAATCTCCAGTTCCTTCTACATGATAACCTTTGTAATAAAGAAGGGGGAAAATTAAATTTGTTTGCTGTGCTACATCATAAGAAAGTGTAAAAATATTTCTCTCTCGTTTCATATCAGTAATCGTTACGCCTTCCCCTGACGGATTAGATAACAAACCCGTCGGAGCCATCCAAGAGGTCATGCCACTTGGTAAGAATTCAACGCCATATCCGAGTTCCTTTTGTCCATCAATTGCTAAAAATTCCTCGTATTTCGCCTTCCTTCTAGCTCCATTGCCCATTGTTGACATCTGACTATGAAAATTGCTGATTAAAGTACCTATTAGCAATAGTGCAACGAAACCAACGACTACTTTAGGTTTCGAAAAAGCTAGTTTAGTCACATTCTCTGCCACTGCCCATAAAGTACAAAATGTCACAAGTAAAAAGTACCTAGAAGGTAACTGAACCATGTTAAAAATTGTATCATGAAACAGCCAATGTGGAAAATAACTCGTTGACAGTATGAAGAATAGGAGGGCAATTAGTATGAGCTGCTTCCCTAACGATGATAGCTTCATAATTCGAAGCAATGAGATTAAAAGCAACCCCATTACAAGAAGCCCCAGATTGTTATATCCTGAGTTTTTTACACCGATTTCGAGATACTGCCCTATTGTCTTAGCTGTCTTTTGTAGGTAAAAGACTGGATTATCTTGCACTCTTAATCGTTGAAAAGTAAGTTGTTCTCCCATCGGAAACAACGATACTGCCACTAACGGAATCGTGGTAAGTGTGGCAAAAAAGAGACTACGTAAACGCGTCTTTTCCCTCCATAAACGTCTTCCATTCATAACTAAGAAACAAATGATAAGTAGGATAACAAGCCCCGCCGTCAGCAAATGAGCAAAAAATATAAGTGCCATCCCGATTGGTAAAAGAAACCACTTTTTCTCATCACCAAATATAATTAAATAAATACCAACAAACACAAATGGAAAGAGCATAATCGCCAAATATTCTCCTACTGCTGCCCGAAACACCACATCCGATAATCGATATGAAGATAATCCATATAAAAATGCGAACAAGAAACTCTCTCTTTTTTTACGATGAAGATACAAAAAAGAATGGTACGCAATTACAAAAGTACAAAAATTAACTAATAGAATAAATATTACATAGCTTTGAATTAACGAAAGACCCGTTAAACGAAAAAGAGCAGCCGGATACAAAAAGAGATTTGGATAAAAAATCCCTGTTGCATAGCCCATCCCACCTGTTAAAAAGTAGTTAATTTGAGGAAAGTAGTCTCCATTAAGAATAGATCCTGCTAAGCCCTCTATGCGGCTTAAATGAAAGCTTAAATCGTCTCCATAAAAAATCGTTTGATTGTGTAAAACAGTGAAATAGATACTCCCAATACTTAAAAAAAGGAACACCAGATAGGGGGGCCATTTTGGCAATTTTTTTAGTTTTTGAGTCCACGTAAATTGTCTCATTTTTTCCTCCTTTTCTGAACGATACAGCACAAATTGAGAGGACAACCGTCCTCTCAAACATCAAATTTATTCTGTCTTGTCCGATATATTAACATAAAATTCTCTTAAGACGCTATTTACATCGAAGGATACTTGAATTGATTTTAATAACGCTTTTCGCTTGTACGCATCTTCACCATTTTCAATGATCGGAAGTGTTTTTTCGCCGATATTTCCTTTGGCATCACTATATATTTTATTATATTGCTTTAATCCTTTTTCAATCCCTTTAATAGTAATAACATCAGCCATCTCTTTTGACAAGCTAGAAACTTGATCTAATAATAATTTTGCATCATCTGATTGATTCAATATTAACAACGTCTGGCTATCCAAACGAATTTGTTTTTTTTCAGCATTAAACAGGTAACTCAAATCAATAACCGCGTTAATCTTTTCAACTCCATTTTTCGAGAATGAAAAGACTTTTTTAAAACTAATATTATTCTCTGTCACAAAGAGACTATAATCAATCCGTTCATCCAGTCCTAATTTTTCTTTAAAAGTCTTCTCTAAAACCTGATTTGATTCCTCATAAAAAGGACCTGTAGAAACATTAAATTTCCCCGTTAATAGTTTCATCGCTTCCTCTTCACTTTGAATGTCTGTAAAATCATAATTTCCAAGATATGCAGTTCTTTCTCCATGCCAAGCTTGCGCTTGTTCCTCTTTAGTTAAACTTGCAAGACTATTATCTTTTGCTTCTTTTTTCGAACATCCCACAACCATGAAAAGAGATATGAGAATGATTAGCGTTATTTTTTTCATTTGTTTTTCCCTTCCTTACGGTACTAATAACGTATAGACTTGTTCTTTACTGTCTATCCCCTCATTTAGTTGAAGTTGAAGCGATTCTTTTCCTGATAATTCATATAATAGAACACCTTCAATCGTTTGATTCGGTTCGAGATTACTCATGCCATTTCTCACCAATTCTTCAACTTCATAGGAGGTATTCTTTTTTGGAATCGAAGCTGGTTTAAGGAGCTGGCTTCCTTGCTTAATTTGAATGCTCTCTTCCCAACTAGCTGGTTGAATCACATCTTTGTCTTGATTCGTTAGTGTGTATCGAAGCATCACCAACTCTTTTTCATCATCACCAGACATTTTCCCTAATCCGGTAATCATCACTCGATAGTGGTCTTTTTTTTCTAAAGTGATTTCTTGGCCATGCTCTTTTTCCGCTTCCTTTGCTGCTACTTCTGCATCATAGGCTGTTTGTTTCACTGTTTCGATAGAAGCATCAATAAGTTTCACACGATCCTTATAACTAGTATCATTTGCAGAGTAAAACATGAATTGAATAACACCATTTTCAGTAAAAAGACAATAAAAATGTGCCCAAGAACGTTTGCTAGCTACAGTAGTTTCAAAGGTGAATTTGAAGGCTTTTTGCTTATTGACAGTGTATTCTTTCATATAAACATCTTCTGCCTTTTTATAACCATTTCGATTCGCAAGCTCACTTTGAGTTCGTTTGCCAAATTCTTTCTCCTCAACATCTTTTTTTGGAAAAATCAATACAAACATGCCCGAATTGCTTTTACCATCCTGCGCCCCAAAAACAGCTTGTTTACCATACTGTTCCGTAAAATTTTCCTGCTTCTTCCAATATTTTGGTAATTGAAAGGTATACGTTAGCCCTGATCCTTCTACTGTCTCTTTTTGCTTTTCAATCGGCTCTTTTGAACAGCCTGCTAAAAACGACACGGATATAGCTAGGATTAAACACAGATAGTTCCACTTTTTTTTCATACTATTCTTCCTCGTTTTTTCGTACTATTTTTCTATGATGTTTATCAGTAAAGTAAATATAAAAAATAAACAACAGAATACAGCTCACAAATAATACTGCACCAATGGTGAATCCTTCTGGTAAAAATATCAATTGGAGGGTATGTTTACCCTTTGGTAAATTCAGCGCTATAAAGGCTTCCTTGAAAGACTCAACTTTTAGTGGTTTACCATCAATTGTTGCTCGCCAACCTTTATCAAAAGGAATCGTGGTTAATAAGACTTGTGCGTTAGACAATTCTACCTCAGTAGAGGCTTTGCGCCCTTTCACCTGCCAATCGATCCCTTTTTTCTGAATAGCTTGAACAGATTGCTCAAAAGCCACCGTGTCTAGTAATAAAACATCTGGCCGTAAAATTCGAAGAAGTGAATTCCCACGATAGACAACCTTGACAGGTATTACCGTTGGTTGATCATAATGTCCTAAATTGTAATATTGTCCTACTTTTTTCATTTCATGTGTACGAGTAATCCCATTGACAGTAACCTCTGCTTTAACATCTGACATCATGGCAGTATCTTCCGCAAATAAACTCAGATATGCTTGTGTATTTGCAGGGACTGATACTGTATATTGAAGTATTTTTTCTTTGCCAGGGGTAACATCCGAGTAATAAACAAAATCCCCCTCTTGTTCGATTTGAACATTCTCTGTGTTCACTTGCTTTGGTTCTGTAAAACTAACAAATGAACGTTTTTCTTTAGAAAGATAATCTAGCAATTCTGTTTGATTTTTTACAGCTTCTTCTTTATAAATTCCTTTGTCTGTTAAAATACTTAACGGCAGACTCAATCTATTTTCATATAATTGATAGTCTTTTTTCTTCGCTACTTGCTTATATCCAAATTTCATCGGATCTTTTTTAGCTAAATTGTAGCGAATCCCTAATAAAGAATCCATTATTAGTGTATTATTATCATACTCAATAACTAAGTTTGTACCTTCTGAACGAAATCCCAAACTGTTCATATACATAGAGGAATGACGATTCCTTATGGATGAAAACATACTGACACCACTGTATCCCACATTAAAACTTTCGTTGATTGTCATTCGGTCTAAATTTGCAACGCGAGAAAAGCTGTTGTTTTCCCCTTTTGTTTGATCAACCAACGTTTGAATCGTATCATAATTTTTCGTATACGCTTCCCTACTTGGATACGTCCAGTCCGCCTGAATTCCTTTCATCATCGCTTGCGTATTTAAACCAATTTCGAAAATGACTAACAGAACACATAGCCCAAAAAGAATCCCTTTTTTTTGTGGAAATTTTTTAAAAAGCAAAACAATGATAACTAGATAAGTAGCTAAAAAAAGGACGGTCCACAAAAGCTGCTCACTTGTTAAATAGTCATATTTTTTCTTATTGGAAAAAAAGTACGCCAATAGAAAAATAGACAATAAACCAATAACAATATTCACTATTTTGTCGACCTCTTTTTTCTCCAGTTTCTCTAAACCATAGCCTGCTAAGACTAAGGCAAGAAAAGAATATAAAAAGCTAAATCGAAACAGCAACATATTCGGTGCATGAAGCCCATGCCAAAATAAATTGAGTGGTTGAATATAGACACTTGCAAGAATAAAAAGAATCAGGCTACCATAAGCGAACTTTTGTCTCTTGGGAATAGCATTACTAAGAAAATAAAATAGAAAGAAAATGAGTGGAAAGATTCCTATGTAAAGAAATGGCGCACTGCCAAACTTTGCCGTATCATAGACCCCTACCATACTTTTGACAATAAGATCCCAAGGACCTACATCCGGGGTTAATAGTTGCTTAATCTCGGTCAATGCTTCTCCATTATTTCTTAAATCCAATATAGTAGGCAAAATCACTACCATAGAGGCGCCTCCCGCTAGAAAAGATGTTACAAAATAGGGAAGAATGCTTTTTTTATATTGCTTCGCATCCGTTGAGAATCTCGCCCAATAATAAAGAAAGGAAAAGACCCCAATCATAAAAGCCATATAAAAATTAGACACAAATAAAAACAGATAGCTAACAAAAAGCAACATTGGTTTCCTTTTGTCCATCAATCGATGGATTCCTAATATCACCAACGGTAAATAAACCATCCCGTCAAGCCACATCATCATAGGAGAATAGGCAACTGAAAAGCCTATCAATGCATAACTACTACTTAACAAAAGTACTAATATAGACGGTAGTTTAAACGTTCTGTTTGCAAAAATATAAAAAGATCCACCCATTGCACCAAATTTCAGTAATGTTATAATATACATAGCATCTGGCATCCTACTGTTATCAAAAAAATAGACCAAAAATGTAAACAATCCATTGACATAGTATGCTGATAACGCCCAAAAATTTAACCCTAAAGAACCATACCAGGTATAAAAAATACTCTGATCACCGTGGAGCGCATTGTTGTAACTGGCATAAAAATTAGACAGTTGATGAAAGGCATCGCTTGCCATTACTGTTCTCTCGCTGCCTATGTAAATCCCCATCCAATAATACGAGATGCCCATAATCAGAATTGGAATAAGGATACTTAAAAAAAACAGACTACTTCTTTTAAAAAAATTATGTGATTGTGGTTGCTTGCTCTCCATAGTTTCCTCACTTCGACTTTCTTTTTTTGTTACTCGATCAATCCCATTTTCGAAAATGGATAATATCTACCAAGGACAGTTCCTTCAATTTGATTCCTTTGGATTAGCCCTAACTGACGACTATCCTTCGAATGATTACGGTTGTCACCCAATACAAAATAATAATTTTTAGGTATTTCCTTAAATGCATATAATTCTTTCGCGATTTTTTCACTTACCCATATTTTTAACGTACTATCTGGTAACTCTTTTCCAGCTAAATAGCTGTTAACCTCTGGACGATCCCCTTTATTTTCAATCGTTTGATTAAGATAAAGCGTATTGTTATCAAACCAAATCGTGTCCCCTGGAATACCGACCACTCGTTTCACATAAGTCATGTCCGAATTGTTTAACGGGTTGAATATAATTAACGAGTAACGTTTAGGTATTGCGTTTTTTTTCACAAATAGCCTATCATTATCTGCTAAGGTAGGAGCCATTGAATGTCCATCTACGCGATGGGGGATAATCGCAACAAAAAAATACACACAACCTACTAAGGTAAGCAATACTATAAGATTTGCCGTATTTATAAAGTCGCGGATTCCCCACTTTTTTTTTTCTTTCTTTTTTTTGTGCTTTTTCTTGTTATTAAGCTCTTTCTCCATAACTTCCCGTTCCTTACTTTAAAATCGTTCCATCGTATGTAACGGCAATAGTCTCATTTCGACGATACCAATCACATCTTTTTTCTGTATATAACCAAAGGTTCTACTGTCTAAAGCGAATTGTCGATTATCTCCCAATACAAAATAGTGATCCGATGGTACTTGATCTTTTTTAAATAGTTCTACTAGCGTAAAATCTTCAGTATAAACGGTTCCAGTAGAGGAAATTTGTTGGAGCTTCTCTTCTAGAAAGCGTTCTACGACCGGTTCATTATTCACATATAATTGA
The DNA here is from genome assembly GCF_001730295.1 of Enterococcus plantarum. Taxonomy (GTDB): domain Bacteria; phylum Bacillota; class Bacilli; order Lactobacillales; family Enterococcaceae; genus Enterococcus_L; species Enterococcus_L plantarum. Next base: position 185,011 of record NZ_MIKA01000012.1, read on the forward strand.
TCGTTCCTATATTCGATGATTTCTCCAGGAAGTCCAATCAACCGTCGTACTTCTTTTTCATTCGTTTGAGGATTTTTATAATAAATCAGCTTAAAGCGTCTTAATTTCCCAAGCTTGTTCACAAATAGTCGATCTCCGTTATTCAAAATCGTCACCATACCATAATCTGCGACTTTCGGGATACGAAAGGTAAAATAGTGAATAACGGAAATAAAACTTACTACAATGATCATCGTTAGCAGAAGCTCTTTATAAATCTTTTTTAATTGATTTTTCTTTTTTCTAGAACGCAGGACTTGCTGCGTTCTTTTCTTTCTTTTAACCGATTTTTTTTTACGTTTATGATTCATTGTGTTATTAGGTTGCTGCTTTTTCTTCTGTTGTATTACTTGAGTGTGGGGCTTTTTTTTACGTTTATTTGATACTTGTGCACCTTTTTTTTTCCTTCTTGTCTGCTTACGTTTTTCTTTTGTGGGCATTGTTGAATGTTCTTTCATCACAAGCACCACCACTTATTGTTTTTTCTGTTTTAATGCCGACTGATTGACGTCAAAGGTTTTAAATACCGTTTGTTGTTGCTGTTTAATTTTTTCAATATCAGACAGATATTCACTACTTTTTTCTTTTGTCAAAGCACCAGTTGACTGACTATTTAAGTTGACACCTAATTCCTTCGAACTAACATAGTACCGTTTTAATAGCTTTTGTCCTTTGAAAGATAACGAAGCTGATGGTGTATTACTACTATATGAAACCAATAGGGAAATCATGTTTTGCAATTTTTCCTGTGATTTTTGTGCATCTGCCCCATTCTCAATTTTTTTTAGTTCTTCTTCAATAGCATCTACCAAAAAATAAGTCTGGATAATAATATCACCATCTTGCTTATTCAAGTTTGTCATTTGATAATAACGAGAATAGCCCGCAGCTCCACTACACATAATGGCAAAAATAAACAATAGAATAGCCGTCTTTAAGCGATTTCCTTGTTTTTTCTTTAATTGAAGATAATGACGTCTCCACTTCTTGCGTTTTATTTTGTTCTTAGGTCGTTTTTTTTCCAATAGTTGAACTTTTTTTCTATTCATTACCCTTACAGTAATGGCGAAGAAAGAAAACAGAAAAAATAAAATAGCACTTGATAAAAATATGATAAATAACCAATCTAATACACTCATAGTATCTATCCCTCGCTCCTCTTATTTCTTGTTAGAGCTTTTCTTCTTTCCCTTTTTCCTTTTTTTAGCTTTCTTTTTATTCACTTGATGGACAATTATGAAAATAACGACAGCAAATATTACAACGCCTGCAACGATCATCGCAATTAATTGCCAATTGATTCCTCGTTCTTGCGTCAAAGTCACATCTTGCTTATTGTACTTGTCTGCTTCCTCTTTGGTAATCTCGAAGTCTTCTGTCCATTCCCACTTACGGTCGCCACTTTTTGCTAAGATATGTGCAATGTAGTCTCCCGCAACCATTTCATCCCCATTCATGGCTAACGGAAAGTCAATTTTTGAATTTGGAGCCATTCGCATGTCAGCTTTCTTAGTATCATATAAGACTTCATCTGATCCTTTAGCCATTACCTGCATATCAATGGTCATGTCCTTCATGAAACCCATTTCTGTATTTGAAATACTTGCAAAGACAGCATTTCGATAGTTTGACAACCCCGCAGATACTTTATTTAGAGTCAATTCTGCTGGTACTACTGCATCACTCTCACTTAGTAACATACCAATGATAAAGGCATAGTTATTCGCGATTCCTTGTTGTTTCTTTTTCTCTGCTTCGGCTTCTTTTGTTGGCTTAACAGTGAGTTGGATTCCTCCAACAATAAATCCATCATATTGCTCTGTTGGCATCGTGATTTCTAACTCTAATTTCTTTTCTTCTTTTGGAGCTAAAGTTACTTCTTTAGGACCTTTAACAATTTCTGTAAAATCATATTTTAGCGATGCGTCATTTTCAATCGCCGCTGGTCCATACTCTAAAACACCATTTGCATTTGTTTTAGCACTACTTAAATCTGCACGAACAGTTACTTCCTTCTTGTCTGAAGGATTTTTCAAGGTAATAGAAACCGTCTGTTTTTGACTAGGCTTCATCAGTAAGTCAAAATAACCGGCGGTGCTCTTTTGGTTTTCAGGATGATTTACTTCATACGTAAAACTACCAGAATCTAATTTATTATCTTCTGCAAATGCTTGTTTTCCTAGGAGTCCTGCCCCGGCAAAACAAACTATGTATAAAACAATGAGGAATTTTATTAGCTTTTTTTTCATGCGCTCTTACCTTTCTCTGTCTGATTAACAACGAGGTTCTTTTTTTCTTAAGAATTGGGATAAAACTCTATGAGTTTTATCCCAACACCTCTTGTATATCCTTGTTTTAATTAAATCTTAGTTTATGGGTTAGTAGGTGTAGTTGCAAGTACCCAAGAAATTTCAGCAGTATATTTACCGTTGTTAATTACTGTATTTTCTTCTTTTGGTACTGTCAATTGAATAGATTGTTCAGCTGAAGTCGCATCAGGTGCTGCTACTTCATATTTACCAAAGTAAAGTGTGTAACGGCCATACCCTTTATCAAATGTTTCTTCACCAGTTCCATTTGCATTATCAATAAATGTAGCTATGTTTCCTTCAGATAATGTTACAGTATCTTTCACGGCACCAGCTTCAAAACCTGTTACAGCTTCTTTAGCTTGTTCACGTACAGCTACATTTTTGTAAGACAATGTTGCTCCATTTAATTTCTTCTTAGTAGACGTACCAATAGTTGTTGTGAATTGTTTTGATAATGTTGCACTTAGTGTGTAGCTGTGGTCAGCAACAGAACGTACATCTTCAAAGTTAACGAAATGAGAACCTTCTACTTGATCTTCTTTCCCTTCATTACCAATCCATTTAGTTGCCCAATATGGTCCAGCCTCTGCGCCGGCTACGATATCATGTTTACCGAAATTAATATCTGTTACGTAAGATACACCGAATCCATTAGCATCAGATGTTGGGCCACCAGATGTAACAATATCATCTCCACTACCACTTGTATTAGTAAAAGAAGTACTGCTTGATGCTGTTGAACTAAATTCAATATCCGCTTTACCTTCTAGTGCGACACCGTCGTCCGCTTTTGTGTTTGCAGGAAGTGCTGCTGCAATCCCAACAGCTGCTAATAAAGCAGCTCCGCATAATTTGTGTGTTAATTTCATTTGTGTTTCCTCCTAAGATTGTTTTGTAATATTTATGGCAACTCGGCAATAATCCAAGTTAACACCGTTGAGTAAGTTCCAGGGAGTTGGTTTGCTGCACCTGGAATGGTTAGGTTGATAGCAGTATTGCTATACAGTTGTTGATTGTTATAGTCAGGATTTACTAAAGGCTTGCCTTTTTCATCCGTCAATGGCTTTAGCGTATTCTCTTGATCAAAAGCATTCTCTCCAGAAGCACCGAATACGATACTCCAAGTTCCAACACCTTGGTCAAGTTTTGCTTCAGCAATATTATATGTTTCACCAACATTGCTCATAGTAATGATTTCTTTCGACACGCTGGGCGCAATACTTTTATCAAAGGTTGAATTCGTCCAGGCTTTATCAAATGAAATGGTCGCACCATTTAGCTGTGCACTCGCATTTGACTCCTGTTGAAATTGATTTTCTTGACGAACCTGTAGTGTCCAACCAGTTGCTGTTCCACGATAATCAGAAACTTGTATAAAACTGCCTCGTGGTGTCAAAATATTTTTAAACATTTGAGCATGTGAAGAATAAACGATATCTTTTTTTGCTACTTTTCCCAAACCGAATGACAAGCGTGGTGCAAAATCAATTCGTAACGGACCTTCTGTCCTGGCAATCTCGCCTGGATCAATTTCTGTCAATGTCTCCGGATCCATGACACCAACCTCTTTATCTTGTTGCTCCAAGATAAGATCCCCTGTACCCGAAGCACCTTCTGCATACGTTACTTCTTGAATCGCGCCACAGCCATAGAGAGCAAGTAATAAAAATGGAAACCATAATCGTCTGTTTTTTTTCATCACTATTTCTCCTTTCCTTTCGTTTTTGACCGTTTCCATACAAATAGGAAGAGGCCAATCACTAAAAGAACAATTCCGCTGATGGACAAGCTTGTTTTCACTAACTCACCAGTAGAAGGAAGTTTCCCTATTGGCTTTTTTACAGGAGTAGGCGTAGCTGAATTTGATGTTTTAGGTTTTTCAGAAGAACTCGTAGACGGTGACGGATCTTCATCTACTAAAGTGATCTCTCCTTTAGTAGAAACCGCTCCTCCATTCCCTTCTGCATTCGCTTGAATAAATAGTAAGTTCAGCAGACAAAACACCAGAAGTGACGGAATCAAGATTTTTTTTAGTCGTGCATTTTTCATAATTTTTCCTCCGTTTATGGTTCATAGGTGTCTGAAATATAATAGGTGATTTCCCCAGAATATTTGCCCAGCTGACTTACTTTTACTGCGGGAATTTCAAATTTGAAGCCATTACTATCTTTGCTTGTTCCCCAAGTTGAACTAATATCGTAGACTTTTTCAGTACTATTCCCATTGGCATATAATACCTGTGGGCTACCATTCATGATAAACTCTGCTTTATCAGGGTTCTTGTAGCGAATCGCATCTGGTAATACTACGGATTGATCTTCACTTGTTAATGATTTGGTTAAAGCGGCTTTTAATGTCCACGTTTTTGCCTCATTAGGTCGAGTATCGGCAATTTTTAATGGTTCTGTGTACTGAGCTGAATTCTCTCGAATAACATTTCCACCAACCATATTTTCCAGTCCAAAATCAAGTATGCTAGGAACAGATACAAGCTTTAATGAACCGACAAAATAGTACGTTACTGTTTCAGATGAACTTGATACAATGTAGCTTTCTTCATTTGACGGACGTTTACTCGCATCCACTCCATAATATTTGGCTTCTGCATCTGCTATCTTCTGTATGATCGTAGGAGTTGTTTTAAGATTTAGCTTCTGACCCAATTTAGTTTGAATGATTAATGGATCAACAACATTTTCACCCTTCTCATCCACAAAATGAATGGTTAATTCTGAGTCCAGTGTGACCACTGTTTCTGCTGGCGTTTTTGTCGAAACGTCTATGGTACCATCCGCAAGATAACCTGCTTTAAAATTAGCTGTTTGCGAGATCACATCATTTGCAGTAGCAGTTGAAGCCACTTTCGCATCGAATTCAATCGTTGACTCATGATTAAAAGCAATTCCATCTGTTGGTGAAGTTGCTGTGATTTTACGAGTCGCTTCATCATACGTGATCGAATCATTAGGAATTTCTACAGCCTCTTTTGTGTTCCAAGTAAAGTTGGTTGGATTTTCCAACTTCGAATCTAGTACCTCTGTAATTTTTAGTGAATTGTAGTTTCTCGATGAACGATATTTAAATACGTATTCATCGGGTGATGTTGCGTTAAAGATAACAGGATAACTTTCTTGCCCATCACTTATCACATACCCTGGAATTACTTTCGCTTTGACTGAATAATTTGGTATATACTTATCTCTTCCTAGATAGGTTACATCATCTGAAATAGGTTGGTCATTTTCATCCACATATCGGACTTTCTTTTGTAAAAGCATATCAAGAGTCGCTTTAAAGCCACTTATTTTAATCACAATATCATCATCAATAACTGTGCCTTTTGCATTAGAAGTGACTGTTGCTGCAATACCATCGAACCCTTCAACAGCTGGTATCTCACTAAAATCATAGCTTGATCCCTTTTTCATCGTATAGGTACTATCTGTTCTGATTTTTTGTCCCAAATCATCCCAGTATTCAACAGATACTGTTCTTGTGTCTAAGTCCTTAGGCGTTTCTTGTACAGACCCAATGTTCAATTTATAATGTAGGGTTTCACCTGGTTGTGCTTTGGCTTTATCTACTGATTGTTCAAGCGTTACATTCGGCGTTACTTTTTCATACACATAATCGATATTCTTTTCTGTATTTACAAAGTTATCCGTTCCATCCACTTCTTTAGGAGACTTCAAATTATATCCTTCAATAGTCGGTGCACTGTATGTAACAGACTCACCTAAAAATCCTAATTTAGTTTGTGAAGCTTGTAAGTTTTTCCCTAATTCGTCTTTGTAATTTATAGTGATTTTCTTCAAATTGATATGCCCAAAAGCAATATTTGAATTCAATTCTCTTAAATCACCTGCATCAGCTCCGCCAGCATTAGCATATTTCAACTTCATCTGGAAAGGAATCGTCAATTGCCCCGTTGCGTTATTCTGATACTTCTTATACGCATCGCTCGCTTTATTAAGCGTTGTTTTAACATCAACACGCAACTGCTCTGTTTTATCAACTAAAGAATCTGTATACGTAGGGAGTGCCACCAATGTAAACTTTTGCGGATTTTTTGAATCTACGGCCGAGACAAAATTTGCGGTTACATTCTTATCATCTTGATCATAAACTTGAATGTCTGATTTATTGAAGCTCATGCTGTCGTCTACAGTTCCTTCAAAAGCAAGGCTTGACAACTTCCCAATTGCTGCTCGATACGGTAGCGGTTGAAGCAACGAATAGGTAATCACTTCATCTTCCAAGTTTTCATCTGTATCGGCAATAAGACTAGGACGCTCTAATTCAAACATGGTTTCGGGCATCTCTATCTGCGATATATTTACTACTGACGTATCAGCACTATATTGAATATCCAAATAGTCTATATTTTCATATCCTAAAGAGAAATAACGACTAAAGTCATACGTATCAGCATTCGTATTACCTGCTGGTGCTATCATTGTTACTTGATCAGAACCAAAATTGTTTGGATCTGTTAAGATACCATTATTCGTCCTCGCAGTGAGATAGCTAAAAGTACCACCAACTGGTTTTACTTTTATCCATTCGTTATAATCCACGTCACCAAACGTCACGTGTCCCGAACCCATTTTTATTGGCTCTCCAGATTCATGATCAATAAAACTCATCCTAAATATCGGTTCACTGTCACTAGTATACGTTATAGAAAACAATAACACTCCTGGATTCTGCCCTGGTTGAACTATTTTGCTTAACCCCACGTAAAAGTCTCTAGTAGAATACGTAACGGGGCCTCGATCTACATACTCATACTTAACATCCACCCAACGACCATTTTTTAACCCCATATGAGTCGCTACTATCTGGTAGCCTACATCGTCCTTAGGTTTAATAGTTTCACGTGCAAGTGTTTTCGGGGCTTCTGTTAACTGTTGACCGTTTTTGGCTCGATATATTTTCGTGAGGGAAGTGATTCTTGGCTGAAATGAATACAAATTGGAAAAACTTTCTGCCACACCATCAGTTACAGGTTTATAAAAATCTGGTTGCATTGGTCCAAAAGTGGACAGCGGAGCACTTGGTTTGGCTCCCCAAACACTTCTAGCTTCTGGCTTTAAAGTAGAGGTTTTTTCTGTCTTTTTCTCAGAATCACTTGTTGACACAGACGTTTCCTTGGAGGGAATTTCTTTTGCTTTGATACTGTTATTACTTGCAAGGAAACCCCAACTTACCAACATTATTGAAGCTGCAACTGTGCTCCATAATACTTTTTTCTTCATTTCCTTTTCCTCCTTTCTTAAAAAATTAGTCTCTTCATTGGTACGTTTTCTGCCCCAACGAGCTACTTTTTATTTATTTCAACTTTCAAATTATATTTAATTTAAAAGAAGAAAGCTCAAATTAAATTTATACTTTATATTTACAAAACAATTTAATAAACAAACAATCAACAAATATTATGATATATTATTTAACTCATCTTTTCTTTCAACATCGTCAGAGGAAGAAGAACTATTTGAAACAAAACCCCTTATTTACTGCTAGATAATCTTATTTTTGAAAGCTCTCTTCCTATATAACTATTATCGATTTAAAAACAAGACACTCTGTCTAAATACTCAACATATACCCTTTCGAACGGACTGTTTTTATATATTCAGGTTTTTTAATATTTTTTTCAACTTTACTTCTTAAATGATACACAACGTTCGCTACACGATATTGTTTGTTTTCTAACAAATCGTCATTCCATATTTTTTTATAAATGGTTTCATAGCTAACCGCTGTATTTGGTGTTTTTAATAGAACTTCTATTATTTTATATTCAAGTTTCGTTAAAACAACTTCTTTTCCTCCATCTATAAAAACACTAATGTTACTAGGATTTAATTCGAATATATCTTTCTTGCCAAAAGATGTTTCTGCAGAAGTGCTTTCTACTTTCTTTTGACCTATTCGAGATAGCGCATTATCCATAATCAATTCGATTTCTTTCACTTCTTTATGGGCGCCAAATACTGCATCTGCCCCTAACTGTAAATAAACAAGCTTCCCTACTGAATTTTCTGTTGCAGTAGCAATCCAGATATAGCAGTCTGATTTCTTTTTAATTTTAAAAATCAAATCACAAATAGTGCTTAAATCTGACGTTTCTTCTTCTCGCATAAATACCGCATGTACTTTATCGATCTCTTCAATATTCTCGTCTAGATCAACTACATTATATTTTTTTCTTAATGCGTCATAATCAATCATGTTCTCTGCTGGTTCGCTTGGATAAAGTATTCCTATGTTATACATCTTAGTATTCTCTCCTATTCAACGTTAGATAGACATTATTTATATTTCATTTTCGTATCTATTTTATATTCATTATGATAAATCATTTTGATTTATATTGTTTTCAACATATTCAGAGGGGGCGGAGCTAATTGAAATTTCATCTAAAAATCATTCAAAATAGACGTTACAAGCTTCCTAAAAGAGTTTATGTTATTATACGTATGTATTTACGTAATACATGAATCGTTAAAGGAGCTGTTAGGCTATGGAATCGCTCTTCATGAAGAAAAATGAAGCCCTTCGCTTTGAGTTATTAAAACAACTTCTCTATGCCCAAAACGGAGCAACTACTCAGGAAATGATGAAAAAATTTACTATTTCTAGCAAAACTTTTTATCGATATAAACAAAAACTTACCGATGATCTCAATAGTGTATTCACTCAGAAACAAGTGAAAATACGCAAGAGAAAACTCGTTTATACTGTTGAGTTAGCAGATTCGCTAACTTTCAGTTATGTGATTGATTCAATGAGACTCTACTATATTAAGAATTCCCAAAAATTTTCGATTTTAGCAGCTCTTTTAAAAAGACATTATGTATCCGTTGAAGCACTCGCACAGGATCTAAATCTAAGCCCTTCCCATGTCTATTCGAATTTGAAAAGTTTAAAAACGATGTTAGCGCCTTTTCAATTAAAAATTTCTTTTTCAGCTACGCTTTATCAAACGAATATCATTGGGGAAGAAAAAAATATTCGTGTGCTAGGCTTTATTCTGTTTTGGATCGTTTTTAAAGGAGTAGAATGGCCATTTGAAAAAACACCAAGTGCTTTCCAGCTCCTTCCAATAGCTGTAAATGATGATCGACTATCTTTCTCACAAAAAAATAGAGTCCGATACTTTCAAAATGTTACTTTTTGGCGTGTCCTTTATAGAAAGGAACGTTTATCTCTTTCTGACGAATTTATGGACTATCTTAATTTTTTCGAACAAACCGCTCCAACACAGTTGTTTTTAGAATTGAAACAAGTCGATTTAGAGTCCATCGATAAACAAAGTGAAGCCTATTTCTTTGGGTTTTTATCACGGTTTCTTGTCGCAAATATTGATTCGGATGAAGAAAAACAGAGTATCGCACAACATTTTATTAACTCTGAACTTCCACTCGCTCTCTTGACCACAAAAATCTTAAATAAATTATTAGCATCGTACAATATAAGACTCACAAGCGATAATTATCTAAAAAATTATTATTTATTAATCATAAATTTATTATATATTCGCTATATTGGTGTCGATTTTAGACGTTTTCTAGTAAATGACTCCAGTGAGTCGAAAGCAAAATGGTTTTCTCCAAACGAAGCTTCTTATCGATTATTCGTAACAGATTCCTTAGTCTCTGAGCCCCTATTAAAAAAATATATGAAGCCAGGTTTTATCTCTTTGATGGCTAAATTTTTTCATTCTATTTTGAAAAGTGCTGAAAAAGAAGCTAAGTTACTGATTTTTATTCAACATTCGCCTAATAATTTTATTTATGACTTTGTTAAGAATAACTTATTGATTATTTTTGGCGATTCGACATTAGATTTTACGTTCGATTCTGATAAAGCGGACATCATTATTTCTGACTCCTTTGAATCGGAACGAACAAATGCAAAAACATTCCATTTTGAGTATTCTCATGATCCTGACACTTGGAATGCCTTGATTTTATTTATAAGTGGTAAAATTTATTCACTTCATAATCCGCAATTCAAGTACTAATGACCTACTCATTTTTTACTAGTAGCGTTCTTTCGTAGTAAAGCATTAAAATCTTTTCTTCTATTTCTTCTAGCAACAGAGAAAAATCAAAGCTGTTTGAAAAAGATGAAATAAAGATTACTTTCGCTTCTGGCTCCGCTTGTTTTAGCTGAACATCCGTCACAATAATATCTGGGGACGCGCTTTTATTTTCTACAAATTCAACTTTGTCGCTAAAAATCAAATTAATTTTTTGACGTATAATCGGCTCTACGAATATTTTAGAGTTTCGAATCAAGATTTTCACTTTCGGAAAGTCCATTTGTAGGAATTTCGTTAAAAGTGTATAGACTACTAAATAGACATAATCTATCAATGTTTCTTGATTGATAGATTTTTTGATTGATTCAAAAAACAGGCCATATTCTGTCTCTTCAATCAATTCATGCATAAGATTTTTAATGCTCAACTGAATTTTTTGTTCAGCTGTGTCCGCATAATAAAAACTTTTTTCATCGTAAATGTAATAGAACATTCTTGGATCAACAAAGCTAGTCTCAAATAATAAGTGCATCATATCTATTTCTTTTCTTATCTCCCAATAGATCGATGAATCCGTCACTCCTTGAAAAAAAGTAGCCATTATTTTATTCGTTAATACATTACTGTACTTTATAAATTGAAAATTTGTTTCGTTGAAAAATTTAGGATATTCTTCAATTTCAAATGCTTCTTCATGTGATAATCGTTCTTTATACATTAAAAATAATACTGCACTCGTCTCATCCCATGACTGTTGTTCCGTTCTCTTCTTATGTAAGTGAAAGTAGTCAAATAATAACTTTGTATAAAAACCCTCCTGAAATTGTTCCGATAACTTCGATAGAATACTTTTCTCTATATATTTTTTATGCCCAAAACGAACATTACAAATATAAAGCAATAAGCATAATTTCCCTTTTTTAATACTATCGATCTTGTCCCACTCTTTTATATTGCTACTTAGGTAATCATTTATCTCTACATAGCTATCTGTATCGAATGCCCAGCTGTTTAAAGCATTTGAAAAAAATAGAAAAAAGAAATTACGGATTCTTAATTCATCGCCTTCTATCTCATTTGTTCGCGTTAAACTTAATTCACATCGACTCAATATTTTCTGAAGTCTTCTTCTATGACGAGAGAATGTCGCCGGGCTTATAAATTCTATATCACAAAAAGTGATGGCGTCGATCCTATTCATCAAAAAAAGATGTTTAATCATTTTATACAAAATAGAATGTTTTAAATGTTTGTTACTAATACTCACTATATCTAAATTATTTGCATATACACCTTGCATTGTTTGATTAGTGTAATATACTTCAAATTGCTCTTTCGAAACATCTAATTCTTGTTCAAACTGCTTAATAATCATTGAAACGGTCTTCTTTGAAAGTTTGGTTGCTTTACCAATCTCCGATAAGCTCACTTCCTTTCTTTGATTATCTACATAACTTAAAACACTTATACGTCTATCATAAACATCGTCCAAAAAAATACGCACATTTATTCACCTTCTTTTTATGGTTTTCATTTCTTTTTCCAATATTTTCGACATCTTTATTATCATAACTGTTTCTTATTTTTCGTTTTTTCCTTTTCTTCCACCCGTAAAGAAGTTTTTGAAATAACATTAGTTAATAATATAATATTTTTATTTTTTTATTTACTTTGTTACGTCCTTTTTTTCGACAAAAAAAAAGAATGGTTATTTATCAAAATCCATATTTTATCGATATAAACCTATAAGAACCCATCTATATAGATGTTTTACATGCGTTCTTTTTCTCGATCATCAGAATATTTCAAACTCTTTTTTATTCGTATTTTTCTGTAAAAAGTTATATTTATATTATAAAATTCACATATTTAATTCTTCATTCTCTCTATAAAATGCTTAATTCACTAAATAAATAATTCTAAAAAAATTATTAAATGAAGAACACCCTCGCTCATTTAGCCTTCACTTCTTATATATATGACTTTTACTATATTTTTCTTTTTTTTCTGCCTATATAAATTTAGTTGAAAGAACTTTTTTCCAAAAAATTATATAATGTATTATCGCCACAATACATATTAACGTTCGTTGTAAGTACTCACTATGACAGAACGATAAGGAGAATTACTTCATTGAAAATTAAAAAAAAGCAATTATTTTGGCTAGTTACTCTTGCCACCCTTGTTAACATAGCGTTTTACTCGCATGTCGTTTACGCTGAATCAGCTGATTTATTAAAAATGACAATCATTCCTCGAGGCGATGCAAAAACGGAACAGGGAAAAGATCAACGAAGAAATGCTCACACCTCTTTTGAATCTACAGGTATCTTTTTACCAAAAGACGAAGAAATCATCATTTACGTAGATGAAGCACCAGAGAATTTAGAATTGCGCGTTGGGCAATGGGGAAATTATACAAATGTTGCTGGACTTACAGATGGAAAACTTCAGTTCAATTCTGGAAAAGCAAAACTCCAACAAGGAGAAAACCGCTTTACCAATACGCTGACTGGCGGAATGGTTTATTTAGTCAATTCCTCTACAACACAAACGATCCATGTCAGTCTCTCTAAAACCATCAATGTTCCTTATTTCATACAAGGAAAAACTTCTATTGACGATTTTAAAGCATCCTTGGAACGATTCAGTGATGTGCCTTTTATGGAATTCGTGAACGATGATACGATTGCCACTATCCGAATGGATCGAGCAAAAGATATTTTTCTAAAAGGGGAACAAGTTGATCGTTTTATGAAGTATGTGTCCCAAGCTCTGCATCTTGAAAACAATGCGGCTGGACTTGACTTCAACGGTCTTGGTATTACGAAAAAAGCGCCACAGCGGATTCATATAGCCAATCCTTCAGATGGTATCGGAAAATTTTACTGTACAGATTTTTATTTAGGCATGCATAGTGCGACAACAGGCGATAGAGAAGTCTTTAATTCTGGAGAGAATATGACAAACTGGGGGCTATTTCATGAGATAGGGCACTCCTATCAAAATCCTTTTTACACTTGGGATAATATGAGTGAGGTAACTGTTAATATTTATTCAGATTATGTACAATCTAATCTTGCTGGTAACAATAGTCCTTATGACGCCATCATGAGTCCAAATAACAAAAATAATAATTATAGAGCAAAAGTCGCTCGTTATTTTACCAACGTACAAAATGATCCTTTATGGAACATGGATGCGGAAATCGCTAAATACCCAACAGATTTTTATTTTGCTGCATTAGGTATGTATGTTACTTTGCCTAGAACTTTTGGCTATAGCTTTTATCCTGAGCTTAATAAACTATATCGAGCAACTCCTGCATCTGATTTACCAAGTACTAGCGATGAAAAAAAACAATTTTTCATTATCATGGCTTCAAAAATAGCCAATCGGGATTTGACTCCCTATTTTGATTTTTGGCGTTTCTCGTTAACGGATGAGACGAAGCAAGCCTTGGCAGACCTTCATTTACCAAAACTCGAAAAAGAAATTTGGAAAGATATCCTAGCAACAGAACAAGAAGAGCTAAACGGGACATATCGCATTTCAGATCACACTTATACCTTGCCTTATGCAGACCTGAATACTGCAACCACTTTTCTTAAGGTTCCTTTTGAAGAAATGAATCGATTTTCCTTGGAATCATATTTTTCTAATCTTCGTTCTGAACCAATTGCTTCTCCCGTTCGCTATCTAAAAAGTGATATTGCTGATCCTACAAATTTTGCTATTCAAGACGGCTATGCCTATTTTGAAAACGAGCGGATGATTAAAAATAGATTCAACGTTCCAACTCAAATCATCCCGAACAATACGTATGTCATGGCTGGGCAAAATGGTCCTTACGCTGCTATCGATTATGATCCTAGTACACAAGAGCTTGTTGCTATCGGAAATCACAAGCAGATCTTGCAAAATATCCCCAATAATATCTACCCTAAAGTAACGGTTTATAGTGCAAAAATGAAAGAGAAAAAACTATATGCTGAAGGATATGGTCGAGATACAGGAATTGGTTTTGCCAATAAATTAAATACATTTAAAGTAGCCGAAAACGATATTATAGAGATTTATCACCGGGAATCAACCAGACGAGTGTCTCGATACATAAACGGTAAAAAGGTTACAACAACCAAGGATACCTACTATTACATCATTACTCCTGAAGGGTGGAAAGAGCTTGATTTCACCCCCGTAGTCAAATGGAAACAAACAGAGTTTCCTATCTCAAAAGCCTTGACTACAGACGATTTTATTGATAGCTATGATAATCCTGTTAATGGGGATGTGACGTTTTCTTTTGGAACAACACTTCCTGTGCAAAGTATCAAACAAGGGCAAACCTTATCTAGCTATCTTAGCCAGACAGTATCGATCACAGCTCAAAATAGTCTGTTTGGCTCTGTAGGAGAGTATTCGGTTCCTTTTCACTACTATTTTGAAAATACGATCGTTATCCCTCGACATGGCGGATATGGAACACTTTTGACATATGATAAAGACAAAAAAAATCTTGTTGCCCAAGGAGCAGATCCTTATACCATGAATGGAACAGATCCTTCAACAACGCCTTTAGTCACTATGAAAGTAACCTATCTAAACAAAGAGAAAACACCTACTCAAATAGAAGTAAAAAATAATACCCGGGCCAACGCCTTTACTAAGATGGTCAATGATCAACATATCGTATTGGAAACTGGAGATGTGATAGAACTCACACATTCTAGAGTTAATAAAGAGGGTATTTCTCTTGATGCTGACAGCAAACAGTATGTGACAAAAGCTTTAACCGCCTTTGTTGAAGGAAAAAAATATGAGACTTTCAATGGACCTACGCAATACTTTTTAGTGACAGATATGGGCTTGAAACTATACGAAAATCCAGAAGAAATAGTTGGGAAAGTTACTGTCAATTACGTAGATGAGCAGCATGTGCCCATTGCAAGTCCAGATCATTTAAGTGGGAAAATCGGTACATCTTTTACAACTTCTCCTAAAGAAATTGAAGACTATTCCTTAAAAGAAGGACCAGAAAAGAGTACTGGACTGTTTTCTGTGGAGGACCAAACTATTACTTATATTTATACCAAAGAAGGCAAATTATCCATCGATTTTGTTTCACCTATTCACTTTGGTACTCATCCTATTTCAAGAAATACAATGAATGTTACTGCTGAAAAGTTACCTGCATCAACCTATTATGTTGAAATTACAGATACTAGACCAGAGCCTGGAAATTGGAACTTACAAGTACAGCAAAGCCAACAGTTCAAAACCTCTAACAATGAGGTTTTAGCAGGCGCTCTCTTTTCTGTCTCGAACCTCTACGCTGAAGAGAAATCAGATGGAACGAGAGTCCCTTCCATCATAAATTCAGAATTCACTTTGACATTTGATGAATACGAACAAGGGTCTATTCAAACTGTTTTAGCAGCTAAACCTGGCGAAGGTGGCGGAACTTATCGTTTTTACTTTAATGAACCAACGACAGATACTCCTAGTATCCACCTCTTGATTCCACATACAGCAAATAAAATGATCGGTTCATTTTCTAGTGAGCTGCTTTGGACATTGTCAATAGTCCCATAAATAACGGACACTGCAGATAACCTGATCGACTTTATTCGCAGAGGCTGAGACAGAAGGGATTGCTTCTGCTCCCATCGTTTATTCACATTTAGGGTGTAGAACAAAAGTGATTTTTACTTTTGTTCTACACCCTTATTTTTTAATAGGTCTCATTCAGCTTTGTGATTTCATCCTTATGCAGTTTTTGTAATGTTTGAGGTGCTATCACTTTTACACCATTACCAAACATCATTAAAAAGGGTAAAATCGTTTTTTGTTGATTGGCAAAAACTCTTATATCAACATGATTATCGGCTATTATCATTTCATCTTCCGTGTAATAATCGTACAGTTTTCCTAAATCTTCTTTTTTAAAGCGTAATTGAATGATCTCTTCCTCTTTTTCAGTAGGTTTTTGATTGCAATAATCAATAGGGTCAAAGCTTACTTCTTGAATCATAAGTTGTCGAATCCGAGTGACCTTAAAATATCTAAAGGCCTCTCGCTCTTCGCAATAAGAATAGATATACCAACTACCGTTCGTTAACATTAGTTCATAGGGATGGATCGTTCTTCGCGTATGATCCCCTTTATTGTCCACATAATTAATTATTAGCCTTCGATTTTGTTTTAACGCAAGATTGAGGTAATTTATTTTTGTTTTAGTTTCGATCTCAATTTCTGGGCGATGCATCGTTGGTGACTCAAAGGAAAATTTGTTTTTGATTTTTCCGTTTTGGTTCGTTTTTTCTTGCAGCAGTGTAATTTTTTCTTTGATTGTCTTTTGTTGATCAGAAATTCCAAAAAGCCCTTCTTGGACATCCAGCGCGTTCAGAATATCTTGTTTTTCTTCTCCACTATACGTGTATGTTCGCAATTTAAAAGAATCTACCAGAGAAAAACCGCCCTTACGGCCTGCGTGAGCAACAATCGGAAAACCAGCTAATTCAATCGTTTCGATATCTCTAAAAATTGTTCTTTTTGTCACATCAAAGCGTTGTGCTAATTGAGCGGTTGAAACGATTTCATTTTCTAGAAGTAAAACGATGATGGCCAGTATTCGCTCGATTTTCTTCATACCATTCTCCTCCTCAAATCCGAAAAAGGACAAAACTAGCTTCTTTCACTAGTCTCATCCTTATCATTATTTCACTATTCATGCTGTTATTCCCGATACTTGATTGCTAATCCTTTTAGGAAATTTCTTGCATATCGGTCCCCACATTCTTTGTAGTTTCGATGACCTTCTTTTCTTAAAATAGCACTTAACTCACTATCTGAAGCATAAACCCCAGCAAGTCTCAAAACATCCAGCATATCATCACTGGTAAGTGTTAAAGCAATTTTTACTTTCTTAAGCAATACATTATTGACGTTACTTTGGCTAGTGATCAAGAATGTTGGCTTAGGAGCTACACCATTTTTCACAGGTGGTGTCCCTCTTTTATAGGTAATCAAGCCATTCAAGAAAGCTTCTAATGTACGATTATCACAAACTGCATCACGGGGAAGTTCATCTTCTTCATTTTGCTTTGTTAATAATACTCGCAACTCTTCTCTTGAGACCTCTAAACCACCCAACTTAAAAATCTTGATCATATCTGTATCTTTAATATCTAATGCATAGCGCAAACGAATCAATATATCGTTGTTATTCATCTTTCTCCTCCAGATTATCTATCATTAATCCTAGTATAAAGCTTTCCTTCAGAGAATGCATCAATTTGTTTTGATTCGCCAGAATAAATGAATGGTTTTGAAGTTTGTTCTACATGTACTACAAAATCTCAACCTTCGAACGCCAAGAAGTTCCACAACGATCAACGATTTCATTGAATGTTTCAATATTTTCTTTGCCTTGTGTGGCAAACCAATCACGACCAGCTGCTTCGCCTTTTGTAGCAAATGGTCTCACGCCTTCTCGCCAAGTGGCACGCCCACATAAGACGCCGCTAAACTTTGACCCAGCCTCTTTTGCAAATACTAATGTTTCTTGGAATAATGGTGTAGAAACACCTGCACTTAGAAAAATAAATGGGAGTTCAGTCAAATCGCTTTGTTTTTTGAAATAGCTTAAGGCTTCTTTTTTACTATAAATGACTTCATTTTCAGCAAAACCTTCCACATAATTCATATTAACTGGGACTTCCATTTTTAATACATCGATATGATAGCGTGGTTTAGAAAATTCAATCATTGATTCTAGTACTTTAAGCGGTTTAACTCTAGCAAATGCCGCAGAAGTCGAGTCCGTAATTTCAGCATCATAGGTCACAATTTCAACAAAAAGCGGAATATCTTCTCCTAAACATTCGCTACCTAGCCGTTCAACAAATACATGCTTTAAATGATTGATTGCAGCCGGTTCATCAGGGTCATAATATAGTAAGAACTTGATAGCATCAGCACCCGCTTCTTTCAAACGTGAGACAGACCAATCTTCTAATAAATCTGGCATTCTACCCGGTGTTGAAGCATCATAGCCTGTTTTTTCATAAGCTAATAATAATCCGCAATTCTTATCCCGCACCCTAGTTGCTGGCAATCCGTAATCTGGATCAAGTAAAATCGCCGAAGCATAAGGAGTTAACTCTTGGGAAGCAACTTCTTTAAAATCGACGATTTCTTCTCCAGTGGCTGTTGTACTAGCATCTGCAATCATTTTCTTTAAAGAACCTCGTTGATCGATCGCCAATGCTTCAATTAATCCTTTTTCGTTAGACAAACGATTGAGGGCATCCATTTTTGCTTGACTGATTTTGATCATAATAATAGCTCCTTTACTCTTATTCGAGGAATAAACCTCTCTTAGTTTTGAGTATACTCGCTACAATTTAGAAAAACAAAAGCCAAGCCTTATAGGATGACAGTAGTTATAAATCCCCATAATTGAGTAAGAGAATAAACCGTATAAATACTTAAACAAATCAGCGTAAACAGATAGCTATAGATGTTGATCTTATTTAACGAAGATTTTTTTAATTGGAATAAGATGATAAACATACAAATTACTTGAGCATACAATAGAAAATCCTTCAGAAAATGGTATTTAAATCCTAAAATAAAGCTGGTCATATCCAGAGAAATGACAATTAATATTAATAATCCAAATAATCGAAAACTTTTTTTAGCACTCGAGGTCAATTGACTTGGACTTAGCGATCCGTAAAGAACAATCATTGAAATATACGCAATATAAAATAAATTATTAAAAATAAAATGCATTTTCCACTTCCTCCTGACGTTTGTTCGTTCACACATAGTTTACCACATCCACTGAATAGATAGGAATATAGATCCTTATCCAGATAAAAATGTTTAGAGCAAAATATAGTAAATCATTCTTCTTGACCTGATACGCGTTTCATACTTTATAGTAAAAATAAGACAGGAGGTATCACGTTATGATGAATCGTATGCTTGAATTAACCGATCGATAAAGCAGTAAAATTGGCTGAAATAGAAGGATTGACGTTTGGAGAAGAAGGTGAGCTTGACTTTATCTGCTTTGATTATGAAGAAGAACATTACCACTTTATAGATTACGGTAATCACTTGATACCTTTTTTAAGCAATATTTTGCGTCCTATAAGTGGTAGTTACTAGGTGTGAAAGGAGTTCCTTATGGCGAATATTCGTGATATTGCCAAACTATCTGGTTATTCAGTCACTACGGTTTCTCATGTTTTGACTAATCATCCTTATGTATCTGAGGAAAAACGAGCAAAAATCACACAGATCATGCATGAGCTTGATTACATACCAAATGCAAAAGCCCCGGATTTAAGTAGTGGAAAATCAAAACATATTGCGGTCATGATTCTTTATGCCAACCAACCTTATTCTGATAAAATTGTCAGCAGCATCTTGAATGCTGCTTTTGATAAAGGTTATAAAGTCACGTTGCTTCCAACTAATTATGATCCTGTAGTCGAAAAACAATATTTAGATGAATTAGCTGCAAAAGCGTGGGTTGGCATGATCATTACGAGGCTGGGACAGAAGCGTTTATTCGCATTTAGGGCGCACATCAAAATGATGTTTACTTTTGTCCCACACCCTTGATTGCACGCTATTTAAAGTATGCGCCAATCGTTTGTTGTGAAGATACTGGTGATTTCCCTATTTCCTGCGTGTCAATCAAGCGTGAAGAATCTTATATTGATTTGTTTACAAGTCTGAAAGAACAAGGGTATGAGAAAATTGGTTTAGCCGTCGGACGAATGGAAAAAGAAAGTGCCAGCACTGGATTAATCATGCAAGCTTACAGGGATATCATCGTCTATTCAGATGAGTCCATGATTGTTAGAAACTGTCGCACATACGAAGATGGGATTCAAGCCGGAATTCATTTCACGGGTTTGAAGGACCTTCAAGTGATCGTTACCAATGGAGATGATGTTGCTGCTGGCATTTTACAGCCTCTTTCTTCAAATCAAGTGACTGTGATTGGCGAGGAAAATTTACTTTCAAGTAGGCTATTCAATTTTTCTACGATCAATCATACTATCAATCAGTGCGGCAAAGCTGCTTTTCATCTTTTGTGGGAGGAAGAAATTAGAACAGTCTCTATCCCTTATACCGTTATTAAACGTGTATAGAATTGGTGAGGTGAGATATGAAAAAAATCATTTCACTCTTTACCAACTAAAAAAAGACTATACCATACAACCGACCATGCCTTGTATTTTATAGTCTTTTTTTAGTTTAGCGTTTATGGTAAGTTAAAGCCTGTTCAATACAAAAAGTTAGTTCATTGATAGGCCATTCCTTTTCGGGATCAAGTACAATTGCTCGGTTTTTAGAAAACTCAAAAACATTACTAAACAACGCTCTAAATTCCTCTACTAATGTTGTTTGACAATGAAAGAAAATTGCTACTTTTTCAGCACCAAAACGATCGATACGAATCGGACTACCTGACTTGCTTATTTTTGTAGCGTAGGAAGGTTGATTCCATTTTAAACTTTCTTCCAACTCACCAACAATTGTTAAACGTGCTGCCGTCTCAAAAATCAATTCACGAAGGACCAATAATGGTTTTCGATAATCTTCAGGGTACTGTTCAAAAACAGTTGCCACACTTTCATCTATGATTTCTTTCATGTTATCCCTCTTTTACTATTTTCTAATCACCCATCCTCCACAGTGATAATTTGATGGTTTATTGATTAATGCTGTAATTCATGAGTCAGTTACTACCTCCTTATAAACGGTGAGATCAGGAGCAATCCCTTCGGAAATAAGCATTCTTGTCCCTACCTCACTATTTTAACCATCTACATGTCAGCTGAGGTGAAGACTTCTGACACATCATCGTCTTCTTCCAGTTTATCAATCAGTATTTGCAGTTGTTCCTGTTGCTCCTCTTCTAACTCCACTAACGTTTGCGGTACCATCGTCAATTCAACTTGTGCCAAAGTATAGCCATCTTTCTCTAAGGCATCTCTAACTGTCGTAAAATCTTCTGGAGCTGTATAGATTTCAAACACTTCTTCAGAAGTCTCCAAATCCTCTGCGCCTGCTTCCAGTATATTTTCAAACATCGTATCTTCATCGATAGACAGTCCTGAACGCTCAATTGCAATATACCCTTTGCGATCGAACATGTAACTAACAGAACCCGTTTCACCTAAAGAGCCACCATTTCGAGTAAACGCAACTCGGACATTCGTTGCCGTTCGATTCCGATTATCTGTCAACGCATAGACTAAAATCGCAACTCCTGCAGGGCCATATCCTTCATACGTAATCTCATCATACTGTTCATTTTCCCCTGCGCTGCTGGCTTTTTTGATTGCACGATCAATATTATCATTAGGCATATTAGCTGCTTTCGCCTTATCCATAACCAGTCTTAACGCAGCATTGGTTGCTGGATCAGCACCACCTGCTTTTGCTGCCATATAAATTTCTCTTGATAATTTTTGGAAAATCTTACCCCGTTTTGCATCTTGTGCATTTTTACGGCCTTGAATATTTTTCCATTTACTGTGACCTGCCATTGTCTGTTCCTCCTCATCAAAAAGTTGAAAGAGCTTGTCCAGTCTTATCAGGAAAATAGGAAAAAATAACTGCGGTGTTCTCCGTCTCAATTATTTTTATCTTTTTCCCAAAAGACTAGCTCTTAAAGCTAAATAATCCTAGAATACTTATTCACCTTCTATTTTACTATGCTTCTATATAGTTGCAACCTTTACTCTTGTTTTAAAGCAGATTGCCGTAAAAAAGGGTGTGGAACAAAAAGTAAAAATCACTTTTGTTCCACACCCAAAATGCGAATAAACGGCGGGAGCAGAAGCAATCCCTTTGGAAATAAGCTGAACTTCACAAAAATTTGAAGATCAATTTTCGTACATTCCTTCTTATTTCTCGAGATTAAAAACTCTTGTCCCAACCGCTTTCTTTTCGTTTTAATCTATCACATCTAATCGGACATCCACATCACGAAATCTAACTACTTCTCCATCTTTAAATGGAATTGTACGTTCTTCTTATTTGCCACTCAGTAATTGAATATTGATACAGCCCGTATCTGAAAAAATACGGTAGGCTACTATTCCTAGTTCAGGTAATGTTGCGGTATCTCTTGTCTGGCTTTTATGGATACTCATAATTTCCATGATTCATCACTCCCCTTTGTTATTATAAAAGGGATTCTTTTAAATTAGGCTATCTTCTACATAAGAATTCTTTCATTTCACCATAATAATGGCTTTATTTTCTCTGGCAGTTCTTGTTTTTCGATTTCTTCCCACCCTAAAACTTTCTGACCTTTAACCGTTAATTTAAGAAACTTGTTTGGTTCTAATGCCTTTCCAAATGAAATATACTCTACTTTTCGTTTCTCCCCTTTGTTGGTATAGCACGTTTGAACATATGCAAAATTTTCTATTTTAGTCACTGCATCGGGGTATTTGTACTTATAATTTTCAGTTGTCCTAGTATAAAGCGTTGCAATTTTGACTAACGGATTGAATTGATCGATAATAGTTGCAACAGTTGAGGTGTTATTGCAAGTATAGAGTCTAAGCCCGATCACACTGATTGCTATAGTCAGAATTATCGCTAGTACCGATTGACAGAATTGTTTCATTAGGTGCCCCTCACTTCTCTTCGTCTAATCCCATATACTCTCCTTATAATAGATTTTTTTCTGTCTATCTACATCCACCTAGAGACTGATATTGCATCAAATCAACAAAAAAATGAAGCAAGTAGCTGATTATCACAGCCTTACTTCATTTATTTTTTTAACACGATTACATTATCTATCTTTACGCTTGTTTCTATCAAATCTATTTTTTTCTCAATTTTTTAATACCAATTACGAGCAAACAAAGAACAACCGCTGTAAGGGCTCCGATAGAATCCAACATTACATCCTGAAATAGGGGGGTACGTCCGCCTGTCATCATTTGATGGTATTCATCTAACCCAGCGTATCCTGTTGCTGCAAGCCATGCAACAACACCGATTAAAAGTGGTTGTTTGAGTTTCATATTTAAGCCAATAAACCAACTACCACCTAATAAAAAGTATGTCCCAAAATGAGCTCCTTTACGAATGAAGAACTCCACAAATTTCGCATACCCTCTTGCTTGAATACTTACTTCGCTTCCTGCATAGCTAAACGAAATCCCTTTTAATTGCTCTTTAAATGGATGATTGCTCAACATATTATCTAGTAAGCCTACTTGTGATTGCTGTTCATACGTTTGAGAAGAACTGTAAAATAAAACAGCCATGATCACAAAGGCCATAACTATATAAAAATTACTATTTTTTAATTGTTTTTTCAATTTGTCACCTCGTTTCAGTTACTTTCATTATAGTAGCTTTTCTAAATAAAATAAACAATCGCTCAATCTTTTTTTCTTATGATATACTAGAAGAAACAGAATTAAGAAAGAAGGAATTGGATATGACCTACTCGCTCGTTTGGGATTTAGATAGTATTTTCCCTGGAGGTAGCCACTCGACACAATTAGAACAACGCTTAACAGAATTGAAAGAGCAAAGTAAAACCTATCACCAGTTGATTGAACAATGGACACCAGAAAATGATGCAGATTACCAAGAATTACAACAAATTTTAACTTTACAAGGAACTATTTCTGATGGTTTTTCACAGTGTAATAGTTTTATCAATGCATTATCATCTGCTGATACAAAGGATAAAAAAGCAAAAATCTTATCTGGTGATCTTTTTTCTTTATTACCAGCTATCCAATTAGCAGAAACTATTTTCACGAAAAAATTGACAGAAATTTCTGATGAGCATTGGCAAACTGTTACAGCTTTGCCAGCATTTGAATCCATTGCATTTCGTTTAAATGAAATTCGTCGCGATGGCATGCAATTATTAACTGAACAAGAGGAAAACATCATTAACACTTTATCGTTAGATGGACTAAATGCTTGGAGTAGCCACTATGACACCATTGTAGCAAGTATTTTGATTCCATTTAAAGAGGGCGATAACACTACTATGCTTTCAGCTGGGCAAGCTTTTAACCGAATGATGAGTGATCCTAACCCAGAAGTACGTGCAGAATTGTTTAATTCCTGGGAAAAAGCTTGGAGCGACAAAGCGCCATTATTAGCAGATACCTTAAATCATTTGGATGGATTCCGTTTAAGTGACTATAAACTTCACGGTGTGAGCGACTTCTTAGAAAAACCGTTAAACTATAACCGTATGCAAAAAGAAACACTCGATGTTATGTGGGCAACGATTCAAAAGAATAAACAACCCTTTATCGATTTCCTGACCCGCAAGGCACAATTGTTTGGAAAAGAAAAAATGGACTGGCAAGACCAAGATGCTCCAATTATTTTAGGCGATTTACAAGAAAAAACGTATAGTTTTAACGAAGCTGCTGATTTTATTTTAGAAAACTTTGAAAAATTCAGTCCCAAAATGGCAACATTTGCTAAAGGTGCTTTCGAAAAAAGTTGGATTGAAGCGGAAGATCGTCCAGATAAACGCCCTGGTGGCTATTGTACTGAACTTCCTGAATCCCAAGAATCTAGAATTTTTATGACATTCGGAAATTCAATCAATGAAGTTGCTACGTTAGCTCATGAATTAGGCCATGCGTTCCATAGCAGCGTGATGTGGGACCTGCCAAGTCTTGATCGGGAATATGCAATGAACGTCGCAGAGACAGCTAGTACGTTCGCAGAATTGATCGTTGCTGATGCAACACTTAAGGAAGCCAAGACTCCTGAAGAAAAGATCAACTTATTAGACACTAAAATGCAAAATGCTATTGCAATGTTTATGAACATCCACTCTCGTTTTATTTTTGAAAATAGCTTTTATGAAGCTCGTCAAAAAGGATTGCTTAGTGAAGATGAAATAACTGAATTGATGCTTGAAGCGCAAAAAGAAAGTTATCAAGATAGTTTAGGGACCTATCATCCTCATTTTTGGGCAAGTAAACTGCATTTCTTTATTGATGATGTACCGTTTTACAATTTCCCTTACACCTTTGGTTACCTGTTCAGCATGGGAATTTACGCCTATGCAAATAAACAAGGTAGTGATTTTGAAGATCAGTACATTGCTTTACTTCGCGATACAGCCTCAATGACTTCAGAGGATTTAGCTAAAAAACATCTTGGGGTTGATTTAACACAACCTGATTTCTGGCAAGCTGGAATCGACCAAGTGTTAAAAGATGTGAATGAATTTATGGAATTGACAGAAGGATATATTAACTAGTGTTGAGAAGCGTCCACGTAATTTCGTTGACGCTTCTTTTTGACTGGTATACAAAAAAAGAGCCAGACATGAGTCTGGCTCTTACATTTGATTACATACGTACAGCGAAACTTGGTGTAAATGAACCAACATTGCTGTATTCAACACCTGTACTTTCGTTACCAGCGTGGATATAACCGCCACCACCTGTAGCAATCGCTACGTGGTAAGAAGCACCTGGGCTACCCCAGAAGTATAAGTCTCCAGCTTGAGCTTCGCCTACAGAAATACGAGTACCAGCACTTTCTTGTGCAACTGTATAACCACCGACATTACGGCCAGTTGAGTTCATAAATGCGTAGTAGACTAAACCAGAACAGTCAAAACTTCCTGGTCCTTTAGCACCCCAAACATAAGGTTTACCAACTTGTGCTGCTGCAACAGAGATCGCAGATCCGCCAGTTGATGGTGGTAAAACTGGTTTTTCTGGTTCTGGATCAGGTACTACAGGTTCTGGCTGTGGAGTTGGCGTAACTGATCCGCTGCCTCCGCCATTATTAGTAGGAGGTGTTACAACACCTGAATTATTATTTTCTGTTGAACTACCAGTTGTTGATTCTTCAGTAGAAGAATTCGTAGTAGCTGGTTTCGTTTCCTTGACTGCTGCCGCTTCTTTAGCTGCCTTTTTAGCATTCGCTGCTACTACTTTTTCTTGTTCAGCAATACGTGCTTGTTCAGCAAGTGCCGCTTCTTTTTCTTTCACTAATCCAGCTTTTTGATCTTCAGCAGTTGCTCTTTCAGCAGCTAATGTTGTTTGTAATACATTCAAATCAGCTTCTGCTTTAACCAAATCACCTTTTTGCGCTTCAAGTTCTACTTGATTATCTTGTAATTCTTGTAATTTTTCTTCATTCTCAGTTTTCTTTGTTTCTACGGCTTTTTTATCTTCTTGTTGTTGTTTTACTAAGTCATTATTTGCATTAACAATTGTAGACATTGCAGTTACACGCGTAATGGCATCAGAAACTGATTTTGCATTCAATAATGCATCCATGTAGCTTGTGCTGTTTCCGTTAACTTGTACGTCACGCGCTTGGTTTTGGATAGCCACTTCACGTTTTTCGATACGTTTTGTTAATTGCTTGATTTCATTTGCTAAGTTAGTAGAGGTTTTTCTTAATTTGCCTTGTTCAGCTAGTAAAATTTCTGCTTTTTCATTAATAGAAGCTACTTGACTTTGTACTGCAGCCACTTGGCTCTGAGCATCAGCTTCTTGAGATTTCAATCCTGAAATTGCTTGATCTTTTTGTTGGATTTTAGAGTCCACTTCATCTGCTAATGAAATCATTGGTGCTGCTACAGATGTAAGGGCTAATGAGCAAATCATTAGTAATGGTAATACACTTTTCTTCACAATTCATTCCTCCGACTTTTCGCTTATAATAAATTCGTTTAGTGTTTGAGTAATTTTCATTCTTATTATTGACAACGAAATCATTGTATCATAGTCACATGTCATACAGATAAAATTAATGTTACAGGAGTATTTCATTTTTGAAAGTTAAAAATGACAGCGACTATTCTCTAGTTATAATCCGTAAATATCGCATTAAACAGGGCTTTTGATTCGGTATTATAGAATAAACTATTTTGTAATTGATTGAGGGTAATTCAAAAAAACGATCCATTCTTTTTCTCAACACTTCATTCGAGAATATATTACAATTATTCCCCGTTAGCAAAACAAATCTATTTTGCTAGCGGGGATCGAATTTTTGTTTTTAAATTATCCTGGGAAACGCCATACAACAGCTCTAAAGTTTGCTGCATATGGACTTGGTGTCCAACCTGTAGTTGTTGACACATAACCAGAGCCAGCTGGATTGTTTGATTCAACGATTTGAACTGAACTACCGTTAACACCAACGACTAAGACTGTATGAACGCCATCTAACCAAGCATCCGGACTAAGAGCGTTTTCGTATTGAACCACATCTCCAACTTGGACATCAGACCAAGATACTTGTACCGCTCCTGATTGTGTATAGCCACTGTGTGGACCACCTGGTGTGAATCTAATGCCTGCTGCATTTAACCAATTTTGTACAGCCACAATACACTCACCACTTTGACCCCAGCCTGTAGGATTTGTCTGTCCAACAGCATTTAAAGCGATTTGCGCAGCTCTTTTCTTCGCCTCTGATACTTTACCAGTACCAATGCTACTACCACCAGTATTTTCACTAGTTTTTTCTGAAACTGGTATTGTTGGTGCTTCAGTTGTGGTTCCATTTTCTTCTACAACATTTGTTCTCGCAAGTCCAGGATTTGCTGCCTGTGCTTCTGCCAATTTTTTAGCAGCTTCAGCCTCCGCTTTTCTTTGTGCTTCAGCTTGTTTTGCTTGTTTCGCTTGTTCTTCTTTTAATTTCTTTTGGGCTGCTGCTTTTTGTTCAACATACTCAGATTTTTTATTTTCTTCTGTTGAGCGTTGTGCTTCTAATTCATTTTTAGCAATTTCTTGTTCAATCTTCAAGGTATTAAGAGACGCTTGTTTTTCATTTAATTCTTTTGCTGACGTTTCTAAAACAGAAATTTGTGATTCTACTGTTTTTGTCTTTTTTTCTACATCTTCTTTATCAGAGGTTTGTTGTTCCAGTAAATCATTATTTGCATTAACTAATGTTGTGATTCCTTGAACACGGCTGATTGCATCTGAAATAGACTCAGAATTGATGATTACGTCTAAATAACTAGTACTTGTTCCACTTACTTGAACATCACGCGCTTGATTACGCATTTGCACTTCTCTTTTTTGAATACGAACGTTCAAATCAGAAATTTCGCCATATAATTTTGTGATTTCTGTTTTAAGTTTTTTTCTCTTTGCTGTTAATTCATCAATTTTAGTCGCAGTAGTTAGCATATCTGATTCGATTGCTGCTAATTTAGTCGCAGCCTCTGATTCTTGTGTTTTTAATCCGTTGATGATTTCATTTTGTTGTTCAATCTTTGTATCGTAGTCATCTGCAACTGCCGCCATCGGCAAAACAGCTGAGGTAAGGGTAACTGAACATACCATCAATGCTGATATTATACTTTTTTTCACTAGTTGATTCCTCCGGTATTCGCTTTAGGTATTTATAATTTATACGTACAATTTCGTTTTATCTTAAATTGGCAACGATGTAATTGTAACATAGCAGTATGACATACAGATAAAAGGGATATTACAAAATTGTTTCATGCAACACATTTAAATAACGACCGATATTTTATTCTGCTGTCGAAAAATTGGTACTCAAGCACTCTCAATCTTAATAAAATCACCTTTCACGCATAGGAAAAAGAGACTATTCATTAGCGAATAATCTCTTTAGCGGATAAGAAAAAATAACAAAAATTAACATATTAAACAGCAATGTTGGCCCTAAAACCTTCGTGATAAATAATAGAGGCGCTACAGTTGATATGTGGAAAATAACTTGTAGTCCTACTGCAATCAATTCATATGTCGTTACAAAAATAATCATTCCAAAAAATGCTGTCAGTAAATTTGTATGAACCACTCGTTGGAATCGGTACATCATCATCACTGTGGCCGTTAGTGCAACAGTGTAAATACCGATGATTCCAATATAATAACTATCACAAATCATCCCTAAGACCACCGCTGTAATGACCAAATAGCGTTTAGAGAGATTAGGTATTGCCATTAAAAATGCCAGCAACAAGAAATGAGCATTGGCAAAATAGACGTTATCCGTTAAATTCCGCGCACCTTGAGTCAATTGACCATCAATCAGCATCAGTAAAAAGAAAACCACTGGCGCATAGTATTTAACATTTTCTTTTCGGATTACTTGCATCTTACTCCCCCGCTCCAGCTAGTCTCTTAATGATTGTTACAACGGGGATATTATACATTTCGGCGTACGGCTTAACGTAAACTTCTCGATCCAAACCATAACTGTCTGGTTTAACTTTTTGTACAACACCGACTGGGAGATTTGCAGGAGAATTTTGTCCTAGTCCAGACGTTTGAACAATATCGCCTTCTTTGATATCCATATCGCCTACCAATTGGCTAACGATCAATGTATTTTCCTTATCATTGTAATCTTTTAGAAGACCATATGAATCTCCTTTTTCAGAATTGATTTGGACTGGAAAATGATTGGAATTTTGATTTTTCGATGTTAATAGTTCAACTTTAGACGTCGTTGCATTTACTTCAACCACACGACCAATCAGTCCTTTTTGCGCTAAGACAGCCATATTTGGTTCGATGCCGTCATTGGAGCCTCGATCGACAATCAATAAGTCTTGCCACATATCAGGAGAGCGGGACACAACTGTTGCTGTTACTTTCTCGTAATTCCCTAATGTCTCATTCAAGGCTAATTCTTTTTTTAAAGTTTCGTTTTCTTTTTTTAAGTTGTCATTTTGGATAGAGAGTTCTCCATACCCGTCGATTCTTTCTTTTAAGCGTTCATTTTCATCGTACGTATTGAACAGTGTAGTAATTGATGAAATACCGCTGCTGATTGCTTTACCTGGAAACGAAATAACTTTATCAACGAACCCTACGCTATCATTGACTGCTGATTGACCAAGATTCGTCTTCCCACTGTTAGTTCTATGTGCTGCGGTCAAACTAATAATCGTAACCACAATGATCACTATGATCAGTGTGATAATTATATTTTTATTTGGATTAAATTTTTTCACATCGACACCCCGAATAATCTTTAGACTGATAGAAATAATTTTACCACTAATTAGAGGCAAACAAAAGAGCTGTGGTGCGTCTTTACATTTTTTTATTAAATAAAGTTATTTTTACAAAAAAACAGAGTAGGCTAAACGCCATACTCTGCTTTAATAAACTCTAAATCAAAAGCAAACTTCTGTTGCTTATTTTTCTTTATTTTCTTCCGTCAATAACGCTTTACGTGAAACATTCACACGACCTTGTTTATCGATTTCAGTCACTTTTACAAGCACTTCATCGCCAAGTTTTACGATATCTTCAACGTTATTTACACGTTCGTTTGCTAATTGAGAAATATGAACGAGTCCATCTTTACCTTTAATCAAGTTAACAAATGCGCCGAATTTTTCGATACGAACAACTTTACCAAGGTAAACTTGTCCAACTTCAACTTCTTTTGTCAACTCTTCAATGATCTTGATGGCTTTTTTGATCATATCTGCATCAGCTGAGGCAATACTTACATTACCCTCTTGATCGATGTCGATCTTAACGCCCGTTTCATCGATGATACCATTGATCGTTTCTCCGCCTTTACCAATAACATCTTTGATTTTAGCTGGAGCGATTTGGATCATTTCAATCTTAGGAGCGTATTTGCTTAACTCTGGACGAGGTTCAGCCAATGTTGATGTCAATTCAGCAAGGATTTCCATACGGGCTTTTTTCGCTTGAGTCAATGCTTCTGTCAAGATTTGTTCAGTGATTCCTTGGATTTTGATATCCATTTGTAGTGCCGTGATTCCGTCTTTTGTTCCAGCAACTTTAAAGTCCATGTCGCCTAGGTGATCTTCTAGTCCTTGGATATCTGTTAAAATCGTATAGTTTTCACCATCACTGACAAGTCCCATCGCAATTCCGGCAACTGGTGCTTTAATTGGTACACCAGCATCCATCAATGCTAAGATGCCCGCACAAATACTTGCTTGTGAAGAAGAACCATTTGATTCTAAAACTTCTGATACCACACGGATCATGTAAGGGAAATCCGCTTCACTTGGAATCACTTGCGCCATCGCACGTTCGCCTAAGGCACCGTGACCGATTTCACGACGACCAGGGGAGCCTGCACGACCTGTTGAACCAACAGAGAATTGCGGGAAGTTATAATGATGAATGAAACGTTTGCTATCTTCTACACCTAAACCATCGATGATTTGATGTTCGCCAAGCGGTGCTAACGTTACGACAGACAAGGCTTGGGTTTGTCCACGAGTGAATAATCCAGAACCATGAACGCGTGGTAAAATACCAACTTCTGACGCCAATGGACGGATTTCGTCTAATTTACGACCATCAGGACGGATTTTATCAATCGTGATCAATTCACGAACTACGTCTTTTTCTAGATCTTCTGCGATTTGTTTAACTTCTTTCGCCACTTGCGCTTCTTCTTCGTGACCAGCAAATTTTTCAGCATACGCTTCTTTTAATTGATCTTTGATCGCATCGATGTTGACTTCACGAGCAAGTTTTTCTTCGGTCATAACGGCTTCTTTCATTGAAGCATAGTAAGCCGCGAAGATTTCTTTTTTCAAGTCAGCATCTACTTGTAATAATTTGATTTCCATTTTTTCTTTACCGACAGCGGCAACGATTTCTTCTTGGAAAGCAACTAATTCTTTGATTGCGTCAAAACCGAAAAGTAACGCACCAAGCATATCTTCTTCAGATACTTCTTTGGCACCACTTTCAACCATGTTGATTGCTTTTTTCGTTCCAGCAACGGTTAATTCGATATCTGTTTTTTCAGATTGTTCGACTGTTGGATTCAATACATATTCGCCATCGACACGACCAACATCAACACCTGCGATTGGTCCGTCAAAAGGAATATCTGAAATTGCTAAAGCTAGAGATGAACCAAACATTGCCGCCATTTCTGGTGTGCAATCTTGTTCAACACTCATAACAGTATTTGTAATTTGAACTTCATTACGGAAACCTTCCGCAAACATCGGACGGATTGGACGGTCAATTAAACGAGCCGTTAATGTTGCGCGTTCACTTGGACGACCTTCACGTTTGATAAATCCACCTGGAATCTTTCCTACAGAGTACATTTTTTCTTCATAGTTGACTGTCAATGGAAAGAAATCAAAATCTCTCGCATCTTTTGAGGCAACTGCCGCACTTAGCACTACTGTATCTCCATAACGAACTAATACTGCGCCGTTTGCTTGTTTCGCTAATTGGCCAACTTCAACCTGTAAAGGGCGTCCACCCCAAGTTGTTTTAAACACTTGTTTTTCTGACATGTATCTTTTCTCCTTTGATTCTTCGGAAAAGTTAGACTGCTACTAAACAAATGAAAAGATTCAAACGAATTGAGTCCTTTTATTTGGTTAGTAGATTCATTCGAACTTTCCAAAGATGATGTTTGTTAGTATTTTAAGGATACCGAACCTTTGCTTTTAAATAAGCTAAAAAGCGAGGTTCGTTACGAATCTCGCTTTTCCTTTTTTGATTAACGACGTAATCCTAAACGTTCGATCAATACGCGGTAACGTTGGATGTCAGTCTTACGTAGGTAAGCTAACAAGTTACGACGGTGACCAATTTTTTTCATTAGTCCACGGTAAGAATGGTGATCTTTTTTGTGAACGCGAGCGTGCTCATTCAAGTGATTGATATCAGCAGTTAATACAGCAATCTGTACTTCTGGTGAACCAGTATCTCCTTCATGACGAGCGTATTCGCTAATGATTTCGTTTTTCTTTTCTTTTGACATTGCCATGTTTTTCACCTCTTCTTTAGTAGTCATCTTCTTACTGAGTAATGCGTTGGTGATTCGCACAACCAAGTAAAAGACGGTATGATTCCATACAGGTATACTTTACAGGAAAGTTAGATCAAATGCAAGACTAAGCTGAATTCATTCCCCTTTTTTTTGCACATTTTATCCCCTTTTAGAAAGGTTTTATGATAAACTGTATAAGCGAAGAAACAGATTAAAGGAAAGAGTTCGTTTCTGTCAGAGCTGAGACTGACCTTAACTTTCAAACATAAAGGAGGAATTATTCCATGATTACAATGGATGATATTATCCGTGAAGGAAATCCAACACTCAGAGCAGTGGCTAAAGAAGTTTCTGTGCCGCTTTCTGATGAAGATATCAAATTAGGCGAAGAAATGATGGAATTCTTGCATAATAGTCAAGATCCTATCAAAGCAGAGGAATTAGGATTACGCGGAGGTGTTGGTTTAGCAGCACCTCAGTTAGATATTTCTAAGCGAATCATCGCAGTTCATGTACCAAGCGGTGACTTAGAAAAGCCAGAACCGACATTAAGTGCGGTGATGTATAATCCAAAAATTTTAAGTCATTCTGTTCAAGATGCTTGTCTTGGTGAGGGTGAAGGCTGTTTATCTGTTGACCGTGAGGTTCCAGGTTATGTGGTACGCCACAATAAAATCACGTTATCTTACGTAGATGCAGCGGGTGTCAAACAAAAGATTCGTTTGAAAAATTACGAAGCGATCGTTGTGCAGCATGAAATCGATCATTTGAATGGTGTAATGTTTTATGATCACATCAATCAAGAAAATCCTTATGCGTTGAAAGATGGCGTATTGGTAATCGAATAAAAAAACGATCAAGACAAACATAACTCGTTTGTCTTGATCGTTTTTTTTGCTTAAATCGCCTTTAATTCTTTCAATGCTTTCCAAATACCATCATTGTCATTAGTATCTGTCACCATTTTGGCTTCTTTTTGAATATGTGGTAACGCATTGCCCATCGCTACACCGATACCCGCTTCACGTAACATTTCACGATCGTTTTCGCCATCGCCAAATGTAATGATATCCTCACGAGCTATCCCAACTCGCTCAGCTAGATTCAGTAACGTCGCAGCTTTTGATCCGTTCTTAGGTACAATGTCTACACTTTCAGAATGCCAGCGGATAAAACGGAATTTAGAAAATTCTTGGTCAAACAGTCCATCTGCTGAGTGATCATAAAAAGCTAATGCTTGATAAACATCGTTTTCTTTCTGGAAATCCAAATCATACTCAGGCGCTTCAAAATCAATAGACCCCATCGCTTCAACCATTTGTGCCTGACGGTGATGGTTATTTTTTTTCACATCATCCAAGCCAACATAAGCTAAACCAATTTCTCTTTTTTCTACCTCTGCAGCAAAACGATGCAATTCATCTTGATCAAGTAGGTTTTGAAAATACTGTTCGTGATTTAAAAATGCCGCCGCTCCATTGCAAAGAACATAATTAGAAAAATCCAAGTCTATAATAATATCTTTTGCCATAAAACGGCTACGACCTGTCGCAATGGTTACAAGATGTCCTTGTTGTCTCAACATTTTCAATGCTTCTCGTGTACTTTCTAACGGTTGTCTGTCGGTTCCAAGTAATGTTCCATCAATATCAAATGCAAAAAGTTTTCTTCTCATGGCGTAATAACTCGCTCGCTTTCTATGGTTTTGTCAACTATTTCCTGCCTTCTCTAACAGCTAATAGGCTTAATTCGGTTGTCTCGATCAACATTTGGACCCATTGAGGATCAATTTTACTATATTAACCTAAGAACCACAATTGCTTTTTGAATAAAGAACTCATCTGTAGTTTTATCATAAATGATGGCTTTTTTCAATAACACTGTGTTTGTTTTTTCTTTATAGAACAGTTGCAGATTGATGGCAATTCGTCTGTGCCAGAAATCATCTTCTACAAAAAAGCCTCAAAAAGCGGCGACAATGCTGAAATCCCCAAAGGCCAAAAAATTTACGCCAGACGTCCATGCTATCCCACCAAGCTTTGTCGATCACGAACGGTTCGAAACGGTCAACTTCATTCATGCCTTTGCTTTATTTTTACTTCAACTAGCTTTCCACATCAAAAAGGATGGAGCAAAAGCAAATCCTTCTGTCCCATCCCCTACTATTATAATTAATCTAAATAATTTGTATCTGCATTATTCAGCCAAGCATAACCCAAGCCCATTACTAAGCCACCACCGATAAAGTTACCGATCAAAGCAAAGAATAAATTATGTGCTACGCTACCAACTGTCATAGCTGCCATAGTTCCGTGAGAAGCGAAATACGCTAAACTAAACGCCGGGAAGTTGGCTATAACGTGCTCGTACCCTAAGAAAGCAAAGATGAAAATGATAAAAATGATCGCTGCAACTTTACCTGCATCATCTTTCATACGCATACTTACTAACACAGCAGTATTTACCACGATATTTGCAAAAATTGCTTCAACTAAAATTTGTGTCGTTGTTTTCTCTAATTTACCCGCAATTGATGTAAAGAAAAAGCTATCCGCAGGTAAATCTTGGTAAGGAACGGTCAACGAAATCAAGTAGCCAAAAAGAATACCACCGACTAAATTAAAGAAAATACAAGTAAATAAAATTTTCGCTGCAAAAGAGAAGTTAATCTTCTTACGGTAAACGCCAACGGTCATATACAGCATATTCGATGTCCCTAATTCTGCATTCATATAAAGAATCATAACAAGTGACCAGCTGAACATGAACGCATAGAGAATTTTGCCTAAGCCATGGACCATTCCTTCACCTTTGATTGCAATCGCAAAGGCAACCGCCGTTCCTAATGTTAAAAACATACAAGCTAGTATTGCACGAAAAGCATAACGCATAAAACTGCTTTGGAATAAGTTCATTTTTTTACCAATTGATTTGTCGATCTGCTCAAATAATGGCGATACAGGTTTCATTATGTTTCTCCTTTTCAATTTGTTTTCATTTAATATTTTCAAAAACATCCTCTATCATTCTAAAGACCAGCAGGTGTTTTGTCTAGTGCTTTTTCACACAAAGTAACACTTTTTTTCATAGAATAACAAATTAAAGCTAAAAATTCCAAACAAATCAATTAAAAATCCATCTGAAGTAGGATGTTTTTATTTTGGCTGATGGTAAAATAGTAGTAAGATCACTTAATTATTCCAAAGAAGGAGTTGTATGTGAATGAAAGTGAAAACAGTTTTTTGGGGGATACACCATCGTCTAAATGATATTTTGGTATGGTTTTTGAGCAAGGGGGTAGGCTATTATGTATAGATCCGTTGAAAACAATCAACCGCAACAATTAAATCAAAAAATTATTTCTCATTATCGTTCGTTAAAAAGAAGAAATGATCTTTTTACGGTCATTTTAGTCTGGATTATTCTATCTTGTGGTTTCCTTTTTACTTTATACTTTGTAACGAATAACCATTATCCAGAAAAGATGGCTTCTTACGACCAACAATTAGTCTCGCTTAAACAAGAACGAGCAGATATTGAGGCAGGAAAAGTAACCGAAACGAAGAAGTCGTTTGATACCATTTTACAAGAAAATCTAGATAACTTAAAAGAGTACCCTACACAGGAAGACAATTACTCTGTTGCTATAGAAGGAACAAATAGTAATCTAGTAATCAACAAAAATAATATATTTGTCTCAGACAATGCAAATATGCTAGATGCTACAGTAAAGAGAAAAATCTATGATTTAAACAAACAATTAGCTGCTAGTACCAATGGGGCTCAATTGGAAGTCGTAACTGTTAGCCAGTTGCCTAACGGTGAAGATATTGAATCTTATGCCAATAAAATTTTCAACCAGCTGGGCATCGGCAACAAAGATGAAAATAACGGGGTCCTGTATTTGATTGCTTTAGATGAACGCGCATTTCGTTTAGAAGTAGGATATGGATTAGAAGGGTTGATCCCTGATGCCGTAGCAGACAATATCATCAATGATGATACAGTCGTTGATGAGTTCAAAGAAGAACAATACGCTACCGCTGTCAATCAAGTGGTGGATCAAGTTTTTGCATTAATGAATACAAAAACAGCGTTGGTAGATTCTAAAATCAATCAAGTTGAAGAGCAAAAAAGCTCCGCTAAGTTTGCTCATGGAAGTCTATTGCTCTTATTGATCACTACAATAATGGTTAGTTTATTCTTTATTATCAGAGCAATTCGTGCAAGACAATCTATAAAATCAACTTACAACATGTATCAAGAACAACTAGCCGATTACACTAATGAAATCAATCCAGCTGATACGTCATCACTTCTTGAACAAATAAAACAAACCGATTTATACTATATTATGCTAAGCGGAACCTTCTTAATTTCATCAAGAAGAGGGATACGTCGTGCTATTGCAAGAGGAAGACTATTAAAAAATCCAAAAGCGCAACAAAAAGCATTTGGTCGGATTTTAATTGGGGACACTCTTTATTCAGGCAATGGGGACATTTTAACTACGGCTTATCTAGCGTCCAACTATAATTCTAATAATTGGTCGGATAATGATTCTTCTGGAAGCGGAAGCGGCGGCTCTTCTTGGGGATCTTTTGGTGGAGGTTCGTCTGGTGGTGGCGGTGCTTCTGGCGGATGGTAGTTTATTAGGGATAACTCAATAAAAAGCTTGAGTTATCTCTAGTTTTGCGCTATACTAATCTTTGTGTAAAATAATGCAGCAGAAAAATAATAGACTCGTCAACATTTCATTGCCTTGATAGATGTCTAGCTTCTAAGGCTAAAAAACTCAATGATACGCTGAAAAATCATTGTGACAATACTTGTCGCAACAATTTTCCCTCTTATCACTCGTTTTTTGAACAAGCCTTATCAGCTTTTCTTTTCAGGTTCAACTGCGTAACCCACGGCTGCAAAGGGCGAAGGTTGAAGAATGAACTGAACGAATATGAATTTTTCAGAAGATTATTTTACTCCAAAAAAATTATTTTATTGGAGGAATTTTTAATGTCACGTTATACAGGACCATCATGGAAAATCTCTCGTCGTCTAGGTATCTCTCTATCAGGAACTGGTAAAGAACTAGCACGTCGCCCATACAAACCAGGACAACACGGACCAAACAGCCGTGGTAAAGTTTCTGAATACGGTATGCAATTAACTGAAAAACAAAAATTACGTCATATGTACGGTATGAACGAACGTCAATTCGTTAACTTGTTTATTAAAGCAAGCAAGATCAAAGAAGGTAAACATGGTGTTAACTTCATGATCTTACTAGAACAACGTTTAGACAACGTCGTTTACCGTTTAGGTTTAGCAACTACTCGTCGTCAAGCACGTCAATTGGTTAACCACGGTCACGTGACTGTAGATGGCAAACGCGTAGATATCCCTTCTTACCACGTTGAAGTTGGTCAAGTGATTTCTGTTCGTGAAAAATCTCAAAATGTAGTAACAATCAAAGAAGCTGTTGAAGCTACTGTTGGTCGTCCAGCATTCGTAAGCTTTGACGCTGAAAAATTAGAAGGAAGCTTCACTCGTTTACCAGAACGTGATGAGTTATATCCTGAAATCGACGAAGCTCTTGTCGTTGAATACTACAACCAAAAACTTTAAGATTCGATTTGGAGAAAAGCGTCACAGCTTCTCATACTTTATCGAACTTGCAACCCTTGCTCACGTTGTTGGGCAAGGGTTTTTTGTACAAAAAAAACAAAGATGCTTGTATCGCTATCCGCATCTTTGT
Organism: Enterococcus plantarum; assembly: GCF_001730295.1. Classification (GTDB taxonomy): domain Bacteria; phylum Bacillota; class Bacilli; order Lactobacillales; family Enterococcaceae; genus Enterococcus_L; species Enterococcus_L plantarum. The sequence goes on from NZ_MIKA01000012.1 coordinate 223,961, forward strand.
TTCCTATCTTATTTTTGTTTTTCCAATACGCCGTCTTTCATCACAAATACTTCGTCACAAAATTCAATCAAACGCTGATCGTGGGTCACCATGATTGTCGCTTTATTTTTTTCTTTTGTTTCTCTTGCTAAAATTTTGACAACCTCAAATGCTCTATCTGAGTCTAAACTGGCTGTTGGTTCATCCGCTAAAATGATTGATGGATCATTATATAATGCTCTGGCAATCGCTACTCGCTGACGTTCACCGCCAGAAATTTCATCAGGATATTTTTTCTTTAATTTCTCAATTCCTAACTCTGTTAATAACTTATTGACTTTATCCACATCTGTCTTTTCTTTTTTGACTTTATCGACCAAACGCAGTTGCTTTTCCACAGTTAAAAATGGTACTAAATTGGATGCTTGCAAAATAAACCCTATCTCAGAAAAACGAATCTTTGATCGTGTTTTTTCATTTTCTTTACTAAATGCGTCATTATTGATCTTCACTTCGCCATTTGTAGGTGTTTGTAGGCCGCCAGCAAGCGTTAAAAAGGTACTCTTTCCTGAACCACTCGGTCCAATCACAGCCACAAATTGTCCTTTTTCCACAGAAAAATCTGTGGATTTTAATGCTTCGATCGTTGTATCTCCATCTAAGAACTGTTTATCCACAGATAAAAATTCAATAGCTTTCATTCCATTTCACTCCTTTTCTATCCGATTGCTTTTAATGGATCGATTTTGACAATCGTCCGTACTGAGAACAGTGCTCCTAATACCGCAATAATCAACATTATGCCACCAATCGACAAGAAGAATAGCCAATTCGTTTGAAATGGAACGGCAGTTGGCAACACGAATGAAGTTCCTACTGTTCCAAGTAAGCCGATCGCTATTCCAAATACAGCCAAAACAAATGTCTGAATAATCACAGAAACCGCGATATAAAATCCGGAAATCCCCTGTGCTTTCATGATCCCGAAAATTGTTGCTTTTTGCATTGTTAGAACATAAATAAAGATCCCGATAACAATTGCTGCAATCACAATCAAAAAGCCAATCATAAAGCCAAATGTCAGTACTTGAGCATTATATCCCGGTAGTTTATTAATAAATGTTGCAATACTGTAACGAGTTAATCCGTCCCCTTTTAGATGTACATTTTTTAACGAACCTTCTTTTGCCCGAAAAACAATCGCATTTACACGCGCATTCTCAGAAGTATCTGATTTTTCAAAGCGTATTTGTTGAAAAGCTGCTGTGGATACATATAAAACTGGCGCAACGTTAAATTTAGCATTATCTGTAAAACCAACAACTTTTAGTTTTTTATCACTGCCTGCTAATTTAATGGTATCACCTAGTTTGACTTCATTTTCTTTTTTCAAACTATTATCCACAACGGTCTCATCTTCATTCGAAAATGCTTTTCCTTCAATAATATTCGGCATCAAAAATTCATCTTTGTTGATCCCAAAAAAACTTGCATTGACTTTTTCTGAGCCTTTTTTATCTAATTGAATCACTGCACCAGTTTGTCCTAATGATGCTTTTTCTTTTGCTTCGACTTCATCTAGTGACTTAATGGGAATCATCGACATATTGATATTCGTATTTGATTCATCCGAAAGTACAATGCCATCCGCCTGCCATTTATCCACAGCCGTTCGATTATCCTCAGCTAAGCCATATGCCAAACCGGTTAAAAAAAAGACTAAATAAGAAATTAAAAACATGACACTAATAATTAGTGCATAACGCAATTTCGAGCGAGTTATTTCATTCCAAGCTAAAAACATAGATTCTCCTCCTCCTTATCAAACGATAAGTTTTATAAAAAAAGTATAGCAAATTTTGGCAATGACAACAAAACATCTGCTTTAATCTTGACTTTAAAAATAAAAGAACACACATTTTTCTAGTTTTCTTCTTATTTCTAAAAATTATTCTGATATACTAAAAGACATAATGAGTAAAAAGGAGTTTGTTCATGAAAAAGAAACACAGTACACTTTATACCGTAATTCAATTTTCATTTATTTTGCTACTTGCGCTTTTTTTGAGGGCTTTTGTTTTGACGCCGGTAGAAGTTGTCGGCATCTCGATGGAGCCAACTTATCATGAATCAGATCGTTTATGGCAGTCTTCTTTTCTGAATCCCAAACGATTTGATGTAGCAACTTTCCCTAGCCCACGAGATGGCAAGCGAATCGTTAAGCGGATTGTAGGTCTGCCGGGCGACACTATTCGGATGGAAAATGATCAATTGTATATCAATGACAAAAAATATGATGAACCCTATTTAGATGAATTTAAGAACGCTTTAACAGATGGTAACCCTTTAACAACTGACTTTACTTTAAAAAATAGCGCGACAGCACCTGCAACAGTTGTTCCTGAAGGAAAATACTTTGTGTTAGGCGATAATCGTCGGAAAACGGATGATAGTCGGTATTTTGGGTTTGTAGATAAAGAAGCGATTGTAGGGGTTGTCTACTTTCGTTATTATCCGTTGAATAAGATTGGAGTACAATAAACTTATATTCTATGTATCATAAGCTGACTTTTGGCGTGTTTTCTTATAAAAGCTGTATAATATAAAAAATATTGTACAGCTCTAGTTGCGTTTTAAGAATAGGAAGGATTGAAAAAATGGACCATTCATTGGCACTACTAGAAGGTCGCTGGGTTATACGAGGGACTAACTTTCCTCTTTGGCTATCAAAAAAACGGAGCCATCCTACTATACAATATAAGACGCTAGCAAATGATCCTCTTACGTTTTTAGATATCGTGCACTATAAAAATAATAAGGGACGGTTAAAAGAAATTATCGGAGTTGACACGTTAAAAAATAATCGCTTTATTTGGAGAGGGCGCGGAATTTTAAACATTTTAAGTAGTACGTGGTCCGTTTTGGCTATTACAGATACTATTTTAGTAATCAAATTTGAACAATCGTTCGTAACACCTGCCGGGATCGATATTTTAGTTCGAGAACATGCCAACATCGCCGACCCCAAAGAACTCGTTTCAACTTCTCTCGATCAATATTCTCTTACACCAAGTGAATTTGAACAATTAGTCTGGCTTTAAGAAACTTGCAATTGGCGTTGATACAATAAAAAACGGAACGTGAGTGGACACAACTCTAAGAGTCACCTCCACCCACGTTCCGTTTGTATGTTAATCTTTTTGCTGTAATTTAATGGCTAGTTGATATAGTGGTACTAATTCCTCATATGTTTTCAACATATACTCACGGGCTTTTTCTGGATCGTTTAATAAATCATCTGTCTTTCTGATTATTCGACCAATCTGAAATTCGCCTTTCTTTACATCACGAAAACGAGTTAGGTGTTTCGCTAAATCTGCTTCTTTCAACGGTTCGATTTCGGGCTTTGTGTGGTCGACCGACAAGTAAAAGTCATCATCCAACTGTTCAAATAATGCTTGATTTTCTAAGAAGGCTTGTGCGATTTCTTTTTCATTTTTTGGATTATCAATCAAGGATAACCACATGAATAAATAATCCGGCCAAATCCCTAATTGAAAATGAGCTTCCATTTTGTATCCTCGTTTTTTCTGACTTAAAGCTGACCACGTATTTTCTGGTGGGTAAACGGTCCTACGGCGATGTTGCGCGATATGGACGAAAAATTCCGTTTCTACTTGATTCCCTAATTTTTCAGCAAAATGCTCATCTAATTCTTGAAATTTGGGTTGGATCGTCGAACGAATACCTGCCATTCTCGGATCCAACCCTTCAATAGTAAACACATCAAAATCTTTTTCAGTAAACATCAACATGTATTCATTTCTCCTCTGAGCTGTTCTGTTAGTTATGGAGCTGCTGCCATTCTTCTAATGTAATGCCCCGCATGATATCCGTCACGATTTTTCCTTTACACATTCGAGCATTTGGAATATTGCCTTCTATTTTCATGCCGATTTTTTCCATCACGCGACCTGATTGAGGATTGTCGATATCATGAATAGCAAAAATCCGCATCAATTGTAACTCATTAAACCCTAGGCGGAGCAATTCACTGGCCGCTTCTGCTACAAATCCTTGCCCCCAAAATGCTTTATTTAACGAATAACCTATTTCAGCAATATTATGCTGCTCGACTACACGTAAGTCGATTGCTCCTATGAGTTTTCCTGTTTCTTTTAGTTCAATGCCATATTTTCCTAGTGGCGCGGACATAAAATAGTTCGCAATACTTTCTTTTGTATCCTTAATAGACTGATGGATGGGGAAAACATATGCGACTGTTTCTTCATCGGACCCGTATTCGTACATATCATTCGCATCGTTTAATGTGATTGGGCGCAGTTTTAAGCGATCGGTCTCCAAAAAGCGGTTCTTCGCAAAAATCAAATTCCGATTGATGACAATTTCCATAAATTTCACCTGCTTTTCATACTACTTTACAGAAAGAAACTCTCAGAGGCAAGTAAAAAATAAAAAATCCAGAACTAATTGCTTACCACTTCTTTAATGAATGATTTGACTTCTTCTTGTTTTCCTTCACTAAGAAGTTGAACAATTTTACTTCCTACAATCACGCCTGCACAACTTTTTCTAAAACGATCCACATGTTCTTTTGAAGAAACACCAAAGCCTGCTAAAACTGGTTTGTCACTTACACTTTGAATGTACGCTAAATGCTCATCTAAGGTTTCCTGATACTGTCGACCAGTCCCTGTCACTCCATTGACTGCCACAGCATAAATAAATCCTTCTCCAGTGGACACTAATTCCGGAATGCGTTCTTTTGGCGTAGTCAACGCTACTAAAGGAATCAACGCCACATCACTGTCTTTTAACAGCGGCTTCACTAATTCCTGATGTTCATATGGTAAATCTGGAATGATCAATCCTAAAACATTTGTTTCCGCCAAATCTTGAACAAACATTTCCAATCCGTAGCTCAAAATTGGATTAAAATAGGTCATGATCACTAATGGTGTTGTCGTTTTTATTTGTTTTAATTGTTGGATTATTTTTCGAAGTGTCACGTTATTTGTTAAGGATTTTAGTCCAGCAACTTGAATGACAGGACCATCTGCAACAGGATCCGAAAAGGGGATGCCTACTTCGATCGCACTCGCTCCTGCATCTGTCAGTAATTGAATTTCAGAGGCTAATTGATCCAGACCTTGAGCACCTGCCATAATGTATGGTACAAAAATGGTTTCATTCGCTTGCTGCTTCTCTTTTAATTGTTTGGTTAATGATTTCATCGGCTAGCCTTCCCTTCCAACAATTCTTTGATTTGCTGTACATCTTTATCCCCTCGACCTGAAAGGCAAACAATGATTTGTTTGTCTGGACCAAGATCTTTTGCGACTTTAAGAGCGTGACTAATTGCATGAGCACTCTCTAAAGCAGGAATGATTCCTTCTGTTTGACATAAAATTTTAAAAGCCTCTAGCGCTTCTTGATCCGTAACAGATTCATAACTTGCTCTTTGTGTTTCGTTTAAATGACAATGTTCTGGTCCAAGCCCAGGATAATCTAAACCAGCTGAAATTGAGAAGGCTTCTAAAATTTGCCCATCATCATCTTGTAGCAACTTCATCATCGCACCATGCAGGACGCCTATTTTTCCTTTATTGATCGATGCTGCATGTGATTCAGTATTCAAGCCTAATCCAGCGGCCTCAACACCAATTAGAGAAACAGCATCATTTATAAACGGATAGAAAATCCCCATTGCATTACTACCACCGCCCACACAAGCTATCACTGCATCTGGCAGTTTAGTTTCTACTTCTAAAAATTGACGCCTAGCTTCTATCCCAATAATGCTTTGATAGTCCCGAACAATTTCTGGAAATGGATGCGGACCTAAAACAGACCCCATCACATAATGTGTATCTTCCACATTCGCAACCCAAAAGCGTAACGCTTCATTCACTGCGTCTTTTAGTGTCTTACTACCCGATGTCACACTTTCAACTTTCGCACCTAATAATTCCATGCGAAAAACATTCAGTGATTGACGAGCTACATCGACCGCCCCCATAAAAATCGTACAGTCCATTCCAAACAATGCTGCGACTGTAGCAGTTGCTACGCCATGTTGCCCTGCTCCTGTTTCGGCAACTACTTTTTTCTTGCCCATTTTTTTCGCTAACAAAATTTGGCCAATCGTGTTATTGATTTTATGAGCACCAGTGTGGTTTAAATCTTCTCTCTTCAAATAAATCTTAGCTCCACCCGCATACTTTGTTAACCGTTCAGCAAAGTATAAAGGATTTTCCCGTCCTACATATTGTTTCAAGTAGTAATTCAGTTCTGCTTGAAATCCCTCATCGTCCTTCGAAGCTTCATAAACGTCTTCTAATTCTTTGACGGCATACATCAATGTTTCTGGAACAAATTGACCACCGAACTCGCCATAAAACCCTTCTTTTGGTTGACTATACATAATTTTCCTCCTTATAATTTAAAACCTAGCAAACGAGCTAGACAGATTCCCTTAAAAATGCAATGATTTTTTTTAGATCTTTTTCTCCAGTTGTTTCAACACCACTGGATACATCGACTGCATATGGATTAAATGTTCGTTTGGCTTTTTGGACATTCTCTGGCGTTAGGCCTCCCGCGATGATTATTTTTTTGTTTTTTATGGAACTTGTATCAAGTTGTTGCCAATCGAACACTTCCCCGTTTCCCCCCACAAATTGCTTCGGTGGGGCATCAAATAGTAGAAATTCCGCCGATGTTTCCTGAATCATGTTTTCTTGTGTTGCCCCGTCGACAGGTATTGCTCGAATGAGTGGAACTGAAAAACGCTCCGAAGGTACTGTCCCATGAATCTGTACTATATCTAGGTTTGCTTCCTGAATTATTCTTTCAACTTCTGACAGACTTGGCGAAACAAAGACACCCACTTTTTTTACTTCTTCTGGTACATTTTTTGTGATTTCTTTTGTTTTTTTAGCAGTTATTTGGCGTTTACTTTCTGCAAAAACAAAACCAAGATAACTTGCACCATATGCTACTGCAGTATCTACTTGTTCTTGTGTTTTTAACCCACAAATTTTTACTTTCATCGCAAAACCTGCAATTCTTTGACTTTTTCTTGAGGATTATTTTGCCGCATCAGTCCTTCTCCAACTAAAACAGCTTGATAGCTTTCTTTCACTAGAGCCACTTGTTCACTCGTTGAAAATCCAGATTCGCTGATATAAACTGCATTTGTTGTTTGTTGCTGTCCTAATTTCTGGCTGACCTCTATTGAAACATCAAATGTTTTTAAATTTCGATTATTCACACCGATTAATGGCGCTGACAAACTTTCCGCTATTGCGAGTTCTTGTGCATCATGAACTTCGATTAAAACTTCCAAACCTAATGCGATCGCTTTATTGTATAATTCTTCTAATTTTGGTTTGGTTAGAACCGAAACAATCAATAAAATAATTGTAGCCCCTGCATTTCTCGCTCGAATCAATTGTTTTTCATCTAGGATAAAATCTTTACACAACACTGGAATAGCTACTTCTGCCGTAACTTTGCGTAAATCCTCGATTGATCCTTTGAAAAAACCTTCATCCGTTAAAACGGAAATCGCTGTAACCCCTGCTTCTTCATAGGCTTTTGCCTGTTGGATCACATTAACTGCCAAATTGATTGCACCTTTAGACGGGGAAGCTCGTTTGACTTCTCCAATAATATGCATCTTTTCAGGATGATCTTTGACGTGTTGGTAAAATGAGTAGGTTTTCCGTAATGGTTGAATGATTTCGAAAGGCATATCGTTCACTTCTTGTTTTTTTTCATTGATAATTTTTGCTAAAAAATCCATTTAAGCAACCTCCTTTTGTACTCGGATCAGCTGTTGTAGTTTATCAAAAGCCGCTCCGCTCGCCACACAATCTTTCGCTAATGAAATGCCCTCTTGAACTGACGAAACTTTCCCATTGCTGTAAAATCCCAACCCAGCATTTAATAAAACAGTGTCTAAATAAGGACTCGCCTGATTGTGCAAAATAGATAATAGCGTCTCCGTATTTTGCTCAGCATTTCCTCCACGAATCGCGTCTATAGGAAGACGAGCAAAACCAAACATCTCTGGTTCAATCGTATGCATCGTGATACGCTCGTCTTCCAATAAAGCAAAATGTGTGGTTCCAGCAAGTGAGGCCTCATCCAATCCACCCGAACCATTGACTACAATTGCTCGCTCACGTCCCAATTCACCTAATGTTTTCGCTGTTTCTTCCAGCAAGTCTCGACGATAGGTTCCCATTAATTGTGAATTTAAATGAACCGGATTCGTCAACGGACCAATCAAATTTAGGATAGTTGGTGTCCTTAATTCTCTGCGTACTTTCATGGCATATTTCATCTTTGGATGCATATGAGGCGCAAAAAGAAAGACCAATCCAACTTCATTTAGTACGGTACTTAATTTATCTGGTGGAAGTGAAATCGTTACACCCAAACATTCAAAAATGTCTGCGCTGCCTGATTTACTGGAAATACTGCGATTACCATGTTTAGCGACAGTTACACCGCCTGCTGCTAAAACAAATGCAGCAGTTGTACTAATATTGAAACTACCTGACTGATCCCCACCAGTTCCGCAATTATCCATAACATTCTCTTTTTGGCAGTCGATCATGATGGCTTTTCTCTGAATCGTTTCAGCTATTCCTGCCATTTCTTCCGCTGTTTCTCCTTTGCATTTCAACCCAGTTAAAAAAGCGGCGATTTGACTATCCCTAAGCTGACCTTCAAACATTTGTTCTGCTACTTGCTGTGCTTCTAGACGTGATAAATGTTCCTGCCTAAAAAGCTTCTCAAATATGTCGTTCATCTCATTGTTCCTCCATTCGTTGGATAAAATTATGAATAATGGCTGCACCAATCGTTGTCCCAATCGATTCTGGATGAAATTGAAGCCCAAAAATGGGATATATTTGATGTTCAATCGCCATGATTTCTTGATAATCTGTCGCTATTGCTGTCACGATGAATTCTTCTGGTAAAGTTTTCCGATCAATTACGAGTGAGTGATACCGCATCACTAGGCTTTCATTCGAGATTCCTGCAAACAAGCAGCTGCCTTGATCTGCTTTAATAAGCGATTGTTTCCCGTGACGAATCTCTTTGCCAATTACCACCTTAGCGCCAAAGACTTCACCAATCGTTTGATGGCCTAAACAAATACCTAGTAATGGCTTTTGTTGGTAAAATTGTAGAATCACTTCTTTTACATAGCCTGTTTCTGCTGGCGTTCCTGGTCCAGGTGAAATCACGATTGCATCTGCTTGTTCTGCTAAGGAAAAAATATCGCCTGAATCGTTTCGAATAATCACTACATCTTGATCTGTTCCAATCAATTGAGCAAGATTATGTGTAAATGAATCATAATTATCAATCAGTAAAATCATTTTTCTACCTCCAAAAGAGCTTTGGCTTTTTGCAACGTTTCTTCATATTCTTTTGTAGGCTCAGAATCATATACAATTCCTGCACCTGCTTGTACGTATGCTTTATTTTGGTGAATGACCATCGTTCTTATCGCAATAGCAAAATCAGCTTGATCATTTTTAGACAAGTAGCCGACTGCGCCTGCATAGATGTTTCGTTTGACTGGTTCGAGTTCATAAATACGTTGCATCGCCCGAATTTTGGGTGCACCGCTTACCGTACCAGCAGGTAACGTTGCCTTTAGTGCATCCATCGCAGTCAATTCTTTTTTTAGTTTTCCGGTCACGACTGAAACTAAATGCATGACAAAGCGATACTTTTCAACTGTCATATAGACTGGGACTTCAACAGAACCTATTTCACTAATTTTTCCGATATCGTTGCGACCTAAATCGATCAACATTTGATGCTCCGCACGTTCTTTTTCATCAGTGAGTAGTTCTTGTTCTAGTATCGAATCCTGTTCTACTGTCTGCCCTCGTTTCCGTGTACCAGCAATTGGATTTGTTGTTACGATTTCATTTTTAATACTGACTAAACTTTCTGGAGATGATCCGATTACATATGTTTCGCCAAAATCTAGGAAATACAGATACGTTGATGGATTCGTGACGCGTAATCTGCGGTAATAATCGAAAGGTTCTTCTTCAAAATCAGCCGTTAGACGTTGCGAGGGAACCATTTGAAACATGTCACCTTGCTTGATATAGTTTTTTACTTTGGCGACGACTTGTTCAAAACTTGCTTGGGTAAAGTTGCTTTGGTAGTGTAATTTTTTTAACTGAATCTCTTTTTGTTCTTCTTCACTCGGCGTTTGCAATTCTTTTATTTTTTGATTGATAGCTTCGTTTAATGTTCCTTCCCCTCGTTTTGAGTATGTATCAGCTTCTACTAACACTATTTTTTCGCCTACGTGATCGAAAATCAAATACGAATCGAATAGATAAAAGTGACTATCTGGAATAGTTAATTCATCAAACGGCAGCTTCCCTAAGTCTTCGTAGCAGGCAATCATGTCATAGCCGACATAACCGATCGCCCCACCTTGGAAAGGCAGTTCTTTTACGACTTCTTCGTTTTTCAATACATGTTTTTCCATTTCTTTTAATGGATCTTCTACCGTATTCGTTTGTCCGTCAATCGTTAACTGACCACCAAAACAAGTGATTTCAGAAACCGCATCCCACGCAATGATCGAATAACGACCTTTGCTTTTGTCTCTAGGAATGCTTTCTAAAAGGCATTTGTTTGTTCCTTTGATTCTTAAAAAGGCGGATATTGCGGTTAGATAATCTGCTTGGATTTCTTTGATCAATTGCATTTGATTTCCTCTTTTCTATTTTTTTAGTATTTGATGGGATACAATCGTTTTGGTGATTCACGAGTGTGGGAACTTCGCTCGCCAATTACTATCTATTCTCTACTCTGGCAAAACCAATCACAGCGATGAATAGCAAAAAGCCCTCACAAAACAGATCGATATCTGTTTTGTGAGGGCGAATAATAGTATCCACGGTACCACCTCATTGAAAAGTATCTTTCTTTTTAAGTAGCCTTTGGTCGTCAGGTGCTGTTCATCAGCTACCTCCGGCAAGACCAATTGTGGTGATGAATCACAAAAGCCCCCAAACCACAAAAAATCTGTGGTTTGAGGGCGAAAATTCACGGTGCCACCTCAATGTTGAAAGAAATTCTTTCCTCTTATCAGTCGTCTAACAACGACCTTACTCTATAACGGGAGTTCCCGAAAATGCCTACTAACATTCAACATTTCGCTCGAAAGTCCATTCACAACCCATCCCTTACTGATTCGCAGTACCATCAGCTCTCTGAAAAGTTCCAGTGTTGTTACTCCTCTTTCTCAAAGCTTTACTATTGAGGACAATCATATTAGAAATTTCTAATCTTGTCAACTATTTTTTATATAAAAATTGGTTTTTTTCTTAATTTTTTGACTGAGTAGCATTTTCTTTAATGATTTCTACAATTGTTTTTGCAGCCAATTCCATCGATTCTAATGTGATAAACTCATATTGACCATGGAAGTTTTCGCCACCTGTAAATAAATTAGGCGTTGGAATGCCCATAAATGAAATCTTTGATCCATCTGTTCCACCACGAAATGGCTGAATATTCGGCTCGATATTTAGATTTTCCATTGCTTTGACAGCAAGATTTACAGGGGTCATGTCTTTTTCGATAATTTCGCCCATATTGTAATACTGATCTAAGAAATCAATTGTTATTCTGTTTTTATCAAATGTCTCGTTTAATTCTTTCACGATTTTTGAGAGGGTTTGTTTTCTTTTTTGAAACAGTTCTTTGTCATGATCGCGAATAATGTAGGTCAGTTCGGCATGATCCAATGTTCCATTAAATTTTGACAATAGATAGAATCCTTCATGTCCACGTGTTTTTTCTGGTACTTCCTCTTTAGGCAATTGTGCGTCAATGTACTCACCAAGTTTGATGGCGTTGACCATTACACCATAGGCTGTACCTGGATGAACGCTCGTTCCTTCAATCGTAATCACTGCTTGTGCTGCATTAAATGTTTCATACTCAAAACAGCCCACTCTGCCACTATCTATGGTATACGCGAATTTAGCGGGAAAATGTTCAGCATCAAAACGGTCTGCTCCGCGTCCGATTTCTTCATCAGGCCCAAATGCAAGGCGAACTTCGCCATGTGCAATTTCAGGATGTGCAAGTAGATACTCAACAGCATCTACTATCTCAACAATCCCAGCCTTATCATCCGCTCCTAATAATGTTGTTCCATCCGTTGTGATCAACGTTTGACCTACATATTCTTTTAAATTGGGGAATTCTTCTGTTTCCATAATAATGCCACGTTTTTCATTCAACACAACATTTTGACCGTTATAATTCGGAAAAATCTTAGGTTGGATGTTTTCAGCATGATAATCTGCTGTATCTAAATGCGCAATGAACCCAATTGTTGGCACATTTTCATTCGTTGTAGCGGGTAAAACTGCCGTCAAAAATCCATTTTCTTCATTGTACTGAATATCAGAAAGGCCTATTTCTACTAAATCTTTTTCAATGATATGCGCAAAATCAATTTGTCCTTGTGTTGTCGGAACGAATTGACTGGCTGCATCAGAGCGTGTGTTGACTTTTACATAACGGATAAATCGTTCTAATAATTGACTCATTTTTTTATTCCTTCTTTCACACAAGTTCGTAACGCTATTTAGTCTTCGACATAAGCTGTTCTAAGATTGAAGTAATCACCATATAAGTGATAGCTGATGCCTTTGATTTTGGGATTGATTAGATAATTAGATGCACTTTGATACAGTGGAACTTGAGCTGCATCTTGATCTAATAAAATTTCTTCGGCTTCTTTGTAATCATCAAACTGTTTGTCTGGTACATTGGCGTTGGTTGTCCGTGCATCTGTAATCAGTTTGTCATAGTCAGTGTTTTGATATGAACCATAATTGTAAGCAGACTCTCCCGCATACAAGTTGAAATAAGAATCTAAATCACTGCTACCAGCAATCCAACCAGATAAAGACAGTTCATAGTTTTTATCTTTGCGTGTTTGTAAGACATTGTTTTTTGGTTGAGCATTGATTGTGATTTCGATACCTTTTAAGTTTTCTTGTAATTGACTTTGAACATATTCAGATATTTTTTTCCCATTATCATCATCAGAAACTAAAAGAGATAGTTTGATTTTATCGCCTAAATCAGCTTTGGCTTTTTCCCATTCGACTTGTGCTTTTTTCACGTCATAAACTGAATGGTCACCACTGAATTTTCTGAAGTCTTCAGAGGTTTCTGGATTTTTATATAATCCACTTGGAATCAGACCGTTCAATGGTTTTGAGCCATCATTTAGCACGCTTTTTGTTAGAGCATCTTTGTCGATTGCTTGCGCGATCGCTTTTCGTAAATGAAGGTTGTCAGGCGCTGTTCCATCTTTTTTATTGAAATCCAAATAATAATTAGCGACATCCGAATGGGTTACATAACCGGCATCATCACTATATTGTTGAACGTATTGGCCACTGATTCGGACTAAATCTAATTCGTTTGATTGGTATAAATTGATCCCAGTATTCTCTTCTTTGATTGTATTGACTTTTACTTCTTCTAATTTCACTTTATCCGCATCGTAATATTCAGGATTTTTCTTTAATGTCCAGGTGTCTGATGAAGCATCCCAATCCGTTAAGATAAATGGGCCGCTGTAAATCAAATGCTCGCTGTCTGTTGCATACTCTTTTCCTTGTTTTTCTACATACGCTTGGTTTTGTGGGGCTAACCAGCCAATGGATGCAACTGTCAGAAACGATGGCTGTGCTTGTTCTAATGTCACTTCAAACTCTTTGTCACTTGGGGCAGAAAGACCAATTTCATCAACTGATTTTTCGCCATTACGAATGGCTTTGCTGTTTTTTACGTTATCTAATAAATACGCATTTGGACCTATTGTTGCTGGCGTTACTAGTTTTTTCCATGAATATAAGAAATCTTGTGCTGTGATTGGTTCTCCATTGCTCCAATTGATTCCTTCTTTAAGTGTAAATTTATACGTTAAACCATCTTCGCTGATATCAACTTTCTCTGCTAAACCAGGAATTGGCGTGCTATCATCGTCAAAACGATATAAGCCTTCAAAAAGATGTTGAACGATCGTAAAGGTATTTTTATCCATTGTTTGGGTTGTATCTAAAGTTGAAAGTGGTGCTGGTGAACTGATTTCGATTTTTTGACTTGCTGCGATTGTACCAGCTTCGCTTTTGGTCGTCTCTTTTTTGTCGTTGCCCCCGCATGCTGTTAGTAATAATCCCGTTAATACTGCACTTACGACTAATAATTTTTTCTTCACTTTGTTTCCCCCTTCAGTATCTATATACATTAAGCTACTCCTACCTTGTCTGTGTAGATGTTGGAAAAGTTGAATATAATGTACCGTTTCTCCCTTTGGTCGCCAAGTACTGTTCATCATCTACTCTGGCGTAACCAGGCGCAGTGATTCATAGCAAAAAAACTCCCATCCTATAAAAAGGACGAGAGTTTTAAACTTTCGCGGTACCACCTTCAATTGACTTACATAGTAAGCCCACTCTTTCAGTACAACCATACTGAGGCGCTATAACAGGCGCACCTGAATTGATCTTAACTTGTTCGATCAATTTGTTCAAAGGCCATTTTCTCTTCCATATTCACTGTCTCTTCCCACCAAACGAGACTCTCTTTGAGTTATCTGAAAAATACTTTCCTTATCTTCACATTTAATTTTAATAGATAATGTATTATATGGATTGTAGCATATAAGGAGAATAAACGTCAATAATTGGTTATATAATTTCCAAGCCATTTGATTACATCTTTTGAAAATTATAAGAGAGCTGGCTTTTTAAAGTTGTCTCACTACTTAGGATATCATCTCTTGCACTATATCGTTGTCATTTCAACCATGAAGAGTATAGGGAAACATTATTAGGATTTTTATTTTTACGTGTTATAAAATAAAGTTCACATTAACTTTGATTATTGATATAATGAGTAGACCATGTTATTTGATTCATTTATGACTAATATTTTAAAAGGTGGAATTTTGAATGTATTGTTCCAATTGTGGCAGTAAAATTAATGAAAAATCAGTACTTTGTCCACATTGTGGAACAATTTTAAAAAAAGAGTTTTTTAGTAGGAATACTGAAATTGGATGGGGGATTCTAGGTTTTTTTGTTCCTGTTGTTGGACTAATTCTTTATTTAATTTGGCTAGAAACTAAACCTAAAATTGCTAAAACAGCTGGGTTGGGTGCGCTTTGCGGTGTGTCTACGATCATTCTATTTTGGATCTTGTATTTCTTATTTTTTGTTCTTCTACTTCTTGTGATATAAAATCATAAACTACATGAATTAATGGTAAAAATAAAAAAGGAGCTTTTAACTATGTACTGTTCAAATTGTGGTAAAGAAATCGACAAAGCAGCTGTAGTATGCCCACACTGTGGTGTGCCAACGGAAAATGCGAATAAAGATGTCGATAACGGTGGTTTTTTGTGGGGACTACTAGGTTGTTGTATTCCGATAGTAGGTTTAATTTTATTTTTAGTTTGGAAAGATGACAAGCCAAAAACAGCGAAAGCTGCAGGAATTGGTGCTTTAGTAAGTGTTGGATGTGTTGTATTTTTTTATGTTTTACTTTTCATCATAGGTATGTATGGAGCGTCGTTAAGTTCTGGATACTAATTGGTTAGCTAGGATCTTTGGTTGTCATTGTCTTCCAAATAGATCATTTTATTTTCGGCAAAAACAGTTCCCAATATGCGCTAGATGTACTGGAGAATTAATTGGTATTTTAGTTGGTATTATCAGTTTTCCATTTGTACATTTTTCTATTTTATTTTTAATTCTTTTGCTATTACCATTAATTTTTGATGGTTTTTTGCAATTACTAACTACCTATGAAAGCAAAAATGTACGGCGCTGCATTACAGGTATATTGTTTGGTTATGCCTTTTCACAATTAATCATAATGTCGATGGTTTATGTCTATTTATTGGGCTACAATCATGCACGTTAAATGAAACAATCTTGTCCTAAGGGCGTGGACAAAAGTAAAATCACTTTTGTTTCACACCCCAGATGCGAATAAACGGTGGGATCAGAAGCAATCCCTTCTTATTTCTCGGGATTAAACGCTTCTGTCTCAGCCTCTTTTTAATGTACTCAACTATAATGATTGTGTAGAGGTTGATAGAGCATATTCCTATCAATCTAACGAGTCCCTTACTTGTTTAAACTGACTTGAACCTAAAAAAAGCATCTCCCATACTCAATTTTATCTTCCTTAGGGTACTAGAAAATCGAGTATCATGTAGATGCTTTTTTTATTTTCCTTGATTTATTTCAACGCTTTTTGTACATCTTCAATCATTAGGTGTGTAGACTCTAATCCTCCACCACTTAGGTACCAAACGTCAGGTTGTAAAGAAATTACTTTGCCATTTTTTCCAGCATTTGTTTGTTTAACTAGTTCATTGTTTTCTACGTTATCGTTTGTATCGTCGCCACCAATTGCTTTCGTGCGGTCAACTACAAACAAGATATCTGGATTTTTTTCTAATACATATTCATATGAAACACTTTGACCATGTGTTGAAGCTTCGATGTTGTCGTCTGCTTGTTTAAAGCCAAAAGTATCATGGACGATACCGAAACGAGAACCTTTACCATAAGCAGAAAGTTGTCCTTCATTTACTAAAACAACGAGCGCTATTTCATCACTTGCTTGTGCTTTTTCTTTAACATCTGCAATTTCTTTTTCTAAATCAGCAATCTTTGTTTTTGCTTCGTCTTGCTTGTCGAAAATTTCAGCTAATGTTTCGATATTATTCTTCGTAGAGTTCCACGTATCTTTGGCATCAACTGCAAGATAAATGGTTGGCGCAATTTTGCTCAACTTATCTTGGAAATCTTTTTGACGACCAGAGATAATGATCATGTCTGGTTTTAGTTGATTGATTTTTTCTAAATCCGGTTCTTTGATTCCACCTGCAGATTCTACTTTGTTGTAGCTGTCTAAATATTTAGGTAAGTTTTTGGTTGGCGCACCAACAACTGCGTCCCCCGCCCCTAGTGCGTCGATCGTATCTAGTGATCCATTGTCGAAAACAACCACTTTTTTAGGATTTTTGGGTACTTCTACTGAACCATTTGAATCGTTTACTGTGATTGATGTTGCTTCTGAACTTGATTCTTTCGAAGCTGAACCGTCTGTTGTTTTTTTATCATTGTTGTTACATGCTCCTAAAGTAAGAAGTGCGATCATTGATACAGTTGCAATTGCTAAGAATTTCTTTTTCATTTTATTTCCCCCAGTTTAAATAATGTTTTTAAATTTTTTCTACCGTAGATTAATGTGTTTGTTCTGTTTTTCTTATGATCTAGCCACACACATGTTAGCCTTCTCAGCAATAACGAATAAAAATAAATTAATCTAGAAAAATACCTACTGCACATCGTTACGATTTCATCAATTTCTAAGTATCAAAGACACTAAGAATTGAAGAACTTAGTTGTTCGAAATTTAAAGGGTTCGTTCCACTGTTCTAATTAAAGTACATACAAAATCTTTTTCCTTCGATCTCACAAATTCGGATAGTCATATCGTATAGTTTGTTCAAAACTTCTGATTGGATAATGTCATCTGTACTACCATGAGTAAATAGGCGACCGTCTTTCATTGCTACGATCTCATCTGCATAGCTCGCTGCAAAATTGATGTCGTGAAGCACAATAATGACTGTTTTCCCAAATTCATCTACCAAACGGCGTAAGGTCTGCATCATTTGGACCGCAAAATTCATATCTAGATTATTCAACGGTTCATCCAGCAAAATATAATCCGTATCTTGCGCTAAAACCATCGCAATATAGACTCGCTGTAATTGACCACCTGACAATGTATCGATCAATTCATCTGCCAAATCCAGCAACCCAAGATTTGCCATTGCCTCTTCAACTTTTTCATGGTCTTCTTTTTTCAAACGCCCTTTACTATAAGGAAAACGACCGAAATTAACTAGCTCTCGAACGGTAATTTTCAGATTGATGCCATTCGTTTGTTTTAAAATTGATAGCTTTTTAGATAATTCACTTTGTTTCCACGTTTTTACTTCATTGTGATCTAAATAAATCTCACCAGTATCTTTGGGAATTAAACGACTCATCATCGAAAGCAGCGTACTTTTCCCTGCCCCATTTGGACCAATAAATGCTGTTAATTTTTGCTCCGTAATCGGCAATTGAACTTCTGACACAACAATCTTTTCACCATATCTCTTTGACACATTTTTGATTTCGATCATCTGCGCTGCTTCCTTTCACTAATAATTTTTCCGACAAAATAGACACCGCCGCCAAATTCAATCACAATGCTTAACGTGGTATTCAACTGAAACACTTGCTCTACAAGAAATTGGCCGAACACCAATAATAAGATTGACAATAAACTACCGCCTAAGAATAATTCACGATGTCGATAGGTACCCATGAGCTGATAACTCATATTTGCTACAATAAATCCAAGAAATGTGACAGGTCCAACCAACGCTGTCGAAAGCCCGATCAACCCACTAATGACCGTCAACAAGATAAACTGGAACCTCGGAACATTGATTCCTAAACTAGTTGCTTGCTCATTTCCCAAATGCAAGACATCTAGCGCATGACTTTTTAGCCATAAGAAACCTACCAAGAACGTGATCAAAATACCCGCTATTAGTAAATGCTGACTATTCACATTTCCAAAACTGGCAAATAATTTACCTTGTAGTAAATCATATTCATTTGGGTCCATCACCACTTGCAAAAATGTACTAATGCTATTGAAAAAGGTTCCTAAAATAATCCCAATCATCAATAATAAAAATAGATCATTCCCACCTTTGTTCAATAAAAAACGAGACAACATGATACTAGCACTCACCATCAACAAAACATTCAAAAGAAACGTAGCGATTGTTTCATTGCCCAAAAGCTGTTGTCCACCTAAAAAGAAAAACAATAAGGTCTGAATAAAAACGTATAATGAATCTAACCCTAAAATATTTGGTGTTAGAAAGTGATTCTGTGTCATCGTCTGAAAACTGATCGTTGAAAATGTGGCTGCGATCCCGACAAAAACAAAAGCCAGTAATTTTTTCCCTCTCAACTCTAAAGCAAAGGCCCAATTTCCATATGTTTTATAAGACAAATACAATACACAAACCGCAATAACGGCAAACAACAATAATAGAATTTTCACCGCTGATGACTGGAAGATTTTTTTCATGCTATTTTCCTCCTCATCAATAATGCGATAAAGATAAAGCTGCCTAAAACACCGACAACCACACTAACTGGGATTTCATACGGTGCAATCACGATACGTGCTAAAATATCACACGCCAATAAAAAAATACTTCCGCCAATCGCTGTGATTGCCAGTGTATTTTTCATATGATCGCCATACCGCATCGACACTAGATTGGGTACGATCACACCGAGAAAGGGAATATTTCCAACCATGATCAAGACCACTGCACTGGATAAAGCTACGATACCTAACCCAAATAACTGAATCCGTTGATAATTCAATCCCAGATTCGTCGCCATATCTTCACCCATCCCGACTACCGTAAAACGATACGCAAAAAGATACGTAATGATCAATAACGGAATCGTTAGATAAAGCAGTTCGTAATTGCCTTTCATCACTGTGGAAAAATTCCCCTGTAACCAAGAAGACATATTTTGAACGAGCTGAAATTGATACGCAAAAAACGTTGCCACCGAACCAATGATATTTCCAAACATCACGCCGATCAGTGGAATCATCACTTGATTTTTTGCAGGTAAAAAGCGTGTTAAAAAAATAAAAATCAATGTGCCGCCAAAAGCAAACAAGAAGGCAATAAACGATCGAAATAATAACGGTGCACTCGGAAAAAGGATCATGACGACTAAAATCCCTAGACGAGCACTATCCATCGTGCCTGCAGTACTTGGCGAAACAAATTTATTCTGTGTTAAATGCTGCATGATCAAACCTGAAATACTGATCGTACTTCCAGCAATCACCAAACTGATCGTTCGAGGCAGCCGCGTTGTTAACAATACTAATTGTTGCTGTGAATCCCATTGAAACAATTGTGTCAGAGAGATATCTTTCACTCCGACAAAAATTGATAATACAATCAAAAGGAGTAAGAGAACAAATAGGCCTATTTTTTTCATATACTTGCTCCATTTTTCTAATTGAGAATGATTTTCATTCTTACTTATTAGTCTATGCGAAATGAGTAAGAAAAGCAATACCTTTTTAGCTTTTATTCCTTCTCAATTAGAGCCAAACATCAATTTTTTTCAGGTGTTTCTCTCTTGTTCTATGCTATAATTCGAAGTAAGACTATATGGAAGTAGGTACGATAATTAATGGCACAAGATGACTTACAGAAACATTTAGACAATGCAATGTATGGCACCCCGCTACTAAAACCAGAAGAACAGCGAAAATATATGGGCACCTTTCGCGAAAGATGTTACCTAACAATGACGATTGCACAGATGAAAAACACAGCGGATACAGCAAATTTCTTAAAAGAACTGACACAACACCCTGACGCTAAGGTTCTTTTGAATGGTGCAATGGCAAGTGATCTGCAATCTCGCTATATTAAATTGATCAATGAGCGAAACATAAAATTTACCGTAGTAAATGATTTTGTTGAAAATACTCCCGAATCTTTTGGATTAGTTTTAACTGCAAAAGAAGCGGTAAATGAGGAAACGATCGATATTGAGGAAAAATATCCGAACCAAACGGATACACCTATCAAAACAGAAGAGTCTAAAAAGGGATTCTGGCATAAACTTTTTCATTAGGAGAAAGGGAACCAAGTAGGTACCTTGCAGTGTCAAGTTATAGAGTTATCCCCTTCATTCGTATTTCTCGATCATTCGTTTGGATAACTAAAAAGCAGCAAAGAAAACAGATTGCTTTCTTTGCTGCTTTTTTATGATTTGCTTTCTAAAATACTTCTGGGTACAACATCTTCAATACATCCATCGTCAAATGACGTCCTTTACCGGTATGTGGATAGGCATGCATATGCATAGCTGGATTAAAGTTTGCTTCTATAATTCCGTAAGTGCGACTATTCTTTATTCCTTTGACCGATTTATCAGGAACGATCAAGTCGATCCCGCAGATTTTTGCGCCTAAAGCTTGAACTGCTTCAATTGCAATCTGCTTGTAGCTATCATCAAAATCATCCGTTACATCGATTGAATCACCGCCAGTACTGATATTGGAATTCTCTCGTAAATAAACGATTTGATCTTTTTCCGGTACAGAAGTTGTTAAGAGATTCTGCTCTTTTAACATTAATCGTTCAACATCACCTAACTGAATCAGTTCCAAAGGTGAGCGATGGTGTGTTCCTCTCAATGGATCAAGATTCTTTTCTGCTACTAATGCTTCAACTGAGCGAATTCCATCACCAACTACATTTGCTGGCACACGTAACATAATGGCACGCACTTGATCATCCAGCACAAAGAAGCGGTATTCCGTCCCTGGTAGAAATTCTTCGACCAATACGGCCGAATCTTCTTTGAATGCTAATTTCAACGCTTCTGTATAATCAGCTAACGAGGCTCCTTCTTTAAAAATCGTAATGCCTAAGCCATAATTTGTTGTTTTTGGTTTGATTACAAATGCTTTTTCTGAATATTTTATATACGCCTGTTCTGCTTGTTCGATCGTATCAAATTCATCGCCACCTGGCACTGTAAAGCCAGCTTCTGCCAATACTTTTTTCGTAACCGTCTTATTTTCCATGATCAACGGCACGATATAGTTATCTTTACTTGTCATATTTGCATTTTTAACATATTCGATATGGTCATTATGTTTAAGTTTTAAAAATTGTTCGGCTTCATCTAATACTTCAACTTCTACACCTTTTTGAATAGCATCAAATAAAAATAACTGTGTAGAGAGCTCCATATTTCTAAAACCAGCTAATTGATATGGATGTTCAAACGCCATCCCATGATACTCTTTTCCAAAAATGATCCCTAGTTCTTGGTTCGAGTTGCTTTCAATAATTGTCCACATTTTGCCAGCAATCGTTAAATCAGGTGTTCTTAATTGGGTGCGATGAATCTCTAACAATTTTTTAGCTCTAAACAGACCTAAAGCTTCGATCATTTCATCCATTTCAGCAAAAATTCGATCGCCTTCTGCTAAAAGTTTTACTTGTGCAAACGGATGACCTAACGCTACTTGTTCATTCAAGAAATCCCCCGTTGCTACCCAATCATTCGGAGCTTCTTTTTCATCTGTCCATACTAAATACAACATAAACAAATGAATAAATTCAAGTGACTCTTCGTCCACACCTAATGGCGCAAATGGGTTTAAATCTAGATTTCTAAGTTCGATGTAGCGAACGCCAGTTTTAGGTAAATCAGCCATTTGCTTACCACCACGTAATCGAACCGCTGAATAAAATTCCTTTTCTTCTGATAAAATGCCATTTTCAACCATCCGATGAATGTCGTTGATGTAATGTTGCAATGATTCATAAGATACTTTGACATTTTCATTATTTTTGTAGCCAAATGCACTATTACGTAAACTTCTGACAGGTCCATTTGGTCGCTCTTCACGTTCAGTAAAGTAACCAACCTCACTGACAGGTGAAGCACCAAATAAATAGGTGATCAACCAACGGTAACGCAAATAATTACGTGAGACTTTCATATATAAAATATTTTTGAATTCTTCGATCGTTTCATACTCAGTTTGTGCTGAAAACAGCTGTTTGACCAACTCAATATCATACTCAAAGTTAAAATGAATACCGCTGACCATTTGCTTACGTTTCCCATATTCTCTTGCCAAATAACGACGATACAGAATTCCATCATACTGCTCGAGTTTAGCAATTTTTATATCTTCATCTTTTGGTGGTAGTTTGGGCGGCATACTTAACGGCCAAAGCATCTCATGTTTATTCATTGAGCGTATCGCCACGTCATGAATCGCTGCAAGATAGCGCATCATCCCATTAATAGAATTCGCTACAGGTGTAATCAATTCCATTTGTGTTTCGCTAAAATCAGTTTGAATGTACGGATGATATGTTCTATTTCCTAAAACTTCTGGATGATCCGTCATTGCTAGTTGACCATCAAACGTCGTGCGTTGGCTTTCTTTTTCTAATCCAAATCGTGCAGCCATGACATATGGACGTGCACTTTTTTGCTGTAACAACTCTCTAAATTTCATACTGTCGCCTTTCTTCCCCGTTATTATTCCATTACTCATCATTATATAGAAAAAGAGAAGCAAAAAGAATATTTTAGCTTAAAAATTGTCTAAAAAAAAATAAACTTACTGAATTGGTAAAAAAATAGGTCTTTTTATATTTTTTTATTCACTGAAATATACTCTTTCAAGTCATTCGACTTCATTGTATACTAAAAAGAAAAAATAATTTTAAAGCAGAGGAGTTATAATGGCTAATAAAGCTTTGATTGTTATCGATCTTCAAAATGGTTTAGAAAATACTGGATCTGGGTTGTTTCGACTGACAGATACCCTAAATGGTGTAAACGAACGTATTACAGACTATCGAAATAAGCACCAACCAATTCTATTTATCCAGCATGAAGATACCGAGTTAGTTGTCGCTAGTGACAACTGGAAATTATTTGAGCAACTTGATGCCCGAGCAGAAGACTTCTATATCGGAAAAACTCATGCCAATTCTTTCTTCCAAACAAAGCTAAAAAAATGCTTAGATGACCTTTCTGTTACTGAGCTTGAATTTTGTGGCGCTCAAACAGAATATTGTGTTGATACGACGATTCGTATGGCTCACGGCTTAGGGTATACTTGTTTCATGAAACGAGGCCTTAGCACCACATTAAACAATGAATTATTAGGAGCCCAAACAATTATCCAGCATCATGAAAAACTCTGGGACAACCGTTTTCTAACGTTTATTTGATTAAAAAAATACGATATCTCTACTTTCTCTTATTTTACCACATTCAGCGACTAAAAATTAACATTATCTCATGGTATCCTCTAGTCATTCATGATAGTATAACTAGGGGATATTTGTTGAACTATTTTTCTTTTGCTCTTATTATTCGTTCAATGAAGAAATATCCGACATTCTTTGACATTGGAGGAACGTTTTACATGAAATTTTCAAAAAGACAAATCCAAGATACGTTGTATGTAACGATTGGTTCTTTTATTTTAGCGGTATCGATCAATTCGATTTTATTACCAAATAAAATCGTAGCAGGAGGCGCAAATGGGATCAGCGTGGTAATCAATTATTTATTTGGGATCAATCCCGCATTGATTTTATATGCTATCAACTTGCCTTTATTACTTCTTTGCTTTTTATTTTTAGGAAAAGAAGTTGGGATCAAAACGATTTATGGCAGTTTGATTTACCCATTTTTTGTAGGGATCACGACTCATTTGCCCGTCCTTACGCACAATATTTTTCTCGCAACGATCTTCGGTGGTATTTTAACCGGGATTGGGCTAGGGCTTGAATTTAGAGGGAATGCTTCCACTGGTGGGACTGCGATCATTTCACAAATGGTGAATAAGTACTTTAAAATTTCATTAGGTGTTTCGATTTTATTCGTAGATGGTTTAGTGATTTTATCCGCGCTCTTTGTTTTCAATACTGATACAGTACTCTTCTCACTTATTTGTTTATACCTTATTGGGAGAGTGGTGGACATGGTCCAAGTTGGCTTCGTTCGTTCGAAAAATGTCATGATCATTTCACCGAAATATACGGAAATCAAAGAAAAAATCTTAGTCGATATGGACAAAGGCTTAACGATGGTTCCAATTGAAGGGGGTTATCAAAAAAATCCAAGCATGTTGATGATGACAGTCATTAGTGAAAAAGACTTTGCTAAGATCAAAGAGAACGTTCTGGCAATTGATGAAGAAGCCTTTATTGTTTCGATGAATGCCAGTGAAGTTTTTGGTAAAGGATTTAGTTTAAAGAAAATCGCAGAAGACTATGGGATTGAGACAAATAATTTGTAAGCAGAAAAGCGGGATGAACCGTTTAGACCTCGAACAAATTAGGAAACTACTGGAAAGATGCTCTTTATCTTTTCATTAGTTTATCTATTTGTTGAGAGGTCTGGTTCATATCGCTAGATCAAAAAAAAGCGGGATGAACCGCTTAGACCACCTCGAACAAATTAAAAAACCTTTTGAGATTCTACTTCGTTGTAGTTACTCAAAAGGTTTTTTAACTATTCTCTACTCTTCGACTTTTAGTAATCCTTTAAACAATCCAATCGCAAAATCATTTGCATCGAATGGTTCTAAATCATCGATTCCTTCGCCTAATCCAACTAATTTCACTGGTAGATGCAACTCATTGCGAATCGCTAGAACGATCCCACCTTTTGCTGTACCATCCAATTTCGTTAAAACTAAACCAGTGACATCTGTTGTTTCTTTAAATTGTTTTGCTTGTGACATTGCATTTTGCCCTGTGGTTGCATCTACTACAAGCAACACTTCATGGGGCGCATCTGGCAATTCACGCTGAATCACGCGTTTGATTTTCTCTAATTCGTTCATCAAATTGACTTTGTTTTGCAAACGGCCTGCTGTATCTACAAGTAAGATATCTGCATTTTCCGTTTTCGCACGTTCTACTGCATCAAAGACAACCGCTGCTGGATCACCACCTGCATTGCCTCGAACCACTTCGACACCGGCACGTTCGCCCCAGACAACTAACTGATCGATAGCCCCTGCTCTAAAAGTATCTGCTGCTGCCAGCACCACTTTTTTACCGTCTTGTTTGAATTCATGTGCTAGTTTTCCGATACTGGTTGTTTTCCCAACACCGTTAACGCCTACAAACAACATGACTGTCAAGCCATTCGTCTGAATATTTAACGCATTATTTTCTTCAATACCCTCTGCTTCGTACAAATCAACCATTTTTTCAATGATTGTATTTTGAACTGCTGCTGGTTTTTTCACATTACGTAATTTTACTTCTTGTCGAAGAGATTCCGTGATTTTAATTGCTGTATCAAACCCAACGTCAGCACCGATCAAGGTTTCTTCTAATTCTTCAAAAAAGTCTTCATCTACTGAGCGGAAATTAGCAAATAACTCATTTAACCTTGCGCCAAAGGTTTTACGGGTTTTTTCCAGCCCTTTTTCGTACTTCTCTTGTACAATGATCTCTTCTTCTTGCTCTTCAATCACTTCAGGTTCAACAAGTTCTTCTGTTGGGATAACAGGAGGATCCATCAGATGAGGATCACTTTCCACTTCCTCTGCTTCAGGATATTCAACAGAGTCATTCTGTGTTTCTTCCGTTGTTTCTTGCTCTGTTTCCTGTTCAAATTGTTCTTCGGGTTTCGCTTCGTCTTCGACAAGTTCTTTTGCCTCGTCTGTTTCGACTTCAGCGGGTGGTGTTTCTTTTTCATTCATAAACGCTTTTTTAATTTTATCGAAAAATCCCATTTAATTCCCTCCTCTCAATGGTTCTAACACAAATTTTTCAACAGCTTGTGCGACACCGTCATTGTCATTTGTATCTGTAATAACATCTGCCAAGTCTTTCACCTTAGCGACAGCATTTTCCATGGCTACACCAAGTCCTGCATATTCAATCATTGGTACATCATTTTCTTCATCACCGATGGTCATGATTTCTTCTTGCTTGATGCCTAAATCTCTGGCTAATAATGAAATACCATATGCCTTCGTAATTCCTTTAGGCATAAATTCCAGCAAATTACTTCTCGTTTTGATTACTTCATAGCGATCGTAAAATGAACTAGGGATTTTTTTTATTTGCTCATCCAAATAGGCTTGATCGACTGCTATAACAGCTTTATTGTAAATTCTATCAGTAGTCAATTGCGCTACTTCATACGACTCAAATGTCAGTAACTTATTTAATTGACTATACAATGATTCATACTCTTGTGTTGTTGACAGTTGCATTACAAGCCCATCCGATAAAATATCTAAAGGGACGTTCAATGATTTGGCTAACTCGTACAACTCGTGTACATTTTCCAAAGCGAGAGAAGATTTCTCTATGATTTCACCCGTGTCATTTTTTTGGACCAAACCACCGTTAAACGTGATACTATAATCTCCATTGTCCCGTAAATTCAATGCATCTAAGTAAATACCGATTGCTGCTAATGGTCGACCTGTACAAATGACGATTTTAACACCCGCAGCTTTTGCTTGTGTCAACGCTTCTTTATTCCTTGCTGAGATTTCCTTTTTACTATCTAAAAGTGTGCCATCTAAATCAATAGCGACTAATTTAATCAATCCAGTCATTCCTCCTTATTAAACGTTTAATAGGTTCGATTTGATCTAATTAAAAAATAGAAAGCATGAATGAAGGACTATTTCCCTCATTCATGTTTTATCATTTTTTAGTAGAGCTATTCTGTAAAGCTAGAAAATAGCAGCCTTTAGCTTTCAGCGACGATTGCGCCGCCTTCTTTGACTTCTTCTAAACGAACAGAAACGATCTTCGACACACCTGATTCTTGCATTGTAACACCATACAACACGTCTGCCGCTTCCATCGTTCCTTTGCGGTGAGTGACCACAATAAATTGCGTATCTTCTTCAAATTCACTTAAATAATGGCCAAAACGCGAAACGTTCGCATCATCTAAAGCGGCTTCGACTTCATCCAGCACACAGAACGGAACAGGTCTAACACGAATGATAGAGAACAATAAGGCAATCGCAGTTAAAGCACGTTCACCGCCAGAAAGTAAACTTAAATTTTGCAGTTTTTTACCTGGAGGTTGTGCTTCGATCTCGACCCCTGTGTTCAACAAATCTTCTGGATTGGTCAAAATCAACTCCGCTCGGCCCCCACCAAACATGTTAGGGAATACGACTTTAAATTGAGCCCGAATCGCTTCAAACACTTCGCTAAAGCGTGCTTTGACTTCCTCATCCATCTCACCCATAGTTTCAAACAACTGCTCTTTAGCATCTAATAAGTCATCACGCTGAGATACTAAAAATTCATGACGTTCATTAACTTGTTCATATTGTTCGATGGCATTGAGATTGACAGGACCTAAGCGTTCGATATCACGTTTCAGACGCTTCACTTCAATTTTAGCCTGCTCTTTGTCGATCGTCAGTTCATAATCTTCATTCGCACGTTCAAAGGTCAAACTGTATTCTTCTTGCAAATATTGTAAAGCGTTATCCAATTTGATTTCTGAACGGTTTTTCTCGACTTCAATCTTGGTCTGTTCCGTCAATAAATGCTGTTGTTGTTTATTTTCTTCTGCCAAACCTGTATCAATTTGATCCACTTGTTCTTGTAAATGTTGACGAGCCGTTTTTGCTTCTTGAATGTTTGTTTGTAGCTGCTCTTTTTTCTCAGCTAGTTGTTCTAATTGAACCGCTAAGCTTTCTTCTGTGACCTGATGATCTGTCGAATGATCATTTAATTGTTGCAATTGTTGACGTAAAGCTGTCTCTCTTGCTAAGAATTCATCTAACTGGGTTTGTTTTTCTGCTGCTTGTTCAGTTAAATGAGCTAATTGTTCTGTAACAACAGCTTGATCTGCTTGGACTTGATTGAAACGTTCAAAAGCTTCCGCCCGTAACGTTTCCATTTGGCTAGCTTCTTGATCGACTTGCTTCATTTCTTGATCCAAACGATCTTTTGTTTGATTTAGTTCTTGCTGTTGTTGTGTTAGCTCTTCTTTTCTTACTTGATATTCCGTTAAAAATTGATGTAATTCACGAGCTTCAAATTCAAACAATCGTTGTTCTTTCGTTAAACGTGTAATCGTTTCTTCTTGATTCGCTAGTTTATTTTGTAATTCTTGCTGTTTCAAACGGCTTGTCTCGCCAGTTGAACGTAATTGTTCTAATCTTTCATTGAGTTGTTTCACTTCATCGGTCAACTGCTGTACTTCTTTTTCGTTGATGGTCAATTGTTTTTCAACACGTTCCATTTGTTCCGTCAATGTCTGAAGTTCTTGCGTTTGAGAGAACAAGCTGCCTTGATTGCCTCGCTTATTAGCACCACCGGTCATCGAACCCCCTGAGTTCATGACATCGCCCTCTAAAGAAACGACACGATACTGGTAATTGACCACCTTCGCTAATTGGTTAGCGCTCTCTAACGTTTCTGCTAACAAGGTCACACCCAATAGGTTTTGAATCACATTGCTGACTTCATCTGAAAAATGAACTAATTCACTGGCAATTCCTAGAAACCCTGATATATTGCTGACGCGATCGCGTACTGCACTAGATACAGTTCTCGGTTTAATTGTCGTTAGCGGCAGAAAAGTTGCTCGTCCGCTATGTTGCTGTTTCAGAAACGTAATACCGGCACGTCCATCTTTTTCCGTTTCCACAACCACATGTTGTGCTGCGCCACCTAAAGCCGTTTCGATTGCTAAAGTATAGTCTTTAGGTACATCAATCAGTTCGGCAACTGCACCGACGATTCCGGTGAGTTGCTCTTTATGTTTTAATACAGCACGAACACCTTGATAAAATCCTGAATAATTCTCCTGAATTTCTTGTAGGCTTTTTTGACGAGCTTTGGCTTGTTGTACTTGGTTCATCGCTTGGTACATTTGCTTTTGTTCAACAGCTAATTGCCCTTGTTTTTGATCCAACTGATGTTTTAATTGCGTATATTGTTCTCTTTGAGCTGTTAACGCTTGGTCAGATGCAGTTGCGCTTGCTTCTAGTTGTTCTTTTTCAGCTAACGCATCAGTCATTTGTTTTTCCAACGCTTCATGTTTTTGAATAGAATGTTGATTTTTAGTCGTTTCTTGCTGATACTGACGTTCTAAATATTTTAATTCATTGGTCGTATTCGCTTGTTCTTGCATCACTTCAACGTATTGGCTACGTAATTCTTCTAGTAATTCTTTTGACGATTTGCTATATTTTTCGACTTCTAGTTCTGAGGCTTTGATTGCATCAACTAATGATTCACGTTGGGCTTTTTTCTCCGTAACTTTTGTTTGTAAATCTTGAACTTCTTCACGATAACGTGTAATTTTTTCAGCATTTTCTTCTAAAGACTGCTGATATTCACTTGTTGTTTGCATCGTGTGTTTTGAGCGTTCGACTAAGACATTTTTTTGTCCTTCGGTTTGTTTTAATGCTTCTGTAATTTGTAGAAGCTGTTGTTGTTCCGTTTCAATCTGCTCATCCAATTTGTTCCGTTTTCCCCGTAGTTGAAATAGTTCATCTTCTGAATCACGGATTTTTTTGCTGGCATTTTGTAACTTTTCTTCGATTTCAGCAAGTTCCTTTGTCTTGATTTCCCAAATTTCTTTGGCTACTTCGATTTCCGTTACAGTCAAGCTAACATCGATTTCTGTTAGACTCTCTTTAAGTTTCAAAAACTCTTTAGCCGCTTCACTTTGTGCAGCTAGGGGTGTTAGTTGGTCTTCTAATTCATAGATAATATCTTGCACACGACTTAAATTATCTTCTGTTTCAAATAGTTTTTGTTCTGCTTTTTTCTTGCGTTGTTTGTATTTCAAAACACCCGCTGCTTCTTCAAAAATACCACGGCGGTCTTCTGGTTTACTATTAAAAATCGCTTCGACTTTCCCTTGTGAAATGATCGAAAATGATTCTTTCCCCAATCCAGAATCCATAAATAAATCGTGGATATCTTTCAATCGACAAGCTTGTTTATTGATATAAAAGTCACTTTCACCTGTTCTGCGATATCTACGAGTCACACTGATTTCAGTAAAATCTAAAGGTAAAAAGTGATCACTATTATCTAATACAACCGTTACTTCTGCAATATTCAATGCTTTACGGCCTTCCGAACCTGCAAAAATAATATCTGGCATCTTCCCGCCTCGAAGACTTTTAGCAGACTGCTCACCTAAGACCCAGCGAATCGCTTCGGTGATATTACTTTTTCCGCTACCGTTCGGTCCAACGACAGCCGTCACACCATTTTCAAACTCTATAACAGTTCGATCCGCAAAGGATTTGAATCCTGCGATCTCAATTCGTTTTAAATACACGAATAAAACGGCTCCTTCCAAGCTTACTCAGGATTTTGTTTCAGCGCTCGTTCAGCGGCATCCTGTTCTGCTAATTTCTTCGATTTTCCCTGACCTGTTCCAATCATTTTTTTGTTGACATACACTTCAACAAAAAAGATTCGATCATGAGCGGGTCCTTCTTCATTGACTAAACGATACTCAATGTTGACGTCCCCTTGTCGTTGTAAAACTTCTTGTAAATGTGTTTTGTGATCCATCTCATGTGAAAAAGCACCGGCATCAATTTTGGGAAAAATGACTTCTGCAATGAATTTTTTGACTGCATCCACTTTTTGATCTAAGAACAACGCACCTAAAAATGCTTCAAATAGATCACAAAGTAATGCTGGACGTGTCCGTCCACCAGAATTTTCTTCTCCTTTGCCCAGAAGAATATATTGGTCGAAATGACATTCTTTTGCAAACTTTGACAAACTATCTTCACGAACGATTGCCGCTCTCATTTTTGTCAGCTTGCCTTCTGGCATCTCTGGGAATTGTTTATACAAATATTGAGAAACCAATAATTCTAAAACGGCGTCTCCCAAAAATTCTAATCGTTCATTGTCAGATAGTTTTAAGTATCGATGCTCATTCACATAGGATGAATGGGTAAAAGCCTGTTCTAATAGGTTGACATCATGGAAAACAATGCCGTAACGTTCTTTTAATTCTGTAGTTAGCTGATTGTCCATTTGCTACATTCCTTTAAGTTTATTTACAACCTTCTCTATTATACTTTTTTTTACGGAATTTTTAAATGGTTAGGGAGAAATTGCGCTAAAATCACTGCTAAATTCATGTTATTTGAGGGATTTCCTATTGATTTTACAGTACAGTATGAGACTTTTTATAATAAACAAGGGGAATCTTAGTAATTTTTGTCATTTAAAAAGGCAAAAAGCGTTCAAGATCATCCTACTATCTTGATACGCTTTTTACTTTAATTCGGTTCGTTAAAAAATCGCTTGATCTCAACCATAGCCGATTCTGGTGAATCTGACGCATGGATAATATTTTCGTAACTATTAGCACCGTAATCTCCCCGAATCGTTCCCGGTTCAGCTTCTAAACAATTTGTTGCGCCAACCATTTTACGAACCGTTTTAATGACGCTGTTTCCTTCTAAAACAAGATAAATAACTTCTGATGAAGTCATGTACGTTATCATATCTTCAAAGAAATCAAATTTCCTCACATGTGCGTAATGTTCTTCTGCTAATTCTCTGGACATTTGTGCTACTTTTAATTGGGTAAGCTTTAATTGCTTTTTCTCAAATCGCTGTAGGATTTCTCCAACTAATTTACGTGAAACGCCATCTGGCTTGATGATAACGAGTGTTTTTTCCATATGATCTCTCTCCTTTTTTTTCAAGCGAATAAGTTTGTAAGCGCTTAAATTTAAGGTTATCACGCTTTAGAATTCACGTCTAGGCTACAAATGACAAAAAATGTTTTTTCTTTGTGATTGGTAGATAGTTTTGTGAAACTGATCGAATATCTAAGCGCGATTAAACACAAATAGTTATGAATAATTAACTTTTTTCTCTCTATAGATTTATATTATTTTACATACTAATCTAATCATTCTTATTGAGGCTCGTCTCACCGAACTCTGTATATTACATTTCTCTTTTTAATGTGTTAAAAACTTTTCCGTATAATCATTATAACTTGGTTGTTCCTTAGTATTCATGGCATAAACTAGAGTGCCATCTAGATAATCATCACTATCTATTTTCAAAAATAACGCTAAATCGGTATTATCTTTTTCCGGAAATAGTATAGAATATTTTTCATTATCAATCGTTAAACCATAATATTTAACGCCATTTTCAATTCCTATAACATTTTGTTTGTAGTCTAGTTTTTCATTTTCTTTATCGTTTGAAATATTTATTTCGTTGGCTTTAATTTCTATAGAATACACATTATCCGTCGCATCTTCCGCTTTCCAAGTTTTCTGAATCTCTTTTGACCCTGAACAACCCACCATAATAATCAGAGTTATGCAAACTAAAAGAAAAATTTTGTACTTATTTTTCATATTAATACCTTCCTTCTATAAATTGGGGATTGTACTTACTTTTTAATTCTTTGTTTATCGTATACTTATAATTAATCTCTTTGGATTTGTACGCAACTTCATTTGGCGAATAATATGCATTATCGTAATAAACCGCAAAGAGGAATGCCAAGATTTGATAATGTTTATTTAATGTATTTATTAAGTACGTGCTCTTATTATCGTAGGATATATTGTCTTTTTCAATCAGGCCTACTTGAATGTCCTCAGAGTCATAGATTGGAATTTTTAATCCTTTTTTTCCTAGTCCTATTGCATAGAAGTAATACGTTTCATCATTGTAATTCAATTCAAAAAAAGTATAGCCAAACAACCATTTTGTTCTTCTTTCACACAAAGACCCCACCCAAACATTGTTTTCGTTAAATAGTTGAAATGGTAGTAGTCTCACATTTTTAGTATAATCGAAACGGCTTAATGCATCTTTAATAATGGAAAATTGTAATTTGAAATTTTTATTTGCTATTGAGACATTAATCTGTGTTCTTAAATTTATTGGTATTTTAGTCGTACCAATGATTTTATTTTCTTCTCTTAGTTCGTATATTTTTCCAAAGTTGGCTTTTGTTTGAATAAGTCTATTCGTTATCATTAGATTTCTCCTTTTGGCGTCTTCCTAGATATACATTTCAAAATCAATGGATAAGTATCAACTCTCATCATACTTACCTGATTTCATTTGCTTTTTTAAAATTCGAAATGCTTTCTGTTGTGCAAATGGATGGACAGAATAATGGATTAGACTAGTTACAAAACTTACTAATAGTAATAGAATCTTATTTTCTGTTGACAGCCTGTTAATTGAAAGTGAATATAAAAAAACATACCGTATCCCAATAAAAATATAAATTGTACCCATACCAGTAGCTTTAAATTACTTGAGTTCCTGAGAACTTTCATTACTTCTTCTTTTTTGAAATTTTTTAATTCGTTTTCCTCTGGATTTCTCTACAAATTGATTAGCTAAAAGTTTTCCTATAATCCATCCTACTCCAAAAAGGCAAAGAACAGTTAAGTAAATCGGCATAAAAGAAACAAATTTAAACTGTTTGGCAAGTAGTGGAATTATTAACAGTCCTCCTACCATGCTTATTGACCACGTACTGGATTTAGAATAGCTTCCTCTTGCTTTCTCAGTAAACGGACCATCAAATTCTTGGATAAACAATTCACTTTTGGATAAATCAAAGTAAATAGATTTATCTGTATCTATTTTCAGTAATGGTACACTTTTATCATTCAACTGAGTTCTCCCACTTTTTCTTAATAATAAATTCCCAAAAACTCATCTTACTTTATATAGATAGATTTTTTTCTACTATTATGTTTAAAATTTTTATCATGAATATACTCACCAAAAATATTACTGGCTCCACCCTCATGACAATTCGATAAGCAGAAAAAAACTATCTATTTTTCTATTAAATCATTCTTTTTAGTTTATCAACTTTATTATTTTTCCTTTTTCTTTTTAAAGGCTAGATAATAAAATATTGCTGGGAATGCTATTAAACTTACAAGACTTCCCGCACCATAAGATTCAGATAAATCCATTCCTTTTACCAATTGATTGATTGCCCCTAGTGTAAATAACACCGCAATTACTAATGCCCATTTACGTTGTACCTTTTTTTCATTCATTTTTTTAGTCTCCTTTTCTGTGTCTCTTGAGATAATTTTCTCCATACCATTTACTCTATTGTGTACTTGTTTTGTATCGCGCTTATCCCTCACTTTTTTTATAATCCACATTATGAAAGCTACCACAAAAAAGAGTAGGATCGCCATGAGAACATATGAAAATGTAATCTGCAGGCCTTTAGGCACCTTGTATCTATCTTCTATTTCTACCATGGCAACAATTAGTAGAACACCCATAATCACATACGTGGATGTCTTTTTTAAACGTTTTTTTAGAACTTCTTTCCATGGTTTTTCTGGCTCATCAATATAATTGACCCAATATTCTTTGTCTGTATTTAGTAGAAATGCAGAGTAGGCAAGCTCTATTGTTAATCTAGAAAAAGCAGCGCCTAAAAACATACCAAACACCAAGCCAAACACTCTCGCTAAATTCCCTGTTAAAAAGGCTCCTATCATTGAAAAACCAAAGATTATCCATAGTGATTTTGACTCGTAAACCTTAGCTCGTGCAAAATAGTTAGCAGTTGTACGTTTCTCTGAAAACCCAATTTTTAATTGTTTTTTTAACCAATAAAAATTATAAAAAAGAGAACCTAGATATGTTAATCCGAATAGTAACAGAACAATAATTGAAAACTCAGATTCATACCAAATTTCGTTTGGTTTATCCCATTGCGTTATCATATAAAACATAAACATTAAAACTGACGTAAGTAAAACTGAAAAAAATATTAACCAAATACTCGCAAAACCTTGATGTCGGAACAGAAATTTTCTGGTAAAGCTGAGTCTAACTGTTAAAAATGTTAACAACATAAAGATTGCTATAAATACAATAAAGATATTAACCTTACTTTGTAGCGGATTTATTCCATAACCTAAAATAGCAACATTCCATGTTATTGGTAAACAAAGAAAAGTAATGACTAAGCCCGCCCAGGATATGTATAGCGAACTAATACTTCCTCTAGTAACTACAAATGATTTAAAATATTCTTTGTTCATCTCTTCTGGCGATTTACTTTTACTACTTGTCTCCACTAAATTAACCTCCAAATCACAAATTCAATCCACTATTTGTAGTATAAAATAATGAAAATCTATACGGTTTTAACTTCCGCTCCCGTTAATAAAAAACTATATACATCAATATTAATCCCAACATTAGAATTTTTATCATAAAATTCTTTGAATTCAAAACACATACAGAGAAAATAGTTCTCTAATATTTTAACAAAGATTAGACTACCTATATCTTGTTAATTCTAAGAAATAAGCAGCCTAACTAACAATATTTTTATTCGATTTCCACTTTTTCATACCAGTACTACTTTAAATAGGTTGTTCTTTGATTACATTATCCAACCTATCTTTATAAACATATAAGCTACACATTTTACTCAGATATTTTTATTAAAATATCTGTAAATGTTTTACCATCTATTTGATTTACAAAGTAAAATGGTGGACTTGCTAATTCAGCATCCATATCTACAATTTGCTCAACTAGCATTCTTATCCCTTCTGAAAATTGATCTTCACTGTCCCCTTCCACTCTTACACCTAGCATATTGATAATTTCATAGTAGGACTGGTATCGATACTCTTCGGGCAACTCGTACGATTTTTCTTCTTCTACAGGGATAAACACTTGCAAAAGCATATCTATAGGATCTTCTAAATCAGAATTAATAGCGTAGAAAAAATTACTCGTTGGCGTATAACCACTCTGTACAACAGTCGTTATAAAGTCTTCAAATACCTTAGCAAAATCTTTTAAATCTACTTGATAATATCGGCTTACTACATTTTCAAAATGAATAGTTTGATTAAAGCCCACTCTGATTTCTTTTTTTTCTTTTCTTTTGTTAAACATACGGAATCACCAAATCTACCCAGTATTCTTCATAAATCTTAGAGAACAATAGTATGAGACGGTCTTCATATTGAATAGAGTTTTCTTGTAAATAGCTTTTCATCTCTTCCAATTTAGTTTCGATTCCTTCATCAAAAGGAACACGACTTCTTAATACCTTTTTAATGTCTAACTCGGGTATCCATTTCCAATTTACGCCATCGTTTCCTTCACCTGAAACTTCTTCGTTTATTGGTAGATACACTTTAAATATTTGTTCCTCATTCTCTATTTCGGTTGGTTTGAATTCTACCATCGTAGGTCCATTTTGAAACCGACCCTCACCATAATTATTTAATTCGACCGTGCTCACAATTTCAATAATATCTTGGATGTTTCCGACCATCTCTCTTGAAGCTAAATTCATCATCGTAAATCGTTGCTCATTCATTTTTTTCTCCTTCTTTTTTCTTATTCACTATGTCTAATGAGTTTCCATATCTGTTCATATTTTTCTGTTCAAAATATGCACCTATTCTTGGGTATTGTTTCAATGTTCCAGATAAAAATAGCATTCCTATACCAATCAATCCTACTGAAAAATTTCCATATTTTTCTATCATAAATATAGAGAATATCATTACCAAGACAAAGGGAACTCCCACCATGATACCTATTACTTTATCTGACAACCTCTTACGACCATATCTATAAACTAGATGAACATATACCATAAAAAGAAGGGTTACCAAGATTGTTAGCATATAATAATATAGTAACTCTCCTATCGTTTGTTCAGCATACCCTATAAATGGAACTAAAAGAATTCCAAAATTGGCTAGTATCATTGTTATAAATAATAACCATAACCCAATCACTTCATTTTTTTTCTTTTTGAAAAAAATTTTTCCAATTAAAGCCATTAGCATTAGAGTCAAAAAAAATATTGCAAAGAATATAAGTCTTTTCTTTTGAATAGCTAACACTGGAAATATTTGTAGAAATAAACCTACTAAAAAAAATGTTCCGTAAGTTTTTATCATTGTATCAAAATTTTTCAATTGGAATGGTGCTACTTTATTTATTTGAACCACCCTCCTACTCCTTTTATTATTCCATTCACACCTTTTTTTAATCCTTTAGTTATACCAAGTTTTTTATCAATGAATTCCACACCCTTAACCGCAACGTAGCTTACAGCTACTGCACCTGCAGCTACAGCCAAAACAGGTGCAGATGCGCCTAATGCGGCAGTGGCAGCCGCAGCACCAGCGGTCGCTGCAACTGTAGCCGCAGTTGTTGTCACAGCTACTTTAGCAACATCAACAACAACACCACCTACTTGACTTGCAATAACTTGACCTCCTTTTAGACCATCCTCTTTTGCTAAATCATAACTATCTTTAATTCCTGTACCAACATCGATAACTCCTGAAACAATATTCAAGCCAGGAATAACTCTTCCAAATCCTTTAGCTGTTTTCAAGTTTTTTGCATCTTTTACTATCGTGTTTAAACCAAATGATATTGGTTTTTTTACTGCAGATAATACATCAGATTTAATTGCGCCCCATGTAGCTTTAGCTATATCACCAAAGCGTCCTGATGTTCCTTTTGTTAACATTCCAGCATCACGAATTTTCGCTTCTTCTAGTATTTTCAAACCATCTTTCGTTAACTTCCCACCAGAAGATATCCGATTAAAATTTTTATGCTGTTTAACAAATTTACTAAATCCTGTAAATTCATCCAATCGCTTCGACATACCAGTGACAGTCGTTACAATCAAGGTTCCATCTGATAATCGACTTACACGCGCACCGTACCAAACACTTTTAAACGACTTATCTCCTGTTTTGATAAATTCTTTGTATAGTTTGTTCCACTCTTTTACTTCATCGTATTGTTTATCAAGTTCACTTTTCGCTTTTTCAGATTGTATTTTAGTAAACCAACTTTTATCCGTTCCTTTTGGCAACGAATAAGAACCGTCACTATTAACTGTCGTTCCACTCAACACCAGCACACCTTGCATCGCAATACTTAACTCATTTAAGCTATTACTAAAAAGTCCGTTCGTCTGACTCGAAAAATCATGTAACTTCTTAATTTTTTTCTGTACCTTGTCGATATCATCTTGCATACTATTTGCCATGCGGTTCAATCGATTTTGCGCATGCTTTAACATATCTTTCAATCCTGGCACTGGATTCCCTGCCGCTAGATTTCCAGCGGTATTTGCTGAAGCAGTTAGAGCTGCTTTGGATGCTTTCAAGAGTTGCATCTGCATGTTCAACTTATCTTCATCTAGAAAACCTTCACTTGAAATCGCTGCATTCGCTCCTGTATATTTTACTAAATCATTTTGTATACCGTCCATTGATGTGGTAACACGACTTATTGTCGGAAGGATTAGTTCTGAAAATAATCCTTTTCCTGCATTATAGGCCGCACCTGACAAGGTACGTCCATCCACGGCTGCGGTTAAGCGTTGGCTTCCTGATCGTAAGTCACTCACGGTACTTTTTGCCGTCGATAAATTGCTCGACATGGCACTCATCAATTTTGAAGAGTCTCCGCTTGAATAGACTAATCCCATGTTAATTCATTCCTTTCTTTCTGGATTTCTGATATCAGTAGTTCTATAGTTTAAATAAAGAAGCTAAAACATATGGTGTTAGCTTCTTTATTTGACAGAATATAGTTATTTAGGCTTATACTTTTTAGAATCCAATTGATTCATTTGAATTGCTTGATTCACTATCTTGTTTGTCTAATCCATCTTTCCATTCTGAATAGACTTCCATAAATCTTTCTTCTTCTTCATCTGAATACCCTTCAAATACCACTTTATCTATATTTTCATGATTAAAGAAAATTGTCGTTTCTGGATTCAGTCCTGTTGGATATAATACTGACATATAATCTGCAAAAGTATCTTTTCCTGTAGTTTGATCTGTATAAATTGCTCCACGACCTACAATCAACAGTTTTTGAAGTCCTTCTTCAAGTAAAACAACACTTCCTAAGGGTAATAATTTTTTTGTTTCAGTCATTTATTTTCTCCTCTTTCTCTGTTCCTTTAATATGTTTATTGAAATATTTCTCTCCATACCATTCTAATTGGGTCTTACCTTCCCATTCTCTGTATTCTTCTGGATATTTGTATTTGTAGTATCCATTGAGTAAATATGGTAAAAATAAATATGACTCAACAATAATTATCGCTATGTTCATAATGAACCACATAGCGATAATACCTATAAAACCGACAGTATCCGTACGAATTTCTGTCTCCTTTGGAAAGATAAATTTCCACAAAGCAATACCAATTACTATGATCCATCCATATTTCATGGTCAATTTCAGTATCTTTTGAATAAGAACATCTATTCTTTTATTTTTCATCTCTATATTAAATAACATCTCATTTAATGAT
Source organism: Enterococcus plantarum (assembly GCF_001730295.1). Lineage (GTDB taxonomy): Bacteria > Bacillota > Bacilli > Lactobacillales > Enterococcaceae > Enterococcus_L > Enterococcus_L plantarum. Next base: position 264,079 of record NZ_MIKA01000012.1, read on the forward strand.
TTCAACTTATTCCTCAATATCACATAACCTATAATAACCATTAAAGTAAATAGCATTAAAGTACCCAGAATAGTTAACGGAACAAAAGAAAAAGTAAGAAAAAATAAATTAAACTCCAAAACCAACCAAAGTATATAGTTATTTAAATTCAATTGTCCTCTGTATCTAGATAAATATAATTCTCCTCTATCTCTAAAAATTAGAACTAATACTATCCAAATAAATAACAAACAAAAAAATAGCCAAGATGGCAAAAAATTAATTATTGGTTTTGGAAATGGACTTTCTCCCAATTCTCCTCTTGAACCTTTTGTAGCAAGGAAAGATATGGAATAATTGATACCTATTAAAAAAATAATTAATATTAAACCTATTATCTGTGCTTTTAGCTTTTGTTTTCCTACAGGATCTGGCAAGCGATTAACATCTTTATTCATATACTGTACAAAATTATCATCTAATAAGTTCAAACTTTTTTCAAAATCTGCTGTCATTAATTTAGGTAGTTTCATTTTCACCATCCAAACTTAATCTCTGGGAACTTCACAGAAGATACAGCCTTTCCTATTGATTTACCAACATTTTGAACATCTTTACAAACTTGTTTTACAGTTTCAACCCCTTGACTAACACCTTTTCCGATAACTTCTGTACTCTTGTCATAAAAGTTATAAAAACCATCCTTAACACTATCATAAAAACTAGGAACGAAAAATTGTACAATAGTATTTATACCACCGACAACTCCTCCAACTACTGCACCAGCTGCTGCACCAGAAACAGTTCCAATAATAGGTATAGGTATTGCTGTACCTATTGCTCCACCTATAGTAGCTCCAATTGTCATACCTTCCAGAGGTCCAATACTTTTTACTGTATCTATCGCTCCACCTATAACTCCTTTCCCGATACTTCCAGTCTTGCCATAAGCATCTACACCACTTGATACAAACGTAACTCCTAATTGTACATAAGTTGCTATTGCAGCTACTTTTCCTATTCCTTTTCCGACCCCCCACTGTTTTGCACCTTGAACAAATTGGGAATTTTTTAGACTCTCACCCACCCATGTTTTGATTGGATTTGTAAATTTATTAAAGTTTTCAAACGCTTTTCCTAATGTATCTACTTTAGGAATCCACTTGCCTTGTATTACAGCTTGTCCAAAAGTTTCATACTTAGCTAGTCCATTGATTAGTTTTGTTTGCCACCCAGAAGGAAGTTTATTCGCTAACATCCAAAATTCATCATTTGCAAGCAGTTTTTTTACTACAGAGGCTGGATAAAGTTTTAACAACATTTCGAAACGTTTAATATTATCTGTCTTGCCACCTTTTACTGGTTTTAGTAAAGCTTCTGTTTGCTTATACAATTCTAAAAAAGCATTTGTAGAAGATTGTCCAAGAATTTTATTTGAATTTGGATGCATTTTTGAAAACCAACTTTTATCCGTTCCTTTTGGCAACGAATAAGAACCGTCACTATTAACAACTGTTCCACTCAATACAAGCACACCTTGCATCGCAATACTTAACTCATTTAAGCTATTACTAAAAAGTCCGTTCGTCTGACTCGAAAAATCATGTAACTTCTTAATTTTTTTCTGTACCTTGTCGATATCATCTTGCATACTATTTGCCATGCGGTTCAATCGATTTTGCGCATGCTTTAACATATCTTTCAATCCTGGCACTGGATTCCCTGCCGCTAGATTTCCAGCGGTATTTGCTGAAGCAGTTAGAGCTGCTTTGGATGCTTTCAAGAGTTGCATCTGCATGTTCAACTTATCTTCATCTAGAAAACCTTCACTTGAAATCGCTGCATTCGCTCCTGTATATTTTACTAAATCATTTTGTATACCGTCCATTGATGTGGTAACACGACTTATCGTTGGAAGGATTAATTCTGAAAATAATCCTTTTCCCGCATTATATGCCGCACCTGACAAGGTACGTCCATCCACGGCTGCGGTTAAGCGTTGGCTTCCTGATCGTAAGTCACTCACAGTACTTTTTGCCGTCGATAAGTTACTTGACATGGCACTCATCAATTTTGAAGAGTCTCCGCTTGAATAGACTAATCCCATGTTAATTCATTCCTTTCTTTCTGGATTTCTGAGCGTTCTTCGTTTAGCTCTTCAGCTGATTTTGTATACATTTCTGCTAATTCTTGCTTTTGCTCCTTAAAAAATTGTCCGAAATGCTTCTTTTTCCCATGAAGTTCTTCTTGCTCCCATCGAGCAGAAGAACTCCCTTCTTTTATTAATTCATCATTTAATTCTTGTAGTTGTCGGAAATTTCGAGTTAGTTCCGTCTCTAATGACTCAAACACTTCTTGAATCTGTCGTTTTTCACTATTCAAATCGTCAATTTGACGTTCTTTCTCAACAATTTTTTGCGTATACTCCGATCTTAACTTCTCATTTTTATCTTGTGCCATATGTTTTCCTCCCTACTTAAATCTCGTTTGACTATCACGAGAAGCAATAACTGCCGCAAGTTTAGGGAATTTATTGGCTTGTTCATTTACACAACTAACTAATTTCGATAAATCAGATAAAATCTGATTACTTACTTTAGCTCCCTGCTTCATACTAGAAATGTTACTTCTTCCCAAAGAACAGGTCTTTCCACTTTTAACAGAAACTTTGCTAATTCCAGCAACTGCATTTTGAGCCGCTCCTTCATTTGATGCGATCTTCCCCATACTCTCTCTCCTTACTCTCTAAATTTATAAAATGGATCTTCTTGTAATTGTTCTGCTTCATCTAAAATCGGTTCAGGTTCTTGAATCACTTCTGGCTCGGGTGCTTCTGGAACAACTATAGGACCGTTAGCCATTTTTACTAACAAATCCTCTAAAAATTCTTGATCATTTTGATCTGAATAACCTTCAAAAATAACCTCAGCAATTTGGTCAGCACTGATCGTGAATACTTCTTGGCTTGGTACATCGCCAAATGGGTGGGGCGCAACTTTATATCTTGAAAAAATTGCGTCCATTTCATTTTTTGCAATGGCTCGAGCAACTACTACATAAAGTATTTGGTCATTTTCAGGTTCTTCTAATCGTAAAATACTCCCTAGAGGCAAAAAGGGCGTGCTCATTTCTTCTCTCATTCTCCTACCTCCATCGGTATAACAATATCTTCGAATAGATCATCCTTCAAACTATGAAGTACATTGCGAGGAACAACAACATTTTTTTGTGTGTACGGTAAATTCTCTATGAATAATTGATTTTGTAAACTACCGCCAAATAGGATTTGATACACACTTTCTTTCACCATATTCGTCAATCCACCATACGTATTTCCAACTTTTGTTAAACTATCTATAAATACAAGTTGCAAGTGATCATTCCCACCATTTAAAAGAAATGCGACTTCTTCTGGATTTAAGAATAGTTTGTCTACTAATTCTGCAATGCCATTGATTATTACGATTCTTTTAGCAAAAAGTGGTAAATTATTAAATATTTTTAACTGTCCGTAGTAATCAAGAATAAAAACTATAAAATATTTTTTAAGGAATAATCGTTAATTTCTGTTCTGTATTATTCCTTTTTTGGTTCTGTGAATATTCACCAAATAAGTTGCTAGCTCAATCATCGTGGCATTCTATAATTTATGTATTTATTATTTGATATCATTAACTAAAAAATTATTAATTCTTACTTATACAGCATATAATGACAAGCAAAAAAGAACAACCCCATCAGCTTTTTTTCTGATTGAATTGTTCTTTTGATATAAAGTAATGTCGTCATTATTACTTCTCTATCTACTTTAAAAGTGGCTCTCCATTCTGCTTATTTAATAAAATTCAACTTAATTAAATTTTTTCTTTGCTTCTCAAAATGCTAATCTGGCTTTCCATTTTTTGTAAAGTTTGCGAAAAATCTTTGTGAAAATTAGTATATAATTTTGAACAAACATAGTATTCCCTCATTACTTTATCCTTATCGAGTGGTTGGAGATTTTCAGTAAAAAATTGGTTAAGCAAGTTTAAAATAAGATTCCATAAAGTAAGTTGTTCTAACGTATTTGCAATAGTATGAACGTCTTGTTGTGGAATGTTTGGTAACGGCTGATTATTCTGTTTAGCAATGATTAGTTTTTTATTCATAATAATTCTCCTTTGAATTTTTCTGTAAACTTGGAGAATTTCTTGAATTATGGTATGATTTACTTGTCTAAAGTAGAGTTTTAATTCAAGAAATTCGTTTCTTATTTATTAAAGCTCTGCTTCTTTTTTGCCTGTTTATTTTAAACCCTTCTAACGCTCCTCTCACTATACCATTCGCAAAAAAGAATTTTTTATTCGCTTTAACGAATATATAATACCATAAAATGAATAATCAGTCAAAAACTAAATTCTATTTACAGAACTATTTATTCGTTTAAGCGAATTTATTATGTTGACTAATGAATATAAGAATTTTATACTAAAGAGACAAATAAAATAGGAGGTCCTCACAAATGCCAATTATATATAATCGTTTATGGAAATTATTAATTGATAAAGGAATGACAAAAACCCAATTACGAAAAGAAATAGGAATAGGAACTGCAACTCTAGCAAAACTTTCTGCAAACGAGAAAGTTTCGATGGATGTTATTGAAAGGATTTGTGTTGCTCTTGATTGCCAACCTGAGGATATTATGGAGTTTATTTCTGAGAACAAACGAGACTGAGTTTGTTCAACATTGCTTGGTTCTGTACTGATGTGTCCTAATTATTCTTAAATAGCAAAAAGTCAGAATTAAGAGAATTTCTTCTCCATTCTGACTTTTAATTATTTGAACTCATAAGTCCTAGTTGAAAAACCTAGAGGAGTTTCCTCTAAGTTTCATCACCATTGATTTAATTCTTTGGATTTTCTTCACCAAGATTAGTTTACAAAAAAACATTAAAACTTATTTTAATCTTCAACAACTAGTTTTGGATAAGTAATTGTTTCTATATTCTTATCATAATTATCTGCAAAATCAATTTCCTGACTGTTTCTATAACCTTCAAATATTACTTCATCAATATCTTCTATATTAAAGAAAACAAATTCTTGGCTTCCATCTATTCCTTGCGGATATAATGTTGCTGAATAATCAAAATACCCTATTTTACCATTTTGATTGAAGAGTTGGGCTCTACCTACAATCATTAAAAGAACATCGCCTTTTTTTAATCTTACGATAGAACCAATTGGCAATATATAGTTGTTCTCACTCATCATACATACCTGCTTTCATTTGTTTTTTTAAAATTCTAAATGCTTTTTGTTGTGCAAATGGATGGGCTGAAAAATGTATACCACTTACAGCGAAACATAGTGCAAATATGCCTATAATTCCTTTCACAGAAGTTTTTTCAATAAAAGGTAAGATTATTAAAAATATACTATATCCAAATATAAATAATAATTCTGTCACCGCTAAAATTCTTAAATTTGATGAATTATTTAAGATTTTTTGGACATCTTTTTTGGTGAATTTTTTTTCAATATATTGCCCTTTGGACCTATCTATCAAATAAACTGTTAACAGCTTTCCCATAAGAAAACCCACACCAGAAATGCAAAGGATATTTATATAGTTTGGAACTAAAGATACAAGATTAAATTGTTTTGCAATCAGCGGAATTAAAAACATTCCTATAAAAGCAGATATTCCCCATGTTTGAGATTTAGAATAACTCTTCCCAGATTTTTCAGTATATGGGCCTATAAATTCTTGAATAAATAATTTACGCTTCGATAAATCAAAATATACTGATTTATCAGTATCAATTTTCAGCAAAGCAACCGATTTATTCTTCAATTAAATGCTCCTCCTAATGAATTACCAATATTTGAAAACCATTTACTAGTGCCTTGCTTGATATCATCAACAGTTTTTGAAACTTTAGAAGATATGTCATCAATAGTTTTTTTAGCTTTACCTGTTTCTACCCAGTCATAAATCTCAGAACCTACATACCCAATTCCTATACCAACTACTGCACCAAAAGCTGTTCCTAAGACAGGTACAGGGATGGCTGATCCTAGAGCCGCGCCAATCTGCCCACCAACGGCTGCTCCACCTGATCCAATTACGGAATGAGCTATTGTATTTTTGATTGCCCTTCCCTCATCATTGTATTTCGTCATTTGATCATTATAGTCAAATGCTGCCCCTGCTACTGTTCCAACAATTCCTAAACCTTTCCAAATTTTGCTACCAGAGACAGCATTAGAAGCATTTATTAGATCATCTCCCGCACTTTCTAAAGCCCGTGCTCGTTTGCCTATTCGCGATAATTCATTAGGAGATATACTTCTGCTTCCCATTTGCAAAGCATCAACTCTCATGTTTTTACCAGTCATTTTAAGTCCTTGTAAAACACCATCACCTATAGCTTGTCCATAGCCTAAATTTTCAACTGACTTACTAAATGCGGTATAACTAATCCCATTATTAATATCATTTATCCGTTTCTTCACATCAGGATCGTCCACTCCATACTTCGCAATCATTTCTGATGGCGTCATTGAGTTCAGATCTTTTTCTTTCGTTTTTCGTTGCTTTTCATCTGCTTCAGTCACCTTTTTTTGAAACGCTTGAACATTATCTGCTAAAGTAGTACTATTCGCAAATGCGAGGAAACGAGGATCAGTATAGCCTAATCCTCCGACTTTCTGTGCTGCTTTAATTTGCGTGCTTAAAGACTGAATCATGTCTTCATTAGCCGAATTGCCTTGCTTACTATCGAACTGATTGACTTTTTGAATGATTTCATCCGCATACTTCTTCGTCGCGTCCGCTACTTGATTAAAGTCACTCTTTGAGGCAGATAATGAAATTAGATCAGAAATACTGCTATAAACGGACTGGAAACTCTTCACTTGTTCTTGATAGGTTTGTTTCATCTTATCAATATCTGATTTTGCTTTGATCAGGACTTCTTCACTAAGGACTGCTGAATCGGATGATTCGCCTGTTGTTCCTTTAAAATCCTGATACGCTTGGCGTAGCTCCATTTCAACGGCTAGATAACTACTTTTCAATCCAACAATTACGGCATTCTGGTTATTATTGATATCCGCTGATATAGCTTGTCCTACTTTCTATTCAGGAAGACAGTAGTCTAAAAACATTTCGTTTATCTATATACATGAAAAGAAACCTCTTCAAATTAAGGTTTCTTTTCATGATAATTAAATAAGTGATTCTAATTTCAAGATAAATTTTTAAATTATTTATCTTGAATAAAAAATTTAGGGTACTTAATATTATTCAATTCTTTCAAAATATTTTTTTGAAGTTCTTTTTCAGTCTCTGATAAATAACCTGTAAAGTGTACTTCATCAATGTCCTCAGCGTTAAAAAAGTAATTACTATCATTTAAAATACCTTGTGGAAATAAACAAGCACCGTAATCAAAGTATCCAAGTTCTCCGTCTTTGTTGTAGAGTGGAAACCTTGAGGTAATCATCAGCTCTTGTTTATCTTTCTTTAATGAAATAACTGTTCCTATTGGATAAATATTCATAATTATTCTCCCTACTATTTTAATGTTTTAATTAGTTTTTTCGTAACTGTAAAATATATAAATGGTTCATATAATGCGACTACACTAACAAATATACATAACCACGAAAATATAAGAAATAATATTACATGCATGAAATAAAATATTATTGTACATGTTACACCTAGAAAAAAAAATATACTTGCTAGTTTTATTAAACCTGCTAAATTGCTAATTCGTCTTTTCCCAACAATTTCTTTTAACTTGTCATATGAGAAAGATATCTGATTTTTTTCAAGTGTTTTTCTTTGATGTTTATTTAAAAAAAACATCAAAAGAAGTGCTGTAAATATTGCAAATAAGTATGTTCCAACTATAAGTAATGGTATATTTTCAACATTATCATATAATAATTTTCCGAGTACGGAGTTACCTAATAATGTAGTAACTAATGCAATAATTCCAAAGTTACTTTTTGATGTTGTTGCGTTATTATTAGTACTATTTAGCTTTAATTCAGCTAATTTTTTCTCTTTCTCATTATAAAAAATCATATGACCATCAGTGTCACTATATATTTTTTGATACATACTTTATCACCTTCTTTTTTCATTTAAAAAAACTAGAAACAGAATCAATAATGGCATCGGATACCGTATTTATGGCACTACCAACTATAGTACCAACTACCACTCCTATAACTGTTCCAACAACAGGTACTGGAATTGCTGTACCTAAGATTCCCCCTATGGTTCCCGCTACGGATGCAGCAGTTGCTGTTGCAACTGCAACGCCTGCTATATCACCTACTGCATTACCTGCCAAATGACCTACAAATTTCATTGGGGCATTAGGATCTTCCGAAGAGATCAAAGAATAAGCATCTATTGCAGGACCAATAAATGGAATTGCTTTATTAACTTTCCCTCCAACTTTTCCTCCAAGGTACAAAGCTGATCCCAATCCATTGCCTGCAAATTCAGAACTATAGTAACCTGACATATCAGCGATTCTTTGACCATTTTTATCAAAGAATTGCTGTGCTCCTTCTGTAAATAAGGATATCTCAGTATCTTTTATTAAATCTTTCGCTACTCCGAAAACTGTCGTACTAATCCCATTATTAATATAATTTATTCGCTTCTTCACATCTGGATCGTCCACTCCATACTTCGCAATCATTTCTGATGGCGTCATTGAGTTCAGATCTTTTTCTTTCGTTTTTCGTTGCTTTTCATCTGCTTCAGTCACCTTTTTTTGAAACGCTTGAACATTATCTGCTAAAGTAGTACTATTCGCAAATGCGAGGAAACGAGGATCAGTATAGCCTAATCCTCCGACTTTCTGTGCTGCTTTAATTTGCGTGCTTAAAGACTGAATCATGTCTTCATTAGCCGAATTGCCTTGCTTACTATCGAACTGATTGACTTTTTGAATGATTTCATCCGCATACTTCTTCGTCGCGTCCGCTACTTGATTAAAGTCACTCTTTGAGGCAGATAATGAAATTAGATCAGAAATACTGCTATAAACGGACTGGAAACTCTTCACTTGTTCTTGATAGGTTTGTTTCATCTTATCAATATCTGATTTTGCTTTGATCAGGACTTCTTCACTAAGGACTGCTGAATCGGATGATTCGCCTGTTGTTCCTTTAAAATCCTGATACGCTTGGCGTAGCTCCATTTCAACGGCTAGATAACTACTTTTCAATCCAACAATTACGGCATTCTGGTTATTATTGATATCCGCTGATATAGCTTGTCCTACTTTACCAGACAGTGCGTTACTGTTAATTATACCATTCATTGCGTTTTTTGCAGTATTTAATTGACTTTGCGCTGTCTTAGAAAGCTTTTGATACTCTTCTACTGCTTTCTTCATTTCTGCTGTATCGACATAAAATCCCATAATACACTCCTTTCCATGCGTTTACCCTATTATTCTTGTTCTGACAACTCAGACAACACTTCAAAATAAGCAATCGTATCTTCTGGTTTCATATACGCTGTTGAAACTTGTTGCTTTGTTACCTGAGTCGTTCGTAAACCATCGAAAGCAAACGCTTCTTCATACTCATTTGTAAGACTTTCCGCAATGACCCGTTTGATCATCATATTAGAAATCAAAATCGGATCATTCCCAGGAATCTCTCCGTAAGGCCACAAATGACCTAGATAATCTACAATATATTGCTCAAAACCGCTCATCAGCGGAATCTTCCGACCGCTTAACGTGACAACTGCGCCTAGCTCTTCCTTTTTAAAGAGTTCAGCTAGTTCTTCCGTTAACATACTTTCATCTAATTCAACCGTTGTTCCAACTGGATAAATCGGCGCAAAGGCAACATCGATTTTCCCCATATACTGAAGAAACTGTCCATTGGTCAGTTCTACTTGACTAGTTTGACGATCAAGCACTACACGTTGAGTATCATGATCAAAAGAGACTGTCAATTTAGCACCAACCATCGGCTTATGTTCGAATTGTTCTTCTTCATTACGATAGGCTTTATAAATTCCTTTTAACAAAGGAAAGTTTGTTCCTAATAAAACACCTGTTGTAATCAACTCATTCGTTACCTCAAAAAGTAAAGAATCATCATTTGCTAGAACCTCTTCGAAAAATTTTTTTGTATCATAACTCGCCATTAGTTGAACCTCACTTTAGATGTATTTTGTTTGAACGAGGTTGAGGCTTGTTTATCTTCTGAAACAATATTTCCAGCGACTTGTTTCATTTTTTGCGTATCTGTTTTCGAAACATTTTTGAAGGATTCTACTGTATTTGCAAGTTTCTTTTGTGTTTCAATTATTTTTTTGAATCGCTTCAATGTTGTTTTCCCTAAATTGTTGATGGTTGGTTTTGAAATGCTTGATACTGCACTCTCTGCTTTGTTAACCGCACCATCCCAGACTTGTCTATCAACACCTATTGCCATAGTTCATCTCTCCTTTGTCTTACTAAAAAATAGAGGCTAAGAAATTTTTTGCCATATCAAAGGCGCTTCCGACAGCACTCAACAAATCACCTTGCTCTAACTCTTTCTTTGCTATTTCTGCATCTAGTTTAGATAAATTTTGTTGATGGGTGTTTTCTTCTTTATGCAAAGCCGTTCCCATTTTTTTTGCCTTCTGATCAAATTTAGTACGAAGCGTCCCTTTAAACTGCCCTGTACTCAATTTTGTTGAGTATTGATTGACTTCATTTTCGAATTTGGAGAAGGACGACATTGACTTATTTAGCGCTCGTTTTGCTTCTTTCAATCGTTCTAATTTTTTTTGATTTCGATCATAATTTGCTTGTCGCTCATTTGCGATACGTTGCCATTTTGTTGCTTCTTGGCGATTTCGACCATTACTCTCTTGTCGTTTTCTTTCTGCTGCATCGTCTTTACTCATCGTTTTACCTCCTTTTACACTTAAACTATCAACTATTCACTAACCAACTTCACTCGACAAGCATTCCGTCCAACAAAGAAATAAGACTCATCTAGCTCAACTGTTGGTTCACTATAGCCTGATTTCACATTGATAAATCCTTGATCCGCTAAACGTGTACCGATCATTCCTGCTGGGATATTCGTACGTAGTCGCTTATTAAAGTCATCGAAGCTATTTTCAATTTGTTTTTGATTGCCTTGGAAAATAAAGTAAATCTTCACTTTCGCGGCTTTTCTTAGGTACACGTCAATTGCATCATTGGTAATGAATGTCTTATCTCCAAATACATGCGCCTCTGGAACATAGACAAACATTGGTTCTGGATCTGTTGCGTCCTGACGAACTTCTTCTACTACTTAACTCGTATAATTTTTATTTTTTGATACAAAATAAAAAAGCTTAGATCTACAAATCAACTTGTAATAAACCAAAAAAAGTTAGATTTTTTAGTCTAACTTTTTTTGGTTTACTTGCTAATTTGTTCTAAGCTTTTAAACAACATTTCTATTTAATTAAATTTTTTCTTTGCCTCTCAAAATGATAATCTGGCTTTCCATTTTTTGTAAGGTTTGTGAAAAATCATTGTGGAAAGTAGTAAATATCTGAGAGCAAGCATGGTATTCATTCGCTATTTTCTTTTTATTAACAGGACGCTTTTGATCGCTAAAGAATTCATTTAGTAGTTTTAAAGCACTCTCCCATGAATTTAGTTGTTCCAACATATCATGCAGATAATATACCTCCTGATAACTTATCATTTTAATCGGTTGATTATTTTTTGTCTTTATACTTTGCTTTTCCATAATTCTCCTCCTTTTTCACGAGAGATGCCTATACGAGCACCACTTATTTTTTCATTATACTATATGATGTTCTTACAAACAACACTAAAAAGGGAGAGAATTCTATGGAAAGAAAAGTAGAAATTCGTTTGAAACAACTAGTTGATGATAGAGGAATATCCTTAAGAGAACTTGCTCGTTTATCAGATATCGAGCCTTCAATTGTTAATAAGTTGGCTAATAATAAAAGAGAGAAAATTTATTTACCTCATATTGAGAGAATAGCAGATGCTTTGGATATTGATGATATAACTGAAATAATTCGGTTGAAATGAGTAGGAAATGCTGTGTAAACACCATCATTTGGGAACTTACACTGTTTTTATAGTAAGAATTTTACTTTTTAATACTGCTCTCTGGCTTAGTTTTTGACCATTAGATTATTTAGAATCTATAAAATACATTGAACTTGTTCTGATGTATTTCAATAAGTCTTTTATTATTTAAACAGTTCTCTTATCGAAAATTTGATTATCCTACAATTATGCACAAAAAATGGTATCAGCATTTTTTGCTGATACCATTTTACTAGACTTATTGAGACTGATTAATCTATTAACTTCAGATAATATTCATCATCTTCCGAAATCTTTTTTAAAAATTCTTCTAGCGAGTCGGCTATCTTAAATTCATCATAATAAATTTCATTTCTCTCATTATTAGATATTTTTATTGAAATCATCGCGGTTTCATTCGCTTCGAAAAATACCAATTCATTTTCTAAATCATCATAAACTTCAATATCTGGAAAAAATTCATAATCATTTTGTTTTAATTTAAAATCTCTTATAGAATAAGGATCCATTATACGGTTGATATTATATTCAGAGCCTTTTATAAAACCATAACCTACACTCAAAAAGAATTCCTTTAGTTCTTTAGGAATTTCTAATTCTAATGCCGTTTCTACTTCAATTATGTCTTCCATTTTTATATTGTAAAAAATATTCCCACTATTATCTTCGCTACATTTAATCATAAGTCGTTATTCCCTTATTTTATCGTAAATAAGTATAGCTTTTGCTCATATATTTTTTATAGAACTGGTTCATCATTTTCATTCAATACAGTTTTTATTTCATTATTTTCATAAATTACCATATATTCATCTGGGAGAGCCAGAACTTGAATTATCTCAGGTTTTTGTTTTAAAAGTTGATAAGCATATAAGGCATATAGATCTTCTTCTGAATTATCCTCTTCTATACTACCTATATACCAACCTGAATCACCTAGTTCCACATCACTAGATCTTTGCATATACATTGTATCGAAAGTTAAAATATTTTTTTGAAGTATGATTTTATCGCTAAAACTAATTGATTTGCCTTCTAAGTTTAGTTTTCTCAAAAAATGACCTTGTTCTAACTGTACCCATAGTGCCAAGGTTAAATCTTTAGTCTTATCTTCAAAAGGATTTTTGCTAGTATCATTTGTTAGTATAACGAATGAGTCTTTATTTATTTCTTCTAAAAAATAAATTGACCAGCCAATTTGGAATGAAAATCCATTTATTAACTCTTCCTCATTCATATTTTTTAGAATGTAGAACAGGCTTAACAATTGAGGCTCTAACTCTTTTTCTACAGTAGCTATAAATTCTTTACTTCCTATTTTTTGCTTAAATTCTTTCATTTATTTCAACCTCTCTATAATAGCCTCTTTCAAAGATTCCCTAGCTTTTTCTTCTAATTCCAACATTGCTTTTCGTACATCTGCAGGTACTTCCCCTAAAACAGAATGTCCTTTCCAATCCGTCCAATTATGAGCTCCCTTAGATGCGTTAGTTCTTTTTCCTAATCCGACAAAGTTTTCTTGGAGGTTTAGAATTTCTATTTGTTCTTCCTTGGTTAATAAGTTAAAGCCATCCATTTCAGTTATTTCTTTCATTGAAACGATATGATCTGCTTCAAATTTATCTACTTCATATCCATAAACAGGATCTTTTTTTGGACCTTCAGGATTTACTTTTTTTCTGATTTCTTTACTAGGCGTTTTTTTCCTTAATTCCTTATATTCTGATGATGGAATTCCCTTACTGAAGTTAGATTTGGCTAACTCCATGTAATCTCCCAACGTCCCCTTACCGATACCATTCACTTTTCCAAATCCATTTGTACCAGCAATAAGCTTCTCTTCCATGATCGGTACTGGAATATTCTTTAACTTTGTCGCAAAAGCTTTTAAAGCATCATCTCCATATTTCAGAGCTTTATCCATCATGGATGTAACTTTACCTAATTTGCTCAAAGTCATCGTTTTAGATGCTGCTTTAAACGCATTTAATCCCTCAGCTATTTTTGTAGCTAACTTCGTTCCTTTCAGAGCCGCATTTACTTCTCCTACTCCGACAAACATGCTCGCTACATCAAATACATAGCCACCTATCGCATAGGCATTTCCTGTTTTTATATCGTTAACTATAGTATTAACGATTCCTGCGCCCATGTCAAAGGTTTCTTTCAACGCCTCTCGATGCGTTGGACTCACTGCCAATAACCATGGATTCGTGGCTCCTTGAAGCCCCAAACCGATTGTTTTTAACGTACTGCCAATCGCCTTCGTATTTTCCCATGCCCCTTTGATATCGTCTAGTTTCCATTGTGGTGTTTCAATGCCTCTCGCTGAATCAAGACCCCATTCGACTAGTTCAACCCCTAAATGAATGACTTGACCACCGCCAATGGCTACTGAGCTTACCATCTCACCTGCACCGCCAAGGAACCCTTCTCCAAATAGAAGAATATCTTTAAATCCTTTTGGAATAGAAAGATTTTTTGTTCCTTGGACAACATTTCCCCACCAATCGCCGATGCTATCTGACATATTTTGAAGGAAGTTTTCTACTGGATGATGTTTTGCCCATTCTTCTTGTTTTTTCTTTGCAGCTTTTTCAGCTTCTAGTTTTGCATCTGCTTCTGCCTGAGCAATTTGACTATCGATATCTTTGATTGCTTCTGCCAATTCTGTCTGTGAGACAAATTCCATAAATCTTGGATCTGTATAACTTAAACCACTCGCCGTTTCAGACATTTTGATTTGTTGAGCTAAAACATTGATGATTTCTTCTGCTGAGCTTGGTTGTTGCTTACTATCAAACTCATTGACTTTTTGAATAATCTTATCCAAGTGCTTTTTTGCTTCATCACAAGCACTAGTGAAGGTACTA
>NZ_MIKA01000013.1 GCF_001730295.1 Enterococcus plantarum
ATATCAGTTTAACATTTTAGGGGGCTTTTTTATTACCTCGCTGGAAGCTCTATGGAACCACCCGCATAGCAGGTGGTTTTCAGAACACACAAAAAAATAAGCCCCAGCTCATAAATGAGCTGAGTCTTATAACTATTGCAGTTTGAATTAACCTTCTGGGTTGGCGTTGGCATCTTTGATACCATACTTTTTGTTGAAACGGTCCACACGTCCGTCTGCTTGTGTAAATTTTTGACGTCCAGTATAGAATGGATGAGAGTCAGATGTAACTTCGACACGGATTACTGGATAAGTATTTCCGTCTTCCCACTCAGCTGTTTCATCAGAGTGCTTAGTAGAACCTGATAAAAATTTAAAACCTGTAGTTGAGTCCATAAAAATAACTGGGTGATATTCTGGATGGATATCTTGTTTCATAGTCTTTTCGCTCCTTTGCCCTGATCCATTTGCTGCATCAGAGTTTATTTGTCGGTATACAACAGTACTATAATAGCATGATTTGTTTATCGATGCAATTATCTTTTAATATTTTTTTTTGCTTGTCGATCGAAAGAAACATCATGAAATTCTTCGAAGAATTTCTGATTGTTTTTCGTTTTACGTAAAAATTTAACGAATTGTTCTGTGTATTCTAAAGAATCACCTGTCATATGATTACGCAGTTTCCATGTCTCTTCTAACTGCTCCGCTGACATTAATAAGTCTTCTTTTCGTGTACCTGATTTTTTGATGTCAATTGCAGGGAAAATACGACGATCTGCCAAATCACGAGAGAGATGTAGTTCCATATTCCCTGTTCCTTTAAATTCTTCAAAAATAACATCGTCCATCCGACTTCCCGTATCTACTAAAGCAGTGGCAAGAATCGTCAAACTTCCGCCCTCTTCAATATTTCTAGCAGCACCAAAGAAACGCTTAGGTTTATAAAAAGCAGCAGGGTCAATCCCTCCACTCAATGTACGACCGCTAGCTGGGATCACCAAGTTATAGGCACGAGCTAAACGGGTAATACTATCCATCAAAATAACCACATCTCGTTTATCTTCCACCAAGCGCATCGCTCGTTCCAAAACTAGTTCAGAAACACGAGTATGATTTTGTGGTTGCTGATCAAATGTCGAAGAGACAACATCACCTTTGATACTACGTTCTAAGTCGGTCACTTCTTCAGGTCGTTCATCGATCAATAATAAGATTAATTCTACATCTGGATAATTTTCCGAGATACCATTAGCAATTTCTTTTAACACGCTTGTTTTACCTGCTTTTGGAGGTGCAACGATCAATCCACGTTGACCAAATCCAACAGGAGAAAAAATGTCGATCATACGCGTCGATAGTCTACCAGGAGTTGTTTCTAATTTGATTTGTTTTTCGGGGTAAAGCGGTGTTAATGCTGGGAAATGCGGCCGCTCTTTTGCTTCTTCTGGATCTTTCCCGTTGACACTTTCAACATGCATCAAGCCATAATAACGTTCTGATTCTTTAGGCGGACGAGCTTTTCCTGCAACTTTGTCCCCATTACGTAAGCCAAATCGACGTATTTGAGAAGATGAGATATAAATATCTTCTGCACTAGGTCCATAATTGATTGGGCGTAAAAAACCATAGCCATCTTGAGAGACAATATCTAAAATTCCTTCCATAAAGAAAAAACCTTGTTTCTCAGCTTGTGCTCTAATAACAGCTAAAGATAACTCTTTTTTATTCATTTGACTATAATAAGGGATCTTGAATTCTTTAGCATAAGAATAGATATCTTTTAATGTACTATTTTCAAGTTCCGCCATTGTTAAATAGTCACTCATTTAGCCACCTCGTTTTCTTCCTCAGTCTCAATCATTTGGATATCAGCACCAAGTGCTGTTAATTTTTCGATAATATGATCATAGCCACGCAAAATATACTCTACATTGTAAATCGTTGTTGTACCTGTTGCCATTAATCCAGCGATTACTAAACAAGCACCGGCTCTAAGATCTGACGCGACAACTTCTGCTCCATGTAATTGTGTAGGGCCATTGAGCACGATCATATTACCTTCTATCGATGCATCTGCTCCCATACGCACTAATTCTGGAATATGCTTCGTGCGTTGCGCATAAATACTGTCAATAACTTCACCTGTTCCTTTAGCTTTTAACATCAAAGGTGTAATTGGTTGTTGTAAATCAGTTGCAAAACCTGGATAAGGATATGTTTTGACTGTAGTCATTTTTAAATCATGAGATGGGTGGACTTCGATCATATCTTCTTCGATCGTCATTTTAACACCCATTTCTTGCAATTTCGCAATAAAACTTTCTAGATGTTCATAAATCACATTACGAACTTTGATTCCTTCACCCATCGCAGCAGCCAACGCTAGGTAAGTACCCGCTTCGATTCGATCAGGAATGATGGAATGGCGGCAACCATGTAATTTTTCGACACCTTCGATTCTAATGATATCTGTTCCAGCACCACGGATGTTTGCCCCCATGTTGTTCAATAATGTTGCAACATCGATAATTTCCGGTTCACGTGCAGCATTCTCAATAATTGTCTTGCCTTCTGCTTTAACAGCCGCTAACATCACATTGATCGTTGCTCCGATTGAAACCATATCCATAAAGATTCTCGTTCCATGAAGTCCGTCTTCTGTTCTTAAATACATGGCACCATGTTCATTTGTCACTTGAGCTCCAAGTGCTTCAAATCCTTTGATATGAAGATCGATTGGACGTGGTCCAAGGTAACAGCCTCCTGGAAGGCCAACCACCCCTTCACCAAACTTTCCAAGTAATGAACCCATAAAGTAATAGGACGCACGAAGACTATTGATTTTGCCTTTAGGCATGGGAACAGAAACGATTTCTGTTGGATCGATCACTAGTGTATTATCTGTAAAGGTTGTTTTAGCACCCATAATTTCTAATATTTCAATTAAAGAATGAACATCTTGAATATCAGGTACACCATCTAATGTTACTGGTGAATCAGCTAAGATAGCTGCGGGAATCAATGCCACTGCACTGTTTTTTGCGCCGCTGATACATACTTCTCCTGTTAATGGACGATTGCCATTGATTACGATTTTTTTCATTTATTATTCTCACCTATCTATGTAAAACAAATAGTTTTATTTTTTTGTAATATACCCAAACTATTCTAACACATTAAAGGACAATAAAAAAGGCAACAGTGATTCGCTTTTCGTTATTTTCATTGATTTACTCGATTTTAATGTATTTTTCGAATATTTTCGAGCAAAACATGAGATTTAGACGATTATTTTCCAAAACAAAAAAAAGAAACAACAGCAATGCTGTTATTTCTTTTTTTAATTCATTATGCTTTGTTAGCAGAACCGAACCATTCAATACGTTGCTCTACTAATTCAGTAACAGCTTTTGTGCCTGGTGCTAATAATTTACGAGGGTCAAAGCCTTTACCTTCAAGATCTTTGCCTTCTTCAATGTATTTACGAGTTGCTGCAGCAAATACTTCTTGACACTCAGTATTCACGTTGATTTTAGAAACGCCCATAGAAATTGCTTTTTGAACTTGCTCTAAAGGAATACCTGATCCACCATGTAATACTAATGGAATGTCACCAACAGCGTCAGCGATTTCTTGTAAGTGGTCAAATGCTAAACCAGTCCAGTTGTCTGGGTATGAACCGTGGATGTTACCGATTCCGCATGCTAGGTAATCAATACCTGTAGCAACCATTTGTACACATTCTTGTACGTCAGCTAATTCGCCAGAACCAATGATTCCGTCTTCTTCGCCGCCGATTGAACCAACTTCACATTCTACAGAAACACCCTTAGCGTGTGCTTTTGCAACAACATCTTTTGCTTTTTCGATGTTTTCTTCGAATGGTAAGTGTGAACCATCAAACATAACTGATGTGTAGCCGATTTCGATACATTCTAATGCATCTTCATACTCACCGTGATCTAAGTGAAGAGCTACTGGTACAGTAATACCCATTGAATCGATTAAGTCTTTTACTAAATCGTAACATACTTGGTATCCGCCCATGTATTTAGCCGCACCCATAGAAGTTTGGATCAAAACTGGCGCTTTTTTAGCTTCTGCAGCTTCAAGAATCGCTTTTGTCCATTCTAGGTTGTTTGTGTTAAATCCTCCGACACCGTAGCCGCCTTTGCGAGCTGCTTTAAGAAATTCTGTTCCTGATACTAATGGCATAATAAAATTCCTCCTAAGTTTTAAAAAAACTTTATTTGTTAAGGATATCCTTAATCAACAGTTATATTTTAGCAGACTTTTTAGTACTTTTCTACTAAAATTGACTTTTTCAGAAAACTTTTGTCCAGACTTTCACAAAACTGTAGACACTTACTGCTTTTTGTATAAAAAAGAGTGTATCAGCTAAGCTGCTACACTCACATTATTCGTAACATTATAACGATAATTGAAGCCAAAGAATTATCAATGTCATGAAAGAAATAAAGCTCATTAAACCATAGATGGTCCATTTAATTTGTTTCGGCACTATTGATCTTTCTTTCTCATTGTGTAAACTTCGATAAAAAAGCAAACATATAACGAATCCAGGAATATTAAAGGATAATAATTGCTGAATGGTATTGACTATTAAATAACTCCCCAATAAAGAATGCCGACTTTCACTTGAATGACCAATGATGTACAGGCCATACAACTGAAAAATCATCAACAACACTACAATGCTCGCTAAAGTCAAACTTGGTATACTCGTAAAAATCATCCCCACTGGAACATTTTTAACTGTTGCTAAAGTGAAAAGATATGCACCAAATAATAACGGAACGAGCAACCAGTATCCACATAATAGCTGCCTCATTTTAGTTGGTTGCAGAAACAATGCCATTACATCCCCTCCTCAAATTCTTTATTCAAATATGTCACATATTTTCTAAAAATCAAATCCACCAATACACTCAATCCAACTAATGACTGAGCAATGTGTTCTTTCCCTGAAACAGTGAACGGGGTTGAATAATAAAAATAAGCATATTGTGCATGTTCTGCAAAAAAATTATGTGAAAACGTCGTGATTGCTACCACTGGGATTTTTCTTGCATTTAACGATAAAATATTTTGTTTGACATCATCCGTCTCACCACTTAAAGAAACAAACAACACAATATCTTCTTTTGTGATCATTGACATGCTAATATCCAGTTCTGTTTTAACAGGGATTATAATTGAGCGCTTATCACAAATCATCAACATCTTTGAAAATTCTTCAATTACTTTTCTTTGTGAATAACCTGTTGCGTAACAATAAACAGTATTGGCTTTTTGAATTGCTTTACTTAGTAACGTAAAATCTGTCTGCTGCGCCAACTTGACTGTATTTTCAATATCTTTTGTTTGTAGAGCGATTAAATCTGTTCCAGTTGTGGCAATAGTATGTTGCTTGGATTGCCGCATAAAATATTTAAACTCTGAATAACCAGAAAATCCTAATTTTTTTGTTAAACGTAATATCGAAGACTTAGAACTATGGACTTTTTCACCTAACTCAATAATGCTCAGGTGCATAAGATCTTGTTCATTTTCCAAAATATACCCTAAAATAGTCCAATCCATTTCACTTAATTGTTTTTGATGTTTTTGCATCAATGTTTCTAAATCCATAACTGATCCCTCTTTTCCTTCGTATTCTTCCCTTAGTATAAAGGATGAAAATTCAAAACGATACTAAGGGAATCTACTAAGGAAAACTATTCTGAAAGGTGATCACGACAATTTAGGCCAAAATTCTTTATTCGCTTCCACTAAATCATCTAGTATTTCTTGGGCAATTCGAGCATTTGGCACAATTCTAGATAACATTAAGGCTTGCCATAATTTTTGATACGATCCTTCTGTCCAAGCCTCAACAACTAATTTTTCGACAGCCACTTGTTGCTCCATGAGTCCTTTTTGAAAACGAGGAATTTTTCCTTGAACGACCGGTTCTGGTCCGTTACTGCCTACAATACATGGAACTTCTACCATTGCTGTTTCATCAAAATTGACAACAGCTCCTTGGTTCTCTACGATCAATAACATTCTTTCGTGAGTGTTATAGGCAATTGCTCTTGCTAAATCCACAATATAAGATGCATGCTCGTCTACTTCCAATGTCGTTCCTTTCGCTGTTCCTACTTTAGTAATACGATTACATTCTCCAAAGACATGCTTTTCACGTCCAGCCATTACTTCATTTGCTCGGGTATATTCTGGATTTGCATGAGCTACTTCATCTTGAGGATAAAAATAATATTTCAGATACGTATTTGGTAGTGTTGTTGGATCAACTGCAAAGACTTCTTTTGCTTTAGCAAACGTATGCATCCAACTAGCGTCTGTATGTTGTGATTCTTCGATTTCTTCTTTCAAAGAATATCCGTAATCTCTCACATGCTCCTTGATTTTTGGCATTAAATCATTGCCTTCTTTATCTCTGATGTCTGTCCACCAACCAAAGTGATTCAACCCATAATATCGAACCACCATTTCTTTTCTAGAACTTAACCCAACAGTTTTTGCCATCCGCTCTTCAATCCCAACCGGCATATCACAAATATTGATAATTTTAGTAGTAGGACGTAACTTCCGCGTAGCTTCAGCCACGATTGCTGCTGGATTTGAGTAGTTCAACATCCACGCATCTGGAGAGTATTTTTCCATATAATCGATCAATTCTAATACACCGCCAATAGAACGCATGCCATAAGCAATCCCTCCTGGTCCACATGTTTCTTGTCCAATCACCCCATATTTCAAAGGGATTTTCTCATCTTTTTCTCGCATCGCATATAAACCGACACGAATATGCGCCATTACAAAATCAACATCACTAAATGCAGTTTTTGGATCGGTTGTTGCCAGAAAATCTATGTCTGGCGCTTGCTCTTTGATGATGATTTCGCAAGCATCAGCAATTTGTTTTTGTCTTTCTGGATTATTGTCATAAAATTTGATTTGTCGAATCGGAAATTTCTCTAAATTATCTAATAACATTAAAACGATTCCTGGGGTAAAAGTACTTCCTCCACCTGCAATTACGATTGAAAATTTTTTCATTTTTTGTCCAGCTCCTTCATGTTTAATCATTTATTTGATGTTCATTTCCTAATGCTAATAAGTTCTCAAATTGCTCTCTGACCTGTGGCACATCCAAACCGACAATGACTTGAAAAGCAGTTCCATTTCTGACCACACCATGTGCCCCGCCTTCTTTAAAGGCGCCATCAGGCAACACAATTCCTTCATCTTTCACAGTGATCCGCAAACGTGTTGCACAATTTGTTACTTTTTCGATATTATCACTACCGCCAAAAGCTTCTAAGTAGACAGCTGCTTGATCTGTGTATTGATTCGCTCCTGCAATTGCAACGTCACCTAAAGTGCCAGCTTTTTTTGCTTCCTTATAATCCTTTTTACTATACAATTTAACTTCCTGATCTTCCTCTCTTCCAGGAGTCGCAAAATTAAATTTCAAAATCAAGGCTCTAAAAACGACAAAATAAATCAACGTGAAGGATAACCCGATAATCAACTGGGTAAAAATCATCCCTTTGTGATTGGCAAATAACGGAATCCAGTTTTTTGCCAATAAATCAATGAAACCACCGCCCATATCTCCTACCACACCGAAGAAGTACATCGTTGCTGCCATCGTTGCTGCTAAAACTGCATGTAAAACAAATAACGGCGGTGCCACAAATAGGAACGTAAACTCCAACGGTTCAGTAATACCTGCTAAAACAGCTGTTAATGTTACTGGAATCAAGATCGCTAATACTTTTTTTCGCTTATCAGGCTTTGCAGTAAAATAAAACGCTGCTGCTATTCCTGGTGAAGCAAAAATTTTTGAATTTCCATGTAAAGCAAAGCCTCCCTGTGGAAATAGCTGTTTAATCGGCGTTGTCGTTTGTGCATACTCATTAAGATGAGCCATCCAATATTTTGTAATACCGTTCTCAACCACCGCAGGACCATACACAAATGGTGTGTAGATGAAATGATGTAACCCAGTAGGGATCAAGATTCTTTCTAAAAATGTATACAACCAAACACCGAACGTACCAGCACTCGCTAAGAAAGTTTGCATGGAGCCGATACCCATTTGAATTTTTGGCCATACGAGACAGATTAGAAACGCGATCGGCAACATCGCGAAAAATCCTAAAATCGCAATCAACGATGACCCTTGGAAAATACCTAAAAAATCTGGTAACTTAGTATCAAAGTAGCGATTATGCAGCCAAACTACGATTGCTGAAATAAAAATGGCACCAATAATACCTGTATCCAATGTTTTGATGCCAGCAATCAGTTTCATCCCGCTATCGCCACCAGCTTCTTGGGCAAAATCGACACCAAAGAATGGACCGAAATATTCTAGCATACTACTAATAAAGTAATTACAGGTCAGATAAATCACAAAAGCTTCCATTGCTGCTCGAGCATTGGCTTTTTTGGCAAGTCCGATTGGTAACCCAATAACAAATAATAATTCCATTTGATTGAATACTGTCCACGCACCGCTTTCTAAAACAGACCAGACACCATACCAAACCGTTCCCTCATTTGCGATATTTCCAACAATCATTGGATTTTTAAAAATAATCGCAAGCGCTACCATTATTCCCGAAAATGAAAATAATAAGACTGGGGTGAACATTGCGCCTCCAAATCGTTGCACCTTCTCCATCACTAGTGAAACACCCTCCTTCTATTCATTTGTTTTACAAGTTAGTTATACCATCGTATGAATCCGCTATCAATAGATTGAAGAGGTTCTGGGAAGCTAGTTATTTGATAGAGAAAAAGTGTCAATGTCTGGGAAATTTATCAGACAAACTATTGCCTTTTAAAAAAAGAAAAACGTTCCTCAAAAACGCCGATTGATTCCGGAATTTTTGAGGAACTTGAAAAAGCGATTCTATTTTTGTTTTGTTTTGTGTTTCTTCATTTCCGGGAAACTGCCAGTACTTTTAAAAATTCGTTGTTCATCTTCATTGGCAAAGCGTCCTAAAACAGAATTGGTAGGAATAATATTCATAAAAGCATTCTCATCCACTTCATAAACGATTTGCTCCAAATCATAAAGTTCGTAACGCGTAATCACCATCATGATCATCCGTCCTTCGACACCAGAATAACCGCCCATTGATGGTAGTAACGTCATCCCACGAATCATTTGTTTTGAAATCGCTTGAGTCACAACCTCAGGCTGAACGGTTACGATCATTGCGGTAACTTTTTGGTGGCTCGTATGGATCGTGTCAACAACTTGGGTCATACAATAAATTGAAATAATCGTATATAATGCACTTTCCCAATCAAAAACAAAACCAGCTATCGCCACAATGATACCGTTCAACATAAACATATAATTACCAACTGTTTTCCCAGTCGTCTTCGATAGAACTAATGAAATAACATCCATTCCTCCAGTTGTAAACCCCATTTTAAGAGATAAACCTGCACCGATGCCAATCAGTACGCCACCTGCAATGGCATTCATCAATGGATTGGTAGTAATCACTTCGATTGGGATCAAAATAGTCGTTAATGAAACCCATGCGACATTTAGAAAACTGTAAATTGTTGATTCTTTCCCAAGCCTCATAAACCCTAAAACAAAAATCGGAATATTTAATAACAAAATAAATAGACCTGTATCTATAGTAATTCCAAGATGTGTGTACAATAAAGTTGCGATGATTTGCGCAACACCATTCATACCAGCAGAAAAAACTTTTGCTGGAATCAAAAAGAAATTCAAACTGATTCCTACTAATATCCCAGTCACAAAAATAACAGCGAACTTTTTCAACGTCTCACTTTGTTTATATGAAATAACCCATTTACTCATCCCAAAACCGCCTCCTTATATGAAAAACCTCAATCTACATTAATAGATAGGGTACTTACTTTAATAGATAAATTCCCACGAATTAGAATAACAGTTTGCCAAAAAAAAGAAAAGAAAAAACGATAAAAATGAGGATTATTTTAGTCTCACTCACTCTCAATTCCATCGTTTCTTTTTCTAGAACAGAACTTTGTCTTAAAAAAGTATTTTAGACTTGTTTCTTCCCTATTTAATGGTACTATAAAGTAAGAAATAATGAGAGGAGATCACCCAATGGCCGCAAAAGAAGCAAGTTTCGATGTAACATCTGAAATGAATATAGAAGAAGTCAAAAACGCGATCCAAATCGCACTGAAAGAAATCAAAAATCGTTTTGACTTCAAAGGTTCGATTGCTGATATAAAATTAGAAAATAACAAGTTAATGGTAGTCGCAGAAGACGACTATAAAATTGAACAAGTAAAAGATGTCTTGTTTAGTAAGCTAGTTAAAAGAGCAGTTCCGATAAAAAACATCCATTTCTCAGAAAGTGAAAAAGCACTTGGTGGTTCTGCACGTCAGTATGGTGATTTAATTAGCGGGATCGATCGTGATAATGCTAAAAAAATCAATGTCGCAATCAAAAATTCTGGTATCAAAGTCAAATCACAAATTCAAGAAGATCAAATCAGAGTCACCGGGAAAAGTCGTGATGATTTACAAAAAGTGATTACATTGCTTCGAAATTTAGATTTACCTGTAGAATTACAGTTTACGAATTTCCGTTAATTGAAAAGCATAACTAGCTGAAACAATTTGTTTCTAAGCTTGTTATGCTTTTTGTTTTATTCACTCAAAAAATCATCTAACGCCTGTTGATCTTTCCCGCTATTTAAGCCAACGATCAAGCGAATTCGAGCTTTTGGTCCGTTTAATCCTCTAGAAAAAATAATACCCATTTTCTTTAAATTAACACCGCCGCCTTCATAGTCGTAAATATCTTCAGCAATTCCATTCGAACAGCGAGAAACTAAAACAATAGGGATATTCCTAGCCAAGAGTCTCTCTAATGATGGTAATGTCTCTGGCGGAAGATTCCCCGCACCTAAAGCTTCTATCACAATACCGTCTGTCCGATCATTATCCACTAAATCAAATAAACTACCGTCCATTCCAGCATAGGCTTTGATCACGTATACTTCGCCCGTCACACTTTGGATATCGCAGACTTCTTGCGGGCGTACTTCACTAGCAAAAAAAGTTCGTTCTTTCGCAATCATACCAATTGGACCAAATGTCGGTGTTCGAAACGTTGCAACATTTGTAGTATGGGTTTTCGTGACATAACGAGCGGTATGAATTTCATCATTCATCACAACAAGCACACCTTTACCAAAAGATTCATCTGAACATGCTGTCCAAACTGCACTAATAAAATTGTATAAACCATCTGTCCCAATTTCGTTGCTTGAACGCATAGCGCCTGTTAGGACAACAGGAATTTCGTTTTCAAGCGTAATATCTAAAAAATAGGCTGTTTCCTCTAATGTATCTGTGCCATGCGTGATCACGACTCCATCGATATTTTCTGTGTATGCTTTTTGGATTCGCTCTTTTAATTCCAACATCCTTTCTAAGGTCATATGAGGTGAAGGAATATTAAAAATGGCTTCTACAACTAAATTTACTTTCCCTGCTACTAATTCTTCTTGATTGAGAAGCGGATTCCTATTGTTTGTCGTGACATTGCCATCTACCTCCTTTGACATCGAAATCGTGCCACCTGTATGTAATACTAGGATTGTTTTCATACTTTAGTCTCCCTATAATCATTTTATTCAGATATTTTGGTGGATTTTTGCTCAAAAAAGAGCCGATAATTAGACCTTCGGCTTTTTTTATAGTCATTATACTTAATAAAAAACAAAGAGTAAATTTTACAACTCAACTCTTTTTTAGTATACCAGTAAGAGAGCTTTTTTCCTATTATCTTCTGCTTAATTTAAATCCCAAAACTGCTGTATAAGATGCTTGGTCTGCTCATGGGAACTAGATATTTGAACCTGATTCCAATGAGGAGGAAAAAATCGTTGAACAGCAGCTGTTGAAAAACGTTGATCTAAAAGTAATACGACGCCTTTATCCTCTGTATCTCTAATAACTCTCCCTGCTGCCTGCAATACTTTATTCATTCCAGGAATTTGATACGCAAATTGAAAGCCTTGATTTTTCTGCTGATCATAATAACCTTTGACCAATTCTTGTTCATGATTGATTTGCGGCAAACCAACACCAACGATTGCCGTGCCGATCAAGCGATTGCCTTTTAAATCGATTCCTTCTGAAAAAATACCACCTAGAACACAGAAGCCAACGACTGTTTCTGTTGGTTCTAGAACAAAGTCCCCTAAAAAGGCTTCTCGTTCTGCTTCATTCATCATACTCGCTTGAATCTTTGTTTTAATGTGGGGATTTCTTTCTCGGAACTGCTCATAAATGATATCCATATAGGAATAGGACGGAAAGAAAACGAAGTAATTGCCTTGCTTTTGCTCAATCATGTTCGTCAAACTTTCGATGATTTTTTCATAGCTCTTTTCACGTTCTTTATAGGTCGTTTGGATGTACTTCTCAATCACTAATAATTGATTTTCTTTTGGGAAAGGGCTAGGAATTCGATAACGTAAACTCTCCTCTCCTCCCCCTAAAATTTCCTGATAGTAATCTAATGGGGTTAAACTTGCTGAAAATAAAATACTGGCCTTTCCTTTGTCTAACTTTTGCTGCAAGAGATAGCTTGGATCGATACAAAATTGCTTGACGAGGATATCATAATTTTGACAATTCACATATGTACAATAATGATCATCGTACCCCTCACTGATTTTCGTATAATTCAGCAACTCAAAATAAATGGACAAGATTTGATTTAGCTCAACATGCTCTTGATTTTCGGGGAGCCATTCTTTGATTTTTTCAGCTAGTCCATAAGCAGCTTTTACAAGAGAGTCAATCGGCGCATTCTGGTGTAAAAACTCTTTTCCTTCTTCATCGCAGACTTGCTTGATTTTTTCAAATTCTTTTTCAACTTTATTCAATGCTCGGATCAATTTAGTCTGCTTTTTTCCCAGTATCTGCTTCAGTGATAGTAGCTTACTTTTAGACAAAACGGCTGAATACATTTCCCTAGAACGATTAACTAAATTATGAACCTCATCTACCAAAAAGATATTTTCTTTTACTTCGGTCTGCTCATCAAAAAAGCGTCTTAAATAAACAACTGGATCAAATAAATAATTATAATCACAGATCACTAAATCACACCACAAACTGACATCTAATGACAATTCGAATGGACATAAAGTGTGCTTGCGCGCATATCTTTCAATGGTTTCACGTGTAAATTGATTTTCGTTGTTTAATAAATCCCACAACCCTTCATTCAAACGATCATAATACCCATTTGCAAAAGGGCAAGCTTCTGGTGTACAATTTTGTTCTGTTAAAAAACAGATTTTATCTTTAGCTGTTAACGTGACACTTTTTAACTGCATATCTTTTTGTTTCATTGCTTCTACTGCATCTTCCGCGACTTGACGAGTGATTGTTTTGGCCGTTAAATAGAAAGCTCTTTCTGCATGTTCTTCACCGATTGCTTTTAGGGTGGGAAATAATGTCGAAATCGTTTTACCTGTTCCAGTTGGTGCTTCTACAAATAGTTTTTGATCACTTAGTATCGTTTTATAAGCAGCAACAGCTAATTCCCTTTGACCAGTTCGGTAATCGCCATAAGGAAAAGGCAATTGTTGCAAAGATCGATTCCGAATATTGCGCCAATTCGCTTTAAAAATCAGCCACTGTTCGTATTTCTGTGTTAACTCATCAAAGAATCCTTTGAGCTCTTCTTTCGTCAATGTTTGTTCTTGTCGAGTAATTTCTTCGGTTGTCGTTTGGTAATAGGTCAACTGTAACGTGATTTCAGCCAAGTCTTCTTGTTGACAATAAATATGTCCATAGCACATCACTTGATACCAATACATATCTATTTGCTCTTGCAACAACTCCGAAAAAGCTGGTTCCGAGGTTTTGATTTCGTCAATTACAGTTCGTTTTTTATCATCAATAAAAATTCCATCTGCACGACCTTCAATTATGTATGTTTGTTCGTTTAATTCTATGTTTATAGCAAGTTTGATCTCTTTTTGATACTTCTCTCCGGCTGTTTTTTGAAGCTTCCGATGGATCTTTGCTCCTTCCAGCGCTGTATGTTCACTTGTATGCCTAGCGTTGATACTCCCTCTGCGCAAAATAAATTCCACTAATCTGCGGACTGCGATTCTTTGCGTGTTCTGCATGTTCGATCCCACCTATCATGTTCTTATTATAGAACATACATTCGCAAAATAAAAGAGGAGAAAGAAACTTTTATTTTTAGAATCAAGGTGGGGAGTTCAAACATTTCTATTCTCTTTTGAAAAGCCTTACTTCCGAAAGGAGGAACTCAAGTTGAATAATCACTATTTATTTTGACATACTCATAACTTAAATCACAACCAATCACTTCAACTGTTTCCTTCCCTTGATGCAAATCAATTGTTAAATAAATATCTTCATTTTGTTTAATGTACTCAGCAATCTTATTTATATTTTGTTTCTCTTCATTATTCTTTGAGAAAATTGGATAATGGCCATAATAGATTTCTACATTATTCTGATCAAAAACTAATCCTTCTGTTTTACCAAGTGCCATTGCAATACGTCCCCAATTAGGATCATGGCCAAATAACGCGGTTTTTACTAAAGGAGAGTTGATAATCGATTTTCCAGCATTCTTGGCTTGCTCTTTATTTTCTGCATTTTTGACAGTGACAAACATCGTCTTCGTTGCGCCTTCAGCATCTTTTACTATATCTAACGCTAATTCCTTACAGATTTGATTCAAGGCACTTTGCATTTCCGTATTTTCGACTTCATGATGACCACTGGCTAAAAAGGCTACTGTGTCACTTGTACTTGTATCTGTATCGATACTGATGGTGTTAAATGATTGATCAACCGCTATTTTCAACATAGGATAAATCTCTTGTTTTGCTACTTTTGCATCTGTTAAAATATATGCCAACATCGTTGCCATGTTCGGTTCAATCATACCTGAACCTTTGACGATCCCTAAAATCGTTGCATCGCCAACCGACAAGCTACGTACCTTGATTCGTTGATCCGTAGTTAAAATCGCATGTGCGAAATCTTCATAATTTTCCTGTAAATCAATTGACTCCGCATCTAAAAAATTCTCAATACTATCAATAGGAAGCTGTGGTCCAATTACACCTGTAGAAGAAGGTAAGATATTTTCTTTTTTGATTGTGAACTGCTTTGATAGTTTATCTAAAATTTTATATTCATTTTCTCTGCCTATTTTACCAGTCGCAACATTCGCAATACCACTTGTGACGACGACTGCTTGTAATTCAGCATTTTTCACGTGTTCTTTGCCGATGGAAATACACTCTCCACAAAATGTATTTTTTGTAAAAACGGCCGCAGCGTGACAGACGTTATCTGCTACGATCAACCCAAAATCTTTTCTTTTTTTCTTGATCCCAACATGTGTCCCATAGAACTTAAATCCCTTTGGTGTAACTTCATACTCTTTCATTAATAACACCTTCCCGTACATGATCAACTTACTTTAAAAAAATTTATTTATCCAATTTTATAAAAGTATAAAACAACAAGTGAAGATAGTCAATGTATTTTATATCACTTTTTAACTTAATAAAGTTTTTTTATGCAATTAAATAGGAATATTACGCATAAAAATGTACTAAAAAGAGTATTCACATACAAAAAAACACCCAGATTTATCTGGGTGTTTTCAAGTCAATCGACGAATTAATTATTTTTACCAAAAATACGTAAGAATGCTAAGAACAAGTTAATGAAATCAAGATATAACTGTAATGCGAAAAATACAGCAATACCTGTACCTGCTTGTCCACCAGTCTCATTGTAAACTTGACGAATTCTTTGATTGTCATACGCTGTAATTCCTGCAAAAATCAACACCATCAAAATTGAGATGAAAAATGAAACTGCGCTACTGCGTAGGAAAAAGAAATTAATCACCATTGCAATGATAATTCCGAACAACGCACTATACGCTGCGTGACCCATTGCAGATAAGTCTTTTTTCGTAAACATACCAACTAGTGACATTGCACCGAATGTTGCTGCCGCACTAACAAATGCACTCACAACTGTTGCTTGCGCATATAGTAGCAGTGTCGCAGATATTGTTACACCATTTAAAACAGAATAAACTAAAAATCCACCGACCGCTAAACTAGGATTCTTTTGTGCTCGAACTCCTAGAAATAGTACTAGCCCAATTTGGACGATCCATAAGCCAAAAAACAACGCTGTTGAATTCAACAATGTTACCAGAACCATTGGAAATACATTTAAAATCAGATAAGAAACTAAAGCACTAACGCCGATTCCCATCGCTAAAAACGCATAAATCTTCGAATAAAATTTATTCAAGCCAACATTGGCTACTGCTCCATTATTCATTTATTTCTCCTTCTTTCTCTTCTAAATCTGTTATTGTCACTTGAGGTGGCTGCACCATTACAACCGCATCAAGTACCCGATCTTCTTCCTCATTTACGACTTCAATCGAAATCGTTACAACGTCTTTCATCTTATCCACTTTGATCACTTCGAACTTGAATGTCAACGTTTCATAATGAAATACTGGCTCTACAAAATTCACCGAAAAATTGACCACATGAGATCCTGGTCCTGGTAAATGCTTTGAAATAGCACTCGTAATAATTCCCATCAGCATGATCGATGGAACGATTGGTTTGCCATATTCTGTTTTTTGGGCATAATCATGTTGGATATATAAAGGATTGGCATCGTTTGTTAAGCCCAAATAAAGAAGTAACTCTTTATCTTCAATGGATTCGGTTAAAGACAGCGAATCGCCTTCCTCAATATCTTCGATGGTTTTGCCTAATTTTCTCGGTTTTCCGATATTCAAATTAGTACACCTCCACTAATGATAAGATAATTGTACCAAAATGACGACAAAAGGCAAGTTAAAAAGAAGGGGCTTCAACAAATCCTGAAACTCTTCGTTGAAATCCCTTCTTAGCAATAGCTTTTTAAGAAAGAATTATTTTATAATACGCTTCTTGTTGTATTACTTAATAATGTTTCGTATGCTTGTTCAAATTTTTGAACATCACCGGCACCCATGAAGACCATTACAGCATCTTCATGATCTAAAAGTGGAGATACATTATCTTCTTTGATGACTTGCCCACCTTTTTGAATTTTATTTCCTAGGTCCTCAATTTTAACATCACCTTTTTGTTCTCTGGCAGAGCCAAAGATATCGCAAAGGTAAACAGCATCCGCCAAATCTAATGCTTCAGCAAACTCGTCCATCAATGCAATTGTACGTGTAAACGTGTGTGGTTGAAATACTGCAATAATTTCTTTATCTGGGTATTTTTGACGCGCCCCATCAATCGTTGCAATAATCTCAGTTGGGTGATGAGCATAATCGTCCACTATGATCATGTCAGATACTTTTTTCTCTGTAAAGCGGCGTTTAACCCCTTCAAATGTTAGCATCTCTTCTGCTACTTTTTCCATATCTAATTTTTCAAAATACGCTACAGCAATTACACCTAACGCATTCATAATATTATGTTGACCAAAGGCAGGTAAAACAAAATGCCCAACGAAATCGTCTTTATGGTAAACATCAAAAGAAGAACCTTGTGTTGTCCGTTTAATATTTTTAGCTTGAATATCATCGTCCTCTGCTAAGCCATAATAATAGACCGGTACATCTGTTTTTAGCATGCGTAAGTACTTATCATCACCATAAGCAAAAATTCCTTTTTTGACTTGATCTGCCATTGTTTGAAATGCAGAAAATACATCTTCTATACTCTTAAAATAATCAGGATGGTCAAAATCGATATTCGTCATGATTGCATAATCCGGAGAATACGCTAAGAAATGACGGCGGTATTCACAAGCTTCAAAAGCGAAAAATTCAGCATCAGGGTCACCATGACCTGTCCCATCACCGATCAAATAACTTGTTGGCGCGATCCCTGTCAAAATATGAGAAAGTAAACCTGTTGTGCTTGTTTTCCCATGTGAACCTGTTACAGCAACACTTGTGTACGGTTGGATAAAACGTCCTATAAAATCATGATAACGAATGATTTCCGCACCTAATTCTTTGGCACGAACCAACTCTTCATGTGTATCTGGAAATGCATTTCCAGCAATAACGATCATATCTCTTGCAATATTGTCCGCATTGAATGGTAAAATTGTAATACCAACTTTTTCTAAATCACGTTGAGTGAAAAAATATTCATCCACATCAGAACCTTGTACTTGGTATCCTTTTTCAAATAACACAAGCGCCAACGAACTCATTCCTGATCCTTTGATCCCGACAAAATGATGTAATTTATTCTCTTGATTGCTCATTTTAATCCTCTTCTCTTATTCTCTATATAAAACGTCTTTTTTAGGTCTTTTTCAATCATACGGAACCCATTATCATACAAAATTGTGAAATAATCAACCAAAAAAAGCTGCGCCTCTTCTTACAAGAGTTAAAGAGACTCCCTTGTATTGATAGTTGCGTATCTCTATATTAGTGTGTTCGTCTTGATTTGCAGTAAAAAGCTGAGACAAAACCAAATAGAGTTTTGTCTCAGATCATGTTTACTTAAAATACTTGCTATTTTCTAGTTCCATACTTGAATCTTCAATTATACCGCTTAACGACTTATCTAATATTCCACGTTTTTTGTCCTGTTCAGCTTCCGCCACTTTTTGTCCATAGGCCGTTTGGCTTTTGGCATTTTCTTTAGCTGTTTTTAATTCTTTTCGAGAGCGTGGTAAAGAATGACTAATATCTTCTTCTTTGCCAAATCGTTCCATGTCTGGTTTGATTTGTTGGTATTGGCGTCTTGTTACCGGAATTTCTGGTGAACCTTTAGGAATATTGAATTTTTGAACGGTCGGATCTTCGTTCCCTTTCACTTGAAAAGCTGCTGGTTCATCGTCAAAAAGCAAATAAGAATTTTGATCTTTTTTCATTGCTTCGGTTAAGTCCTGCTCTGTCAAAGTGGGTGTTTTCTCCTCTGGAATAACAGATGCTGGAATATATTTCGGTACAAAATACGATCGGGTATCATAGGTAAAATCTTTTGAAAACGCGGCTTTATTTTTGTTAGAAGTTTGCTGTGAACCGAAACCATATGAACTTCTTTTTGGCATATTGCCAAATAAATTATTTTTTTGTTTTGGTGATGTTGGTTTATTGTGTGCCATCATGTAATTAGGCAGATTAGATTTGTGACGTGCTAATTCTGCTAGTTGTTCTTCACTATGAGACACATGTTGATTATTTGTTTGAGTTGGTTGTTTTTGCAGTACTGGCTGAACGGTTATTGGATCTATTACCGGCGCACTTGGCTGTCTTTGTGCTTGATTGGTTGTCTGTGTCACCGCTTTAGTAAGCATCGGCTCATCTTGAAATAATGTTCGTTTATTTTCAGAAACTAATTTCACACCTGATTCATCATCAAAGGCTGGAAAGCGAAAATGTTTTCGTTTAATTTGAGTTGGGTTTCCCATTCGAGTCATTCCTTTATTGTACTTTGTGTCAATTCTACCATAAAACAATAGAATTCTAAACATATTACCTTACTTTTTCTTTTTTCTTGTTGCAATTTAACTGAAAATTTCAGTTTCAATAAAAATTAGTCATTGAAACCAAGTTTCAATGACTAATTTTTTTATATTGCTATGGGTAAATACGGTTTAACAAGCGTGGGAACGGGCTTGCTTCACGAACATGCTCAATTCCAGCTAACCATGTAACCGTACGTTCTAATCCTAGGCCGAAACCTGAATGTGGAACCGAACCGTAACGACGTAAATCTAAATACCAAGAATATTCTTTTTCATCTAGATTATGGTTACGAATTTGTTCTAACAAATAATCATGATCAATTGCTCTTTCAGAACCCCCAATGATTTCTCCATACCCTTCTGGTGCAATCATATCTGCACAAATTACAACATCATCACGAGTAGGATGTGGTTTCATGTAGAAAGCTTTGATTGCTTTTGGATAGTTTAAAATGAAGACTGGTCGATCAAATGAGTTGGCAATAAACGTTTCATGCGGCGAGCCAAAATCATCGCCCCATTCAATATCATCAAACCCATTTTTCTTTAATAATTCCACTGCTTCATCATATGAAATACGTGGGAAAGGTAATTGTGTATATTTTTTCAAGACTTCTCTATCACGTTCTAAAACATCTAAGGCATGATCACAATTGTCTAGCACGCTTTGAACAAGAAATGCGACGTATTGTTCTTGTACTTCTAAACTTTCTTCTTGATGCATAAACGCCATTTCAGGCTCGATCATCCAAAATTCAATCAAATGACGACGCGTTTTTGATTTTTCAGCTCTAAATGTTGGTCCAAATGAGAATACTTTCCCGAAAGCTAATGCTGCGGCTTCCATATACAATTGTCCACTTTGAGATAGATAAGCTTTTTGATCAAAATAGTTTGTTTCAAATAAATCAGTCGTCCCTTCTGCTGTACTTGCAGTTAGGATTGGTGGGTCGATTTTAACAAAGTTATGATTATTAAAAAATTCATATGTCGCGCGAATGATTTCGTTACGGATTTGCATGATTGCATGCTGACGAGATGAACGCAACCATAAATGACGGTGATCCATCAAAAAGTCTGTTCCATGCTCTTTGGGTGTGATCGGATAATCATGACTTTCACCAATGACTTCGATTCCTGTTACTCCGATCTCGTAGCCAAATTTTGAACGGCTATCTTCTCTGATTTCACCAGTGATCCAAACAGAGGTTTCTTGCGTTAGACTTTTCGCTAACTGGAAGACTTCTTCTGAAACTTCACTTTTCACTACAATTCCTTGAAAATAAGCTGTCCCATCACGCAATTGTAGAAACGCAATTTTCCCGCTTGAACGTTTATTTGCAATCCACGCCCCTATCTTTACTGTTTCCCCTACATGATTTTTTGAATCAATAATTTGAATTTGTTCCACAATCGTCTCTCCATTCATTTATTCTTTTACCTATCCCGAATTAAGTAGTTTAGTTTGTTGCTTTTTTCTCGATAAAGGCTTTTATACGTTTAACGGCTTCTTTTAATGTATCTAAATCGGTTGCATAACTAATCCGAACGTTTTCAGGTGCGCCAAATCCTGCACCCGTAACTAGTGCAACTTGCGCTTCAGTCAATAAATCATCTACCCATTGCGTAACATCTGTATAGCCGCACATTGTTAAGGTATCTTTGATATTTGGAAATAAGTAAAATGCACCATTCGGTTTTTCGATTTTAAACCCAGGTAACGCTGCAAACAACGGATAAATCTCATTTAGACGTGCTTCAAATGCTTGTCTCATGATTTCAACTGTATCTTGTTCACCGATCAATGCTTCAATCGCAGCGTATTGACTGACAGCCGTCGGATTACTGGTTGATTGTGATGCGATATCATTCATTGCTGAGATGATCGTTTCATCACCGACAGCATAACCGATACGCCAACCTGTCATCGCATAACTTTTAGAAACGCCATTGATAATGATTGTTTGTTTTTGGATTGCTTCGGATAATGTTGCTATTGGTGTGAAAGTGGCTCCGTTATATACGAGTCTACCATAGATATCATCTGATACAATCAAAATATCATTTTGGACAGCCCACTCACCTATTTTACGTAATTCTACTTCAGAATAAATCATTCCCGTTGGATTAGAAGGGGAATTTAAAATCAATAATTTCGTTTTATCTGTTTTAGCTTCTTCTAATTGTTCCACCGTTACTTTGAATTCTTTTTCCTGATCGCATGAGATAAAAACAGGTACTCCTTCAGCTAATTTTACTTGCTCGCCGTAGCTTACCCAATATGGCACTGGAATGATGACTTCATCATTTGGGTTTAATACCGCTTGAAAAAGAAGATACAATGCAAATTTTGCACCATCTGTTACGATTACATTTTTGACTTGATAACTCAAGTTATAGTAAGTTTCAATATGTTCGACAACAGCTTCTCGCAATTCTTTGATCCCAGCAGAAGGTGTATAATAACTTGCTTTTCCGCTTTCGATGGCTTGAATCGCTGCTTGTTGAATGTTTTTTGGTGTGCTAAAATCCGGCTCACCTACGGTTAAACTTAGAACATCTTTTCCTTCTGCTTTTAATGCGTTGGCTTTGGCAGCAGCTGCTAACGTAACAGAGGGTTCTAATTTTTGTGCGCGTTTTGATATGTCCATATGATTGCTCCCTTCATTTTCTAGAGCACGGTAGGGATTCTATTCTAACAATCGAGCTCATTTCCTACCGCTGTCTATCTTGATTCATCAGCTAATTCTTCAAGTTTATTTGATTTTAGCTAACGCTCTTCATTAAAACGTCTCGTCAGACATTTTTGATGATCATAATTTCTTCAGCTTTATCAAATGTTAATAGATAATAACTTAATGATCCGTCATCGTTTTTTGCAACGACTTCCCACGTTGGTTTATCCTTATACAGACCTAAGCTGACTTTTTGGATGTTATTCTCTTTGTAATCAGTTTCAACGATTTGGCGGATGTGGTCTTCGTCAACACCATCTTTCTGATTTAAAACAGTCACTTTGTCCCCCGATTTCGGGATGATCACAGCTAATTCTTCCCCTTTATTATCTTTACCTGTCACACTAAAGTACGTATCTTTTCGGGTAAACCAATAAAAGTGATCCACTGTCTCCAAGTTTGCATATTCTTTAGCAATTTCTGTCGCTTCTTTTTTCGCTTGTGTTCTTGGCTGTGTTGAGCGAATGTAGAAAATAGTGATTAGGACAATAATCATTAATAAAACCGCAATTACACCAACTAAAATCTTGGTTTTTCTCGCTTCTCTGAGTTCTTCTTGTTCTTGCACTCTTCTCGCCCTTTCCAAACTTACTGGCTACCATTATAGCAGAAAATCGGTTTGATTTAATAGGTAGTAACTAAATTTATTTATTTAAAAATTCTTTTAGCTCTGATGCTATTTCAGTTAATGATTCTTCTTTCACTACCAAATCTTTTGGCAAAGCCTTTACCATCCGCTTGCCATACTTAGCTGTTACTAAACGCCTATCTAGGACAACTAGAGCTCCTTTATCATCATCGGAACGAATCAAGCGGCCTAAGGCTTGACGTAATCGTAACGCGGCTTTTGGCAAAGCCTCATGAGTAAAGGGATTGATTCCTTTTTCTTCAAGATAGTCATAACGTGCTTTGACAAACGGTCGTTTAGGATTTTCAAATGGTAAACGTGTCACGATCAACAGAGATAATGCTTCCCCAGGTAAATCGACACCTTCCCAAAAACTGTCAGCTCCAAGTAGGACGCTATTTCTTGAATGCGCGAAACGTTTTAGAATTTTTTCCCGACTACCGCTAATTCTCTGGGCTAAAAGGTCTCTTCCTTCATTTAAAAATTGAGGATGCAAACGATAATAAACACTAGATAAAATCTCATGCGACGTGAATAAAACCAAAATGGATCGGTCATGTTCTTGTGACAATTCTTGAATCACGGATGCGATATAAGCTGAGAATTCTGTAGCATTCGCCTGACTGATTGCTATTGCTTCTGTTGGAATATACAAACGTGCATTTTGCTCATAATCATAAGGATCAGGTAACGTTTTAAACAACACATCTGTTAATCCTAATTTATTAGGCAAATACTTCTTATCATTCCCAAATTTCAAGGTTCCACCTGTGTATAAAATTCGTTGATAACGATCATACCAAGTCGTCTCTGGCAATATACTTGCCTCTAAATCATTTAATGCAAGCAGCCCGTATCCTTGTGGTGTGATGCTATATTCCTTGATCCAACGTGGATGCCATTCATTGACATAAATAGCAAAACAATCCGCTAAACGTTCAATCCGTTCAAAGAATTGCAGCAAACTAACGAATATAATTCGCTCTGAAGCAGTATATTTTTCCAAAGCATTCACAATCGACTGATTCAACCTATTTTGAATTTCTTGCATTTCAGTTAAGAGAATCTCTATCTTTTGAATCGACGTCTCACCACTAAGTGATAAATGATCAAATATCGGCTTTGTTAGCAACATTGCTTCTAAATTAGATGAATGATCCTTGTTAAAGAGCTGATTTATTTCGTAAAATAAATCACTAAATTCTTCCACTAGATCATTTAATGCTTTAGAATAAATCCGCAACAAACGCTGTTCTTGTGTTTCAGATTCGAAAATTTGGTTGACTTGATCAAACAACTGATCTTCTTCCAGATAAAGACTTGCCTGCTTTTTAAAGGAAACATAGTTAAATTGACGATTCGCAATCTTCCCTGCAATATCCGGTAGATGATGAGCCTCATCAATAATCAAATACGAACTTTTCGGTAAAAGTGGCAATTCTCTGAGCGTTTCCTGTGCCAAAAATGCATGATTGACAATCAATACGTTGCTTTGTCTAATTTTTTTATAGAGAAAACGCACAAAATCTTCTTGATACAACGCATCTTGATCTGATAAAAAATCGATGCCTCGATGGGCAACATCCCGCCAAAAGATATGGTTAAAGTTCGTTAATTGTAATTCATCAAGATCTCCCGTTTCTGTTTCCACCAACCATACTAAAACACCCATTTGATACAACGCATATTGCTTTTGCTGTATTGGATTTTTTAACGTAGCTTTAAATCGTTGTAAATCGATGTAATGACGATGACTTTTAATGATTACAGCTTGAATCGGCTTGGGACAAATTTGGTTTGCTAGTGGAATATCTTTTTCCATTAATTGATTTTGCAAAACAATCGATACTGTACTGATAATAACTGGGTTATCTGGTGTAGCTAAATAGCTTAATGGAAATAAATAACCTAATGTTTTTCCTGTTCCTGTCGCAGCCTCAATAAACAAATTTTTATTTTCATCATTCGTAAAATGTTCATAAACTAAATTCATCATCCGGCTCTGCTCTGAACGATAGCCGATTGTATCTGCAAAAACTTTT
Organism: Enterococcus plantarum; assembly: GCF_001730295.1. GTDB lineage: Bacteria > Bacillota > Bacilli > Lactobacillales > Enterococcaceae > Enterococcus_L > Enterococcus_L plantarum. Next base: position 24,997 of record NZ_MIKA01000013.1, read on the forward strand.
TCCTTTGCTTTTTTCTTTTGCGGGAAACTTGATTTTCCATATAACTTTTCTTCATAAAGCGGAACTTCTTTTCTTCTCAAAGCAATGCCTGACACAACGTGTTGTTCTTTTGCTAGCGGTTGAATATCCTGTTTCATTTCTTCATATATATGATGGATATAAGCACTTGTATCCATGCCTGTTTGCTGACTCAAATGATCGATTGCTTCCATCGTAATCAGTGGTAAGCGGCGCATCTTGGCTTCAATCAATAACAAAAGTTCGGCCGTCACCTGTGCATCACTGTCTGCCTGATGAGGATTGTCATGAATCAACCCTAAACTTTCAGATAAATCGCCTAAACGAAAACTTTTTTCTGTTGGTAAAAATATTTGAGCTAATTCCACTGTATCAATTCCAGGAATTTTTAATTTAGGTGTACCGCAACGAAGCAATTCCTGTGTTAAAAAGGAGTAATCAAAATAAATATTATGTGCAACAAATACTGTATCTGCTAGTAAATTATAAATCGTTAGTGCCATATCTTCAAAGTATGGCGCTTTTTGCACACGTGAATTACTAATACCAGTAAGTTGCTGAATCTGTTTGGAGATCGCCTGATTAGGATTGATATCAGTCGCAAAACGGGAAACGATTTTTCCTTCTTGGATCAATACACAGCCGAATTGAATAATCCGGTCGACCAACGGATCGGTCCCAGTTGTTTCAAGATCAACTACTGCATATGTCTGCTTTTTTTTCATGGACTTCCCCGCCTTTCCTCTACCCTTGAAAATTATACTACAAAATGAACTTTTTTTTTAGTATTAGTTTGAAAGGTTTGGTAGTGAAGATGTTTTGGTTATCTTAGTTCTGTCCAACTGTCACATTCGTTTCTTTTCTGGTTATCAAAAGAAGGATCATTCTTGATTAGTTGTTAGAATGATTCTTTTGATTTTTTATAGCTCGTCTAAAAAAAGTTGAATCTGTTTTTTAGTTTTTAGAACTATTACTTTTTTAGTTTTAGGAAGGTTTTGTATCTCTTCAAGAATCTCAACCTTTTGTTTGTTCGGGAAATTCCATACCCACTTTAAAAAACTTAAATCAAACTTCTCAGGACAATTCGGTTGCATATCAGGTCTGGTCAAACCGTTAAATTTTTTTACTCTTTTCAAAATCTGATAAATACATACATATCTATTTCTATCTAAAAATAGTATAGTATCTGCCGCTTTGATTCTCATACCAAGTGTTGCGCCATAGTTTCCGTCAATGATCCATGAAGGTTTCATGATCAAATTATTTTGTACTTCAATTTGGTATTCTCTATCTGTCATTTCCCAATTCGGTTTCCAAAGTAACTTATCTAAATGAAAAACTTCAATACCTAACTTCTCACCTAATCTAAGTGCCAAGGTTGACTTACCAGCTCCACTTGAGCCGATTAAAATAATCTTTTTCATGGGTATTCCCTCCAATAAAATTTTTTTGGAAATTTTATTATACCATCAATAACGTAACTTGGTATGGTTTAGTCAAACTGAACGTACAGCTTATAAAGGAACTTTTTAACATATACTACTTTTGAAACTAATAAAAAAAGAGCCGTTCAAAGTTCTGAAATGAGCCCCCTAAGTTAGACCAGAAAATCTAACTTAGGGGGCTTTTTATAGTGGCTAAATATGATTATGACTTTAAAAATCAGTAATTGAAACATATCAGAGGGGAGAAGGTGGGGATATATTTTCTATCAAAGTGTAAAAAGCAATTGCTTCGTCTTGATCATCAACTACTTAAGCTATGTGAATGGTTGATTGTTTAAAAAAATTTCTTTCAAATTTTAAATCTACTAATCTATTATTTTATCCGTACTCTCTATTTTGACTTTTTGCTTGAATTTTGGACTGCTTTAAACAATGTTTGGAACTGACCTTTAAATGTCATTGTTTGCTCAAAAATATCTTCTCCATCATTTAACATCTTGACAGTCACCCAACCAAGCGTTTCTGTAATCGAACTTGCAACAGTAGCATTTATGGCAGCACCAGCAACTGTTCCCACACCTGGAAGAAGTTTTATTAAGTTGCCAACTGCACTTTTCCCAAGCCCTACGACAACAATTTCTTTCCCAATACTCTTGCCCATACTTTCAGACCAAGATTGCCCAAATAATTTATGCAAACGAGCCATCATAGTCAATTGGATAGGGACAAGTAACAAGGCATCTGAAAAAGGAATTGGTGAACAGCCTATAATAGCAGCTGTTAATGACGCCGCATGGACTATTTTATGGCATTTTCTTTTCGTTTCTTCATCGACACCTTCCAAAAATTCATCAAAAATACTATCGAATTGCGTTTTGCTTTTAGCCAAGATTTTTTCAGCACGATCTTTCGATTTCCCATAACTATTTAGGATCACTGTTGATGTTTTTGCTGGAAATTTTTTTATTACTTCAGAAAAAAATGATTCAAATTCTTTTTCATCTGAGCTTGCGTTTTTTTCTTCATATTGTTGTGTATTCGTTTTGCTCTTTTTTAGGAATGATTTTTTTTCATCTGTCGTTTTTTTCTTTAAACGTTTCTTCACCATTCATTACCTCCAATTATGTTTCATAAACTATGTATACATACACTCAATGCTTTTATACTCTAATCATACAATAGAAATCTTATTTCACCAAAAGACAGCACTTTTGAATATAATCTGAAAATAAAAGTCTGTTATCGAATGAAAATAAGCGCTAATTTTTTCTTTGCTTATTCATTTACAGACGGTCAGGATAACTATTCTTCTAAAAAATCCAGGTATCAATCACATATGACTGATACCTGGATTTTTTTATTCTCACTAATTGCTTTCATTTCTATATGAATAATGGTCTTTTGCATTTTTCTCATCTACATGCATAATTATAATTTTGTTCCTCATTATGCTATAGGCGCTCTATTGTTTACATCACGTCATCTGTCGATAATTGCTTCCCTTTCAACGCATATAATGACTAGTTTGAAGTATCACCAATGTATTTTAAAACAAATTCAATATGTTCTGTGTTTAATTTTACACTTGAATTATTATATTTTCCGCCTGAAACATGTACAGCTATTATTTCGTGATTTTCATTGAAAATGGGTGAACCAGATTGTCCACCAACAGTATCAATATCATGGTCGATGCGATTCGTCGATTGTCTTATAATTTTTCCTTTGGACTCCCACATCGTTCCAAACGGTTTGTCACCAGGATACCCCATACTTGAAATGGTATTTCCAATCGATACAGTATTAGTTAGAACCATTGGATTCTGCTTAACAACATCGCCAATACTGTGACCATTGTTTTCTTCAAGTGTAAGTACAGCAATATCATGGTCAAGATCTACTTTATCCAAATATCTTTGAGGAATGTGAACTTGTTTGATTTTGAACTTTCCATAAGGAAGAGTAGCGCCATTTCTCCCAGGAATAACATAATTAGTGGCTTTGGTCGGATTTTCCATAATTCTTTTTACAACATGTGCAGCAGTCAATACAGTATTTTTCCCAATAACAGCACCCGATCCCATGTATCCATTTGATGAGACATAAACCGTACTTTGATAAGGTGCAAGTGTGGTGTCAAAAACTCTAGAACGTTCATCGACACCAATAATGGAACGGTGTTCTACACCTACCGCTTCTGATTTAGGAGCAAAACTAAAAAATGTAGCACCTAATAAAAACACACCAATAAAACCTATTTTTAACAATTTCAAACGAATTAACCCCTTTCTTTATCTAAAAATATTCACCTATTAAATATAGGATAGTACTTTTATAAAAGTGTAATACATAAAATTATTTCTGCCAATAAGTATTATATAGTTTTTTTAAAATAGCTATCATCTACTCCCTTTTTAAATAAAAACAGTAATGGATCGTCTTTCAACGTATCGCAAAATAGAGACCTGTGAATTGTCACACTCACCAAAAAAACTAGAGCAAAACTGATCCAGTTTTCCCCTAGTCTTTTAAACATCTAATTCACTTTTTTCTATCTCGTAGTTATTTTTCAACTGGCATCAAGCTTAGGTTTTGCATATATTGATCCATTAAAATATATCCTTCTAAGCGACGTAATAAGTCAACTGAACAGCGAACTTTTTTACCAAACAACGAACGACTGTAGGCAATTTCACGCATTTCTTGTAAAAAGTCATCTAAAGAAGATACTAACTCTCCACAACTTAAGCGACCACATATCAAGACATCTTCTTTTCGTTGTCTTAATACTTGCCCCCAGGAATAATTTAAATATTCTGCCTGGCTGATTTGAGCAAGTAACTCTGAACGGAGGATATTTTTTTTCTGTGGTTTATTTTTCTTTGTCCCTAATCGCATGCGTTTATTCATAAAACACAAATAAATTTCATCTTCTAAGTTTTCCATCTCACTCTTAGAAAAATTTGGAATTCTCGCAGGAGCTACAATTCTTTTTCTTAATTTCAGTTGCTTAGAGAAACGTGGCCAGTTGCTTGGCGTTGCCTTTTGCGTTTTTCTTTTTTTGAAAACTAACAAATCCAGATCTAATGGTTCAAGCGCACCAATTTGCTCTTCTGTTTTTTTTTTTACATCCGACTCGACACTTGCTTTTGTTGTCTCTAGTTGTTGACGCTTCAATTTGATTGAAGTACGTTCTTTTTTTGGTGCTTCGTTATTTTCCGCGTCTAGGTCTTGTGATATTGTAGGCTCGTCTTCTACTTGGAAATCTTCTTGAATTGGTTTTTTCGCCAATTCGTTCGGCAACTTTTTTTCCGTTTCTGCGCCTAATTCTTCCGCTGGTTCTTGTTCGACAGCTTCTTCAACTAACGCCTTATCAATCAAATCAAACTCGACATCTACACTTTTATCCGCTTCAGTCTGTTCAATCGTTGGCTTTTCGTCTCTATCTTCTTCAACAACTAAAGGTTGCGCTCTTTTAAGATGGATTGTCTGAATACTTCTAGAGATAATCGGATTATTTTTCGGTGCATGCCATTCAACTTTTCCTTGATTGATTGTTTCTGTTAAATCATTCATCATTTTCCGTAGACGAAAAATCTCATTTGACGTCTCGAGCATTTGCTTCATCATTCCCTGTATCTCTCCAGCGTTCAATGTCGCTTCACTTCGATAAACCAGTGAATGCTCTTCTTTGTCAAGCGCAATTTCTTCAAACCATTGTTTCAAGTTCATGCGAAGTTCTCTTCTAGTTGGTTCAAAACTACCTATCAATAAGGTGTAAAACATGATTTCCGTTTCAACATACATATAAATCTTTTTAACGACTAATTCTTCGAATTCTTCCGTTTCATCCCAGCTGTCACAAATTGCATCAAAAAAGGCCTCTCCTTCAGCTAGATTTTGATAATCTTTTGCTAGATTCAATTTTCGAACTAAATAAAATGAATATGGCGTATCCACATTATCGGCATATATCTCACGCCCAAGATAATCAGGATCAACTTCTTTACAAATATAGGTTGATCTTTCTTCTTTTATTGATTGACGTTGTCGTTTACTGATTGTTCTCACTTCCTCAATTTTTTTCCTGTCTAAATCGTATCATTTTTTTAGAAAAAAAAACAGACTTCCACTTCTATTATACCGATAAAAATAAAAAAATGTTCTCATTTTTTTACAAATATATTAAATTAAAAGAAAAACAACGCTCGAAATCATATTTTTAACACCTAAAAAATACTTAACTCCGCAATTTAAAAGAAAAAAAGAGGATGGGACAGAAGTGTTTAACCCTGAGAAATAAGAGGAAATTTACGAAAATTGTTCTTCAAATTTTTGTGACCAAGTAGGTACTGTGCAACATCAACTTGTTCCTTGTTGTGTTTTACAGCAATTTCAGCTTATTTCCGAAGGGGTTACTTCTGCTCCCACCGTTTATCCGGATTCCATGAGAGAGATACGACTCGAAAAGTTGTGACCCTTTCACTCTCTTTGATTGATTTATGCATTCTTTTTTTCACGTCTTGCTATAGCTGGTAAAATCATCCCTAGTAAAATCAAGACAACTGGTGTGATAATATTAGAACCTAATTGGAAGAGCCAAGCTTTAGGGTCAGCTGCAAAATCAAATTTCGGAACCATTCCTAAAATACAAGCAAACGCTGTAAATAAGAAACACCATGCCCCAAAACCAAAGGCGATTTTGGGATTTTTTATAAACTTATATTCAGAGGAATAATTTTTATACGCTTTATTTAACATCATATAAGCAAAGAATACCCATAAATAACGCATTGGCATCACAACTGAATTCAAGTTAGTCAACCATTTCACTAGTTCTTTGATGTTGTCGATCCCAAACATTGGCAGTACGATGATAATACTCACTAAAACACCCGTTAATAGATACCCATTGATCAACGTTCCTTTTTTACTTCTCTTACGTAACGCCGCAGGAACGTAATCTGGATCTGCATCGGCTAAAAGGATTTGTAATGGTGCATCGATCGAAAAAGCCAATGCTGAAATTTGTCCGATACCGTTTGTGATTGCATAAATGATCATTAATAAATTTCCAACACCATAATACTCACCTAATAGTTGGAAAGCAGTATACGCACCATTTGCCATTAAATCTTCTGGGATATTATTACTTGCAAATAACATACCCATGGCAAAAGAGCCTAATACAGCTGAAACACCAACCATTGACGCTAAAAAAATCATTCCTTTAGGAAATTCTTTTGCTGGATTTCTCATTGAATTGACATAAGGTGAAATCTTTTCTGCTCCACCAACAGCAAAGACCAGCATGGAAACAGTCGTAAAGTAACTAAAATCAAATTTAGGAATATACGTACTGATTTTATCCATGTGAGGCGTTGCAAATTCAACTGTAGAATTCATCATTGGCGCACCAATTGCTAAAAGAATGAATAACATCGACATCACAAAAATTGCAGTTCCGGCCATGCCACCAATAACTTTTAATGTCATTAACCCTCTCGTCGACAATAGTAAAAAGAGTAAGAAAATGGCAAGCGAGATTACTGTAATACCTACAACTGAAAAATTATTCACAATATCGCCATTTCCCTGAATTGCCCAACCAAAGGCAATCAATACTAACTGAGGTTTTTGAGCTAAATAGGGAATATGTACGACCCAATATGTCCAAGCTGCGTAATACGCTAAACGCTTCGTACTAGTATTTTGAACCCAGGAACTGACACCCCCACTACTATCTTTGAATGTTGAACCTAGTTGTCCGACAATCAATGCATACGGAATAAAATATAAGACCAAAATCAAGATCCAGGATGTTACAACTGATATGCCTTGTTGTGCATAGTTATTCACGACATTCCCCAAGCCCCAAACCATGTTGAACGCTATCAGACCAACGGTAAACCACCGCATCTGCTTTTGTTCCATCAAAACAGCTCCTATCCATCATTAAGTATAAAATTACTTTTTAAGCATAATCATTTTTAAGACTTTAAACAAGCATTCACATGCCTAAATATCGATCTTATCAGCAATTTATTAGAAAAAAAATCCAATGATTCATCTTTTTTAATGATTCACTTTTTCTTTAATATGTAATAAGACTGAAACCTTGATAAACAAAGGTTCAGTCTTATATATTACTGTATAGATTATTTACTTTTTTCTCATGAAGATTAGAGATTGACCATTAAGAATAAAACTAAATTTAACCAATGAACTGTTCTAAGCATAAAAGAGCAATAACTCTCAGATTCAAAGGGTCCCTTCAAACGAGCGCCTGGACCAAAGTGACTCCCATGGTATTTGTTTAAACTATAGATTACTATTGAATTTCCTCTATTGGAATGTTCAACGCTTTAGCAACTCTTGTCCCATAGTCTTTATCCGCTTGATAAAATTGTTTGATTTCTAAAATCTGTATTTCTCGATTGTCCACTTGGCCTAAATTTGATTTAATGGTTTGAACTAAACGTTCTTTTTCATCTTCTGGAATCAAACGATAAAGGTCACCAGCTTGAGTATAGTGGTCTGGTCCATATTCATACGTACCAGCCTGCCCTTCTACATCAAATGGCGTAATCGCCGCAGATTCGTCTTGAACGGGTCCTCCTTCACTATTTGGCTCATAGTTAACTGCCCCACCCTGATTATTCCCTTGCATGAACCCATCTCTTTCATAGTTATTGACCTCATTGTGTGGTTTATTGACAGGTAATTGATCGTAATTAACACCTAGACGATAGCGAGCTGCATCTTTGTAGGCAAATAGTCTTCCTTGTAATAACTTGTCTGGTGAAACTTCTATCCCAGGCACTAAGTTTGCTGGTGAAAAAGCGATTTCTTCAACATCTGTAAAATAATTTTGAGGATTTTCGTTTAATGTCATCGTACCGACTTCGATTAAGGGATACTCTTTTTGTGAAACGACTTTCGTTACATCGAATAAATCATACTTGTAGTTCAACCCTTCCTCGTATGGAATGAGCTGCACACAAAGTTTCCATGAAGGATAGTCTCCAGTTTCAATCGCTTGAAATAGTTCATCCATCAAATAATCTGTGTTTTGAGAAGCAATTTGGGCAGCAACATCATCTGTTAAGTTTTTCACTCCTTGATTGGTTCTAAAGTGATACTTTACCCAAAATACTTCGCCTTGATCATTAACCCATTTAAATGTGTGACTACCGTATCCGTGCATCGTGCGGTAGCTTGCAGGGATGCCACGATCAGCCATCAAAATCGTTACCTGGTGGACAGATTCAGGGGAATGAGACCAAAAATCCCACTGCATATACGGATCGCGTAAATGTGTTTTAGGATCGCGCTTTTGAGAATGAATAAAATCAGGAAATTTCAATGGATCTTGAACAAAAAAAACTGGTGTATTATTGCCGACAATATCATAATTTCCTTCTTCTGTATAAAACTTGACTGCAAAACCTCTGACATCACGGTACGTATCGATATATCCTGATTCCCCAGCAACTTGAGAAAAACGGATCGCAACTCTTGTCTTTTTTCCTACCCCGTTAAAAAGTCCAGCTTTTGTGTAATTACTCATGTCATTTGTTAGTTCAAACTCCCCAAAAGCACCAGCTCCTTTAGCATGAACGACTCTTTCAGGAATTCTTTCGCGGTTAAAATGAGCTAGTTTTTCCAAAAGGTGAACATCTTGGATCAATACTGGTCCTCTTTTTCCCGCAGTTTGCGAGTGTTGATTATTGGCAATAGGTTGTCCTTCACTTGTGGTCATTTTTTTACTCATATTTTCACTCTCCTATATATTCTTTACATAATAATAATAACTCTAACGAGATTTTTGTTCAAATAAAAGAGAGTCGGTTGAAACGTAAAGGTTTCAACCGACTCTCCTTCTATTAATCGTTTTAGCTGCATTACTCATCAGCAGCTTCGTTTTTTTCTTCTCTAACAGCATGAAGCCCTAGTTTTATCTCTTGTCTTTTTTGAACTAAAACGTAGATAAACCCAATCAAAAATGGTAATACAAAGCTACCAAAACGGTACAATAACAAAGAAGACACTGCATCGACCGTTCCCACTAAAGGTTTAAATAGTAATAAATACACAAATTCAAATGGACCAATTCCAGCTGGCGTTGGAAATACTCCCGATAAAATAACTGAAAAACTGGTAAAAGAAAGAACTAGCAGTAAATCAATATTCGGATGATTTTCAACCAATACAACATATGGAATCACGTACCAAAAAAGTAACTTCGCTACATTCCAACCGAAAATCCGAATCATCGCTGAACGATCTTTCGTAATTGTTTGAACTGTTTCTCTCAATGAATAGATTTGCAAATTACACTTATCTACCCAATCTCGCAATTTTTTTCTCTTAAAATGCTTGTTACTCCAACTAATCAATAAAACTTGAAGATTGATACTACTTGAAAGAATCAGTAGTGACAATATAATCACAAACGTCAAAACAACACCTACTAAAATGAACGGAATCATTTTTGGTGCATGCTCATAAAATAATGAAAATTGCACAATCAGTCCTAGGACTGATAAAAAAATAACAGCAGCTTTATACATAATCATATGCAAGGCCGTTACACCGACTCCTTGAGAAACGGCCAATCCTTTTTTCTTATAAAAGTAAATTTCAGAAAGTAATGTTCCCGTTCCAAACGAGATCACACGATAAAAGGCCACGTAACAAGACGTGAAAAAACCATCTTTTGTTGAGAAATCCTTTTGAAAATAAGAAGCAATCTCTTTGATAGAGCGACCTTCAACAATTTGATAAATGACACCTAACAAAATAACAAGAGCGACAACGATCCAACTTGTTTTCATCAATTGAGCAAATATATCGCTAAGAGAATTATCCATTACATAAATAATTACTCCGATAATAATGGCCAACAAGCCGATATTCAGGAAAACCTTTGTTTTTGAATTGCTTTTCATAGTCTCTCCTTACTAAATTTAAATTCACGATTATCTTTTATAACTAACAAAACTAATTGCAATAGCTACAAGTGTACCAAAGATAAAGAAAAAATAAAAGCGTAATTTTCTCGTTTTATGATGAAAAAGTTGTTGCGCGAGTAAGCCGCCCATTCCTCCACCTATCAACCCTATAAACAAAAGATCAAATTCAGGAACCCGCCATTTTCTTCTTTTAGCTCGTTGTTTATCAAGATACATCACAAAAAATTCAACCAAATTTACGATGAGCAAATACACCCATGGCAAATGTTTCAACAAACCTGTCATTGATTTTCCTCCAACTTTTAGTCTCTTAATGGAACATATTGAAAGACCAAGTCATGTAACGTTAATTTGATCATTTCATAAAAATTTACACTTGTTCTTCTGGAACAAATACGGTCAAGCCGTGTTTAATAACATTCATTTGAATCGGTAGATCCTCACTTGGATCTCCATCGACACGAGTCCCAACTTTCTTTTCGCTCAAGCTTTTAATGGTTATTTCAGCTGCCGTCATATACTTGATTCCAGGAAGTTCATAGATTTTGCCTAAAATAATTTTGGGTAGGTAAAAAGCTAGTTTAAAAAAGTTTAATTTTGGTAAAATCGTTAGATGAAACAAACCATCATCTGGAGATGCTGAATTATCAAAATTCGTATAGCCACCCACAGAATTAGTCATCGTCACGGTAACAAGCTGTGTTTTCCCTTGCCACTGCTCTTTTTCTGTTTTGATTTCTAACCGATAACGTTTTTTCTTTGCGAGTAATTTGAAAAAGTTTTTAATAAAAATAAGTTTACCATATTTTTGTTTCTCTTTTTGGCTAATTCGAGCCGCTGTATCTGCTAAAATACCGATCGTCATGGTGCTAACGATGACTTTTTGATTGATCATGCCATAATCGATTTTTCTTGTTACTCCACCTAAAATCACATCAGCGGCTGCTTCAAATTTTAGCGGGATCCCCAAAACCCTTGCCATATTATTAACAGTACCACCAGGCAATAATCCAACATTTAGATGTGGTAATTCTTTTTGAAAGTCTTCAACGTTATGATTGATCGTACCATCACCACCGATAAAGATTAGTGTATCGATATTTTCAGTCTTTGCTTTTTTAACGGTCTTTTGACTATCACAATCTGGACCAACTTGTTCTAATAGAAAATGCGTGTCTGTTTGACCATGATTTTTGGCATAGTCTACAAACTGTTCGGCTAATTCTTTGCCTTTATCTTTACCAGATGTTTTATTAAAAAGTATCATTACATTTTCCATTTAAGTTCCTCCTAAAATTTAAAGTATAGCGGGCTCATCCTGCTCTGACAGAAAAATAGGAAGTAAGTCACTACCTGTAACATTACTCCCTCTTTTTAAATTTTACTACAATTATGAATAGTGATTTCCTTTATTTTGCGTTGGATTCTACAATTTTCACGATAACATCCGTTGCTTTTTCCATCGCTTGTAATGAGACAAACTCAAAACGACCATGCATATTTTCGCCACCAGCAAAAATATTAGGTGTTGGAATACCTAAATATGAAATTTTAGAGCCATCCGTTCCGCCTCGGACAGGTTCGATTAATGGTTCGATATCAAGCTCGATCATCGCATTTTTCGCTAATTCAATAATGCTCATATCTTTCTCGATTATTTCCCCCATGTTGTAATATTGATCAAACAAATCAATCTGAACTCGTTCATGGTCAAATGGCTGATTCATGATTTCTTGAATGTTACGAATCAATGTTTTCCGTGCTTCAAATTTTTCACGATTATGATCACGAATGATGTACGTCATTTGCGCTTCTTCTGGCGTTCCACTCATTTGTGCTAAATGGAAAAATCCTTCGTCACCCTCCGTTTTTTCAGGAACTTCATTTTGCGGTAATTGGTTATGAAAATCGATTGCTAATTGTAGCGCATTGATCATCGTATCTTTGGCTGTTCCTGGATGTACATTTTTCCCTTGTATCGTTACTTCAGCCTGTGCTGCGTTGAATGTTTCATATTGTAATTCACCCACTGGACCACCATCCATTGTATAAGCGAAATCAACATTAAATTGCGCTACATCAAATTTATCCGCTCCAACACCGATTTCTTCGTCAGGACCAAAAGCTACTCGGATCGTTCCATGTTTGATTGAGGGATTTTTAATCAAAATTTCCATAGCTGTCATAATTTCGGCGATCCCAGATTTATCATCGGCACCTAAAAGCGTCGTACCATCTGTGGTGATTAACGTTTGATTGGCATAGTTTTTTAAGTTCGGAAAATCCTTCGTATTTAACGTGTATTTCCCTTCGCTATCTAAATTGATTGTTGACTCACCATCATACTTTTCAATAATTTGTGGATTAACGTTTACCGCATTAAAATCTGCTGTATCCATATGAGCAATAAAGCCGATTGAACGAACTTCTTTGTCTACGTTACTCGGTAAAGTAGCCAACACAAAACCATTTGTTTCGTTATATACAACATCGCTCATACCAATTTCTTCCAACTCTTTTTTTAGCGTTTGGGCAAAATCAACTTGCGTTTGCGTTGAAGGCGTTGTTTCACTTTTTGGATTAGAGCGTGTTTCTGTTTTTACGTAGCGTAAAAAACGTGGCAATAAATTTTCATACATTCGTCGGTTCCTTCTTTCTACATTATCTAAATTTAAACGGGTTCGTATTTACTTCTGATTCGATAAAGGTTATATCCCAATTATAATCTTTTTTCCATTGATTGAATAGTTCGACCAACTTCGGTTTGCATAATTGTTCGATATAATGCCCTGGATCGATTACAGTTAATCCTTCTGTTAACATATCATGCCCAGTATGATAATAGACATCTCCTGTAATATAAACATCTGCCTGCTTTTTAAGGGCATCTCGGAAGAATTTTTCACCACTGCCCCCACAAATTGCAACGCGTTGAATCCGCTTGTTCTCATCTTCAGCTACAATTCTCAGACCATCTAAATCAAAGGTTTCTTTTATAGAGGAAACAAACTCTTTTAAAGAGACTGCTTTGTTTAAGTTTCCAACTCGGCCCAAACCGTATTCTTTAGTGATATTTTCTATTGGGTACACATCATATGCTGGTTCTTCATAAGGATGTGCCTCCAACATTGCTTGAATGACGTTTTCTTCGATTGTTTCTGGGAATATCACTTCGATTTTTGCTTCTTGTACTGCTTCTTCTTTGCCAATCGAGCCAATTGTTGGATTCGCACCAACCGTTGGTGTGAATCGTCCTGTTCCAATCAATGAATAACTTGAATTGATATAATCCCCTTGAAGTCCTGCACCTGCTTGACCTAGCACTTTACGCATCTTTGTTGCATCATCTACAGGTACAAAAACAGCTAATTTTTTATATGCTATCGTATGCGTTTTCGTTAGATAACTCGTATCTTGAATCCCCAACAATTCACAAAACCAGTCATTCAAGCCATTATCAATAATATCCATATTCGTATGCGCTGCAAAAACAGCAATATCATGTTTTAATAAATCAGCGTACATGTTGGTTTGTAAATCATTTGTATCTAACCGTTTGACTGGTCTGAAAATAGGGGGATGCTTGGCGATAATCAAGTCAACGTTTTTTTCGATTGCTTCAGCAACTACTTCCGGTCGAACATCCAGTGTCACCATCACTCGATCGATCTTTTTATTCACTGTTCCAATCTGTAACCCTACAGGATCACCTGCTTCAGCTAGCCACTGCGGACAATACTCTTCAAAACGTTCAATAAAAACAGGCCCATCAAGACTCATTTTGCAAAACCTCCCTGATTTCAGTGAGTTCATTTTCTATTTGTTGTATTCTTGCTTGTTGATCTCCAGCTGCTTTAGCTAATTGTGCTAAAATGGTTTCTCTCTGTTTTAATTCTCCTTGCCATTTTTTTTGAAAAATAGGTGATTGCTTTTTTAGTAGAATAGGGCCGAAAAGTCGCTCTTTTTCTGAGTATGCGACTCTTACCTCTTGTCTAGAAGCTACAATTATTTCATAAATTTTATTATTTTCTTCTAAAATATCTTCTTCTATAATGGTGTACCCGTGCACTGTCAACCAATCACGCAATGGTTTCTCCCCAATATTGGGTTGTAGAACAAGACGTTCATTTCCTTGAAGACGCTGATTATTCCAACCTGCATCTAAAATATCACGAATCAAGACACCTCCCATACCACAAATTGTAACAGCTGTGATCTTATCTAATTTCTCTATAGCATCTAAACCATCCGCTAAGCGAACAACGATTTGATCTGTCAAACCATTTTTCTTCACTTGTTTTTTGGCTGCTTCATACGGACCTGTTACGACTTCCCCCGCCACCGCAAAATTAAGTTTCTTTTGTAAAACTAATGCTACTGGTAAATACGCATGGTCAGAACCGATATCTGCTAAACGGCTTTGTTCAGGAACTAATTCTCCCACACGTGCTAAACGTTTTGATAATTGATTTTCATTCATTTGACATATTCCTCCGTGGTTATTATACCATTCAAAAATCAGGTTGAAAACGTTGAAAGAAGGAATTTAGTTACAATTTCTTTTTCAGCTCAATTAAATGATTTAGCTGATACAAACATAGTACAACAATCAGCTTTTTTGCCTTATATTTAGCGCCCTCCTTCATTTTAATTGAATAATTGCGATCCAAAAAGCGTTGCTTTCAACGGTGTTTCTTGGCGCATTTTTTCTACTACAGCTAGGTGCCTACTTTGTGAGGATCAACTGATTTTTGATATTAATCCAAGTATCATCGACTTCATTTCTGCAAATAAAAATTTTCTTCCTTTGCTGTTTTCACTAAGTGTTTCCACATTTTCTGATCCTTCCAATACAGATCGATTTCTTGGTTTGTGCTCTATCATAAAAAAGAGGTTCGGATCTAACTCTTCCAGCTACATCCGAACCTCTGCTATTCATTTTATTTTGACAACCAGTTTTCGACTTCTTTCAAAGCATCACTGATTCCTGCTGGATTTTTACCACCAGCTTGTGCCATATCTGGACGGCCACCACCGCCACCACCTACTTTTGGTGCAATTGTTTTGATCAAGTCGCCAGCTTTTAGACCTTTTTCGTTCGCTGCCTTAGACATCGCTGCTAATAAGCTGACTTTGTCTTCTTGCGCTGTTGCTAAAACTAAGACATCTGACAATTCTTTTTGTTTCCATTGATCCGCTAACTGACGCAATTGATTCATATCTTTTACGTTTACTTGTGCGGCAATATACGTTGTACCAGCAACTTCTTTGATTTCCTTAAAGATGTCACCAGCTTGTTGATTGGCTAATTTGCCAGCCAGTTGCTCATTTTCTTTTTGTAAATCACGTAATTGTTGTTGTAATTGTTCCGTTTTTGACACAACTTCTTTCAATTGAGGTGATTTAACGATTCCTGCAATTGCTTTTAATTGTTTTTCTTCTTCATTCATTAATTCATACGCTTCTTTACTTGTAACAGCTTCGATTCGGCGAACACCGGCACCGATTCCTGATTCAGAAACGATTTTGAAAATACCGATATCTTCTGTATTTGTTACATGCGTCCCTCCACAAAGCTCGATTGAATAGCCACCTATATTGACAACACGGACTTCTTTCCCGTATTTTTCACCAAATAAAGCCATAGCACCCATATTTTTCGCTGTGTCAATATCTGTTTCGACTGTTTCAACAGGAATTGCTTCCCAGATTTTTTCGTTAACGATCGCTTCCATTTGAACTAACTCTTCTGCTGTCACTTGACCAAAATGAGTGAAGTCAAAACGTAAATGTCCTGGAGCAACTAATGAACCTGCTTGATTCGCATGATCCCCTAAAATATCTTTTAATGCGCGGTGTAGTAAATGCGTCGCAGTATGATTTTTCAATATACGATTGCGCATTTTTTCATCTACATGTAATTCGTACATTGCACCTTCAACTAGTTTTCCAGTCACTTGAACCGTGTGTAAGAATTGGCCATTTGGTGCTTTTAAGACATTTTCTACCTGAGCTACAATCGTGCCATTTTGATCTTTGATTGTTCCGTGATCGGCAACTTGTCCTCCCATTTCTGCATAGAAAGGCGTTTCAGCAAAAATCAGTTGAGCTGTCCCTTCTGAAAGCTCGCTAAGAATTTCTTCCTCTTTTAAAATAATTAAAAGTTTGCTTGTCCCTTCTAAATGACTATACCCGACAAATTTACTTTCAACTTTAATATCCGTTAAAACAGCCGATTGAACACCCATTGATGTTGCTTTACTTCTAGCAGAACGAGCCCGTGTTCTTTGAGCTTCCATTTCTTTTTCAAATCCAGCATGATCTACTTTCAAGCCTGAATCTTCTGCAACTTCTTCTGTTAATTCCACAGGGAAACCATACGTATCGTACAATTTGAAGATATCTTTTCCATTTAACGTATCTTCCTTGGTCGCTTTTACTTTTTCAATCAACTCATTTAAAATATCTAATCCTTCATTAATTGTTTCATGGAAACGTTCTTCTTCTGTGCGTACAACTTTTTCGATAAATTCTTTTTGTTGTAGTACTTCTGGATAATAACTTACCATTACTTCGCCAACTACCGGAACTAGTTTGTACAAGAAAGCTTCGTTAACTCCTAATTTTTTGCCATGCATAACCGCACGACGTAATAAACGACGCAAGACATAGCCACGACCTTCATTTGATGGTAACGCTCCATCACCGATTGCAAACGATAATGCACGGATATGGTCAGCAATGACTTTAAATGAAATATCCGTTTGCGGTGATTGGCCATAGGTTACTCGTCCGCTTAATTTTTCTACTGCATGTATGATTGGCATAAATAAATCTGTTTCAAAGTTCGTCGGTGCATTTTGAACGATGGAGACCATACGCTCTAAGCCCATGCCCGTATCAATATTTTTATGAGGTAACGGCTCGTAGGTATCATCTGCTTGGTGGTTAAATTCAGAAAATACTAAGTTCCAAATTTCTAAATAACGTTCATTTTCACCACCAGGATAATTTTCTGGATCATCTTCGGCAACATCGTTAAACGACTCACCACGATCGTAGAAGATTTCTGAATCTGGACCACAAGGCCCTGCACCGATATCCCAAAAATTATCTTCAATATCAATGATATGATCCATTGATAACCCGACTTCTTCATGCCAAATCCGCTTTGCTTCGGTGTCTTTTGGGTAAACTGTGACATATAATTTTTCAGGATCAAAGGCCATCCATTCAGGAGACGTTAAAAATTCCCACGCCCAATGGATTGCTTCTGTTTTAAAATAATCACCGATCGAGAAGTTCCCTAACATTTCAAACATGGTATGATGACGCGCTGTTTTCCCAACGTTTTCAATATCATTGGTACGAATCGATTTTTGCGCATTCGTGATTCTTGGATTTTCTGGAACGACTGAGCCATCAAAATATTTCTTCAATGTTGCAACACCTGAATTGATCCATAATAAGGTTGGATCATTGACAGGCACTAACGAAGCACTCGGCTCCACAGAGTGTCCTTTTGATTTGAAAAAATCTAAATACATTTGACGAACTTGACTACTTGATAATTGTTTCATTGTTCGATTCCTACTTTCCTCACTGGATTAGTTGATCTTAAGCAATAAAAAAAGTGATACTCACTGCAATACAAGGACGAAAAATCGCGGTACCACCTTGTTTGCAATGAAATCACTTGAACCATTCATTACCTCTTAAACTCTATAACGCAGAGTAGCGTTGATATTTCTATCAAAAATGACGTAAAGGGAGCAATTACGTTTTTGAGCTATTCTTCTTTCAGCAATGAAGAACTTTCTGTAAGCACGAGAAAACGAACCATATCCTTTAGTTTCCTTACAAATTATAATGAAGTTTCAAAAAAATGTCAATGGATTCATTTTTTTTCATTGTTGATTACGATCATTCAATCTACTTAGATCAATTTATCCCTCAACTTTGATTACTTTTCGATATAGATAATCATTCGGATCTAGTTTTTGATTGAGAGATACTGGGTTTGAAGATCGAAAATAGCTTGATAAAGGCAACATTTTTTCAATCAAATGCGTTTTATCTTTTGATTGCTTCATTAATTTAACAATTGTTCGATCATCCGTTAGCTCAAAACGATTTTTTTCCGTAGGAATCATTAATCCAAACATATTGGCGCCATCCATCTTATTTTTGATTTGCCGACCAGACTCATTCTCTTGGAGTAATAACTCATTGCCCCAACGGAATAAGCGTCGAGTCCCCCCACCAACGACATATTCCCACTGATCTTCTGATAATAAATCAAAACCCTCACGCTTAAGAGCATGCTTCAATTCATCATGAGTCCAATCTGAATGACTATAGACGAAATAATAATCTGATTCAGGCAAAAATTCCAAATACACTTTATTTTTTATTAACATAGTTTTAGGAAATGACCAACTGAGGCTTTCGGCAGCGGACAGTCTTGGAAAGAATGTTTCGCAAATCTCTTTTTCATAGGGAACATACTGCTCAATTTCTCCTTCAAAGGTCCCTGTGACTGTATCAAAGATCCCTAAAAACTCTGTCCCTGCTGGTAAGGCATATTTCTGAACTATCATCGCAGGAATCTTAACTTTTCTTAAGTCTGTTGTATGTTTGTTTATGTATGCTGAAATGCCTTCCAAGGAAGTCAACTCATCCGTCGATTCTTTTTCAGTCCACTGAGCGACAGAATCGATGGCTTCATTTGTCAGCGTGGTTTTAAAGGTGTTCTTGGCAAAATGCGCCGCATCAAAACCTAACAATTCATGAGGTCGTAACCCTTCTGCGCCTAAATCCCAGCCGAGGATTGCTTCTTTATTTCCAGGAATAAAAATAAATAGTTCACCATCTAATTCTAATTCAAATGTACGGCATTTAATGCCATAGAGCTCAAAATTTACTAGTTCCATTGAATTAATTTCTATTGTAGGTGGAACAAAATACATCAATAATTGGTGTAAAAGTGCTTCTTTTTCAGCATCTTTTAAGTTTTTCCAATTTGCCCACTCAATTTGTTCAAACAGATCCAAGCTAACCCCTCCTCGTATGTTAACAACAGAGCTAGTCACTAAAGCTAGATGACATCAAAACTATCTGCTATGATTAAGTATACCATTGAATGAAACATTCTATAAGAATATTATCTGGAGGAATTATATGCATACTCACTTTGGTTGTGAACGCTGGCACCAAGCCGCAGCCTTTGCACTACGTTATGATGTTTTTGTTTTAGAGCAAGGAATTTCATTACAGAATGAATTTGATGAACTAGATATAGAAGAGCGTAATTATTTCGTTGTTTATGAAGCGTCACTTGCCGTTGCAACGATTCGTTATCAAAAAAAAGACGATGACACGATTCAACCAGATCGTTTTTGTGTAAGAAAAGAATATCGTGGCAAAGGCCTTGGCAGAAATTTATTGCTGCTTTTAGAAGATAAAGCTATGAAAGATGGCTTTAAATATAGTATTCTTTCTGCTGAAAAAACTGCTTTGTCTTTTTATCAAGCCTTAAATTACTCAATAAATTCTAAAGAGTATCTAGAAGATGGCATTGTCTGCGTAGAAATGATCAAAAAATTAAGCAGCTAAGATGAACTACTCATCTCGCTGCTTACTATTATTTATAACTATTTTTTTTAGACTTTTTCGCTGTCCGAGTTTGCTGACGGCGTTCTACCTTGCGTTTTTGCTTATTGCTAGCAGAAATTGCCCATTCAATTTTCTTTTTATAGCCTGGTTTGATTTTTTTCTTTTTCTTTTTGACCAACCCAATCAAGGTCGGATCTTCCAAAGCATCTTTTGATTTTTCACGTTTGGTTCTTCGATTACGGTCATAAGTATCGATCATTTCACCATTTTTGATTTCCTTTGGATGAAACTCAATTCCTAATTGTTCCACTTCAGAAATCGCCTCTTCGTCTGCCGGCGAATAAAGTGTAATCGCTGTTCCATCCAATCCGTTTCGTCCCGTTCTACCGACACGATGAATAAAGAAATCTAAATCACTTGGGACTTCCGCATTGATCACATGAGAAACGCCTTCAATATCGATTCCACGTGCAGCTAAATCAGTTGCTACCACATATTGAAACTCGAGATCTTGCACTTGGCGCATGACACGCTTGCGTTCTCTCGGAGAAATGTCGCCATGGATTTTCGCTACTTTTAAGCCCTGATCTTTTAAATAATCAGTGATTTCATCCACACGTTGTTTCGTATTAGCAAATATAATCACTAAATACGGATGACCAATCGTTAATAATTGGTAAATCAAACGATTTTTATCTTTTCCTTTTGTAGAAATCAGCCAATTATCGATTGTCTCCGAGATGATGTTTTTCGGTTGAATATGCTCTATAACTGGGTTTTCCATGTATTTCCTCAAGAAAGGTTTCAATTTTTCTGGAATCGTCGCAGAGAAAACTAACATTTGTAGTTTATTAGGCAAACGTCCTGCAATTTGATCCACTTCTTCTAAAAAGCCCATATCCAGCGTCATATCAGCTTCATCGACAACAAAAGCAAATGCGGTATGTGCTTTTAGCGCTTGCTCGTTCATCAAGTCTAAAATACGACCTGGTGTCCCAATAACCACATGTGGTTGCTGATGTTTTAATTTAGCAATTTGTCGTTGTTTATCCGTTCCACCTACAAAATTTGTCACACGAATTTCAGGCTGACTGAATTTTGCGATTTGGATCGCTTCTTGATAAATTTGGTTCGCTAACTCACGACTAGGTGCCGTGATCAAAATCTGTACCTCATCCAATTGAGGATTTACTTTATTCATCAAAGGTAATAAAAATGTATGGGTCTTACCGCTTCCTGTTTGGGATTGACCGATGACACTTTTGCCTTTTGTAATCACTGGAATCAATTTTTCTTGTACTTCTGTTGGTTGTTCAAACCCTTTATCTGCTAATGCTTCCATGATAAAATCGTTGAACTGAAATTGTTTAAATGAACTCATTTACCTCACCTCTTTCAAACTTGTTGTGTAAGTCCTCATGCATTATACCACAAAAACCGCAAATCCTTATTGATTTTCTGTATTTTTCTCTCTTTTTATCGTACTGATCGTATAGGTATGACTTGCTTTTTCATAAAACAGGCGCCGTTTCTTTCTGACCAATACATATAATACATTGATGAAAAACAGAAGCAGTAAAAATGAACAAAATAGAAATAGCATAAAACTCACTAGCTGCAACATCCGATTGTTTGAATTCAACAAGCCAGCAGAACTTGTCAAGTATGAACTAATCAACCCATAAACAAAATATAAGTAGCCATAACGGATAAATAACGCTCTAAAACGAATTTTTTCATACCCTTCTTCTACTATCTGAATACGAACGATTTTCTTACCGATTGTTTCGCCATTTGTAAGTTTAGGTATCAACATAAATACGATAAATACCATAAGGAAAAACCAGACTTGATTTTCAAATGCAGAATAACCTGAAAACCATTGATGATACTCTGGAATTAAATTAAAAAGAAGCATCAGTATTGTTTGGACAATTGAGATCACAAACCAATCAATTAGAAACGCCACAAAACGTCTAAACAAGCTGACTGATTGCCCTTTTTCGTACGCCGCTTCATCCAATTCATCTCTTGTTGGAAATAAAAAGGTCAACATCGGTGTGATCGCGTATCCGACAATTCCACCAAAAGTATTGTTGATCAAATCATTTACATCCGCTAATCGATATGGTCTAGGATAAATAAAATACAACCCACTCAGCTGCGTCAACTCAAAAAATAAAGATAAGAGAAAACTAGCGAGAACGACTTTTTTGAATGAAAGTTTGTAATAATAGCGTAAATACACCCCAAAAGGAACCAGCAATAGAACATTGAAGACCGGCTCCAACACGACGCCTTGTCTTAAAGCTGGGATAAACGTACTTGGATCATGGATATTCAATACTGTATCCTGTAAAAAGCGACTGACAAAATAAAATGGCCGTAATTCTAACATTTGACTTGTGTATTGGGCCACTTCAGATCGAGGCGGCAAAGGTAAAATAATTAAAAAATAAGCGCATAATAAATAGAAAACAAATGAATAAAGTATTAGTGCTCTTCTGAATAAAAATGTTCCGTATTTCCGGTATTCACGAATCACAAGCACAAATGAAATCGCAAAGGCTAAAAAAGGAAAAACGATTATCGCTGTTTTGATTGGTACGGCATATGCTGACATCTAGAAATCACTCCTTCTTCTTTAGTTTAGTAGAAATTAAACGCTTTGTCATTTCTAACAACTATAGCTTTAACAAAAAATATATTTTGCAAATTGAAAAAATTGCAGTATGATTGTGTTGTAGAGTACTAGATAAGAATGCTCCACCGGATTAAACTATTCAATTTTTACTTACGGAGGCTTGTTTTATGTTAAATCCATATTTTGCTTTTGGTGTTCCTGTTTTTCTACTTTTTTTATATGTTGTTTTTGCTATCATTAGAAAAAAAAGCACTCTTCATTATATTGGGTTTGTTCTTTTACTGATTGCTACATTTATGATGGCATTTAGTTTCCAAGTATTACAAGGTTTATGGACTTTGGAAGAGAGTCATGCTATTGAGCAACTAGATAAGTTGAATTACTCGTCTGAACTATTATGGATTCCACTTGTTTTGGGTGGTCTATTAGCTATTGTGAATCTTTGGCGCGGAGTGAAAAGAGTGAAGTCATTTCGAGAGGGTTCAACTTAAGAGTACACAAGAGGGGTGTGAGACAAAAGTAGAAATCACTTTTGTTTCACACCCTAAATGCGAATAAACGGTGGGAGCAGAAGCAATCCTTTCGGAAATAAGCTTCTGTCCCAGCCTCCTCTAAAAATCAGTAATTATTAATTCTTCTTCACAAACTCAGATTTCAATTTCATCGGACCAAAGCCTTCAACTTTACAATCAATATTATGACCATCTGCCGCATCAACCACTAAACGAATGCCTTTAACCTTCGTTCCTTGTTTGATTGCACCACTTGCCCCTTTGACTTTTAGATCTTTAATAACTGTCACGTTATCGCCATCAGCTAACTCATTGCCATTTGAATCCTTAATCACCGTCGCTTTATCTTCTGTAGCATCTGCTTCTGACCATTCATGTGCGCATTCTGGACAAATCATCATGCCACGATCCTCATAAGTGTATGTTGAGCCGCATTCAGGGCAACTTGGTAAATTTTCCATTTAAATTCTCCTTCATTATCGTTCTCTTTTAAAGTGTTATCACTTCATTTTAGCGTACTTCTAAACGAAAGAAAAGAACTATTCTATTTACAAATAGTAACGTTAATTGGATTTATTTACTTTCTTTGCCATTTTCAACGTAAGAAAGGTCATTGACACTATCGATTGTGTATTTACCGTCTTTGTACGTTACTTTTGAGATACTCGCATTTTTTAATCCGTCGTCTGGTAGGTCTGCATTTGCATCTAATTCACCTAATAACGTAATAATACTCATTCCATGGGACACAACCAATACGTTGTTTGCGCCTTCCTTCTCAGCGTCCTTCACGATATCATCTAATCCAGCTGTTAAACGAGCAACGATTGTTTTACTATCTTCTGCTGGCCAGTTCACGCCTTCTTCCACATTTTTCTTATCTAATCCAGACAATACATCGGCAAATTCGATAATACCTTTGTAAAAACCGACTTCTTTCATCCATTCATTGTATTCTTCAAACGTTTTTCCTTGTTCCTTCGCTACAGCTGTCTGCATCTCTTCGTTCATCAAGCCTTCATACGTACCAAAATTATATTCCCTTAAACGTTTGTCTTTCGTCATTTCTTTCATCATTTTTTCTTGACCATTATTTTTTAAGACTAATTCAGCCGTTTCGATTGCTCGTCCGCTATCGCTTGTCACGACTTTATCAAAGGTAATATCAGACAACCCTTTTCCTAACTGCTCCGCCACTTCAACGCCAGCCGGTGTTAATGGTGCATCGATCCATCCTTGAGAGCGATCTACGGTATTCAACATTGTTTTACCATGACGAGCAAGATAAACCACCACTTCCGAATGTTCTTTCTCTTTTGCATTGGTTTTCTTTTCTTCTTTTGCAGTGCCATTACTACATCCAACTAAAACCATCGACAATAATGCTGCACCAACAACCATCTTTTTAAATTTCATCACTCTTTCTCCTCCATGCTATTCCTTATTTTTAGTTAAATAATTTTTGGATACTTTTTGTCCTTTAGAAAAAAAGAAAAAACCCAACTACACCAAATAACGTTATTTGGCATAATCAGGTTTAGCTTGTTATAAACAATC
Source organism: Enterococcus plantarum (assembly GCF_001730295.1). GTDB lineage: Bacteria > Bacillota > Bacilli > Lactobacillales > Enterococcaceae > Enterococcus_L > Enterococcus_L plantarum. The sequence continues at coordinate 49,763 of NZ_MIKA01000013.1, forward strand.
ACTATCCGCTATTTAACTAGCTTTAGTATAACGGATATCGCTGTATATGTAAATGCTTTCAGCTGTTATTTTTAAATTCTTTGCATAATTGTTTGATTTCATTGTAAATAGCATCGATTTCTTCTTGATTTTTGGCATTAGCTCCACTAGCTAAAGGATGCCCACCACCATGATGCTCCTTGGCCAACTCATTGATCACAGGTCCTTTTGAACGTAAACGTACTCGATAATAGCCTTCTGGCTGCTCTACGAAAATCCCCCATGCTAAAACTTCGTCGATCACGCCTGGTAAAGATACAATCGCAGCCGTCTCTGAATCCACTATCCCATACTCCTTCAGTAATGCCTGAGGTAGCATAACTTTCGCTGCACCATAGTCATCTACTTCAATATTTTGATACACATATCCCGCTAGTTTCGCCACGTTCATCGGAATTTGTTCTAATTCACGAGTCAGCTCAGCGGCATTAAACTTATATGTCCTCAATTTGGCAGCTACTTCTAAAGTATGCGGTGTTGTTGCAGGGTATAAAAATCGCCCTGTATCACCAATAATGCCAGCATAAAGCAAACGAGCAGCATTACTACTCATAATCAGCTTATCTTCATTTAGATGATAAAAATCAGCAATAATCTCACTACAACTGCTTGCTTTCGTATTGACCCAAACGATGTCACCATATGGATCGTCATTAGGATGATGATCAATTTTAATCAATTCTGCCCCTAAATGATAGCGCTCATCACTGATTCTAGGAGAATTAGCTGTATCAGTAACAATAACTAATGCCCCTTGATAGGTTGCGTCAGACACTTCATCCATTTCAGCTAAGAATTCTAACCCTTCAACCGAACCACCCGCTTGATAAATCTTCTTATTTGGAAAGCTTGCTCTCAAGATTTCAGCTAAGCCAACTTGTGAACCAATTGCATCTGGATCAGGTCGTTGATGACGATGAATAATAATGGTTTGATACGCTTTTATTTTTGTTAAAATTTCTTTTACAACATCCATATTCTATTTCCTCCTATGTCCGTTCCATCACTTGACACACCACGATTGCTTTGGCTACAAGAGCGTTCTCTAAATAAACTTCAATATCTAATTTGGCCGAACGACGACCGATTTCTAAGACTCTTGGACGAATATCCAGTTCACTTTCTAATTGAATCAAACGCAGATAATGCAAACTCATTTGTTCGATCAAGACATTTCTTCGTTGATTGGTGATCATCGTGCGCTGAGTCACATTTGAGATGATTTCACTTAATACACCGAAAGAAATTGTCCCTACACTATTGACCATCTGAGGCGTGACTGAGAATTTAAATTGTGGCTCATCTGATTTACTTACTTCTTCAATTGGCATGACTTCACCAGAAATTTGATCCGAAATCGTATCTGCAATCTGCGGTTGCCGTTGAACCAATTGCATCGCTTTCATCACATCTTGCCGAGAAACAAAGCCCACTAAAGATAAATCATCTTCAACAACCGGCATGACTTCCAATCCATCCCAAATCATTTGATGGCTGACACTTGCTACACTCATCATTTTTTTCACAACGATTGGATCTTTTGTCATAACTTTGTCCATCGTTAAAGTTTCTGATTTGCCTAAAACATCTTTTGCTGTAACGATTCCGACCAATCTTAGACTCTTGTTGACTACAGGGAAACGAGAATGATGCGTCTTTTCAGAAAGTTTTTGGTAATCCGCAATGGTATTGGTTGAAAATAAGTAGTTTGTTTTTTCTAAGGTTGTATAAATATCACTGACCAACATGATATCTTTTTTGATTAATTGATCGCTTAACGCTCGATTGATCATTGTCGCTACGGTAAACGTATCGTACGTTGTTCTTAATACAGGCATTTCTAATTCATCTGCCAGTTCAGCAATTTCGTTTTCTGTATCAAATCCACCAGTAATTAAAACAGCAGCCCCGTTTTCTAAGGCTAATTTTTGAACGCCTTGGCGATTTCCGACAATCATCAATGAGCCTGGGGTAATATAGCGAGTCATTGCTTTTTCAGTCATCGCACCGATCACAAACTTATTTAAAACCTTATCTAAACCAGCTGAGCCCCCTAAAACATCACCTTCGATGATTCGAACTACTTCGCCGAATGTTAATTTTTCAATATGTTTTTTTAATTTGCGCTCGATCCGAATCGTTCCGACACGCTGAATCGTTGAAACCAATCCGATATTTTCAGCATCTTTGATTGCACGATAAGCTGTTCCTTCACTAACACCAAGATTTTTGGCAATACTTCTAACTGAAATACGATCCCCAATCGGTAAACCTTCAATATATTTTAATATTTGATCATGTTTCGTCGCCATAATATCCTCCTTATTCTATACGCACAATGAGCGCATTCCGTTTTTATTTCTTTCCCTAAAAAGTAGGTTCATGAAGATAAATCAAAATTCATAGTCTTAAGTATCTAGTCATTGGAACTACTTTCAGTCGTCATTAATCGATTTTAGTTTCTATAGAAATCAGGAGCTTTCTTTTTTGAATACGCAATCTGTTTTAATGTCTCTTAAGGAGATTTTGAAACAGATACAAGTTCCTCAGTTATTGACTTCATTTAAAAAGTATAACAAAAAAATAGATATTTTAGTACAGTTATTCTTCTTTTATTGTAACAGAAGTTAAAAATAAACAAACTTAATTTCTATTCAATTTGCCTTTCCTTGCTCCAAAGTTCCTAAATTCATTTATGATCTGACTTTTGAAAACAAAACTAAGCTTTTTTCACTCCTTTTTTAAAAAGGAGTAAGATAATAGCAGACTGTTTATACTTTTTTAAGGAGATGACTATATGGAATCAGTGAATAAATTTCAAGAGAATCCCCTTGTACAAAAAAATCGGATGGTCTTTCCTTTATTAATGGTTATTGGCTCTCTAATCAGTGGTTTTTTAACGGATAAAAATCGGAACAAAAATTCTAGCGTTTTCTGGCTTAGTCTTGTTGTCGGTCACCACTTTAATGTATATGGTTTTAAATCAAGGATCTCCACTTTGGTATTATATTTTAGCGACTAGCATTATGGGATTAGGTAATGTGTTGTTCCAACCTCCCAATAACACGACCGTCATGAGTAGTATTTCAAAAGAAGATTTTGGTGTAGCTGGAAGTATGGACTCCTTTGCTCGTAAGGTAGGAATGGTTCTAGGTATTGGGTTAGAGCTACAACCATTTTTTATAACGCGATGAGCGCGGTTTATGGTCAACGTGTCACAACGTCTATAAGTGAGCGACCTGATGTCTTTATTTTTGGAATGAGAATCACTTTTTTGGTTCTTTTATATTATGTTTAACGGCTTTAGGACTAACGTTCTTTCGTTCATTCAAAGCTGAGAAAATGAAATAGAAAAAAATGAAACTGGCAGATACATCTGATTACAGTTTCATTTTTTATGGACCCAACATTATGTAGAGCTATTTATCTTCATTGCCACTTTTAATATTTTTGATAAAATCCTCAAATAATTCGGTCCCGATCCCCATCTTTTTATAATTTTCAAGAATGGACTTTAATTCCATTAACAGATAACCAACATATAACACATAAATTAATCCTACACCTGCTCCACCTGGAATCAATGGCGCTAAGGGAATAAAAAACATCAGCAAAACCATACTAGCCACTTTCCTTAAAATGCCATTGATTCCTACTTTACTTAAAAAATCGATCTTGGGATTGATTTTTGCAGCTAAGCTGCCGCTTAAAAAATCGATGATCATCGCGATACAAATCAAGGTTAAAACATAAATTGCTTTATGATCTGTATCAACTAAAAAACGATCTAAATACTCAAACATCTTCATAATTACCACCTTTTACTTTTTTTCCTACAGTTATTATTGCTTTTGAATAGAAACGATAGTTCAAACCTAATGCCTTTTCTCGTTTATTTTTGATCATTGTTTAACTAACGCTATAAGAATAGTTTACTCGGTTTTTCTATGATGAAACTGGCATATCTCTCCCATAATGATGTCACTTTTCACTCAAGAGTTTCCCGCTTTCATATGACTCCGCAAATCGGATCATCGCTTTATCTAGTTCTCGGTAAAACTTACTTTCACTCATGTGATGCTTCATATAAATCGCGATGTTTGTTGTAAAGTTGCGGTCCATATACTTATCGTACAATAGTTGTCTATCATAAGTATCCAACTGGTTGATAGCCTCTATAATCTTGGCTAGCTCAACTTCAGCAAGATATTTTCGGTCCACTACTTTATCAACTTTACGGGAAAATTCTCCATTGGCATTTTTCATTTCAAATGTATAGGCTGCTGTTACTTTAGGCGAATGTTTTTCACCAGCGATTCTTACTAAGGAACGGTAAGTCTTTAATAAAGCATGAACTTTCTTTTTTGTTTTCTTTCGATCGATTTCAGGAAATAATAGCATCTTTTATCCTCTCCTTTTCTTAATGGTTTGACTCAACACAATAGCAACTCTTTTTTGATAGTATGATGGTTTGAATTTCTTCTCTTTAGACCCTAAGGTAGTCCTCTGATACTGCTGAAGTAAATCAAAGTAATACGTTAGTACCGCACAGTTCTTTTATGCCCTCCATTTTGTCTCTTGATTTTTAGTGAATTAGCTATTATACGATAAAATCATTGACTAAAATTAGCATTTACGCTATCATGTAAGTATAGTTAAATAAGCTCTATTCTACTTCCGCCGCTTTCTGATTTTAGAAATTGACTGCTAGAATGGCTTTGCCTAACTATCTACTGATAAATTAGCTTATAAGAATATACTAATAGTTTAAAAGCTAATTGTCAACTAAAAATAGCTTAAAAGCTAACATTTTTTTCATTTAAGCTTATGAAAGGTTGAAAAACATGAGTTTAACTTACAGAATCAAAGAGCTCGCAGACAAGAAAAAAGTTACATTTGCTGAAATCGAACGAAATACAGGTATTTCAAACGGGCAAATTCGTCGCTGGGATACTTCTTCCCCTAAAATAGAAAATATCCAAAAAGTGGCCGATTATTTTGACGTATCAACGGACTATTTATTAGGAAGATCGGAAATACCTTCTATTAAAGAAGCACATCAAGAAGAACATCTTTCTTCCCAAATCATGTTTCGGATGAATACCGAAGGATTATCTGAAAACGAAGTAGATGAATTGAAAGATGAAGTAAATCGGTTTTTGCGTTTCAGACGGTCAGAAATCGAACGAGAACGAGAATTAAAACAAGACGACAAGGCGTGATTGGATGACAGAGCAAATTGATGAATATCTTAGTTTTTCGGATAAAATAAACGATTATATCTCGGCTTTGATGGTCGCAAATAATATCGGTTATGAAAATTACGATTGTTCCTATCTTTGGGATTTCGTAAGATCTAAGGGAGTTTCAATGCGCAGTTTTCCATTTGATGGTGTCGCAAGAGATCGTATTTCTGGTATGATTGTTAAAGACTCTTTAGAGACAACGATTGGCTATAATCAAAACATGAGTGAAAAAAGAAAGAACTTTACAATCAGTCATGAGATTACGCATTATTTATTTCATATGACTGAAAATGATACGATTTTTACTGATACAGAACGTAGTTTGCACTACTCTTATAATGAAGTACTTCATGAGTTCCAAGCAAATATTGGCGCTTCTGCAATCCTTGTACCTGATGTGGTATTCTTTCGCTTTTTAAAAGAAGGATGGAATTTATCACAACTGTCGAGTCGTTTTGGGATATCAGAAAGTGCCCTTTATATTCGTTTGATTCATACAATGCAGGCTAATTTTGGTGTTTCTTATATCGCTGCCAAAACAAATGCAGATGCTATTCGGTATAAATTTAGTGGTAAAGGGCAACATGCGGCTATTGAATTAGGAAAAAATTTGGAAACACGATTGTTTCGAACAAATCGATTTATTGAAGCATTGTAGTTACAAATGAAAAAAGTGGAGCTAAAATCATTTTTTTGATTTTAGCTCCACTCTTTCTGTCTACTAAAACAAAAAAACCACCACGACCGTCGTCTGTGGTGGAAATGAAGGTTGTTATTTACTCTTGGTAGGAGTAAGTATGAAAAACCAATTCGGGATAATTGGCATGAGGACATATTAGCATCTCTCCTTAAAATAAAAATGAATCCCTATTTTGTATTTCATAAAAAAACTATGAGGAATTACTCATACAATGATTCTTTATGATTTGCTTTTGTTTCTATTCTTCTAACCCTTATTAGTTCCAACATTTTTATGCCTGTGCTACACTTTTAATAGTAGCTACTAATGGTTACTTGAGCATTATAGGCTTCATCGAATAGCTTGTTACATCTTTAAATTTAGGAGGAATGTATTATGTTAGATCAAGAAAAAGACAATTTATCTGTTCTGTTCTCTGACGAAGTTCAAGGTCCCTTTGTAACATTTATTCTAAATACTCATGTCGCTCACCAAGATGTCGAAAAAGATTCTTTAGTATTAAAAAATTTTGCTAAAGCTGCAAAAGTCCGCTTCGAAAAAAAGTATACTGACTTGTCTTGGGTGCCATTTCAAGAAAAAATCGATGCATTGCTTGCTGATGCTTCATTTTGGCGTAATGCAACAAAAAGTGTATCCATCATTATAAGTGAAAAAGACATCTTTATTCATCGATTAAATGTTCCCGTTGATAATCAATATTACGTTGACGACCGACCTTATCTCCTAGGCATCATCAAAAATAACCAATTCAACTATCGTTACTATTTAATGGCTTTAAACCGTGATGCTATGCAACTGTATTTAGTTGAAAACAATCGGGTAAAAGCGATTGAATTACCTGCTGATGCACCAACTGATCTTGTGGGCACTTTAGGTGATGAGTTGACTGGTGGCAGTATGAACTACTCTATTCAAGGCGGAAACGGGTACAATGGTTCATCTAAAGAAGGCGTTGCTTATCATGGTGTCAACACCAAAGATGAAGAAGTAAAAATTGATTGGACTAACTATTATCAAGCCATCGATAGTTACTTAAAGGACACATTCTCAAACCCTGATAATTTACCTATTCGCTTATACGCTTTGCCTGAAAATCAAACATTATTTAAAAAAATTGCAAAAAATCCTTACTTCGTAACAGATGCCTCTGTTTCACTTTCTCCTGCCCAAGTTTCATTTCAGGACATCGAAAAAGGTGCTTATAAAATCAATCAAGAATTAGAAGCAATAGAAACAGCAGCTTATAATCAATTATTAGACAAAAAATTCGTTGATCAACTTGTTGATATCGTACCTGCTTCTGATGAAGGGAAGGTATCCCATTTCTTCATCTCCACGGCTAATTTTGTTAATGAAACAACTGACATGTCAACAGAAGAATTTGACCGTCGAAAAGTCTTGAACAAAGTAACCGATAATGTTCTTAGAACAGGCGGAAAAGTGTTTGTGTTAGATCAAAAAGCCGCTCCAGATGAAAAAACTTTATTAGCGATTCTGCGCTACTAAGAATTTCACCTATGAAATGGACAAGAGCCACTCAACAGATACGTTGAGTGGCTCTTTAATTAAGTTAATTAAATATTTTGTTAGCTATAAAACCATGTAAAAACTATCTATTAGTAAGGATAACCTTATTCTCATCTAAACAATCTGAACCCTTCCTACTTTCAAATCTATGCAGCTCCAAGGCTGCGCCTTCGGAATAGATTTCTACGATATAACTCTATCATTACTTTCATATTTAACGCTCAATACTACTATACTATAACAGAAATACACTTATTTTGACAATTAATCCTCATTTCTTAACAAATTTTTATTTTTAGGAGAGATATTACTAGCCAAGTGGGCCTAAATATGCTATAGTAAGAGTGTAGTTTTTGTTCGGTAATATATGTGTAGCTGTTTCAAATAAACATCTTCCACATTTTCACCTTTCAAGTAATTGCAAAATATGTGTATATCACAAGGAGGATTTTTATTATGGAAACAGGTACAGTAAAATGGTTTAACTCAGACAAAGGTTTTGGATTTATCACTGCAGAAAACGGTAATGATGTATTCGTACATTTCTCAGCTATCCAAGGCGACGGATTCAAAACTTTAGAAGAAGGTCAAGCAGTGACTTTCGACGTTGAAGAAGGCCAACGTGGTCCTCAAGCTACTAACGTTAACAAAGCTTAATTAACTTTAGTAAATTCAAAACCTGACGACTAGTCGTCAGGTTTTTTTATAACTCAAAAAATAAAGAGCCTGAAACATAACTAAAAAGGTTATGTTTCAGGCTCTTAGTAACCGAATAAACGGTGGGCGCAGAAGCAACTCCTTCGGAAATAATCTGAAATTGTTGTAAAACACAACAAAGAACGAGTTGATGGTGCACAGTACCTACTTGGGCACAAAAATTTGAAGAGCAATTTTCGTAAATTCCTTCTTATTTCTCGGAGTTAAACACTTCTTATACGAAAACTAAACTTGTAAAAAAAGCAAAAAAAGCTACCTCCTACCTAATGCGTAGTTAGCTATAATTGGTCTAGAACACTTTAGCGACTAAATGTTAGAGTGTTCTTTCTATTTTGTAAATAACTTCCTCCAAGTTCATTATAGCGGGACTGATCGGAAAACATCCGATAAATGATACGTATTATTAAATGAACGGTCGCAACAACCGCTTTTTTGTGTCCAGCATTTCTTCTTACCCGAAAGAAAAATGCTTGGATTCGATTGGATTTCCCTTGGGAAACGGCCAGGGCCCCTTGCGCTAAGACCTTCTTTAGATAAGAATTTCCTTTCCCTACACGTTTACTTCGTGTCTTTCCAGCACTTTGATTATTTCCTGGACTCGCTCCTGCCCATGAAGCCAAATGTCCAGATGTCGGGAAAACAGACATATCTACCCCCACTTCTGCGAGTACAACTGCCGCCGTCCTTCGATTGATTCCTGGGATTTCCTCTAAACGTTCTACGTATTCTTCATAAGGAACGAGATAGTCGTTTATTGTTTCTTCGACTTCTACTAATTGTTTTTCTAAGCACTCAATTTGAGTGAGATGAAGAGATAACATTTTACGATAATGAGGCGTCATAAACCCTTCTAAGGATTCGAGCAACTGAGGAACTTTTCTGCGTAATATTGTATAAACACATTCGAGAATAAGTGTTTCTGTGATTCGCTTGTTTTTAACCAAAGCATAGAGTAAGGCTCTGCCAGATTTTCCATAGATATCTTTAATCACTGAGGTTAATTTGATTCCAGCATTCTGCAGGACCATGTGCCCCCGATTTTTTTCTCGATTCAGATCTTCTACTAAGTGCT
>NZ_MIKA01000014.1 GCF_001730295.1 Enterococcus plantarum
GTTTTTTTCCTTCAGCAGAACGAATAATACACGCAACAATTACTTTTTGATGGATGTCTAATCCAGCACAACAAGAACGAAGTACATCTTCCATTTTCAACATTCCTCCTTGAAAAAAAGTACAGAAGAGGCTATTCTACTTATAGAAACAATTTATTTTTATACGCAGGTTCTACGACCTAATGATTGGTGCAAATAAGTAGAATGATCTAGTTTGTCCCTCAAGGTTACTTGGAGAAGAACCTCAATAAGCGATCGACCTACAAGCCACTTCTGTCATCTCTAGTATGACAGGAAATAGCCTGTAGGTCGATCACTTTATTTTCATTCTGTTTGGTGAGGGCGGTAGCCCTCATGAGTGTTTGTCCCACACCCCTCTTTTTGATGTTATTGTGTTAATTCCAATAACTTGCTCTTTAAATCTTCTTCCATATGCCCCAACTCGATTTCAGCAGCACGACGTTTTTCTTTTCCTTCTTGCTGAATCCGTAAAGTCTCTTGGATCGTTTCAACTAAATCATTTTGCGTTTTTTGTAATGTATCGATATCAACGATTCCGCGTTCATTTTCTTTCGCTGTCTCGATTGCAGAAATTTTAAGCATCTCAGAATTTTTCTTCAAGAGATCATTTGTAGTCTCAGAAACTTGACGTTGTGCTGTGACTGCTTCTTTTTGACGTAACAGTGTCAACGCGATCACCACTTGGTTTTTCCAAAGCGGGATGGCAGTGTTGATAGAAGCTTGAATTTTTTCTGCTAAAGCCTGATTCGTATTTTGAATCAAACGTATTTGAGGTGCTTGTTGAATCGTGATTTGACGAGCCAAACGTAAATCGTGGGTTCGCTTATCTAAACGATCCAAAAATTGTGTATAATCGTTAGCGATTTGAACATCCATTTGATCACCGGATTCTTCTGCTTTTTTCATCGCTTCCGGAATGATCGTAGTTTGTAACTCTTCCATCTTCAACTCACCAGCTGCGATGTAAATGTTCAATGCGTCAAAATAATCTTTATTTTTATTGTACAATTGATCAAGCATTAAATTATCTTTCAAGAGACCATTTTTTTCGTGCTCTAATTTAATCGAAATTTTATCGATTTGAGCACCGATTTTTTGGTATTTCGCAGTGATTTCAAAAACGGATTTTTTTACTTTACCAAGCATTTTTGAAAAGAAATTCCCTTCACCAGCTCTAAGCTGATCAGGATTGGCTTCACTTAGACGAAACATCAAGTCAGTTAAAGAATCACCGACTGGACCAATATCTTGTGCTTGAACATGATTTAACATTGATTGCGAAAATTCACTTAATTTGGTTTGTGCTGCAGAGCCGTAAGTGATGACAGCTTGAGAGTCTTGAACATCTATTTTTGAAGCCAGTTCTCTCGCTTGTGCTTGTCTGTCTGCAGGCAATTTATCGACTAAACGAGTGGCAACTTGTTGATCGTTCAAAGCAGAAATTTCACTTTGCTGTGTAGTTGTTAACGAATCAACAGGTGTTGAAAATGGGTTATTTAATAGATCATCCAGTGTATCATTAACTGGTGTGATGTCTTTTGGGTTATTTTCCATCATGATTCCTCCTAAATTTAAAAGATGAATGGATTAACTAATATTAAAAGTATAGCGTACCTATTTAGGATTAAGAGCAAAATGATACAACATTCTAGTTTGTTCTATTTTTACTAAAGTTCCTATTATTTACTAGGTTCAAGGTAACTATTTCTGATTATCAGTACGTTCATTATCTCTGTTTAAGCTGTTTTTAGCAAGAGAAATCTCTACATCTAAGTCTTCTAAATCTTCTGCTACAAATTGCTCATAATCTTTTTTAATCAGCTTTGAAACTTGATCAATGATTTGGGCACTTTCTTCCAATTTTTCGTATGTTTGTTTCGTTTTGATTTCATGATTATCAATTTCTAAATACTTTCCAGTTAAATCGACTAAATTAGGTAAGTGCGTATAAAGAAAGTGATTCGCTAAGTGTAATTTCTTTGGATCTTTGACTAATTCTTTAAACAAGGCTTTTGATACTCGTAAAGTATCGTTACGTAAGTCGATTGCTCTTAATTTAGTAGAAGCATTCATATTTTCTTGCAACTGAATGATTTTTTTTTTCGTAGTGTTCATCGTATCTCGGAAGAAGACGATTTCTTGGTTCGTCATGCCGAGTGTTTCATAGTGTTCTTCTTTAGACTTGGTAAGAGTAGGCAATTGTTCTTCTTTTTTTCCAGACTTTTTCTTTGATCCAGTAAAAAGTAAGACGATAAGAAGTAAAAAAACGACCGCCACCACTGGTACGTGAATACCTGTAATAAAACGCAGAATGAAACCTGCTAAAATCAAATAAGCAATTATTTGGATAAATTTTCCTTTTCTCATTTAAATTCCCTCCAATCATTTATTTCCTCGAAAGGTACTATCCTTCGCTATATAAGCTATTTTAGCACATTCTAGACCAGAAAGAATATCAGTCCAAAGGTTGATTTTAATTATTTAGAGAAAATGTAAGGAATACCTAGGGAAAATCCCTTTTTTTCCTACTTTAGATGTAGGCTGAATAAATCAGTTCACAAAAAAGTCAAAAAGAATTTTAAGAAAAATAGAGTGTCGTGAGGTATAATAGAAGATAATGATTAGGAAAAAGGAGAAATCTTGTGAAAAAATATAAAATCATTACCATATTGTTAGTTGGATTAATAATTTCAGGTTGTTCTGGGCGTAAAGTTGTAGAAGATTTTGACGATGATGACGTTTATATAGAGGAAAGTAGTTCTAGCGTAGAAGAATCAAGTTCATATGGAGATGATGAAGTATTTTATGAACCTAGAGATACCTCTTCGACAAATGATTCAATGGATGAAAATAAAGCAGCTACCGAAGAAACCAAAGAGCCAGCTAAGGGTAAGGTAGAAGTAATTAAAACAAAAAATGGGCATTTCAAAGTAGAGCTTACAGATGGTTGGCAGTCAGTTGAAGCGAAAGAATTAAGTGACAATGCGGATGTTAGTTTAAAGAATGCCTCAAATGAAGAATATTATATGGTTTTAAGTGAAGCTAAAAAAGACTTTGAAAGCTTTGATGCATTCAAGAGCTCTGTTGATTTGTCTGACCTAGGGGAAAGAACAGATGAAAAGAAAGAATCTATCAAGTACAATGGTTTAAAAGGAGAGCGCCGGACGTTTACTGCGAGTAAAGAGGGTGTGGACGTTTATTATACGTATGATTTGATGGAAAGTAAGGATCATTTTTTACAATGCATCAGCTGGACATTAGCAGATCAAAAAGAGAGTAATAAAGCTGATTTGATCAACATTATGAACTCACTAGCTGAATTATAAAAATAGTTGAATAAAGCAACACTAATTAATGGGATTAAAATGATGAGAGGTGAAGTAGGACTAGTTGTTATCTAGTTTAGCTTCACCTTTTTTAGGTTATTATTGGATGAGACTGTACCCATTTTAATTTACTGGTATAATTAGAGGAGACAAAAAGAGGCTTAAAATGTTTAATTAATTGTTAATAAATACAGGCAACATCGTAAAAATAGCTGTTTGTAGCGAAGAAAGGATTCACAAAAAGAACGATAAGTGATAAAATTTCAAAATTAAGGTATTATATCCATAGAAAGATTGGTGAACTTGCATGATGAATTTTGAAGACTTTGAAGAAAAGACGATTTCAAGAAAAGAGATATTCAAGGGACATATGATTGATGTTGTTTTGGATGAAGTACGCTTGCCAAATGGAGAGACAAGTAGACGTGAATTAGTTTTTCATCCAGGAGCAGTTGCAGTCATTCCTATTACAGCAGACAATAAGATGATTATGGTGAAGCAATTTAGAAAACCAATGGAAAAAGTTCTTTTAGAAATTCCAGCTGGGAAAATCGATCCTGGTGAACATGATCATCCAAAAGATACTGCTGAAAGAGAATTAGAAGAGGAAACAGGCTTTCGAGCGAATATGTTTACTTTTGTAACGTCTATGTATGTTTCTCCTGGATTCGCTAACGAGCTCCTTCATATTTATTATGCCGAAGATTTAGAAAAAGTTCCTAATCCTCGTCCTCAAGATGATGACGAAATTTTAGAATTATATACATTAACATTAGAAGAAGCAAAAGCAGAAATAGCTAGCGGACTCATCTGTGATGCAAAAACGATTTTCGCCGTGCAATACTGGGAACTGCAGCAATTAAAAACGCTGCTTAAGGAGGATAAACGATGAGTAAAGGTCCGCTGGTCACTCGGACAGAATTACGGAGACGAAAAGAAGAAGCTGACAAAGAAGCGCAAAAATTATTTGAGCAAGAACAAAAAGAAGCTGATAAAGAGTACCGTAAAAAAGAAAAAGAAATTTCTAGTTTTTATCGAAAAGAACACAAGAAGCAAAAAGAAATTACAAAATCACGTTCAAATGAGCAAACAAAAATCCGTGAACGCAGCAATACGTTAACGAAAGCGATTGTTGTTGTAGCAATTTTGTTGGCCATTGTAATATTTATAGTATTGAATTTATAGAAAAGAGGAAGTCACAATGAAAATTGGAATTATCGGTGCAATGGATCAAGAAGTAAAAAGATTAAAAGAAGCTTTGTCTGATACTCAATCTTGGGAACGAGCTGGGGCAGTTTTTGTTTCAGGTTCTTTAGGGCGTCATGAAGTGATTGTGGTCCGTTCAGGAATTGGTAAAGTCTTGTCTGCCGTTACAACTGCTTTGTTGATTCATCAATATGGTGTGAATATGGTAATCAACACTGGATCAGCCGGTGGCATTGGGCAAGGCTTATCAGTAGGAGACTTAGTGATTGCTGATAAATTAGCTTATTTTGATGTAGATGTTACTGGATTTGGGTATCAACCTGGACAATTACCAGGCATGCCGTTGTATTATGAATCAAGCGACTATTTAAAAATCGAAATGAAAAAAGCTGCTGAGAAAACGGGTATGTCTATTCATAATGGGTTGATCGTAACAGGAGATTCTTTTGTCAATGATCAGAAAAAAGTGAAAGAAATCATTGCCGAATTTCCAGAAGCATTGGCTTGTGAAATGGAAGGTGCGGCAATTGCTCAAGCAGCAGCGCAATTCAATATTCCATTTCTAGTTGTCAGAGCAATTAGTGATACAGCTGATAATGAAGCATCTCAAACCTTTGATGAGTTTATCGAAGAAGCAGGAGAAAAATCGGCACAAATGGTAATTAATTTTGTGGAGCAGCTTGTTTAATTTAAGGTGCTTTTAAGTGGAGGACCAAGTATGAAAGCGTTGATCTCGATTGATTATACAAATGATTTTGTTGCAACAGAAGGTGCTTTAACTACAGGGAGTGCAGGTCAAGCAATCGAGCAAGCTGTAGTTGAGGTAACGAAGATATTCACGAAGAATAATGACTTTGTAGTCTATGCAATTGACCGCCATGAACAACAGGATCAATATCATCCGGAGAATACACTGTTTCCACCTCATAATATTGCTGGTACAACTGGGCGAAAGCTTTACGGAGAACTTGCGGATTTTTATGAGAAGACATGTGAACAACCTAATGTTTATTGGATCGATAAGCGCCATTATTCAGCTTTTAGTGGGACAGATTTAGATATTCGTCTTCGTGAAAGAAACATTACAGAGGTTCATTTAATCGGAGTTTGTACGGATATTTGCGTGTTGCATACTGCTGTGGATGCCTATAATTTAGGATATAAAATCGTCATTCAGAAACATGCGGTTGCGAGTTTTGATCCAGTTGGACATGAGTGGGCATTGAACCATTTCCAACAAACGCTAGGAGCAGAAATAATTGAATAAATGTGAAGGAATTTCTATTGCTCCCAGTGTTTGTCAGGCTTTCTTAGAAGTGTGGTGTGACTATTAGAGTCACACCACACTCCTTTTTGTATAAAATAGCTTAAAAGCGTCACTATTTTTGTGTTAAGTAGACAATCAAGTTATATTAGTAAAAGTATGTTATTTTTTGTAGCATGAGTTAAAAGAATGGACCGGATCTTTTATCACATCCAGCGGCATCTTTCTCTTTTAAATAAGCAATTTTGTGTCTTCTTGTCAGTTTTTTAAACGCATATTCTGCTTTTGTAGCGTCACTACGGCTACTGAATTTTTCAACATGAATCATTTTAGCAGGTAATCTAGAAGGGAGTCGGGTGTATTTTGCACCAGTTCCACTATTATGTTCTTTTAAACGTCGAGCAGGGTCTGTTGTATACCCACCATAAAAAGTATCATCTTTACAGTGAAGTACATAAAAATAGTGATCAGTCTCCATACAACATCGCCTTCATTTCTGGTAGGTAATTATTTTGTTCGTCATACGTGAATAAGGGTGGTAAAACTCGAAAGCCATCTTTTTTCCCTTGTTTGATGCCTTCAATCAATAATGTATTTGCTTCTTTTCCAACTTTAGGATAAACAAAGCGAACTCGTTTAGGAGCAATATTTGCTGATTCCATGGCATGTAATATATCTAAAAAACGATCGGGGCGATGCACCATTGCTAGACGTCCAGTTGTTTTTAAAAGCTTTGCCGATACATCGATCACTTCTGTTAATGTTGTATGGATCTCATGGCGGGCAATTGCTAGGTGAGGATTCGGATTTTTTTGACTGGTTGGTAGTTCTTTAAAATAGGGCGGATTACATAAAACCAAATCCACTGAGTCGGGTTTAACTACAGATGTCGCGTTTTTTAAACCTAATTCGAACATAGTCATTTGTTCTGCTAATTGATTTAGTTGAATGCTTCTTTTTCCCATATCTGCTAAACGGTGTTGTAATTCGATTTGTATGATTTGAGCTTTTGTTTTACGGCTGGCAAATAAACCAACAGCACCATTTCCAGCACAAAGGTCAACAATTTTACCGTTTTTTGGAAAAGAAGGAAAATTTGCTAGTAAGACAGCATCTATTGAAAAAGAAAACACTTCTTTACTTTGAATGATTTGAATATCATCTGCAAATAACTGATCGATTCTCTCTCCTGGTAATAACATATATAATCCCTTCCTTTATTTTTATTCAGTTTAACATTATTTCCGAAGGGATTGTTTCTCCTCCCGGGAATCAGCCTTCCTAAGCTCTTTGATGGAACGTAAGGTATCCTTATATTATACTACGATTAAGAGAGAGAAGAAACCTGTGAAAAAGACTTGTCAAATGCGTTCGTTTTCGGCATACTTATAGCTAGTGAAAAGAAAGGAAGAAAGACATGTTTTTTACATTTATGCGTGGCGTTGTCCGGGTTGTTTTATTCATTATAAACGGCAATGCACACTATGAAAAGAAAGACCGCATTCCTCAAAATGAAAATTATATTTTAGTTGCCCCTCATAGAACGTGGTGGGAGCCTTTATATTTAGCTGTCGGGGGATCACCCAAAAAGTTTAGTTTTATGGCGAAAAAAGAATTATTCAAAAATCCTTTCCTACGTTTCATTTTGAAACACGCCAATGCTTTTCCTGTTGATCGAGAAAAACCAGGACCAAGTGCTATCAAGACACCTGTAAAAACATTGAAAAGCACAGATTTAAGCTTGGTGATGTTTCCTAGTGGAACACGTCATTCATCTGAGTTAAAAGGTGGCGTAGCACTGATTGCAAAAATGGCTAAAGTGAAGATCGTTCCAGCTGTTTATCAAGGCCCGTTATCGTTGAAAGACTTATTTAAACGCCGTCGAGTGACCGTTCGCTTTGGAGAACCAATCGATGTTAGTGACATTGCAAAAATGGATAAAGAAGGAATTGCTGAGGTTGAGCGTAGATTACAAACAAGCTTTGACAGTTTAGATCAAGAAATCGACCCTAATTTTAACTATGAAGTGAAGAAATAGCAGATAGTGTTGCATTTTAAAAATTTTGAGCTTGAGTATGACTTTAAGAGTTGTATTTCAGGCTTTTTTCACTTTCAATAAATTCTATACGTTTGAACAATATATTTTTCCGTAAATTTGGTATAATAGTAAGAAGGACTTTTTTAGGTGGTGGAAACATGCGTTTTTTACATACAGCCGATTGGCATATTGGCAAAAAATTACATGGTTATGATTTATTAGAGGAGCAAGCAGATGCATTCCAACAGATTCTGACAATTGCAAAGAATGAAGAAGTAGAGGTAATTGTCATTGCAGGTGATTTATATGACCGGTCAGTTCCATCTGTTGAGGCAATTGACGTTTTCAATCGCATGATTGTAGAAATGAATTTACAAGAAAAATTCCCAGTGTTGGCAATCTCTGGAAATCATGACAGTAGTACTCGTTTAGAAACGGGAGGGCCATGGTTTGTTCAGTCGGATTTCCATTTAAATACTCGTTTAGATCAGGCATTTGAGCCTGTGGAAATGGGGAATACTCAATTTTTCTTATTGCCTTATTTTGAACCTATTTCAGCTCGATTGTATTTTGATAATGAAGAAATTCGGACGATCGAACAGGCGATGAAAGAAGTGATCAGCGCTATGGAAAAACGATTTAAACCAGATAGGGCACATGTTTTAGTTAGTCATTTTTTTGTGGCAGGCAGCGAAAAATCTGACTCAGAAACAAAATTGATGGTCGGTGGTTTGGATACAGTACCGTTATCATTATTAGAGCCTTTCGACTATGTTGCGTTAGGGCATCTACATGGGAAAAATGCGTTGCAAGCTGAAAATGCTCGTTATAGTGGGTCACCATTAAAATTTTCATTATCAGAAATGAATCAGAAGAAAGGTGTTTGGATCGTAGATACTGAGGTGGATAAATCAACAGTTAAATTTAAAGAAATCACACCGTTAAGAGATGTTTTACAAATCGAAGGTAGTTTTAAAGAGCTGATGGCACAAGATTTTTATGAGTCGATCGATCGCGAAAATTATTTACACATTCAATTGACAGATCGTGCTGTCATTCCCAATATGATGAATCAACTACGTCAAATCTATCCTAGAGTCATCGGTGTCGAACGGTTATTTGCAAGAGAAGAACGACAGAAAAAGAACGAAACAAAAAAAGAAATCAAAACATTAGCACCTACTGAATTAGTGAATCAGTTTTTTTCAGAAGTAACTGGAGAAGAAATGACTCAACAACAAGAAGTGTGGATCAAAGACAATTTAGAAGCGCTTCATCAAGCAGAAAGAGGGAAATAAGTTGAAACCATTAACACTAACCTTAAAAAACTTTGGACCTTATATTGCTGAAACGATTGATTTTAATAAATTTGAGGATTCTTCATTATTTTTAATTAGTGGGAAGACTGGCTCAGGAAAAACGACGATTTTTGATGGGATGAGTTATGCTTTATTCGGTGAAAGTTCAGGGAAATTACGTCAAGGCAAAGAAATGCGGTCAACATTTGCTGATCCATCGGAACCAACAGAAGTTCATTTGGCTTTTTCACATGGGGACCATTTATATGAGATCACGAGAAAACCCGAACAAGAATTGTATAAAAAACGTGGAGATGGAACACGAACGCAAAGTGCTAAGATATCCCTGATCGTCAAAGATTCTTCTGGAAAAGAGCTAAGGGAATATACGAAACGCCGAGAAGTTGATAGCTTCATTCAAGAATTGTTGCATTTGGATGCAACCCAATTTGCTCAAATCGTTCTCTTACCTCAGGGAGAATTTCGAACATTTTTGATTGCAAATAGTAACGATAAGGAAAAAGTGTTACGAAATTTATTTGGTACCCAATTGTATCAGAACTTAAATGAACAGTTAAAGACACAACTGAAAGCTGTCAATAAAGGAATTGAAGCGACGCAACAACTGATTCAAGCAAAATTAGATCAACTTTATTGGCAAGAACCATTACCAGAAGACCTGTCTGTAGAAGAACAATTAGCAGAGTTGAAGCTACAACAAGAAATGATGATCAAAGAACAAGAGAATGGAAAATCAGAGTTAACGATTCTAAAAAAACAAAAATCAAGCAAAGAGCAAGAAAAATTCGTTTTAGAGGAACTTGCCAATACGTTTGCAAAACAAAGCCAGCTAAAAAAACAAAAAGAAGAACTTGATCAAGCTACTGAAATGATCGAAAAATTAAGAACGGAAGAACAGCAACTTCAATGGGTAAAAAATCATCAAGGCTTGATTGAGAAAATCGATGAAAAAACCAAATTAATTTTAACTTACGAAAAAGAGCTGAAAGAAAATCGAACAGATCAAGAAATGCAACAACAACGAATCCAGGAATGGGAAAGTGCGCAACAGGAAAATTCAGATCAAATCGCGGACATAAATAGGGCGAAAGAAAGAGTCACAACATTACAATTCCAAATTCCTTTATATGAAGAGCAGGAAAAAGTATCAAGTATACTTAAAAAAGATTCTTTAGAACTAGAAGTCGTAACGTCAAAGCTCACTGAAATACGAGGAACACAACTCAAAACAGAACAAGAGTATCAACTAGAGCGAAGTGTCATAGAAAGACAGAATCAAATTGAAAAAGAACAGCTAGAATTAGAGCGCCATCAAGAACAATGGCAGACTTTTTTAGAAAATTTTGAAATGCAGCAGCAACTTAAAGCAAAAGAAATCACAATCAATGAACAGTTAAGTACTAAGAATGAAGAGCTCAAGCTAGCAGTCATTGAGAAAGAGAGAATCTATCAGGATGTCGCAAAACAAAAAAGCGAATGGGCAAAAATGCAGATTAGTCGTTTAAGTTTATTTCTAGTAGAGGGTGAACCATGTCCAGTCTGCGGTTCAGTAGAGCATCCAAATCAAAACGAACATCAAGAATTTTCATTAGAGGAAATTCAGGCTATAGAAAATCAGCTGAATGACATCGAGGAAATTGCTCAAAAACAAGAGGCAAAAGTTGCAAAATTACAAGCCGAAGTAAGTCAAACGAAGAATACTGAAGAAGAGTTGAAAAAAGAATTAGAACGACAAAACAAAAAAATTCATTCACTGTTTGAACAATTACAAGCAAAACAAATCATCGCTCTCAAAGAACCATTGACCGCCGAAGGGATAGAGCAAACAACAAGTGATTTTCAAACGTTATCAGTTAAACTTGAAGATGAGTTGGAACGAATTGAAGCGGCAAAAAATAGAATCATTGAATTAGAAAAAATACTCAAAGAGCAACAAGCTAAAGTGTCTGAACAAGAAATAATCGTGAGTGAAAAGCAGCAAGAACAAGCCGCAAATCAGACCAAACTAAAAACAATTACAGAACAATTGATTAATGAGGAACTTACGTTAGTAGAAATAAAGAATGACCAAAAACAATTGGAACAACAAATTAGTCAATGGGAAACTCAAAAAGAAGAAATCGACACACAATTAAGGAAACACAAAGAACATCTATTGTTATTGAAAAATAGTGAAACGCACCTAGCAAAAGAACAGACTGCAAATTTAAGTGAGAAACAAGCATTAGAAAAACAATTTTTAGAGGTCTTAAAAGAATCAAGTTTTGAACTAGACGAAAATATAGTTCGTATTTTATTGAGAGAAGTACCGAAATTAGAAGCTATTAAAGAAGAATTGACAGATTTTGATAAGAAAAAAGATCAATTAATTTTTCAATTAGCCGAACTAGAACAAAAGCTTGAAAATAAAGAAGAGCCAGAAATAACGAGCTTACTTGAGGAAATCGAAACAGTCACAGCTTCCCTTCAAATGAAAGAAGCAAACTATTATCAACAGCAAGAAAAAATCCAAGCAAATGAAACCGTTCAAAAACAAGTCAAAGAGCTGATTTCTTCCGTTGAACAACAGTGGGAAGAGGTAACTGCCTTGCATCAGTTGGCAACGACTGTCAATGGTGATAACCCAAGAAAAACCAGCTTGGAGAGATATGTGCTGCAAACCTATTTAGAAGAAGTGTTAAAAGTAGCGAATCAACGTTTAGGTTTATTGACGAATAATCGTTATCAATTTGAATTGAATCAAGATTCAGGGAGTTATAAAAATCAAACGGGTCTTGAAATCAATGTGTATGATGACGATGCCGGCAGTACCCGCAGTGCACATACATTATCTGGTGGTGAAAGCTTTATTGCGGCACTAGCCTTAGCTTTATCGTTAGCGGAAGTGATTCAAGAACAGGCTGGTGGTGTTTTAATAGAAGCTTTGTTTATTGATGAAGGATTTGGCTCTTTAGATGAAGAAGCCTTGGAAATGGCAATGGAGGCGTTAGAAACAATCGAAAATGAAGGAAGAATGATCGGTATTATCAGCCATGTAAGTGAACTAAAAGCAAGAATTCCACAGCAATTACAAATCAAAACAAACGGAAATGGTCAAAGTCAAGTGACCTATCAAACGGCTTAAACAGCCCAGGAGGTGAAAGTATGAAGTGGAGTATTCCAGAACGAATCGTTGAACGTGGTAGAGAGTATATGAAAGAAGGCAGAGTCTTATCTGTCATACAAGATCCAGAGAAAAAAATCTGGCATGCAGAAGTTCTAGGTAATGAATTGTACCGTGTGCAACTAGATGGAACTGCTAAAGAAAATGATATTTGTGAGTGTCCTTATTGGAAAGATCATGGTTATTGCAAGCACACCGTTGCAGTAGAGTTATATCTACGCCAAAAAGGAACTTCACGAATCATCAAAGCAGATCAACCTATTACCTTTGAAAAACGATCTTTGTCTATTTCAGAGATGTTTACCAAAGGATTCGCTAAGTTGAATCAAGTGGAAGAAAAAAGTAAGATTACACCACTGACAGTTGAATACATCGTGGATGTTATTGAAACCAACAGTTATTATCCAGAATTAGCCGTTTTAGGTGTTTCATTACGCCTTGGCAATCAAGGAGTCAAACCTAAAACTTATATTATCAAAAATATTGGAGAATTTTTCCAGACCTTTCAAAAAGAAGGGAGCTTTTTAATCAATAAGCAGCATCGTTTTGATTTAGTGAAAGATGCCTTTTCTGTTGAAAATCAAGAGCTACTGCAGCAACTTTCGGCAATTTACCAAACCAGTCAATTACTTGGCGCGAATGGAATCCAAGTCAAAGGGAAAATCGATAAACGATACCTTGTACTACCAATCGATCAAGGCCAAAAACTACTTGAAAAAATGTCTCTGATCCCGCACTTTCAATTAAATGATGAGGGAAAAAAATATCGGCATCTTTCATTCGTAAAAGGAGCACTACCGATCTTTTTCGATATCAGTAAGCAACCAGATAATCAGTATAAATTGTTGATCGATGATCAAATCACAACCTTTTTATCTCATTATCAATGGGGATTCAGCAAAGACCAAGTCTACATTTTTACACAAGAACAAGAAGCAATCTATACGACGTTATTACAATTATTAAAACGAGTCGAAAAACCTGAGATCATCTATGAAAAGCCTGAGTTATCAGATTTATTCGGCGGGGTGATCCCATTACTGAAAAAAATAGGAACAGTCAATGTCACGGAAGAAGTGACAGAAGAAGTTGTCTACCATCCGTTAGAACCAATCTTTATTTTTCGGAAAATCAAGGGAATGATCAAAGTCAGAGTCGATTTTACTTATGGCAAGGTTGTTTTCTCAACGGAAAAAGCGTATTCAGTTGCTTCAGGAGAAAATCAAGAAGTTGTTCGTGACGGTAAAAAAGAACAAGAAATTATAGAACAGTTAATCGCTTTTGGTTACCAAAAAACGACGGATGGTTATGAAAAAACGTTACCAGCAGGTGAACGCTTGTACTATTTCTTTAAAGCAGAAGTTCCAACTTTCCGTCATTTAGGTGAAGTTCGCATGGGCAAGAAGTTGCGGGAACTCTATTTAGATGCTGCCCATCATCAACCACTGATTGAAGTTTCTGATTCAGATTCTTGGTTAGACGTGCGTTTTGACATTACCGGAATAGCCGAACAAGAAATTGACGAAGTGTTAGCGAGTCTGTTACGAAACGATCGTTTTTATACGTTGGAAACAGGAGAAGTTCTATCCTTAGATTCGGAAGAATTTCAGCAGACAAGTGAAGTTCTGACCCTGTTACGGAAAAATATGAAAAACGTTCAAGGGACAATACAAGTTCCGAGAAATCAAGGCTTAATGATCGAAAGTATGCTTGAAAATAATACGCAAGCACATTTTTCAGATTCCTTTAAAGAAATGGTATCAAACTTAACGCATCCAGAAAAATTTGATGCTGTGTTACCTGAAAAAATCAATGCTACGCTTAGAAGTTATCAAATTGACGGATATAAATGGTTAAAAATGCTTAGCTATTATCAATTTGGTGGAATTTTAGCGGATGAAATGGGACTGGGAAAAACACTTCAAACAATCACATATTTATTATCAGAAAAAGAGGAACAAAAACAAACAGGAGCTGCCTTGATCGTGGCACCGGCTAGTTTGATTTATAACTGGGCTGCTGAGCTAAAGAAATTTGCTCCAGACTTACAAGCAGAAGTAGTTGCTGGAAATAAATCTGAACGTGAAAGGTTGGCTAATCAAGCTGATCTGGATGTTTTAATTACTTCGTATGCTAGTCTTAGACAAGATATTGACATGTATCAAGGATTAAATTTAGGGTATTTGATTTTAGATGAAGCCCAAATGGTGAAAAATAGTGGTACAAAAACAGCTCAAGCTTTAAAAAGTTTGACGGTCCCACAACGATTTGCTTTAAGTGGGACACCGATTGAAAATAATTTAGATGAGCTGTGGTCAATTTTTCAAATGATCATACCAGGATTGTTCCCATCTAAAACGTTATTTAGATCGATGAAACCAGAAGAAATTGCTAGAATAATCCAGCCGTTTATTTTGAGACGAGATAAGAAAACGGTATTAGCAGACTTACCAGATAAGATCGAAAGTAATCTGTACAGTGTCCTTACAGAAGAACAAAAAACTGTCTATTTAGCGTATTTAAAACAAATGCAGGAAAATGTTAGCCAGATGGACCAAGATGCTTTTAAGAAGAATCGCTTGAGTATTTTAGCTGGTTTGACTCGTTTGCGCCAAATTTGTTGTGATCCTAGCTTGTTTATAGATGATTATACAGGTGGCTCTGGAAAATTAGAGCAAGTTAAAGATCTGTTAGTCGCTGCGAAAGAAAATAACCGACGGGTGTTGCTTTTTTCTCAATTTACAAGTATGCTGTCGATCATCGAAAAAGAATTGCACGACTTAGATTTATCAACCTTCTATTTAAGAGGAAGTACGAAACCTAAAGAACGCATGGAGATGGCAGATGCATTTAATGCAGGAGAAAAAGATGTCTTTTTAATTTCTTTAAAAGCAGGTGGAACAGGATTAAATTTAACTGGAGCGGATACTGTGATTCTCTATGATTTATGGTGGAATCCAGCAGTGGAAGAACAAGCAGCTGGACGAGCGCATCGAATCGGTCAAAAAAATGTTGTAGAAGTGTGGCGAATGATAGCAGAAGGCACCGTTGAAGAAAAAATGAATTCTTTACAACAAGAAAAACGTGAGTTGTTCCAAAAAGTGATCCAAGGAAACGAAGAGCAATTAGCGAAGATGACAGAAGAAGATATTCGGATGATCTTGAGTATCGGTGAATAGAAAAATACAGCGTAGGCTTAGAGAAAAATCTAAGCTTACGCTGTATTTTTTTACGAAAATAAAGATTGGATCGTCGGAAACAAATCGTCAAATGAAGTAACTTCTTTAACGTGATAGGCTTCTTCATTAGCAGGCATTTCGCGTAAACGATGATTGAACCATAAAGATTTCCAGCCGCCATTTTTAGCGCCACAGATATCATTTTCAAAACTATCTCCAACATATAATGTGCGTTCACAATCCATACCAAATTCTTTTGCGGCAAGATCAAAAATTTCTCTTTCTGGTTTTTGAAAGCCAGTACTTTGAGAAATGATAATGTTGTCAGTTGGAACCCAATTTTCTAATTGAAGTTGTTTTACTTTTTTGAATTGATGATCTGTTGGACCATTCGTTATGATTCCCATCGGAATATTTTTCTCTTTCAAAAAATCAAAAACTTTTTTTACTTCTGGATGCATAACGATGTTATCCAGTTCTTCTTCGTACGTTTTTTGGAATGTAAGACCATCTTCTTGTGAGATAGCTTGATATTTTAGATCTTTTAAAGATTCATTAATACGGAAAAAGCGCATATACTCCAGAGTCCATTCATTTGCCATGACCTTTGGAAAAGTTTCATCGCTATGAAGACGAAAGCGGATATATAGCTCATGCATGTCTTCTTCTTTCACGCAAGGAAAGCTCGATTTAATTGCGTTTCTAAATGGTTGTTGCTGGTCATAAATTGTGTCATCAACATCAAAAACAATTGTTCTCATTAAAAAAATTGCACCCCTTAATAATTTTCAGAAAGATTTTCAAAATCCTTTTCCATTGTAGCGAACTTCCATACAAAAGAACAGAAAGAAATTTTTAATTTAGATTAGAATGCAGAAAGGGATAAACAGTTAGAAGGATAGCGAGGAAAAAGTAAGGGGCTAGCAATGAAGATTTTATAAATTATTCAGAGTAAAAAATAACCATAAAAAAACAAATGTTTCGTAATTGGAATATGAATAAAAAAACATATATTTAGAATCGGTTCTTCAAAAAAGTAATGTTGTTAGTAGAATTTTGAAGTGGAAAAAAATGTATACATTTAGTATAATAAAAAACAGAAACACCGATCAGGCCTATCTTCCCCAAGACATAAGCAACTCATCGGTGTTTATCGTGATGTACATGTATACGTATAATTTAACAAATCCTTTTTATATTTTCAAGTGATTGACATAACACTATGTTGAATGTTTCAAAATGTATAAAAAACCAGATCGAATGTCTTTTTCAAATTTTTAATTTGATTGTGTATCCCTTTTTTCGCTTCCTTAATAGCAAAAGTTGCGCTAAAAAGTTATGAAAAGACAGACTAGCTATATAAATCGCTATAATCGTAGGTTTACAACTTCTGCATCTAATATTTAGGAGGGTTGCTGATTTCGCCAATCAAAATTGAAATTTTCATACAGTAATTAGTTTCGTCTAATTCATTGATTTTTGTTGAATAGTAAGAATGTTCAAACTTTGCATCCACTACTTTCTTTGCGTATAATAGTTATGGTGTCAGGAGAAAGGGGCGTTTATGTTAAAACGATTTTTTAGTTATTATCGACCGTATAAGCACTTATTCATTTTAGATTTTAGTTGTGCAGTTTTTGCAGGGTTATTGGAATTATCATTTCCAGTTGTGGTGAATCAAGTTATCGATAAAATTATGCCAAAGGGGAATTTCCGATTGATTGCCTTGGCTAGCATCGGTTTGCTTTTATTTTATATACTGAATACTTTTCTACAGTATATCGTGGTATTTTTTGGTCACAAATTAGGGGTAAATATTGAAACAGATATGCGCCGTGAGCTGTATGGGCATTTGCAGACGCAGCCGTTTGAATATTACGATAATCAAAAAACAGGGAAGTTGATGAGTCGTTTAACAACAGATTTATTTGAAATTTCAGAAGTCGCTCATCACGGACCAGAAGATATATTTATTACGGTAATGACCGTAGTTGGTTCGTTTTACTTGATGCTTCGTATCCACGTACAGCTGGCTTTGGCAACGTTTATTGTGTTACCTTTTATTACCATCGCTTTGGTTTTCTTTAATAAGAAAATGACAAAGGTCAACACAAAAATTTACGATAATCTTGGAGACTTTAATGCTGGCGTGGAAGCTTCGGTCAGTGGGATTCGTGTGACACAGTCTTTTGCGAATGAACCATTTGAACGTCAACGTTTTGAAGGATTGAATCAAGCGTATCGCCAATCTAAGATTACATTTTATAAAGTAATGGGGATCAGTTCAGCATACAATTACTTTTTGATCCGTTTGATCAACTTGTTTACACTAATTTTTGGGGCGTATTATACGATTAAAGGCGAAATTACCGATGGGCAGTTTGTTGGGTTTATTCTTTTATCCAATGTCTTTGTTCGTCCGATTGAAAAAGTGAATAATATGATTGAAAGTTACCCAAAAGGAATCGCTGGATTTAGACGTTTTACTGAAGAAATCGATAAAGAACCTGCAATTCAAGATAAGCCGGATGCACTCAAGGTAAATCAGTTGCACGGTGATATCATTTATGAAGATGTTTCATTTTCTTATGCGGATTCTACGAAAGTGTTGAATCATATCAATTTGCGGATCGTACCTGGTGAAACTGTCGCTTTTGTGGGTCAAAGCGGTTCTGGAAAGACAACACTATGCAACTTGTTGCCGCGCTTTTATGAGGTGACAGAAGGGCAAATTACCATTGACGGAATCAATATTCAAGACATGACACTCGCTTCATTGAGAAGTCAAATAGGTATTGTCCAACAAGACGTTTTCTTGTTTCCTGGAACGATTCGTGAAAATATTGCTTATGGCAAGCTAGATGCAACAGAAGAAGAAATCCAAAAGGCTGTTCAATTAGCTCATTTGGGAAAAGTTGTGGATCAAATGTCAGAAGGATTAGATACGATGATCGGTGAACGTGGGGTTAAACTTTCTGGTGGGCAAAAACAACGAGTGGCAATTGCTCGAATGTTTCTTAAAAATCCGCCGATATTAATTCTTGATGAAGCAACATCTGCTTTAGATACGGAAACAGAACAAGTCATTCAAGAATCATTGAATTCTTTAGCAGAAGGTAGAACGACGTTAATTATTGCTCATCGCTTAGCAACGATCAAACACGCGACACGGATCATTGTTGTCAGTGATAAAGGGATTTTAGAAGAAGGAACACATGAAGAATTACTAGTAAAAGGTGGCCATTATCGTCGCTTGCATGATGCACAATTTAGGGATTAAAAAAGTTGGGGCAGAAGGTTAACCCTGAGAAATAAGAAGGGGACGCTTCTACTCCAACTATTTAGTCGGATTACTTGAGACTGAGATATGACTCGTAGAGCTATGTCTTAGTCTCTTTTTTTTATTTTCGTTTACGAGGTTTTCTTCCTAAACCGATAGCATTTTTCATTCGCTGTAAGGTTTTATTAGCAACTAGACGAGCTTGTTCAGCACCTTTGTCTAGGATGTCATCTAATTCATCAGAAGCAAGTAATGCATGGTAACGCTCTTGGATCGGACTTAGTAGGTCAACAACAGCTTCAGCTAAGTCGGCTTTAAATTCACCGTATCCTTTACCTGAATAGGCTTCAGCTAATTCTTCAACTGAACGACCAGTTGAAGCAGAGAAAATATTTAGTAAATTAGAAATACCAGGTTTGTTTTCCGGATCGTATTCAATAACTCCAGTTGAATCGGTTACGGCAGACTTAATTTTCTTGCGAATGACAGCGGGTTCGTCCAGCATTGAAATAAAGCCTTTCGCATTTGAATCTGATTTACTCATTTTGCTTGTTGGATTTTGTAAACTCATCACACGTCCGCCTTGTTCAGCGATTTTAACTTCTGGGAGGACTAAAATCTCTTGATTTGCTTGTCCATAACGTTTGTTGAAGCGTTCAACAAAGTCTCGTGTCAATTCTAAATGTTGTTTTTGGTCATCTCCGACAGGAACGAGGTTTGCATTATACAAAACAATATCTCCTACCATTAAAGGCGGATAAGTTAAAAGACCAGCACTTACTCCAGTACGACCATTTTTTTGTGATTTATCTTTAAATTGAGTCATTCGCTCTAATTCGCCAATCGTTGTATTGCATTGAATGATCCATGCAGCTTCAGCATGAGCCGATACTTCTGATTGAATGAAGATTGTTGCTTTTTCTGGGTCCAATCCTACAGCTAAATACAGCGCAGCTAAACCACGTGTCTGTTGACGAAGCTTCAATGGATCTTGAGGAACAGTGATGGCATGTTCATCAACGATACAAAAATAACAGTTATAGCTATTTTGTAATTCAATAAATTGTTTCATTGCACCAATATAATTTCCAATAGTTGGTATTCCGCTAGGCTGAATGCCCGAAAAAATTGTTTCCATATAGTTACCACCTTAATCTATTAATAAAAAGTCATTGATATCATTATACAGCTAAAAATAAAAAAAAACAGGATTACCGAAAAAAAATAAAATGTCAGAATTTTTAAACTAGCACAGTTGTATCAGTTTTAGAAAACTGTATTAGTTTAATGAGATATGAAAACGTTCCATTCTTATATAGAAAAAAAACGAATTTTATTTCAATATTTAAAAAAAACACGTAAAATAACGAAAAAAAATATTTTTTCTTGCAAAAAGAGCTAGTATTTTTATTAGAAATTGGGTATACTTAATTTAAATAGGAAAACAGTTATGCTTCCTGTTTCAAAAAAGTGATAAAAAATCACAAAAAGGAGTGATGCACATGTTGACACTTTATACTTCCCCAAGTTGTACGTCTTGCCGTAAGGCTCGTGCATGGTTGCAAGAACACGAGATTCCATTCAGAGAAAGAAATATTTTTTCAGAACCATTGAATATTTCAGAATTGAAGGCAATTTTGCGAATGACAGAAGACGGTACTGAAGAGATTATCTCTACTCGTTCTAAGGTTTTCCAAAAACTTAATATGGATTTGGATGAACTTCCGTTGCAAGACTTGCTAGAGTTAGTAAAAGAGAATCCTGGATTGTTGCGTCGACCAATAATGATTGATGAAAAAAGATTACAAGTTGGTTTTAATGAGGATGAAATTCGACGTTTCTTGCCAAGAGGAGTAAGGCAGTTGGAATTACGTCAAGCGCAATTGATGGCAGGTTTATAAAATGTAAAAGAAAACCTTTGACTGTGTGACAAGGGTTTTCTTTTTTTATTCGATTTTACATAGAAAATGGTTTATTTAAATTTTTTGAAATTATATAAATGTGTATATAAGCATTCAGATCAAATTTTTAGGAATATACTAAGACAGTTGTTTATTTAAAAATATTATTACTTTTCCCTTTACATTTGGCGTGATTCCGCTACAATGTACGTAAGAATAAGTTTCCTGATTAGCAAAAGTGAGGTGTAGCGACATGGAAATGGAACATATCAATGAGAATACCATACGTGTGTTGATCGGTAATGAAGATTTAGCTGATAGAGGAATCACCTTTTTAGATTTACTCGGCAATCACAAAGATGTAGAAAACTTTTTCTACAGTATTTTAGAAGAGGTTGATGTGGAAGATGAATTTCAGGGCAGCGAAGCTGTTACCTTTCAGGTTCTGCCAAAAAGTGATGGATTGGAACTATTTATTAGTAAGAATGCATCGATTGATGAAGTTTCTAATTTTGAAGGATTCAATGATCTTAATTCAGAAGAAGTTAGTAATATAATTCGCAAACAAATCGAAGAAGATTTTGCTGATGAGACACAAGAATTCGCTGATAATACAGTGAAAAATTTAGTGTTTGAGTTGACTGATTTTGACACAATGGTTCAATTGGCAAATGAAGTATTCTTACAGTCTGTGATAGCGAATTTATATACATTCAAAGGAACATATTATCTCCAAGTCATTTTCTTATTGGATGAATTAGGCAAAGCAGATGTAGAAAATGAATTAGCTCAGTTACTAGAATTTGCTGATTTATCTGTGGTGACACCTGAGAAATTAAATGAATATGGAACGTGTATTATGGAACGCAATGCGTTAGAATTAACAAGATACTATTTTGAATAAACAGTAAAAAACTGTGACAAAGTGATAATGCTTTGTTTCAGTTTTTTTTAATGAATCAACATAATTTCTGCGTATCTTACTTGTGAGGTGAGAGGTATGTTGAATGCATATTCAAAAAATAAAGAAGTTGTAACACTGTTAAATTTATCAAGAGAGGAGATCGAGCAATTAAAAGGTAGAAAGTATTTTTGTCCTGTTTGTTGTCAGCCGGTTCGAATCAAGAATGGGAAAATAAAGTTACCGCACTTTTCTCATTACAATCAGAGTAGTTGTAGTATTTATTCAGAAGGTGAGACAAGAGAACATTTGGCATTAAAAGAAGTCTTTGTGAAGTGGTGTGAGAAAAATAGAATTGGATACGAACTAGAAAAATATCTACCAGCACTGAATCAGCGGCCTGATCTTTTGATAGGAAATATTGCATTAGAGATTCAATGCAGTCCATTAAGTACGCAACGATTAGTTGAACGGACCAAGAGTTATCAGCAACATGGCTATATTCCAATTTGGATATGCGGTAAAAAGTTATTTTCTAACCGCTATAAATTAAACGAAGTAGTTAAAAACTTATGTTATTATTCTGAGGGATTAGGATTTTATTTATGGACAGCAGATTGGGAAACAGAAGAATTGGCGATACATTCTCATATTGAAGAAGATTTTAAAAAGAGGATTTATTCTTCAAAAAAAATCTGGTCTTTTTATAGCGATTTTTTGCTAGAAATTTTGGATTTTCCTCAGAAATCAAAAATTTATACTCAACGAAAATTTGAAATTGGATCGCTGATAGCAGAGTATTATTCTGAATTGAATAGAAAATTATATACAAGAGATGAGAAGATAAGAATGTTACAAGCTGAATTATATAACAATCGGCTTCATTTACTTCAATTGCCAAATTGGTTTTATTATCCAGGTCTTCGTATTTTCTGTTGTAGAGATTCAGATATGTTATTGAAAGTTCGAATCTGGAATTTCGTACAGTTTTTTGATCAGAATGTTTTTGATCACTCAGCGTTAATCTGTTTATTAAAGGTGGAGTTGGTGCAGTCAGCTGAGTTGTTTTATGACTTGCCAAATATTCCTTTTAAGACAGTTCAAACGTACTGTTTAAATCAAATACTGACTTATTTAATTGCCTGTAATCATTTAGTCAACGTCGAAAAGGGTTGGAAGGTTCAGATAGGGTCGTCAGATCAAACGATATCTGATGTGGGAGACTGGCTAAAAAAAATTGAAAATAACTGTTTAATCACTGCTACTCCCTTAAAAAATGTGATAAGATAAATCTAGGTAGGAATAATTTGAAAAGGAGCCGATGTAATGAGTGAAGCAAAACAGTTACCAGAACGTGCGAGTTTACCAATAGAGAAGACTTGGGATTTGACGAAAATTTTTAAGGATGATCAAGCTTTCGATGAAGCTTTTCAAGCGTTGTCAGAGGAATTAAACGAAGTTGAACAATTTAAGGGAACGTTAGAGAATGGTAGCGAGGTATTTTTAGCCAGTATTGAGATGTTATTAAGTATTTATCGTAAAATCGAAGTCATTTATGTATATGCTCATTTAAAAAATGATCAAGACACTACCAATACAACCTATCAAGCATTATACGCTAGAGCAAGTTCTTTATTAGCGCAAGCAAGTGAAGCTGTAGCCTGGTTTGAACCAGAAGTGTTATCGTTGAGTGATGACAAGATTTGGGGATATTTTGCTGAAAATTCTAAATTAGAGATGTATCGTCACTTTATTGAGAATATTTTGAGTGATCGACCACATATTTTATCTGCTGACCAAGAAGCTTTATTAGCGGGTGCTGGTGAAATTTTTGAAGCATCCAGTAATACGTTCTCTATTTTGAATAATGCAGATTTAAAGTTTCCAGTAATCGAAAATGAAAACGGTGAAAAAATCCAATTGACTCATGGTGTATATGGTCAGTTAATGGAAAACGTCCATAGAAGTGTTCGGGAAGAAGCATTTAAAGGACTTTATAGCGTTTATGATCAGTTCAAAAATACATTCGCTCAAACATTAAGCTCACATGTTAAGGCGCATAATTATAAAGCGAAAGTTCGTAATTTTTCTTCTGCCAGAGAAGCTGCATTGAGTAACAATCATATCCCAGAAAGCGTTTATGATACATTGATAGATGTAGTCAATCAAAATCTACCGTTATTGCATCGTTATGTATCTTTACGAAAACGTTTATTGAACATAGACGAACTTCATATGTACGATATGTATACCCCTATATTAGGTGAAGCGTCAATCAAGTATTCTTATGAAGAAGCAAAAGAAAAAGCAATCACTGCTCTAAATCCGATGGGAGAAGAATATTTAAATGTAGTAAAAACAGCATTTAGTGACCGTTGGATCGATGTTATCGAAAATCAAGGGAAACGTAGCGGTGCTTATTCATCTGGCGCCTATGATACAGCACCATATATCTTGATGAACTGGCATGATAGTTTAGATCAATTGTACACATTGGTTCATGAAATGGGACACAGTGTCCATAGTTATTTTACGCGTAACAATCAGCCGTATGTTTATGGAGACTATTCTATTTTCTTAGCGGAAATAGCTTCGACAACGAATGAAAATCTTCTAACAGAGTATTTATTGGAGACGGAAACAGATCCTCGAATTCGTGCCTATGTGTTGAATCATTATTTGGATGGCTTTAAAGGAACAATTTTCCGTCAAACTCAATTTGCTGAATTTGAACACTTTATTCATACAGAGGATGCAAAGGGAATACCATTAACAAGTGAGTATTTGGGAGAGTATTATGGAGAATTAAATCATAAATATTATGGTCCGGAAGTGAAGAAAGATCCTGAAATTGCTTTAGAGTGGTCTCGTATTCCTCATTTCTATTACAACTACTATGTTTATCAGTATGCGACAGGATTTTCAGCTGCATCAGCTTTAGCAAATAAAATTTTGGAGAAAGAGCCGCTTGCATTAGAGAATTATTTGACTTATTTGAAATCAGGTAGCAGTGATTATCCAATAGAAGTGATGAAAAAAGCTGGCGTAGATATGACAAAACCACAATACATTAAAGATGCTATGCATGTTTTCGAAACAAGATTAGGTGAACTAGAAGAACTTGTAGCTTCTTTAGAAAAATAAAATAAACTGCTTCTCTCATATGTCGAGGGGAGCAGTTTATTTTATTAAAGCAAATGTAAATGTCCATGTGGAACTCGAGGTTCATTGTAATGATTTAATTCAAATTTTTCATGAAAATACTGTAAGTTATCTTCAGATGTTTCACAAAGTCTTTTAATTTCATCCATAGACTCACACTCTTCTACAAGTACACCGAAGTCCCGATCACAAGTATAATTGTAAACTACTGCTGAAGGGTGTTTTGTAATGCCCATTTCACGAGCAATTTGTTGATCTGTTTGAAAAGATTCTTTTACAAAATCAGATTGACGATCCATTTTAAACATATCCAGATCGCCACCAGCCTCTACTAATAGTTTTTCAGCTAACTCTGTAGAGTAGGGAAGCATGTCAACTGCTACGGCTTGTTGTAAGCCTAGTAGTAAATGACGTCCTTTTTTCTTTCCTTGTAATTGTGCTGCTTTATAATCCAATGCTGCTGAATAAATATCTTCAAACAATTGATTACGTTGTTCAATGTCATGTGTTGGAATATCGAACAACTGTATAAGATGGTTAATGGTTCTCATATTAACGAGTGGAATGAAACGAAATTGGATTTTTTTATTTTCAGTTTCAACCAGTTTTAAAATATCCTTTTCTACGTTGAGACAAATGCCCCCCAAAGGATTAACGAACAGATAGATTTCAATCATTCATAATTCCTCCAATTTGACTCTTTTGCGACTAGACATCATTTCTCAACTAAGTGTCCCTAATTTATCAGAAAATATGGGAAAAATGAAATGATTTGTTTTAGCTATAATAACTTCTTAATCTTTTACTTTTGAGCTTCGCATCATACGTTGAATTTTGTTTGGTGATGGGGATTCTTTGATATTCAAAGTATCCAATAGGGTAAGAAAATCTTTCTTTCCGTTAGTAGCGTCATCTACTTCTAACTCCAATTCAAAATCATGTTGCTTATTGTACCAACTTTCATCTAGCGCGAGTAAACCTTGGGGAAGTTTTATTTCTGCTCGTTTAGTTGTTAGGCTTCCGATTAAACGTAAATTATCTTTGTCGATTCCTAAAGCAGTCAACTTGTTGTAGACATACCCATCATCTGGAAGTGAGGCCGATTCAACGATCTGCTGAGCTTCTTCAAGAGAAAGCGTATCGTTGATTTCGAGGAGACCAACTTTTTGAGGTATTTTCAAAGTAATTTCTGCATCATTGGATAGTATACGAACTCTTAAACCGATATGTTTCTTTTTTAATTGAAAATCGGCTGAATCAAAATAATAATTGGTTTGTGTAAAGAAATTCTCTTCTTTTAGTTGAAAGTAGTCTACTACTCGTGGGAAATCATCGATAGATACTAGTGTTTTAAATTCTATTTCTAAATTCTCACTCACGTTTATTTGACCCACTTTCTTTAATTTAATTCAATTTTTGCATACTTTACCCATTTACGTCAAGAAAAGTGAACTAGAAGTTAAAAAATTCGCTATTGTCGAAAAATTATAGACAATTTCTCAAATTACCCTATTTTTGATAGCTCTATGGTAAAATAAGCTGTGAATCAAATTCAAAGAAATAGAGGGATTAGGATGGAGAAAGAGTGGGAGCTTTTTCTGGCACCGTATGAACAGGCTGTTGGAGAAATGAAAGTTAAGCTGCGCGGTATTCGTAAGCAGTTTCGAGAACAAAATAAACATACACCTATTGAGTTTGTAACAGGTCGAGTGAAACCTGTTGATAGTATTTTAACAAAGGCTGCCTTGCGTAATATTGCTGCTGATCGTCTAGAAGAAGAAATGCAAGATATTGCAGGACTTAGGATTATGTGCCAATTTGTTGAGGATATTCGGCAAGTAGTGGATATCATTCGCAATCGTAAGGACTTGAAAATTATTCAAGAACGTGATTATATTACAAATAAAAAAGAGAGCGGCTATCGTTCGTATCATTTAGTAATTGAATATCCGGTCCAATTGATAACGGGTGAAAAAAAGATTTTGGCTGAAATTCAAATTCGTACGTTAGCCATGAATTTTTGGGCTACGATCGAACATTCATTGAATTATAAGTATCAAGGCGCTTTTCCAGAAGAAATGAAAGAGCGGTTGCAACGTGCAGCCGAAGCAGCTTACCAATTAGACGAAGAAATGTCAACAATTCGTGAAGAAATTCAAGAAGCGCAACATCTGTTTTCACACGGACGGGGCAAGTCGAAAGATAATTATTATCAAAAATTTAATGATAATAATGAGAAGAAAGATAAAGACTAGGAGGAGTAGGATGAAAGTTGCAATCGTTCATAACCATGAGCACAAATCTAATGAAGTTACACGCCGTTTACTCCTGCTTTTAAAAAAAAATAAAATCGAAATGGATGACCATCAACCAGATCTTGTGATTTCTGTAGGTGGAGATGGTACATTGTTATCAGCGTTTCATCGTTTCAGCCATCGACTGGATGACGTTAGCTTTTTAGGTGTCCACACAGGACATCTTGGTTTTTATACGGATTGGCGGGATTATGAACTGGAAGAATTAGTTCAAAGTCTATTGGTTCATCAAGAACAGAGCATCAGTTATCCTTTGTTGGATGTGAAAATCAGTTTTCATGGCAATAAACCAGATAAACATTTTCTAGCATTGAATGAATCAACAATCAAACGTGCTAATCGTACTATGGTTGCGGATGTCTTCATCAAAGATGAATTATTTGAACGTTTCCGTGGAGATGGTTTATCCGTCTCTACTCCGACAGGATCGACTGCCTACAATAAAAGTATTGGGGGAGCAGTACTTCATCCGAGTATCAATGCATTTCAACTTGCAGAGATTGCATCATTGAACAATCGTGTTTTTAGAACATTGGGCTCACCAATCGTGATTGCGCACACCGAATGGGTAGAAATCAAGTTGCAAGAAAGTAATGATTATCTGATTACAGTTGATCAATTAGATATCTATCAAGATGATATCAAGTCGATTTACTATCGTATTGCGGATGAGCGTATTCATTTTGCATCGTATCGACATATGCATTTTTGGCATCGTGTTAAAGATGCCTTTATTAGTGAGGATTAGTAAATCAATGGAATTTAATTGGACAGTAGAAAACAAAGAACCGCAGCAAGTAAAAATGTTCTTAAAGGAGCAAGGAATTTCCAAAGGACTTTTAGCCAAGATCAAGTTTCAAGGTGGAAAAATTGAAGTCAATCAGTCTGTTGAAAATGTATTATTTAAGTTATCCTTGGGAGATCAGGTGAAAATTACGATCCCGGACGAGAAAGAGCATGAGACGTTACTGGTTGACGATGTACCGATCGATATTGTTTTTGAAGATGCCCATTATTTAGTGGTCAATAAACCAGTAGGGATTGCATCGATTCCTGCTCAATATCATCCTAATGGTACGATGGCGAATCGGGTTAAGGCCTATTTTAAAGCACAGAAATATCAAGATCAGGTGATTCATGTAGTGACTCGATTAGATAGAGACACTACGGGCTTGATGTTGTTTGCTAAACACGGTTTTGCTCACGCGATGTTAGATCAGGAGCTACGAAAAAAAGAAGTGATCAAGATTTATCAAGCCTTAGTTAGTGGTGATGTATCGCGACTAAAGAAACATGAAACAATAAAGTTACCAATTGGCCGTGATTTATCTTCTATTTTGAAAAGAACTATTGTTGAAACGGGACAACAGGCTGAGACTGAATATTGGTTGATGAAACGTAAAAAGGATCAAGCATTAGTAAATATTCAACTTCATACAGGTAGAACCCATCAAATCAGAGTCCATTTTGAAGCTATTGGTTGTCCATTATTAGGTGATTCGATGTATGGAGGTAAAATGGATAGCGGAATCGAGCGACAGGCGTTACACTGCTGTCAGTTGAGTTTTATCCATCCCTTTACAAAGCAACGATTAGAATTAACTTCTCCTCTAGAAGAAGATATGAAGAAAATTGTAGATCAACTTTAGATTGAAAGGAGCGGTTTAGGTGAACGAAGGACAAGAAATGGAAGACCATTTTTCATTGCTGTTAGAGAAATTAAAAGACCAGCAGATGGCGGAGTTTCGTGAGTTGTTTTTGGCGCTCCATATTTACGAACAAGGACAATTTTACCAATCGATCGATGAAGCAGATAGAAAGCAAATGTATAATTATTTGTCACCAAAAGAATTAGCTGACATGTTTGATGTTATTGAAGAAGATAACGAAAACATGAAGGATTATCTGGCGGAAATGCGTCCGAGTTATGCGGCTGAAATGTTATCAGAGATGTATACGGATAACGCAGTTGATTTACTGAATATGTTAGAGAAAAGCCAGAAGGCGAAATATCTAAGTTTAATGAGTACCGAAGATGCTGGTGAGATCAAAGAATTACTTCATTATGAAGATGATACAGCCGGATCGATCATGACGACAGAATTTGTTTCTATTGTTGCGAATCAAACGGTTCGTTCTGCAATGTATGTGTTGAAAAATCAAGCTGATATGGCAGAAACGATTTATTATGTCTATGTGGTAGATCAGGAAAACCATTTAGTTGGCGTTATATCTTTGCGTGATTTGATTGTAAATGATGATGATACAATGATTTCAGACGTGTTAAGTGAACGGGTAATTTCTGTTCATGTTGGAGATGATCAAGAGGATGTTGCGCAAACGATTCGAGATTATGACTTCTTAGCGTTGCCAGTTACAGACTATGAGGACCATCTTTTAGGGATCGTAACAGTTGATGATATTATTGACGTTATTGATGATGAAGCGGCAAGTGATTATTCTGGTTTAGCTGGGGTCAATGTGGAAGAGGTTAGTGAAAATCCCATCAAAGCAGCATCAAAACGGCTGCCTTGGTTGATTACATTATTATTTTTAGGAATGTCTACAGCTACTTTAATCAGCCATTATGAAGAGTTAGTTAGTGAAGCAAGTATTTTAGCTGTGTTCATTTCATTGATTACCGGAACTGCTGGAAACGCAGGGACACAATCATTAGCGGTAGCAGTCAGAAGATTAGCGGTGTCAGACGAAAAAGATAATAATTTTGGCCGGTTAATTGTTAGTGAAGTGTTGACTGGTTTAGTAACAGGGGCTGTTACGGGTGTGGCGATTTTTATCGTTGTTGGGATTTGGCAACATAATTTTCCATTAGGGTTTGTAATCGGAATGGCGATGTTATGTGCTATTACCGTTGCAAATTTAGCTGGTAGTTTGATTCCGATGCTCATGGACAAATTAGGATTTGATCCGGCCGTTGCCAGTGGACCTTTTATTACAACACTAAGTGATTTGACCAGTGTCTTGATTTATTTTAATATTGCCAGTCTTTTTATGCAGTATTTTATTTGAAATGATCATAATAAGGAAAGCATTAAACTTTATGTAACGAAGTTTAATGCTTTCCTTTATTCGTTTTATTCTCCTACGATTTTTGTCCCGTGGACTTCATCAACTTGCAAGGCCATTACTACAGATTTAACATTTTTATCAGTAATTCCACCGCCAGGTAATATAGTAATTCGATCATTAGCATAGTTGATCAGTTCTTTTAGATGATCAAAATTAGCCTCGATTGCTGTTCCAGAAGGCCCGCCATGTGTTAAAATACGATGTACATCATGTTCTGCTAACCAATCGATTGCTTTAAGTTGGTTTTCTTTATTTAATACATCAAAAGCCATGTGGAAGGTGATTTGCAGCCCTTCTGCAGTTTCGATCAATAATTCTAATGCTTCTTCGTCTAACCAGCCGTCATTTGTTAAACAACCTATAACGACACCATCAGTTCCAATTTTTTTTGCTTCGATTAGATCAGTATGCATAATTTTAAGTTCAATATCATTGTATACAAAATCTCCACCTCGTGGTCTGATGATTGTCATAACGGGAATTGATTTTTCTCCAGCATAAGCAACAACTTCTTCAATAACACCTGTACTAGGTGTAGTACCACCTACAGCTAGATTATCACATAATTCGATTCGTCCTGCTCCGTTGCGGATGGCAGTCGGGATATTTGTGAAATTTTCAGCACAAAATTCTTTGATCATTCGATTCACTCCTTGTTTTTTCTTCACAGGCATTGTACCACAATTATGGCAGTTGCCAAAGTCTTCTTCCCGTTGTAAGATAAATAGCGACGA
Source organism: Enterococcus plantarum (assembly GCF_001730295.1). Classification (GTDB taxonomy): domain Bacteria; phylum Bacillota; class Bacilli; order Lactobacillales; family Enterococcaceae; genus Enterococcus_L; species Enterococcus_L plantarum. The sequence goes on from NZ_MIKA01000014.1 coordinate 30,900, forward strand.
TTAATCAACAAGTGTCAGAATTTATAGCGAATAGGAAGTAACCTTATGTTGAAAAAAATTGATTTTGCTCGTAATTTTTTAGAAACACATCAAGAACAATTTCTTTGCCCAGTATGTAAAAAGTCAATTCAGCTTGAAGGATATAGTTTGATTTGTGCAGAAAACCATCAATTTGATTTATCTAAAAAGGGAACGATTTATTTTCTTTCTCATAGTATTCAAACAGACTATAATAAAAAAATGTTGATCCATAGAAGCAAGATGATTCAAAGTGGGATGTATCAGCCTTTATTGGAAAAAATTATTGGTGATATGGATTTGACTGGAAATACGTTAGATGTTGGATGCGGTGAGGGAAGCTTTTTGTCTGAGCTTTCTAGTTTAGGCTTAGTGGGGCCAAAATTTGGGTTTGATATTTCTAAGGATGGGATTTATTTAGCCAGCAACCAACCAATCGAAGCTTTTTGGTGCGTCGCTGATTTGACAAACTTGCCATTTGCAGACCAATCGATGGATACTGTTTTAAATATTTTTTCGCCATCTCATTATAGTGAATTTCAGCGTGTTTTAAAACAAGAGGGAACACTTATCAAAGTTGTGCCTGAAACAGATTATCTAAAAGAGTTGAGGACAGCCTTTTATCCAGGTGATGAAACGAAGCAAACCTATTCCAATGAAAAAGTTTTGGCAAAATTTTATAAGGAAATGGATATTTTGTCCGACGAACGCGTAACCTATAGCTTCTCCATACCTAAAGAAAATCGCCTAGATTTATTAGAGATGTCTCCACTGGAATGGGGCGTAGCTGAAGAAGTAAAAGAAGCGATTCAAAAAAATCCATTATCTGACATCACAATTGACGTTCGCATGTTAAAAGGAAAAATGAAATAGCGCTTACAATCGGTAAATTTGCTAAAAGGTATTGCAAAGCTCTGGTAATGGTGTTATATTACATACAAGTTGTTTTTTCATTGGTTTTTATCAGGTTCCTGTTCTGATAAAAGTTAGTGAAAAGAGCTTCACTAACGTAGCGACTCGCAGTGATTGACACCGAGGCGATACGTTTTTTTTATGCCGATTTTTGTGAACAAAAAAATAAATGATGAATCATTCAAATGAAAGGAAAGTGAAATCATGACCAATCATATTGTATTATTTGAACCTCAAATCCCAGCAAATACCGGTAATATCGCCCGGACTTGTGCAGCAACAAATTCCCCCTTACATCTCATTGAGCCGTTAGGTTTCTCGACCGATGATAAACACTTAAAAAGAGCAGGATTGGATTATTGGAATGACGTTACTATCATGTATCATGCAGATTTGACGGCATTTTTAACTTATTTAGGTGAGCAACCGCTACATTTAATCACAAAATTTGCAAATCAAACGTATAGTGAAATGGATTATGCTGATGGTAAAGATCATTATTTTATGTTTGGGAAAGAAACGACTGGATTACCAGAAGAGTTTATGCGAGAAAATGAAGAAAAATGTTTACGAATTCCGATGAATGATGAACATGTTCGTTCGTTGAATTTGTCAAATACGGTAGCATTAGTGGTTTATGAAGCGTTGCGTCAACAAAATTTTCCAGCATTGGAATTACAGCATCATTATGAAAAGGATAAATTAGATTAAACATAATACTAAAAAACTGTTCTCCTTACGATTGAAGAGAACAGTTTTTTTTCAACAATAAAGAGAAATCAGTACATTATTCATGTAACTCTAAAGGTAAACCGTCTGGATCAAAGAAAAAGGTCATTTTTTCTCCTGTAAATGTATCTATCCGAATTGGTTCGCATTCAATTTCTTTAGTGTTCAAGAAGGCAATGACTTCCTCTATATTTTCTACTTTAAACGCTAAATGGCGTAAACCCAAAGCTTCAGGATAAGAGGGTCTTTTTGGTGCATTAGGTGAAATGAAGATTTCTAATTCATGATTTCCTAATTTTAAATCTAGTTTAACATCATTTTTCTCTTCTCGATGATTTTCCCTAATGATTTCAAAACCTATTTTTTCTACATAGAATTCTTTCGTTTTTTGGTAGTTAGAACAATTGATGGCAATATGATGAATGTGCTCAAAAAACAAATCAGTTTCCTCCTTCAATATCACGATACAAGCTTGAAGCTCTTTTATTATAACGTAGTTTTTTTAGAAACACACACGGAGGAAACTGTTTTTTATAAACCTCGTAGTTAAATGGAATTTTGCCAGTGAAAATGATACACTAGATAAGATAAATAAATGGACATTAAAAAGTAAAAATTAATAAATTCGAATCAAGGGAGCGGACGCATGAAATTATATTTTACTCGCCATGGAAAAACGGAATGGAATCAGGAACTTAGGTTTCAAGGAATGACGGGAGATTCACCGTTGCTTCCAACGAGCTATGAGGAAATAAAACGGTTAGGTCAAACTCTTAAAGAAGTGCCCTTTAAAAAAATCTTTTCAAGTACTTCACCGCGTGCAAGAAAAACAGCGGAAGGGATCAATCAAGAGCTAGAGCGACCAGTAGAAATAATTTATACAGATGAGTTAAAAGAATTAGGCCTTGGTAAGTTAGAAGGTCAGTCTATCAAGGAAATGAGAAAAACATATGGACAAGAACTAGATCATATGCGCTATCAGCTGGACCGATATAATCCTGAAGTATTTCAAGGTGAGCCAATTGAACACGCAATAACACGCATTTCTTCTGTTGTAAAAGCAGCAGTTGATAATGGGGATGGACCGTATCTTTTTGTAGGCCATGGTGCTTCTTTAACTGCGGCAATCCAATCACTTTCAGGGAAAGAGTTAGGCGAACTGCGTAGTATGGGCGGCCTTAAAAATAATAGTTTATCAATCTTAGAAGCAGCAGAAGATGAAGAAGCATATACTTTAACATTATGGAATGATGATTCTTTTTTACAGTAATATATTTTTTGGGATAAAGCGAGGTGAAATCCATGGATACGTTGTTTGGAGAAGGGGAAAAAGAATACGTAGTTGGGCAGGTTCAAGCGATCTTTTTTCAAAATCCCAGTAATTTTTATAAAGTTTTATTAGTGAAAATCACTGACACAAATACAGACTATTTAGAAAAGGAAATCGTTACGACAGGTAGTTTCGGCCAAATTCAGGAAGAAGAAATCTATCGCTTTTTTGGACATTTCGTTGATCACCCTCGTTATGGCAAGCAGTTCCAAGTCGATAGTTATCAGCAAGAGCGACCAACTTCTGCTAGTGGTGTTGTAAACTATCTATCAAGCGAAAAATTTCCTGGAATTGGAAAACGAACTGCTGAAAAAATCGTCGAAATTTTAGGTGATGATGCTATTGATCGCATTATCGAAACCCCAGATGTTCTCGAAGAAGTGCCTCAATTAAATGAAAAAAAACGCCAGACAATCATTGAAACCATTCGCTTAAATCATGGTATGGAGCAAGTAATTGTGGGCTTAAATCGTTATGGATTTGGTAGTCAGCTTTCATTTACGATTTATCAAACCTATAAAGAAGAGACTTTGGATATTATTCATGAAAATCCGTACCAGTTAGTAGAGGATATTGAAGGGATTGGCTTTAAGCGAGCAGATACTATAGCGGAACAATTAGGGATCGGAGCAGATTCAGATAAACGTGTGCGAGCTGCAATCACTCATGAAATTTTTCAACATTCTGTTCGTTCCGGAAATACGTACGTAGAAGCAGAAATGCTGCTTAGAGAAACGATCAATACTTTGGAGGCAAGCCGTCCAGTTGAGATTTCCATTGATCAAGTGGCGGAACAAATTATTCATTTAGTCGAAGAAGGAAAAATCCAGCAAGAAGGCACTAAACTTTTTGAAAATAGTTTATATTTTTCTGAGTGGGGAATCGGAACATCGATTCAACGTCTACTTTCACGAAAAAAAGAAATCAAGTACGATAAGAAAGAGATTGAAAAAAATATTCGTGGGATCGAAAAACGATTAGGAATTCTTTATGGCGACTCTCAACAAGCGGCTATTGAGGAAGCAATCAAAGCCCCACTTTTCATCTTGACTGGTGGTCCAGGAACAGGGAAAACAACCGTTATCAATGGGATTGTTTCGCTGTTTGCAGAGTTGAATGGACTTTCTTTGGATAGTAAGGACTACACGCAGGAAATGTTTCCAATCTTATTAGCAGCACCAACAGGTCGTGCTGCTAAACGAATGAATGAAACAACTGGGCTCCCAGCAAGTACGATACATCGTTTATTAGGATTAACTGGTAGGGAAAAAAATCCTAGTATGACAGCAAAAGAACTAGAAGGTGGCTTATTGATAGTTGATGAAATGTCGATGGTTGATACATGGTTGGCGAATACCTTATTTAAGGCGATTCCAACTAATATGCAAGTTATTTTTGTTGGAGATAAAGATCAACTTCCTTCCGTTGGACCAGGTCAAGTATTGCATGATTTATTGCAAATCAATGAAATACCACAAATGGAATTGACTGAAATATACCGCCAAGGCGATGGCTCAAGTATTATTCCTTTAGCGCATGAAATCAAACAAGGTAGACTGCCGCAAGATTTTACTGTGAATCAAAAAGATCGTTCATTTTTTCCTAGTGATGTTTCTCGTATCGAGTCTTATGTCCGTCAAATTGTGACTAAAGCCAAAGCAAAAGGGTTCTCGCCACAAGACATCCAGTTGCTAGCTCCCATGTATCGAGGCGCAGCTGGTATCGATGCATTGAATAGAATGATGCAAGAAATTTTCAATCCTAATGATGGAACGAAAAAAGAAGTGAAGTGGAATGAATCAGTCTATCGTATTGGGGATAAAGTGCTTCATTTAGTCAATACACCAGAACTGAATGTTTTTAATGGTGACATGGGCGAAATCGTGGGTATTATTTTAGCTAAAGATTCAGAAGACAAAGTCGATGAATTAGTGATCCAATTTGATAATAATGAAGTGAGTTACAAACGAAATGAATGGAACAAAATTACGCTTTCGTATTGTTGCTCGATCCATAAAGCGCAAGGTAGCGAGTTCAAGATGGTCATTTTGCCTATGGTTCATCAATACCATCGTATGCTGCAGCGTAATTTACTCTACACAGCTGTCACTAGAAGCAAAGAAATTTTGATTTTGTTAGGCGAAGTTCAAGCGTTCAATACGTGCGTTGCACATGAAACTGCTAGCCGTTTAACGATGTTGAAAGAACGAATCACTAGTGCGGACGAGATGTCTTTGACGACAAGGATTCAGTTGGAAGAGTATGAAGAAGGATTGAATAAAGAAGCTCCCTTCTCGGATACTGTAGAAAAAGAACCCATTGTGTATGAAGCAGCGAAGGAAAATAAAATAGCTGTGACTGAAGTAGTAGCAGAGCCTATTTCAGTGAAACCCGAATCAGAAGAAATTTCGTTGTTTAGCGAACCTGTTGAAGAAAGTGCGGAACAAGTTGAAGCAGAGTTAGATAGACTGTTGACACCAAGTTTAGTCAGCGCTCAAACGATCGATCCGATGATTGGAATGAATCAAACTACACCCTATGATTTTATGTGATAGTGGACAAACTGGGATGAGCCAAAACGGCTATCTCAGTTTTTTCTTGCTTTAAGAGGATGACGATGTATATAATGAAAAACAACACAGCAACATGGTTTACTAGAAATGAAGGTAGATTATTTGGTAGAAATGAGGGGAATTAATGGAAAAAGAATCACAATCGGGAAAAGTCCAAACTGATACATTTTTGGCACAAATTGGGAATCATCAAAACCCAGTGACCGGATCGATCAATACGCCTATTTATTTTTCAACAACGTATGAACATCCGACACTAGGTGAGTCGACGGGCTATGATTACACGAGAACTAAAAATCCAACAAGAGAAGTTGTAGAATCTGCATTGGCGGTGTTAGAAAATGGTGCGATTGGTTTAGCAACTAGCTCAGGAATGAGTGCCGTCCAATTAGTCCTTAGCCAATTTCCTGTTGGGAGTCAAATTATCGCATCTAGAGATTTATATGGCGGTAGTTACCGTTATTTTAAAGAGTTAGAAACGCAAGGAATCTATCAATTTATTTATGTTGATGACGAAGCTGGTTTTGAACGAGAAATTTCGGACCAAACGGCAGCAGTTTTTATTGAAACCCCGACCAATCCTTTGATGAGTGAAGTGTCTATTGAAGAAGTGGCTGTTTTCACAAAGCGACATCAAGCGCAACTAATTGTTGATAATACATTTTATACGCCATTGATCCAGCGCCCATTAGATTTAGGTGCAGATATCGTTTTGCATAGTGCTACAAAGTACTTAGGTGGTCATAACGATTTACTGGCAGGTGCTGTAATAGCTCGGTCACAAGAAGTCGGAGAGCGATTGGCATTTAGTCTAAACACTACTGGTGCAGTTTTGTCTCCATTTGATTGTTGGTTACTGATCAGAGGAATGAAAACTCTAGCGTTACGGATGGAAAGACATGAAAAAAATGCGCAATCTGCGGTGGCGTATTTAAAAACCAGCTCATATGTCAAGGAAGTGATGTATCCAGGTCGTGGTGGAATGCTGAGTTTTAAACTAAAGGATCACGAAAAGATCAAAGACTTTTTACGAAACTTGTCGATTTTTACTTTTGCAGAAAGTTTGGGTGGAGTTGAAAGCTTAATTACGTATCCAACAACGCAAACGCATGCTGATATTCCAAAAGAGCTAAGAGAGTCGTACGGATTAACACCTGATTTATTGAGGATCTCGACAGGAATTGAAGCCAGTGAGGATTTGATTGAAGATTTGAAACAAGCATTTGAATCGTTAAATTAAAAATGAGAATAATACGTAATAGAGGCTGGGATGTCCCAGCCTCAGTTTAATGTACCTAGAACCAAAATAATCTCGTTTCAGTTCCAAAAGAAATATCAGTACTTCTCTCCCCTAAAATTTCACCATCGGCATGAACATATTCAGGAAACGTTGAAACGATTCGAAATTTGCTGGATTGAAAGTGATGAAAGTATTTTGAATGCATCTGTTTTTTTCGAAGTAATAATAAAATCAGCCAGAAAATTTTAAACATGTTGATACGTTCGACCAAGACAAAATCCAGAACAGGTTTGCGTGGATCAGCCATTGGCGCAATCGGCACGCCACCGCCAAAATAAGGGTGTTTTGTTACTGTACATAGAAAAGCGCGATCAAATTCAACATTTTTACCATTGACCTCAACAAGAATCGGGAAGCCTTTTTGAGTGAATAATACCTTTAAAATAGAAAAAATATAAGATAAAGACCCCATATTGAATTTGTTTAAAGCACTTTTTGACGCAGATGTATTGGCTGCATTGACAATTGCTGCGTCTAAGCCAATACCGATATTATTAACCGCAAGTCCTACTTCATCTTGTATCGATTCAGCATATGTAATAATTTGGATTTCTTGCGGTGTCTCAGCCTTTAGTAATTGGAAAAAAGCTTTTTCAGCTTGTTTAGCAATCCCCGCACCACGGGCAAAATCATTTCCTGAACCACATGGAATATAGCCGATAGGAATTTTGGAATCAAAGGACAATAAAGCATTGGTGACGCTATGCAAAGTACCATCTCCACCTAGAACTACTAGAAGTGGAAAAGTACTAATTTCCAAATCATTGCTCCAAGGAATCAGTGTATTCTGTGCTAAAGTTTGAACGATTTCTCTTTCGTGTCCAGCGTGATCTGTATAGAAAGTTGTATATTCAATGTGGGCAGTATGCATTTGTTTGATAATCTTTTCGGCAACTTTGCCTCCAGTACCGCCACCAGCATTTTCATTGATGACGAGATAATAATGTTTCTTCATTTCTTTCCTCCTTGTACAAAGTCTTATTATAACAGACATGTGAAAAATTAAGAATGGTGGATGCTTGAAAAAACAAAATCAAAATAAGAAATAACTTGTTGAAAGATTAAAAAAAAGCGGACTTATCATTGTGAAACGATCAATTATGAGATATAATGCCTACGTATCATTTTTTGAGGGAAAATCTTCCTCGACAAGGTTCATCAACCATCCCTTGTAAAAAAACTCGGAGAAAGAAGGGGAGACTATGCAATATACTGTTTCAACAAACAGTAAGGTAAAAGCAATTACCATGAATGGTATTGTAATGGCGTTATATCTTGGCTTAACGATTTTAGTAGCACCCGTTTCGTCAGGACCAATCCAATTTAGAATTTCTGAAAGTCTGAATCACTTAGTTGTTTTCAATCGGAAATTGATGTGGGGCGTTTTAGGTGGAGTCGTTGTCTATAATTTTTTCTTTGGCTTTGGTGCTATGGATGCCCTGTATGGCGGCCTACAATCCTTTATTTCGCTAGGGCTAACTGCCTTATTACAAAAAAGAGTCCCTAATGTTATCGCACGTTTAGCATTGAATACCTTGTTTTTCACTGCAACCATGTGCATTATTGCATTTATGCTGGCACCAGCTGGCGGAGCAGCCTTTTGGGGGAACTACGCAACACTAGCACTAAGTGAATTTGCGACTATGGCGGTAGCTGCACCGATTATGTACTGGATCAATAAATCCGTTCACTTTGAAAAACGACTTTAATCAATAATGAAGTGTCATAAGTATTTATTTTTAAGAGACTGATTCAAGACAACTATCGTTTTGATTCTGTCTCTTAAAGTTTTTTAACCAATTTCATGAAAAACTTTACTGTTCCTGTAGAATAAATTATGATATGGTAATACAGAAGCAAAAATGTAGAGGAGTTTTCTATAATGTTTGAATTTAAAATTGGCATTGATGCCAAAGAACACGATAAATTTGTGGAACATCATCCCTTATGCAATTTATTACAATCGTCTGCATGGGCTAAAGTGAAAGATAACTGGGGATCTGAAATCGTTGGGGTGTACGAAAATGGGACTTTAGTGGCCTCAAGTTTGGTTTTGATTCGACCATTACCAATGAAATTTTCAATGCTCTATACACCACGTGGTCCAATCATGGATTACACAAATGCAGAACTTGTTGCATTCTTTTTTAAAGAACTAAAGAAATTCGGTAAGAAAAAACGTGCATTGTTTGTAAAAATGGACCCAACTGTTCACTATAAAGATTTTCATTTAGGCGAAGAGCAAACCATCGATCCAATGGCCCAATCGATCATCGAGAATATGATCTCAAGTGGTGCGAAACATCAAGGATTGACGATGGCAATGGATGCGACCATCCAACCACGTTTTCAAGCCAATATCTATAAAGAAGATTTCAGTGAAGAACAATTGTCAAAAAGCACAAAGAAAATGATGAAACAAGCTCAGAAAAAAGGGGTCACTGTTAAGATGGGGCACACTGAGTTAGTGGATGATTTTGCTAAAGTTATTGAATTAACGACAGAGCGTCAAAATATCTCGCTTAGAAATAGTGATTATTTTAAAAAGCTATTGAAAATTTATCCTGAAAATTCTTTTATAATGTTAGCGCAAGTAAACTTGAAAGAACGTTATGAAGAAACCAAAATCCGTTTTGAAAAAAACAAAGAAGATCTGGCGAATTTGAAAGAAAATCAAGTAAAAAAACGTCATAACTTAGAAGAACTTGATTTTTCTTTAACACGTGAAATGACTGAACTCGAAGAAAATATCGCACATTCAGGTGATGTAGCTATTGTTGCTGGAGCGTTAGCAATCACGTTTGGCTCAACGAGTGAAATTCTTTATGCTGGAATGGATGATCGTTATAAACGCTATATGCCTGCATATCTTACTTGGTTTGATGCAATCAATGAATGTTTTGAAAGAGGCTGTACATCTTGTAATATGGGTGGGTTAGAAGGCAGTTTGAGTGATGGTTTGATTAAATTTAAGTCTAATTTCAATCCAACAGTCAATGAATTTATCGGCGAATTTGATTTACCTGTTAATGGCTTGCTGTTCAAAGCAAGTGAGTATGCGTATAAATTAAAAAAACAGATGAAATAAAAAAGATTGGAGCAGTTAAAACGGCTCCAATCTTTTTTATAGTTTTTGTGTCGCATTATTTTTTACTAATCGTAATAACACAGAGGTCACTCCAACTGTTGCAACAGCCGCAACGATTGCTTCCACAACACCGCTAGTAAAAATAACTGTTAATATAGCTGTATAAATTGCTGTACCGCTAGCACCGATACTTTGTGCATAAGAATCTTTAAAGAGAAAATAAATCAAATTCATTACGAGAATCGTGTTTGTTGCGGAGCCTAGAAAACCTGCTATAAACAAACTAAACGTTTGAGAAGTTGGTTTGTTTTTCGTGAGCTTCTTTAATCCCATAAAGACAAAATAAGGAACAATTCCAATCAAAATTCTTGGCACCATGGCAACGATGATCGCTTTAAAACTACCTTGGTCCGTTCCAATAACAGGGATAAACGGTGAAAAAACAAATGACAGAGGCGACAAAATGATGGTACTTCGGATCATACTGATGATACCAAAAACGCCTCCTAAAAAAGCACCGATTCTTGGGCCTAAAACAATTGAAGCGATGATTACTGGAATGTGCATCGTGGTTGCATTGATCGGTCCAATTGGAATAAAGCCTAAAAAAGGAACCGCAGACAATAAAATCAAGATCGCTAAAAACATAGCGGTTAATGTGAATGTTTTTGTGTTTTTCATAAATGACTCCTCAAAATTATTTCGTTAATACGTCATTGATTGTAGCAACGATCTCTTCAACTGTTGCAAGAGCGCCGCGACCAAAATCACCACAAGCTAATAATGCTTCTCGGGGATCGATTTCATGATACCCAACTTTTTTTAGAGTTGCTATGTTTCGCTGTGTGATCGGATTTTGATACATATAAGTATTCATTGCTGGTGCAATAAATTTAGGTACGTCCTCTTTTAAAGCTAAAGCGACAGTAGAAAGCATATCATCTGCAATACCGTTAGCTAGTTTAGCTAAACTATTAGCTGACGCTGGAGCAACTAAAAAAAGATCAGCTTTTTTTGCCAATTCGATATGATTGATTTTTTCAGGTGCGATTTCTTCCATAACGTCTGTATGAACTGGATTTTTTGACAAAGACTGCAATGTCAATGGCGTGATAAATTTTGTGCTATTGGTGGTCATGATTACATCGACATTGTAACCTAATTTAGTTAATTGGCTAGTGATGTCAGCTGCTTTATAGGCAGAAATGCTACCGGAAATACCTAATAAGATTGTTTTCATCATTGGTTCCTCCATTTTTCTTCAACCTTTTTCACGATTAATTGGGCAATTTCTTTTTTTGTCTGAGCAGTTTCTGTTTGCCCCAAGGCGTCGATCAAAATTCCTTTATGTTGGCTGCCCTGAATCTCTTCAAGGTCATTGGCTAAAACCAAATCGCAGTTGTTTTTAATTAAGATCGATTGTCCCACGCGAATCAATTCTTCGGTAGAAACACCAACTAATAATTTGAAACCAACAAGAACCGCGTGTGGTTGTTGCTTTCGCAGCATTGCAATTATTTTAGGGTTTTTCTTCAAAAAAAGCAAGAGGCGATCAGTTCCAGAAGGAATTTTTTTTTCTTGTTGAATCGTTTTACCGATTTCATCTAAACTGCGATACAGTGTTTCTCTTAAATCTGTTGCATCAGGTAAGTGCCCATCTGCCGTTAATTTAGCTGCAAGTTTTTCAATGAAAAGATCTTCCGAAAGGGTTGTTTCAGTCGTAAAGTCACTAACCGCCATACTGTGAATGATCCCATCAAATTTCTGGTGGTCAAACTGTTCAAGTAAAGTCGTTTCTAGTTCTTTTGTAGAGTCGATTTCAATAATAGTTAAGTTTGATTCTTTCTTAGGTTGGACAGCTTGAGGTGTAGTAATGTAAGTAACACGATGACCTTGTGCTAAGAACAGTTCACCGATTTCTTTTCCTAAACGTCCTGTTGAGTGATTCGTGATTGAACGGACAGTATCAATTTTTTCAGAAGTTCCACCTGCTGTGATTAAAATATTCATTTATGGGTTGCTCCTTTAGCTTATTTTAACAATCGTACGGCCAACGTGAGTGCCAGCTTGTAATTGTTCTAAGGTTTGAGGTAGGGCTTGTAGAGTGATCTCATTGACCAGTTCATGATGACAAACATTTAAATCGGTAGCTAAACGTTGCCAAATAGCTAGACGTTGTTTCATGGGCACATTAACTGAATCAATTCCAAGTAGATTCGCCCCTCTTAAGATAAACGGTAAAACAGTTGTAGTTAATTTGATCCCAGCTGCATTGCCGCACATTGCGATGCAGCCACCATATCGAAGTTGAGGTAATATTGCTGCCAAAATTTCACCACCAACTGTATCGATTGCAAAGTCGATCGTTTGTTTTGCTAACGGTTTTATTTTGTCAGGCATAAATTCATTCATTAAAAGCACCCTAGTTGCACCGATTTTTTTTAACGTATCGATTGCTGATTTTTTCCGACTTAACGCAGTGATATTGTGATAGCCTCTTTTTTTTAGCATCGCGATTGCTAAACTTGCTACACCACCTGAGGCTCCTGTAATTAAAATCTCTGCCTCTTTATTTTGCGCTAATCCATGATTTTCAAGTGCTTGTACAGACAAAGCAGCGGTAAAGCCAGCCGTACCAAAAATCATAGCTTCTTTTAAGCTTAATTCATTAGGCAAAGGAACAATCCAATCACCGGGAACACGAGCGACTTCGGCAAATCCTCCTGTATGGGTTACACCTAGACCGTAACCAGTGACTAAAACAGGTTGACCTGCTTCAAAGCGATCATCTTTGGAAGATAAAACAGTTCCGCTCAAATCGATTCCAGGAATCATCGGGTAATCACGAATAACACCGCCATTTTCTTTGATCGCTAATGAATCTTTATAGTTGACTGAGGAGTAGGCTGTTTTGATGAGCACATCCCCTTTAGATAAGTCATTGAGTGCTAATTTTTCTATCGTTGTCGTAACTTGACCATCTATTTCATTAACACGAAATCCAGAAAATTGGTCCATAAATATCCTCCTTGTATTTAAAAAATTAGGCTAACTTTAGTTTAGAGATAGCATGTCTTTTAAACAATTTAGTATGATTGTTACTATCATAACATATTCTCTTTTTATCTTTAGCAAATTCTTCTTGAAGACCCCTTCTTAATAACCGCAAAATAAGTTAAAATAAGGGAGTCAAGCTTAGTTGTCATAAGCTGAAAATATCTTATAGTATAGTTTTATAACGTTTGAAAGGAATATAGTTTGGTGAAATTAAAAATTGGTATGCGAACATTTAAAACAGGGTTGAGTGTCTTTTTTTGTATTTTAGTGAGTATCTTGTTAAAACGAGAAACATATGTCGTTGCGGCAATTACCACTGTTTTTACGTTAAGAGAAGATATGGAGAATACGCTGAAATATGGTAAGCATCGTATTATTGGCAATGTAATGGGCGCACTGATGTCGGTTGTTGTGATTGGTGTATTTAATTTGTTAGGTAGAACAGAGCTTGTGCAGTTGATTTTTATTCCTGTAATCATCACTCTGATGATCGCTTTGTTAGCTACTTTAGGTTACCAAGAAGGAACCGTTGGGGCATGTGCAACTTTGTTGACGATCGTTTTTATGATTCCTGCTGATCGCTCTTATGGTTATGCATTTGCTAGAGTAGTAGATAGTTTTATTGGAATGGGGATTGCCTTGTTGGTAAATTACTTGATTCCGTTAAAACTTGATAGAAAAAGGGGTAGCCAAACGATAGAAGACAAGGAAGAGGTTGGGGTAGAAGTGGTTAACTCTGAGAAATAAGAGGAAGTTGCTCCTGCTTCCTCCATTTATCCAGATTGCTTAGGGCTGGGGTGTGACGAATAGAGTCATGTCCCACCCCTTTTTTTATTTTGTCAAAATAACTCGATCGATGCTAGTATACTAGTATGAGATTGAATTAAAAAAATACAAAATTATTGTAGAAATTTGTTGCTATTTTTTGAAAAATTCGTATACTAGAAAAAGTAAAATTAAACTTCTAGTTTAGTATTAGCAAACTTTTATATGTTTTTTTAAAAGAAATGAGGTGGTCTGATGGAAATTGGTGAGAAGTTGCGGAATTTACGTGTACAGAAAAATTTAACGCAAGAAGAGTTAGGCGAACGAACAGATCTGACGAAAGGATATATTTCTCAACTGGAGCGTGATTTAAGCTCGCCATCTATGGAAACTTTTTTTAATATTTTAGAAGTTCTGGGTATTAGCCCCGAACAATTTTTTAGTGAACGAACTTTAGAGCAGAAAATTGTTTATAAAGATCAAGATAGTACGCTTTACTATGATGAAGAAAATGGTTATGAATTAAAATGGCTGATTCCTGAATCCAATGAAAAAGAAATGGAACCCATTGTTTTAACTTTTGACAAAGGTGGTCAGTATAAAACATTTGAGCCTTCTTTATCTGAAACGTTCATTTATGTAATCGATGGTTCTGTATCATTGATACTAGGTGAAACAACCTACTCAGCCAAAAAAGGGGAAGCAATGTATTATCAAGCAGCAGAACCTCATCAATTGATCAATCATTCAAAAGGAAAAAGTCGAGTATTGATTGTAGCGACAGAATCTTATTTATAAGTATAGGTAAGGCGAAGTGAAATGAGCAGATGTTAAAAAGTACAAGTTATAGCGAAGCGGAACGTTGTGACTGTGTTAAAAAAATAGTTCAATTTTAATAGAGGAGGCATCAGCGGGTGAAAAAAAATATTATTACATTTGAAAATGTCGTTAAACAGTATGATGATGAAAAAGTGTTAAAAAATGTCAGTTTTGAAATTGAACAAGGGAAATTTTATACGCTATTGGGTCCTTCAGGCTGTGGGAAAACAACGATTTTGCGTATTTTAGCAGGTTTTGCCGATGCCACCGAAGGGGATATTTATTTTGATGGGCAAAGAATCAATGATATTCCAGCGAATAAACGTCAGGTTAATACCGTATTTCAAGATTATGCCTTATTTCCTCACATGAATGTGTTTGATAATGTCGCGTTCGGGTTAAAAATCAAAAAAATACCGAAAAAAGAAATTGAAAAGAAAGTCAAAGATGCACTACGCATGGTGCAATTGCCTGGTTATGAAGTACGTGAAATCAGTGAAATGTCTGGTGGTCAACGTCAGCGGGTGGCAATTGCTCGTGCAATCGTCAATGAACCAAAAGTGTTGTTATTAGACGAACCACTTTCTGCGTTGGATTTAAAATTACGGACCGATATGCAATATGAATTGCGTGAACTACAGCAACGTTTAGGGATTACTTTCATTTTTGTTACGCATGATCAAGAAGAAGCCTTGGCAATGAGTGATGAAATTTTTGTTATGAACAAAGGCCATATCGTACAAAGTGGCACCCCTGTGGATATTTATGATGAACCAATCAATCATTTTGTGGCTGATTTTGTAGGAGAAAGTAACATTGTTAACGGCACGATGATCGAAGATAATTTAGTTGAGTTTGTCGGCAAACGTTTTGAATGTGTGGATGGTGGTATGCGTCAAGCTGAGCCTGTTGAAATAATGCTACGTCCAGAAGATTTAACGATCACCACTGCGGATAAAGGGAAATTAGTCGTTACTGTGGATACACAATTGTTCCGTGGGGTTCACTATGAAATCATCTGTTACGATGAAGACCATAATGAATGGATGGTTCATTCAACTAGAAAAGCCACTGAAGGCGCGAAAGTGGGTCTCTTTTTTGAACCAGAGGACATTCACGTGATGCGCTTTAATGAGTCGGAGGAAGATTTTGATGCTCGTTTAGAAAGCTACGAAGAATAGGAGGAATATTAATGAAAACAATGCGTCGGATTTATTCGATTCCTTATATGATGTGGCTGTTATTGTTTGTGATTGCGCCCGTTTTGATGATTATTTATCAGTCATTTTTTGATATGAATGGGCAGTTTACGTTAGAAAATTATCAAACGTATTTTACTTCAGGAACTTATTTGACTATGACACTTAATTCAGTTTGGTATGCCTTTTTGATAACATTGTTTACATTTTTGATCAGTTATCCAACAGCGTACTTTTTAACGAAATTAAAGCATAAACAATTGTGGTTGATGTTGGTGATTTTACCGACGTGGGTCAATCTTTTACTGAAAGCTTACGCATTTATTGGAATTTTTAGTATTCACGGTAATGTGAATCAGTTTTTAAGTTTTCTTGGTATCGGTTCTCACCAAATTTTATTTACAGATTTTAGTTTTCTATTTGTTGCAACCTATATTGAGATACCATTTATGATTTTACCGATTTTTAATGCGTTAGAAGAGTTAAATCCTTCGTTGATCAGTGCTAGTCGTGATCTGGGTGCCAATAGTATTGAGACATTCCAACGAGTAATCTTTCCTCTTTCATTAAATGGAGTGAAAAGTGGGGTTCAAGCGGTTTTTATACCCTCACTTTCTTTATTCATGTTGACCCGTTTGATTGGTGGAAATCGTGTGATCACACTTGGAACTGCCATAGAAGAGCATTTTATGGTGACACAAAATTGGGGGATGGGTTCAACGATTGGTGTGATTTTGATCGTGGCAATGTTTATTGTGATGTTACTGACCGGTGAGAAGAAGAAAAAGGGGCGGGTGAAATGACAAAGAAAAAATTTAAATGGTCATACTTGTATTTGATCATCGTTTTTGCTTTACTGTATGCGCCAATCTTCTACCTGATTTTCTATTCATTTAATGATACAGACACAATGAATACCTTTACAGGTTTCACACTTGCAAATTATACAGCGGTCTTTGAAGACACTCGTTTGTTGATTATTATGTTGAATACGTTCTTGTTAGCCTTTTTATCTGCGTTGTTAGCAACGATCATTGGAACATTTGGTGCGATGGGAATCTATTATACAAGACGAAGAAAAACAAGAACAACACTAATGAGTTTCAATAATATTTTATTGGTGTCACCAGATGTTATTATTGGTGCCAGTTTCTTGATCTTTTTCACAGCTGTTGGATTTATTAGTTTAGGCTTTACAAGTGTGCTATTGTCTCATATTGCATTTAGTATTCCGATTGTTGTATTGATGGTATTACCGAAATTACAAGAGATGAATGATTCGATGGTAGATGCTGCTCGTGATCTTGGTGCCAATAACCTACAAGTAATCAAAAATATTATTTTGCCGTTTTTATCACCAGGCATTATCGCTGGTTATTTTATGGCATTTACTTACTCGCTAGATGATTTTGCCGTGACCTTTTTCGTTACAGGAAACGGGTTTTCAACACTGTCCGTTGAAATCTACTCTAGAGCAAGACAAGGGATCAGTTTAGAAATAAATGCCTTAAGTACACTAGTTTTCATTTTCTCTATGATCTTAGTGATTGGTTATTATTTTATCAGTCAAGATAATACGTCTAAACGTGTCAAAAAAATACGGCGAGAACAAAGTGAGGTGGCGAACCTTAAATGAGAAAACTACAATCTTTGTTTATCGGTATTTTAGCCATCATTCTGATTTTATTTTTTGGAGTTCGTCAATTAGAAAAGGCCAGTGGTATGGCTGGAGCTGATACGTTGACGATTTATAATTGGGGCGATTATATCGATCCAGATTTATTACGTAAATTTGAACAAGAATCAGGATATAAGGTCAATTATGAAACGTTTGACTCGAATGAAGCCATGTTTACGAAAATCCAGCAAGGTGGTACGGCCTATGATATCACGATTCCCTCTGAATATATGATTCAAAAAATGATGAAAGAAAAAATGCTATTACCGATCGATCATAAGAAGCTGAAAGGCTTAGAAAATATTGATGAACGTTTTTTAAATTTGGATTTCGATCCACAAAATAAATACTCGATTCCTTATTTTTGGGGAACATTAGGCATTATCTACAATGACAAATTTATCGGTGAAGATCAAATTAAGCATTGGGACGACTTGTGGAAACCAGAATTGAAAGATAATGTGATGTTGATTGATGGTGCTCGTGAAGTATTAGGATTATCCTTAAATAGTTTAGGGTATTCTTTGAACAGCAAAAATAATCAAGAGTTGCGTAAAGCAACGGATAAATTAAACAAACTAACAACGAATGTGAAAGCAATTGTTGCAGATGAAATCAAAATGTATATGATCAACGAGGAAAGTGCAGCTGCTGTAACCTTTTCGGGTGAAGCCGCTGAAATGCTTGATGGAAATGAACATTTACATTATGTGATTCCATCAGAAGGCTCTAACTTGTGGTTTGATAATATTGTGATTCCTAAAACAGCAAAAAATATTAAAGGGTCCTACGAATTTATCAATTTTATGCTACGAGCTGAGAATGCTGCTCAAAATGCAGAGTATATTGGTTATTCTACACCTAATAAAGCAGCGAAAACGTTGTTACCTAAAGAAATTTCAAGCGATGAACAGTTTTATCCCAGTGATGAAGTGATTAAGCATTTGGAAGTTTATGAAGACTTAGGTGGGAAATATTTGGGTATTTATAATGACTTGTTCCTTGAGTTTAAGATGTACCGCCGATGATTGGATAACTCAGTAAAAACGCGTTAAACCAACAAAAATCTAGGAGAGTAAGCTACCGTTTTTACTGCCAGTTTTCCAAAATTCTACCAAAAGCGACGAAATTGTCGCTTTTTTGGTGTTTTCTATCAGAGATTTTTTAGCTAGAAAGCTTGATGTAAGTAGAGTAAAACGTAGATACTCTTTAAGAGAAAAACCATCATTTAAAAAGGGGGTTAAAAACATCTACTGTAAACGCTGAAAATGTTCATATTCTATTAATAGAATATGTTAGAAATAAATAATTAAGTTTTTCTAGTTAATAATATTGTATCCTCTGAATTCTATCAAATTAGGTAGTTTTGATTTCGCTTTATATTATTTTAACTAAGGGAGTAAGAATATTTTGAGAAGTGTATTAGTGAGGTAATGTTATGAGGTAGAGTAACTAGTTGAGTAGTAAGTTTTTATAGCGAACAGAGAAAATTGTACTTTATCTCTGTATCATTGTTTCATCACTTTGAAAATAAGCGTTTTATTCATCCAAATTTTTAATCCAATATTTCTACTTTAAAAAAAAACGGAAATTAATGTTTTTACTTTAAAAATGTTGTATACTAACAGAGTCAAATAGATTGGAGGTTTATGTATGGATGAATTTAAATTAGATAAAACAATTAGTAAAGCAATAGTTGATGGTACTTTGAAAGGGTACTTACAGTATCTTGAAGAACGAAAAAGCAAAAAAGAGTCAATGAGTGTTAGTGGTGCATACGCTTGGACAAAAGGAAATCACATCGATGATCAAGTTTCTAAAATTGGACAAAACCACAATGTACAGTTTAAAATTGAAAAAGCTGGCTATACTTGGGAATATTTACAGTTTACAGTTAGCGAAAATGCTGAAAATTATATGGTTATCGTAAAAAACGCTAGACGAGTGAAAAAATCTTTTAATGATCAAAAAAAGAAAGCCAATGAAGATAATTATTTGGTAAATTTAGCTGACATAAATACAAATGTTTTAAAAAATAGCGACCAAAACTTTGTTGCTCAACCAGAACAAATTCAACTTGAATTAAATGACCCAGAAGAAGTAAGGGCTGTTATAGAAGGCAAGCAACTGAACGTTACTCAAAAATACTCACGTTTTTATATTGTGACTTACGAAATTGATGATGAAACTAAATTCGTTGAATCCATTCGATTAACCATGCCTAATCGTCAAACGATGAACTTAGAGCTAATTGAAGATTTAAGTTATCTTATTCAAGATAGTGAGTATGAAATTACTACTGAAGATGTAGAACCAATTATGAATGAAAAAGTGTCTGATCAGACTATTTTCTCAGGTGATTCAAACGCATTTGGTTATTCCATCCCTGAAGAAGAAAAAGAAGCATCTGGAAACTAATTTTCCAACAAATAAGCAAGGATGTGATTACAATGTTTTTCGGAGAGAAATTACAAAGTGTCAGAGAATTAAATGGTCTCTCCAGAAAGGAACTTGCTGACAAATTAAGTTTAAGTGAACAAGCAATCTGGCAGTATGAAAATCAATATACTGTACCAAAATTTGAAGTGGCTAATGAATTAAAAAAAGTTTTTAATGTAAAAGCTCAATTTTTCTATACAGAACCATTTGTAACTAATATTTCCAATGTTGAAAGTATTGCCTACCGTGCTGAGGATCGAGAGGCTCGTAAAAAAACAAAAATGGAAACAACTTTTATTGATTTTGCTAGTTATTTTTTAGATAAGTTTGAAAGTAAACTCAATTTGCCAACTAGTCCCCTTCCACTATTAAGAGACGAATCAATTCCACTTTATAATAGGTCAATGGAAACAAATGACAGGCTTTTACAACTAGAGAATATTGCTGAAAATGCTAGAAAAAAATTGGATGTACAATCAAATTCAGAGCTTCTTTACAAGCTTGAACTTTCAGGAATATATATTTTAGAAAAAAATATGGGAACAAGTATTGATGCGTATAGTACTTGGACTCGTCAAGAAAAACCGTTTATTATTCTTGGTAACAAAAAAAAATCAGCAGTTCGAAGAAATTTTGATTTAGCCCATGAATTAGGGCACTTGTTGTTGCATTACAAGATTGATATGGATAGCTTAACAAAAGATGAACATAAAATAATTGAAAAAGAAGCCAATGACTTTGCCTCTTTTTTCCTTCTTCCGAAAGAGCAATTTTTAACGGACTTTGCAACTATTTCAAAGAAATCAAATCCAGAATCATATCTGGATTTGAAAATGAAATATATGGTTTCAATTGGCGCTTTAGAGTATCGTGCTTATAAAATGGGACTACTAACATTTGAAGAAAATCGTTACTTTTACGCGACTCTAAATCGAAAAGACTACAAAAAAAATGAACCTTTGGATGAAGATATCGCGATTATTAGACCCGGAAAAGTTCGTTCTTTGCTAGACTTAATTTTTAAAAATCACTTATTTTCATTAAATGATATTCTAAATGACTATTATATTGACCGTTCATTTTTAGAATCTCTATTCGGGATTGAAAATAAATTTCTAAGCAAGTACTCTGAAGAGTCTAATAGAGAATATTTTAATAACCCAAATGTTGTTTCTTTGTTCACTAAGGAAAACTAATTAACATTGAAGGAGGTTGGGACAAACACTCATGAGGGCTACCGCCCTCACCAAACAGAATGAAAATAAAGTGATCGACCTACAGGCTATTTCCTGTCATACTAGAGATGACAGAAGTGGCTTGTAGGTCGATCGCTTATTGAGGTTCTTCTCCAAGTAACCTTGAGGGACAAACTAGATCATTCTACTTATTTGCACCAATCATTAGGTCGTAGAACCTGCGTATAAAAATAAATTGTTTCTATAAGTAGAATAGCCTCTTCTGTACTTTTTTTCAAGGAGGAATGTTGAAAATGGAAGATGTACTTCGTTCTTGTTGTGCTGGATTAGACATCCATCAAAAAGTAATTGTTGCGTGTATTATTCGTTCTGCTGAAGGAAAAAAAC
>NZ_MIKA01000015.1 GCF_001730295.1 Enterococcus plantarum
GGATGTGGGTGACCGATCCAAGTAAAGTCACACAAGCAGACGTTCAATTCAATGAAAAATATAAAGAATACCTAGATATATTGACGAAGCCAGAAAAGGGTTTGGTTGACGAGTATTTTCAAACAATTACAGAAGAATTGAAAACAGGGATCAATCAAAAAACAGGGAAACCATTAACGGATTTAGAAAAAGCGCAACGATGGTCGACCATCGCAAGTGCGATCGCAGCCGTAGCAATTGGTGCTTATTATGGAGGAAAAGGGTTCACTGGTAAAGAGGCAAACGTACCTAAGACGCCTACTTTAAAGGAAAATAAAGGCGGTAAGAATTATACACTGGATCGAGGGAAGAATAAAGGGAAAACTGGGTATAAGAAAGCCAGTGGGGCTAATCAAAAAGTAGTAGAGGAAATAACCAATCCTGTTTTAGAAGCTCCTAGATCTGGAAGCGGACTGAAAGTTGATGATATTAAACCAGTTAAAGGGAAAGGTTCTGTTTATGATATTGACCCGTTAACAGGAAAACCACCTACAAAACAAACTCAAATTATTATAGATGAATTTCCTAATGTTCCAAAAGCACATGGTTTCTCTGATATTATTGATAATTATGCTGGTTTAGCAGAAGTCACGGATTTAGGTAATGCTAAATTATATCAAATTCAAGGAAGCCAAAATGGTGTTATGGGACGTTTTGAGTGGATAATTCAAGACGGAAAAGTTACGCACAGAATGTTTGTCAGAAATCCAGAATTGAATGGAGTGCCTATAAAATAATGAATTATATCAATGAATTTAAAAAAAATAATATTCCTTTTTCTTGGAATGAGCTTAAAATAGGTAGATTTGGTTATTCAGAAAACGAATTTTATTTACAGGGTATACTTGATGATGAATTTGTAATGAAATACACCTTAGATTATCTATCTAAAAATGAAAATGAGGAAAATTCGTATGTGTGGGAGCTTGGAAGTCTATTTTCACCATATGACGAGAACGAAATATATAAGCTTCTTGATTTAATTGAAGATTCTAATGAAAAAGATTTGATGTCCTATTATAGATGGCGGTGGATTTTAGTCAATAATCTATTGAAGAAAATCTTAGATAAAGACTATGTAAATGCTTTGTTAGAAATTAGTGAATTCTGGCTTGATCTGAAATCCCCTTTCGATATGCCTTATCAATATCAAGGTGTGGAAAATGAATTAACCCCACAAGAATTTTATACTGAGGAACACTTATCTAAAGTTATTTATGACCATAAAAAATGGTTGGAAGATGAAAAAGAGAAGTTAAATTAATAGTTATCAAAATAAAAAAGGCACTCTACTATCTGATTGGAGTCGGATAGTAAAGCCTTGAATAGTAAGCGTGAACTCACTAATCAAGTTGCCAATAGCTAACAAAAGCTAGCTGTATTTATTGTACAGAAATTCAAAGGACTTTTCTAGTCTTTTCGAATGTTTATTAAGTGTACAATCATTTCAGCTAGAAAATGTAAAAGTTATTGAAACGGTATTAGTGAGTAAATAATAATCACTGATACTGTTTTTTCGTGTATCAAAATTAAAGGAGTGAGAAAAATGATTCAAACAGAAAATAAGCAAGCAGTTGAAAAAATCAGTCATCAAAATATTTACGCACTTTATGATGTATGGGAACAACTCCAATCATGGCAAGAAGTATTATCAGTGTTAGAAAAGTTTTTCGAAGATGAAAGCAGACCAATAAATAAGCAACAACTCAGTAGGCAATATCATGCTTGTTCTCGAATATTCATGATGTTCTATCTGGATTTTCGCTATTCTATGCAACAAATGGAAAAACAGTTATTAGAGTTACAAAGCAAGTAAAAGGTTTAGAGGGTTTAGAATGCTATTTTGCTAGATTCTGAGGGTGAAGAAAGAAGAGTTTAGAAGAACAGATTCAAGTACTAAAGCAAACGGTAGGCATGTTAGACTAAAAAAGCTCGAGGAACTAGCCAAAGTGATAGCTATTTTGTGAGTTCCTCGAGCACTGACAAATGCACATGCCTACTACTAAAAGTCAATGGCGATGAAATCGACGGAGTGAACCATTTACTTTTATTAGAGTGTTTTATGGATTGGAAGCGTCATTTTTTTCTTTTTCGTCCATGTCTTGCATAAATTTTTTTATGACGAGAACTTTCATCATTTCCATTTCTTCCTCGGTCATATTAAATTTATCTTTGCCTATTTCAAAGATAGAAAATAAGTTCTTTTTCATTTCGTCTGATAAGATTTGTGCTTCTTCTTTACTTAAATTTTTTAGTTCCTTTTCTGTAATATCTAAGTAATTAATATCTGAATTGCCTAAAAGATAGTCAACAGTGGAATTTAGTTCTGTCGCAAGTTCGACTACTTTATCAAGTTCGGGTTCTCTCTTTCCATTTTCCCAATTCGTATACGTTGCTCTATTAACGCCGACTAAATCAGCGATTGTTTGTTGTGTCATTTTTTTCTCGGTACGAAGCTGTTTAAGGCGTTCTGAAAATTTAGACATAGTTATCACCTTTCAAAAAAGTTTCAATATGACATTGAAAAATGTTGGCAATGTGTCGAAATGAAACTATAATTAGATTGTGTCAAATTGACACGTTAATTATAGCATGTTTACCTCTTGAATGAAAAGTAAGTTTTATGTTTGGTCGTGGTGCCATGAGCGCGACGCCGTCAAGGCAGGAGCGCAAGCAGTGAGTGCCAACGACCAAACCGAGCGAAGCTCGTTAGAGGGGCGCAAAGTAACACCGCCCTGACATTTACCAAAATTTGAATAGAAACGTTGATTTATCAGTATTTACAGCGATTCAAAAAGTGCATTGAAATGACCATTTTAGGAGGTGATAGGATGAAAAATAAAAAGCCCCCACTACTAATAGGGGGGTGACGTGCGCAAAATAGAGTAGAAGTATCTTGGAAAAGTAAATTTTTCCGAAAATGCCCTCACCACTAATAGGAGGGCTACGTGTACAAAACTGTACGATTACGATTTATAGTTGTAAGAAAAAAAGCAGAATTTCAAAAATAAGAAACTGAATTTCTTAGATTTAAAACTCTACCGTCGCAAGTTGAGTATACCATAATTTAAGAAATTCTCCAATTCAAGAAATTAGATAGGCTGACGCTTTCTTGCCCGCTACTCGTCAACATTGAGTATGTAGAGGCTTCAAACTGAGATTGCCACTATTTACTTGAATAGAACTGGAGGACTATGGATAGAACCAAGTATTTGTATGTAGGTATGGACATACATAAAGAAACCCATACAGCGGTATTACTGAATTACTTAGAAGAAAAACTAGGCGAAATCAAAATCAAGAACACGTTACAAGGATTTCACAAATTAGAAGATTATGTACTCAAACAAAAAGGGGAGCTGATACCTATTTTCGGATTGGAAGACGTCACTCATTACGGTAGAACTTTATCTATTTTTCTTTTAGATAGAGAGTATCCAGTAAAAGAAGTGAATCCGTCACTTTCCTATATGGAACGCATGAGTTATGCGAGTACACGAAAGAATGATACATGGGACGCCCAATGTATTAGTGCTGTATTAATGAGACGCTCCCACCTTTTGCCAGACGCCAACCCTCAAGACTATTACTGGACAATGCGCCATTTAGTTAATCGGAGAAATGCACTGGTTAAAGCAAGTACCAAACTAATGCAACAATTCCATGAACAGATACAAACAGCGTACCCGAACTATAAAGGATTTTTCAAAGAATTAGACTGTAAAACTTCTCTTACCTTCTTTGAACATTACCCGTCACCTAAGTATTTAGAACATGTATCAGAGGACGAATTAGGGTCATTTTTGAGAGTGCCAAGTCATAATACTTGTTCAACAAACAGAGCCCGTAAAATCCTTGATTTAGTGGCACAGGAGACGAGCAAAGAACGAGATTATCAATTTGCGAGAGATACAGTGATACAAAGCATTACAAGGCAGTTAAGAGCCTATCAACGAGAAATTAAGGAACTCGAACGAACAGAAAAACAAATGTATCAAAAACTAGATTATAAGCTAGAAACCATACCCGGAATAGATATTGTGACCGCTTGTGCCTTAGTCGGTCATATAGGGGATATTGAACGATTCTCTAGTTCAGACAAATTAGCGAATTATGCAGGTGTAGCCCCGTTACGTTTTAGTTCAGCGGGAAAAGGAAAAGATGTACAGAACAAGTCATAAGGGAACAGAAAACTATATTCAACGTTGTACTTTCTTGCGATACAACAAATTTATCTTACAAATAAGGGAGACCCTAGAAATCCAGTATTTCGGGCTTATTTCGAGCGGAAAGTTTCAGAAGGCAAAACAAAGATACAAGCGTTATTGTGTATTATGCGAAAATTGGTTAAGATAATTTATAGCATGATGAAGCAAAAAACAGCGTATAAATTGCCTGAAATTGAGGAGAAAATAGCCTGTTAAGAAAAGTGTGCTAAACTGTTGATATAACAATGTTTTAGCTAGTTTTTAACAAAAGTAGTTCTCCGCCCCGAGAAAGCCAGTGGGGCTAATGACTTTAAATTTGGAAGTAATTCAAAGAATCATTTGAAAAATGTAGAGGTGGTCAATACTAAAAAAGGGGTTGTTGGTGGTCATAATATGGATGATTTCAACAATGCACTTAAAAATCAAGGATTTAATCCAGAAGACTTGATTGTTTCAAAAAAACCACACCCAACTATTGATGGTATTTATGAAGTTGAATACAAAATACCTAGAAAAGATATGGCTGGTAATGTTGCGGAACCAATATCTTATAAGTATATTGAAAAACCAAAAACAGTTTATGACCCAACAAAAATTAGTGATAATTAAATGTATGAATGGGGGCAGACTGCCATGAATAATGGGAAAATCCAACCAGACGGTCGAACAATTATTGGAACTTCTCCAAACGGTGTAAAATTTATAGGCTATTTAAATGATGCAGGAGAAGTAACTAATTTTTTCCCTGTATTAAATTAGAATGATTGGATTGTGATACTATGGAAAATGAATTTCAAATTTTAAATGATAAGAAAAGTATAGATCAATTAATGTTAACCTATTTTTCAATAGTAAGTGGAAAAGATTTAGAAAGAGCTTTATCTGCTTTTAAAGAAAAAAAAGGATATGGAATAGAAATAGTTTTTGTTTCTTTTAAAAATGATTTAGATGACTACGATATGATGCAATTACCTAAAACATTAGATGATAATCATATTTTAGTTGAATTAGGTTCTCCAGCTGTCGAAGTAGATCAAATAGCGTATTTAGACTTTAAAACTTTTTATAATTATTTAGATGAAAATGTAAAAAAAGAAATTGAAAAAAATCCAGAAGAAACTGACTTAATAGGACTATTAAAAAAAGTTAAAGAAAGTTTAAGAATATGATTTTTATAAGATAAAAAAGGCATTCTATCACGAGATTGGTAAGTAATAGAGCCTTGAATAGCAAGGCCTAAACTCACTAATCAAGTTGCCAATAGCTAACAAAAGCTAGCTGTATTTATTGTACAAAAATTCAAAAAACTTTTCTAATCTTTTTGACTTTTTTTTATGAGTGGGTGAAAAAACACTGATCCGTTTTTTTCGTATGTCAAAAAATTGAAGTAGTAAAAAAGATTCAAATATAAAGTGAACAAAAAGTTAAAGAAATTAGTCATAAAGCTATTTGTACTGTGTACATTTGATCTTGGGAAATTAGATATGACCTGGGCCACTTCGATCGATGAACGGTGGAAAAATCGCGCTGAAGCAATCGAAAACAAACGAGCAAAAGAATTTGCGGAAGGGATGAAGGGTCGTTACCATTGTCGTGTCCAACTTGCCACAGGCGCTTACGTATGGATGTGGGTGACCGATCCAAGTAAAGTCACACAAGCAGACGTTCAATTCAATGAAAAATACAAAGAATACCTAGATATTTTGACGAAGCCAGAAAAGGGTTTGGTTGACGAGTATTTTCAAACAATTACAGAAGAATTGAAAACAGGGATCAACCAAAAAACAGGGAAGCCATTAACGGATTTAGAAAAAGCGCAACGATGGTCGACCATCGCAAGTGCGATCGCAGCCGTAGCAATTGGTGCTTATTATGGAGGAAAAGGGTTTGCTGGTAAAGGGGCAAACGCACCCAAAACGACTACTTTAAAGGGAAATAAAGGCGGTAAGAATTATACACTGGATCGAGGGAAGAATAAGGGAAAACTGGGTATAAGAAACCTAGTGGGTCTAAACTGACAGTAGAGACAACTACGAATAGTAAAATACCTACAATTCACAAGCCAAATACTGTGATAAAACGAGTCGATAAAAATGGTAATTTAATTAGTGAAAGAATTTTTGATGATAAAGGACGAGTAATTAAAGATATTCATCATACTGATCATGGCAATTCTAAAATGCATCCCAAAGTTCCACATGAACATATTTGGGATTGGTCAGATCCCAAAAAACCAAAACCATCAAAATAATGGATAGGAGATTGTTTATGAAAGGATTAATAATTAGTGAATTAAAAACAGGTTATGTAGCAAATATGGCAGAAATATTTAATATACTCCCGCAAAAAGAATTAGAAAAAATGTGGCTTATTAGTAACTACGAATGTAATATTTATCCATTTGAACAGATACCAATAGACAAAGACTATGTTTGGAGAAAGGGAACTGAACTAAAAGAGCTTTTTAATAAAGAAGAAATAATGTTTATTTGGGGAGTATTTACAAGTTTTCCAAGTAATACTGAACTAAATGATGTTTTACAGGTTCCACTACCAATAGCAGATGGAAATGAAACTTTGTGGAAGTCAAAAATAGAAATAATTCATCCTTTAGGAGATACAGAATTTATTTCATGGGATGGTACAGTTTTATTAGTTAAGTCAAAGGATCTAACTATTATTAATGAATTTATAAAAGAATATTCTTCTGTATCTAAAGATTTAGAAGAATATAATTCAAATTAAATAAAAAGGCACTTTATCACAAGACTGGTAATCGAATGATAAAGCCTTGACTAGTAAGCCATATCTCACTACTAAAGTTGCCAACAGCTAGCTGTATTTATTGTACAAAAATTCAAAGGACTTTTTTTGATGTACAAATCAGTTAAGTTGTCGACTATGAAAACGGAATGAAACTAAGACAGTATAGAAACTGATGACTATCTTGATTTAGTTGTGTTGCAAAGCTCTAATTTTAAACCATTCCTAAAAAAATATAGTATGATGGATATATCAACTATTGATCGTGAGGAATTCATATGAAAATCGGAATCATCGGCTTAGGAAATATCGCGCAAAAAGCATATCTACCTGTGTACTCTCAACTAAGAGACCAAGCAACGTTTATTTTATCCACCCGAAATGAACAAACCCGAAAAGAAATCAGTGAAAAATACGGCTTCAACGAAATGGTTGCTTCAACAGAAGAATTGATTCAGACTGGAATAGCAGCTTGTTTTGTTCATGCGGCAACCAAAGTGCACGGTCAACTAGTAAAACAACTACTAGAAGCGGGCATCCACGTGTTCATCGATAAACCGTTAAGTGAAAACCTAGCAGAAGTCAAAGAAATCCAAGCTCTAGCAGCAGAAAAAAAGCTGATTTTGATGGTAGGCTTCAATCGCCGTTTTGCACCGTTTGTGGACGAATTAAAAGCAGTTGACAATAAAAATATGCTGCTGATCCAAAAAAATCGAATAGCATCGGAATCTACAGCTAATTTTGTAATCTACGATTTATTCTTACATGTAGCTGATACACTTGTCTATTTACTTGATGATGATATTCGCCAGGTTCAAACAAAAATCATTGAGGAAGATGGTTTACTAAAAAGAGCGATTCTTCACGTAGAAACAGAAACTACGACAGCCATTGCTTCAATGAATCTCTACGCAGGAGCAAATACAGAAACTTACCAAGTAACAAGTCCAGAAGGAACGTTAGTATTGGAAAATCTAACAGATTTAACTAGCCAAAACTCGTTAGGGACACAACAAAAAAAATTTGGCGATTGGATAACTACATTAGAAAAACGTGGCTTTCAACAAATGGTGGAGGAATTTATCAAAGCAGTTCAAACTAATGATGGCACGTATTTAAAACAAGAAAAAGTCTTTACAAGTCATGAACTATGTGCTCAAATATTACGTAAGCATCAAGAACATATTTTATAGAGTCAGACTAGAAAGTTTCTCTTTGACATGCTAGAATAAAAAGGATGTTTGAAAGAAAGGAACGACTTTCGATGAATAAAATTGAAATGATGAATGAATTAACAGATATAACCTTACTATTTGATGAACCTTTGATGAATTTTACGTTTACTAAAACAGGTGGACCTGTGGATGTTCTAGCTTTTCCAAAATCAAAAGCGGAAGTGGCGACATTAGTCGAATACTGTAAAAGTCATGAAATCCCTTGGCTTGTCCTAGGAAATGCCAGCAACTTGATTGTCCGAGATGGCGGTATTCGCGGAATGGTAATTATGTTGGAAAATATGAAACAAATCTCTGTTTCTAAAAACCAGATCATTGTGGAAGCAGGAGCAAAATTGATCGATACAACTTATGTTGCTTTGGAGCATGATTTGACTGGTTTTGAATTTGCTTGTGGGATTCCTGGAAGTATCGGCGGCGCTGTCTATATGAATGCGGGTGCTTACGGTGGAGAGATTAAAGACGTTTTCACAAGTGTTGATGTGTTGTTGGAAGACGGGACGATCCAAACCTTTACAAATGAAGAGATGGCATTTTCTTATCGTCATAGTGCGATTCAAGATATGCACTGTATTGTATTAGAGGCGACTTTTTCGTTAAGCGAAGGGGAAAATAGCGTAATCAAAGATCAGATGGTTGAGTTGACTGCCTTAAGAGAATCGAAGCAACCATTGGAGTACCCATCTTGCGGCAGTGTCTTTAAACGACCAGAAGGACATTTTACTGGGAAATTGATTCAAGATGCTGGCTTACAAGGATTACAATGGGGCGGCGCTCAAATCTCAGAAAAGCATGCAGGGTTTATTGTGAATATCGATCATGCTACGGCTACTGATTATGTTGAATTGATTGCGCATATTCAACAAGTGATCAAAGAAAAATTTGATGTTGTATTGGAGACAGAAGTACGTATTATTGGTGAAGAGCGTTAAGAAAGAAACATTCGCTTCTGTTCTCACCGATTATCTAGGTGTCTTAGGGAGGGAGTGTGACTCGCGGAGTCATATCCCCCCCCTTTTTTTATAGTCTACTTTTACTCATGATCTTCTACAGTTAAACACTTTGTTTCACAATAATACCCTTTGCCACCAACAAACACTTTTTCTATATCCTTCTCGCTATTGGTGGATAATTTAACTAATATTTCAGAAGACGAGTCTAGAGAGTAACCTTGCTCAAATACATAGACATCTTTTTGCAGTGAGTGCTGTTCATAAAGGTAGCAAGCTAACGCACCGTTTGAAGTTCCAGTGGCTGCTTCTTCATTAATGTCATATAGTGGAGCAAAATTTCTACAGATTATTCGATCATCATTAACCGTATATAGATGCATTCCAACAACCTTATAATGTTTGCTGATTTCTTTAATTTTATCAAAATTGGGTTTCAGAGCATGTAATTGTGTTTCGGTTTTTATAGGAATTAAAATATCTTTTAAGCCTGTTGAGACAATTTGAATTGGATAGTTGGTGTCAATATCTTCAATGTCAAAACAATCGATGAACGCTGTTGGGGATAGAACATCATAGAATATCGGTTTGTTTTGCTCCATGAATATAGTGTCATCTTTTATGGTAATCGTAAGAACACCGCTATTCGTTTCAATCGTATAACGATTTCTGAAGAGTTTATTTAAGTGCATCAGTATCGTAAAAGAGGCAATTGTAGCATGACCACATAAATCGACCGCTTCTTTTGGTGTAAAATATTCAAGTTTATAATCAGCAATGTTAGATTCTGAGATAAATGCAGTTTCCGCATAGCCCAGTTGTTTAGCTATTGCCATTTTTTGAGCAATAGTCAATGGATACTCTATAAATACGACTCCGGCTTTATTACCGCCTTTATGATCTTTACTAAATGCACTTGCAACATATACAGTTTGTTTCATACGGTACCAACCTTTCTCACGATAGTAAATTGTATTATAGAAAGTATTATGTATAAATGAACTTTCGACAGTGAAGATAAAAAAAGAGGTTGGGTCAGAAGTGTTTAACTCCGAGAAATAAGAAGGAATTTACGAAAATTGCTCTTCAAATTTTTGTGAATTTCGGCTTATTTCCGAAGGAGTTGCTTCTGCGCCCAACGTTTAATCGGTTATTAAGAGCCTGAAACATAACCTTTTTAGTTATGTCCCAGGCTCCTTTTTTTACTATTTTATTCAGCATTTGCTTGTAAATCTTCAATTTCAACGACTTTAAGATTCTTACGCTCTAAATTCTCAACAATCACGGCACAAGTCTCTTCAGTTGTTTCTGCTGGCAATGTAATCAAGGTACGACGGATAAATTCATCTTCACCGATATCAAGCGTAATACAGCTGGCAATACTGCTGTGTTTCGCAATGATTTTCGTCATCGCAGCCAAATCGCCTTGCTTACCTGTTGTCGCAATTGTCAATACATAACTACCACGCTGAATATTCCAGGATTGAGCCAAGATATTCAATAACGTGCTATGGGTTAAAATCCCATAAAAATAATTATTCTCATCCAGTACAGCAATATATGGTAATTCTTTGATCGTGAAAAAGACTTTAAAGAATGATGTGTTTACAAAAATAAATTTAGTCGCGTTTTTTAATAAATAAGTTACTGGCAAACTCATGTCTCCACCGTTTGCTTTATGGCGGTAGATGTGCATTTTATAGATATTTCCTCTAAAAATCTTTTCCGATTCATCTAAAATCGGAACACAACGATACCCTGAGTCTTCAAGGATCGTCAACGCTTCTTCCAAAGTGCAGGATTCATTGACAGTTGTAAGATTTTTCTTTTTGATAACAACGGATTTTAATAACATATTTTGACCCCCCGTAGGTTAAATTCGTCTGACAACGTAATGATAACATAATTTGAAAGAAAACAATAGTTTATTGAGTATCCATTGACATTCTGGTGAAAGAATGATAATGTTATTGAGTAAATTTGTGAATAGAGGAGGTTGAACAATGGCAACAAAAAAATCAGCACTTGCTTGTTCAGATTGTGGCTCCAGAAACTATTCTAAAGCCGTCAGTGAAGGAAAACGTGGAGAACGGTTAGAAATCAAAAAATTCTGTAAATACTGTCAAAAATACACGTTACATAAAGAGACGAAATAGATATTGGAGGAGCTTAAATGAAATTTTTACGTAGTGTTAAAGATGAGATGAAACAAGTTTCTTGGCCATCTAAAAAACAATTACGCAAAGACACATTGGTTGTTATCGAAACATCCATTATTTTTGCGGCATTATTCTTCGTAATGGATACAGTGATCCAAACAGCTTTTGGTTGGATTCTTAAGTAATTCAAACTAGTATTTCATTGCAAACAGTGCTATAATAGCACATGAGGAAAAACTTCGGGGGACTGAGGTTTTTTTATTTTCACATGAGAAAAAGAAAATGAGTGCAAGGCAGTACTTGTGACTCTTAATGTATTGTTCCATCAACCAATAAACCCTAAAGGAGCCGAATCAGAAATGGAATCATTTGAAAAAAATTGGTATGTATTACATACATACTCAGGTTACGAAAACAAAGTAAAAGCGAATATTGAATCACGTGCACAAAGCATGGGCATGGGAGATTTCATTTTTCGTGTAGTCGTTCCAGAAGAAACAGAAACAGAAGTAAAAAATGGCAAGTCTAAAGAGATCGTTCATAAAACGTTCCCTGGTTATGTACTAGTGGAAATGACGATGACAGATGATTCTTGGTATGTAGTACGTAATACACCAGGTGTTACTGGGTTTGTCGGCTCACATGGTGCCGGAAGTAAGCCAGCGCCGTTATTGCAAGAAGAAATCAATCACATCTTGCGTTCAATCGGCATGAGCACACGTCAATCTGATTTGGATGTTGCTTTAGGTGACACAGTCCGTATTATTGAAGGGGCGTTTTCTGGTCTTGAAGGTGAAGTAACAGAAGTTGATGAAGAACGTCAAAAATTAAAAGTGAACATCGATATGTTTGGTCGTGAAACAAGTACAGAGTTAGACTTTGAACAAGTAGACTCAATCTAAAAAAATAAAAAGCTGAAGCAGACCTGCTTTGGCATTAAGAGAGTGGAGCAAAACGAACGATTGTTTTGCCCTACTCTCTTCTTACTATAGTGACGATTGAAAAGGTGATAAAATGAAAAAAATGAACTATTACTTGCTAACAATACTCTTTTTCTTCTTATTTTTTGCTGGATGTACGAACAAAAAAGTCTCCGAAAATGGAAACCAACAAGCTGTAAAGAATTCAACGACAAGTGAAACAATGAAAAAGACAGCTATCCCTACACTATTTATTCACGGATACAGTGGTGGTGAAAGTTCTTTTGGTCGCATGATTAAAAGGATGGATAGACATGCTTTTACAAAAAAAGAGCTAGTCTTGATTGTTAGTCCTACTGGTAAGGTCCAGGCGCAAGGGAACTTGACTGGCACAGAAAATAATCCTAGTGTCCAAATTTTGTTTGAAGATAATAAAAACAATGAGTGGAATCAAGCAGAGTGGATCAAAAATTGTTTGGCGTATATCCACGATAAGTATGGCATAACAGATGTTAATTTGGTTGGACATTCAATGGGGGGAGCAAGCTCTTTGCGTTATCTAACGAAATATGATGATGCAAGTCTTCCAAAAATCAATAAATTTGTCGGTATCGCAGCACCATTTAATAACTTTGTAGACTTATCTAAAGGAGAGTCGATCGAAGATGTTCTTAATAATGGTCCTAAAGTTCAGAGTGAACGCTATACTGACTATCTAAGCGGAATCAAGAAAGTATCGAAAGATATTAAAGTCATGATTATTGCAGGGGATATCGAAGACGGCAGCCTAAGCGATGGAACTGTTCCTGTAGCAGATGCATTAAGTGTGGTTTCATTACTTAAAGCACACGGAAATGACGTACAAGAAAAAATTTTTTATGGAAAATCAGCGCAACATAGCCAACTGCACGAAAATACAGAAGTCGATAAATGTATTATAGATTTTTTATGGAAATAAACCACGAAAACAAGCTTACTGGTAAAGGAGAAAGTCATGAAAATCAGAATGAAAGACATTGCAAAAATGGCCAACGTATCGGAAGCTGCGGTTTCTTTAGTTTTAAATGACAAACCTTCTAGAATCTCTGAAAAAAAGAAACAAGAAATTAAAGCAATTGCTAAAGAATTGAATTACGTTCCGAATATCGCAGCTCAAAGCCTTGCCAAAAAAGCGTCACAGACCATTGGTGTTGTTATTCCAGATATTGAGAATCCTTTTTTTTCGAAGCTTTGCAAACAATTAGAAGAAGGGTTTAGAACATTGGGCTATTTAACCATTATCGTCAATTCTAATGATGATTTTACTGTTGAAAAAAATCTGATTCAAATGCT
Organism: Enterococcus plantarum; assembly: GCF_001730295.1. Classification (GTDB taxonomy): domain Bacteria; phylum Bacillota; class Bacilli; order Lactobacillales; family Enterococcaceae; genus Enterococcus_L; species Enterococcus_L plantarum. The sequence continues at coordinate 13,607 of NZ_MIKA01000015.1, forward strand.
GTTGAATCGTGGTGTTGATGGCTTGATCATTGCTTTGTCGAATGCGTCTTTTTCATTTAAAGCAGAACAAGAACAGTTTTTAAAAGAAATCGATGCACCGTTTGTTTTAGTTGATAGGCACGTTTCATTCACTGGGGTCAATCAAGTCTATTTTGATAGCGAAGCTGGTGGAAAACTTTCTGCAGAATATCTTCTAAAAAATGGTCATCGGAATATTGCCTTCATGACGGGAGATTTTAAAGTCCCGAGTACACTGGATCGACTTAATGGCTATAAACAAGCATTGGAAAGTTATGGTGTAAAAGTAAAAGAAGAATACATCATTGAAACGGGGTATCGTTTTAATTGCGGTATGGAAAAAGCAAAGGAACTTTTTGCGTTAACGGATGTAACAGCTGTTCTCACCTCCAATGATATGGTTGCTTTTGGTGTATTGAAACAGGCATTGAGCAACGGGAAAACGATCCCAGATGATCTTTCAATCATTGGGTATGACCGTTTGGAGTTAGCAGATATTCTTGGAATTTCATTAGCCACAGTAGAGCAAAATAGTTTGGCATTAACAGAACAAGCTGTTGGATTACTGAAGAATATACTAACTAGTCGAAAAGTAAAAACAGAAACAATCATTCTGAAACCAATGTTATTTAAAGGGGAAAGTGTCAAAAATTTAAAATAAGTATTGACGAAATTTAAATAAAGCGCTATCATAATGAGCAGATAGATTAAGCGGTTAATCTAAAAATACTTTTTTATTTCTGAAAAAGTATTTTTTTTATACTAATTAGGTAATGCGCTTAACCTAAGAAGGAGGAAGGATTTATGATAAGAGAAAAAAGACCGATCATCATCGACACAGACCCAGGAATTGACGACGCAGTAGCTTTATCGATTGCCCTTAATCATTCAGAATTAGACGTTAAGTTGCTAACAACTGTTGCAGGAAATGTAAACGCAAACAAAACGACAGAGAATACTTTGAAGCTAGTGTCCTTTTTTGATAAACAAGTACCTGTTGCAAAAGGCTGTGACAAACCTTTATTGATCCAACTTGAAGATTCAGCAGAAATTCATGGAGAAAGTGGGATGGACGGATACGATTTCCCGCAAGCTACAACAAAAGCTCTTGCTGTACATGCTGTTGAAGCAATGAAAGAGTGTATCCTTGGAAGTAAGGAGCCCATTACTCTAGTTCCAATCGCTGCATTAACGAATATTGCCTTACTTTTTAGTATGTATCCAGAAGTAAAGCAGAATATTAAAGAAATCGTTATGATGGGCGGTTCATTATCAAGAGGAAACACGAATACAAGCGCAGAATTTAATACGTATGTTGATCCACACGCAGCTCAAATTGTTTTCCAAGCAGGCGTTCCGATCGTAATGGTTGGCTTAGACGTAACCAGTACTGCAGTACTGACAAGAAATGAAACAGAAAAAATCAAAGAATTTGGAAAAGTTGGCAACATGTTCTACTCATTATTCCAGCATTATCGCGGTGGTAGTTTGCAGACTGGGTTGAAAATGCACGATGTTTGCGCTATTGCTTATTTAACAGATCCAGATTTATTTACAGTTCAAGAAACATTTATTGAAATCGCTTTAGAAGGTCCAGCAGCAGGTGCCACCGTAGCAGATTTGAAAATGAAATACCATGATACAACAAATGCAACAGCGTGTTTAGCTATCGATATCCCCGCTTTTCAGAATTGGGTCGTAACGAATTTAGAAAAAATAAATTAAAAAAGGGGTCATACTATGATCGAGTCATTATTAGTATTAATTGTTTTAGCTCTTGTTGCTTATTTGATTATTAAAAATTATCATCCGGCCTTAAGTTTGATCAGCGGTGCATTGATTTTGTTACTGTTTGCGGTGTTATTAGGGCACCCATTATACCCAGCAGGTGAAGGAACTGGCTTAGCATTTTTTGATATTTTCTTGAAATTTAAAGATACGATCATTGCCCAAGTTAGTTCGGCAGGAATTGTGATCATGATTTTGTTTGGTTACTCTGGCTATATGAATGTTATTGGCGCAAATCAAGTTGCTGTAAATAGTTTGGTTAAACCGTTACAAAAAATAAAATCAAAAGCATTATTTGTACCACTTGTTTTCTTAGTCGGTAACTTAATGTCTTTAGTTGTACCAAGTGCTTCTAGCTTAGCGATTATTTTGATGGCGATTTTATACCCAATGTTAGCAAGTATGGGAATTTCTTCTTTAACTGCGGCGGGTGTAATTGCCATGACAGCAACAATCATGCCTACACCTCTTGGAGCAGACAATGTTATTGCAGCTCAAACGTTAGATTATGATTTATTGACCTATGTTGCATGGAACGCTAAAATTTCGATACCTACTCTATTGATCATGGCTGTAGCTCATTATTTCTGGCAAAAATACTGTGATAAAAAAGAAGGTGAGTCTGCTTTTATTGCAATCAAAAATGATGAACTAGCTCAAAAAGAAGAAGTAGATACACCGAAAATTTATGCTCTTTTACCTTTGTTACCGTTGATTTTAATTTTGGTCGTCGGGATTACAAGCATGTTTGTGAAAGGGATTCAAATGGATATTTTTGTTTTGACATTCATTTCGTTTTTCATTGCTGTAGCATTTGAAACAATTAGGCATAGATCGTATAAAAAAATTCAAGACTCTGCTGCTGAGATGTTTAAAGGGATGGGACAAGGTTTTAGTCAAGTTGTGATGCTCGTTGTCGGTGGTTCTTTATTCACAACAGCAGTTCAGTCTTTAGGGATTATTGATAGTTTGATGGCCTCTGTTGAATCATCTGCATCAGCTGGATTAGTCACCACATTGATTTTTAGCGGTGCAACTACTTTATTTGGTATTTTAAGTGGTGGCGGATTGGCTATGTTTTATGCTGTGATCGAGTTGATTCCAGATATAGCATCTAAGGCTGGAATTGATGGGATTTTAATTTCATTACCAATGCAAATGATCGCAAACTTAGCAAGAACGATTTCTCCAGTAGCGGCAGTTGTGATGATTGTTGCATCGACTGTGGATGTCAGCCCCGTTCGTATTTTGAAACGGACAAGTGTTCCGACAATCATAGGAATTATTTGTGTTGTTGTATTATCGATTCTGTTACTTCCTTATTAAGTTGGTGAACTGAACCCTCTCGGAGATGAACAGAAATGAAAATAATGTTAGCCGAAATAAAAGATAGTAGAGAAATCAATGAGTTGTTTGAATGTGCAAAAAAATATATGAAACAAATGGATGTGCATCAATGGACGAAGCTTTATCCTAATGAAGACATCGTTCAGCAGGATATTTATAATGGATCGTTATATAAGTTAGTTGAGGGGCATAAGCTGACTGCTGTAGCTACTTTAGATAAGTTGGATCAAAAAGCTTATCGTTTAAGACGGATTGCAACAAATCCAAATGATTTATCTAAAGGTTATGCATCAAGTTTACTAAATGATATAATAAATAGAATAAAAGAAAAAAATGGAAAGCATATTTATTCAAGTACAAATCATTCTAATCGTAACATGCATTATTTTTTTAAGAAGCATGGTTTTGAAAAAATTTCAGAGTATACTGAAGCTGAAAGAGAGTATCTGGGTTCTTTCTATGAGTATTTGAAGAAAATATAAGTAAGGAGAGTCCGCGATGAACAAAGTAATAGTTTTAGGAAGTATCAATATGGATATGGTTATGGAAACAGACCGACTACCCAAAGTAGGAGAAACTCTTTTGGGGCAAAGCATCGACTATTATGTCGGCGGAAAAGGAGCGAATCAAGCAGTTGCAGCTGCTCGTGTAGGAGCAAAGGTGTCATTGATTGGGAAAATCGGTGATGATACATTTGGTTCTAAGGTTTATAAACATTTGGAACAAGAAAAAATTGATGTCAGTGGAGTGACATCCGAAAAAAATATTTTTACAGGAGTTGCCTCGATTTTTAAACTAAAGGAAGACAATGCGATTGTTGTATTGCCAGGGGCAAATATGTTGTTACAAGATATTGAGACGTACTTGACTGAAAACATTAAGTCTGATGATATACTATTGACACAATTGGAAATTCCAATCGAAACAGTAAAAAAAGGGCTGTCCTTAGCGAAAGCGAAGGGGGCAGTAACGATTTTAAACCCCGCGCCTTATGATGAAAAAGTTATCGATATGCTACCAGTTGTAGATATCATCACACCAAATGAAACAGAATTTGAAGGCTTACTAGGGTACTCAATTACGGATGAGGGACAATTTGAAAAGGAAATGTTGAACTGGTCAAGAACCCATAAGACGCAACTGATTGTAACTCGTGGGAGAGATGGGATCTCTTACACAACGGAGAATGAAGTTATTACGATTCCAGCTAAAGAAGTAACAGTTGTTGATACGACAGGTGCCGGAGATACATTTAATGGGATTTTAGCAGCATGCTTAGCAAAAGAAATGACGGTTTCAGAGGCCATTCAGCTTGCTGGAAAAGGTGCTACACTTTCTGTGACTAAACTAGGGGCGCAAACAGGGATGCCGACCTTGGAGGATATTGATCTATTTTAAATAAAAAAGTTTGTAGCAACCATCATTTCTTTTGATCATTGCTACAAACTTTTTTGATTATTTAGTGGGTGCTGCCGATTGATTGTCGAATAGTTCTTTTGTTAATCGTTGCGCAGTGGGAGTCACAGCTAAGCCACCTTCTGCTGTTTCTTTAAAAATTTGGGGCATTTGACGACCAACCTGGTACATCGCAGCTACGACTTCATCTGGTGGTATCACACTACGGATGCCTGCTAAAGCCATATCAGCTGAAATAAAGGCTTGTGAAGAGCCTAAAGCATTCCGTTTTACGCAAGGGACCTCGACCAAACCGGCCACAGGATCACAAATCAAGCCCATCATATTTTTTAAAGTAATTGCAATTGCTTGTGCGGCTTGATCAGCTGAACCGCCAGCGGCACACACTAAAGCGGCACTTGCCATAGCACTAGCAGAACCAACCTCCGCCTGACAACCGCCTTCGGCACCGCTGATCGATGAATTATTTGCGATCACGAGTCCAAAAGCTCCGGCAGTAAAAAGAAAGTCTAATTGTTGTTCATGTGTAAGGTGTAATTTTTCTATTGCCGCCATCAAAACACCCGGGACGACACCGGCGCTTCCAGCAGTCGGTGTTGCACAGATCAACCCCATATTTGCATTGACTTCATTGACTGCAACGGCATTTCGAACCGCTGTTAAAATTGTTTCTCCGCTTAAAAAGTTTCCTGTTTGAATATAATCATCAAGTCGAGTTGCATCACCACCAGTAAGGCCTGTTACCGAAGTCACACCGTCGACACCTTCTTGGATCGATTGCTTCATGACAGCAAGATTACGCTCCATCGTTTCAATGATTCGTTCGCGGCTATGTCCGTGATTTTCAATCTCTGTTGCAATCATCAATTCAGCAACGGATGGAAAATCTGTTGCTTGTTGTACTAATTCTTCTATAGATAGAAACATAACGAGTTTGCTCCTTTAATTTAAGTTAATCAAAATAATTTACACTGTAAATGTGAGGGATTTGAACTAATTTCATTGTAATATCACCAATATCAGCATGGTCGATTTCAATGATCATAATGGCTTTTTCACCTTTGGATTCTCGTGTTACAGTCATCGTGCCAATATTGATATCTGTATCAGAGAGTAGATTGGTAACTTTAGCAATCATTCCAGGCACATCTTGATGGACAATAATAAATGTAGGAGTCCCCATTGTTAAAGAAATTTTGAACCCATTCAATTCAGAGATTTGAATGTTACCTCCCCCTATTGAGATTCCAGTAACAGAAAGCTTTCGATCACCTTTAGAAACAAGTAATTTAACTAGATTTGGGTGCTCAGCTTTTTCTTTTAGTGGGACAAATAAAACTTCCATATCTTGTTCATGCGCAATTTTTAAAGAATCAGCAAGACGTTCATCATCTGGTTCCATATCCAATAAGCCACCAACTAAAGCAATATCAGTCCCATGCCCGCGATACGTTTTCGCAAAAGACTCATATAAATATATATCAACAGTATCTGGCTGTTCACCGAAAATACTTCGGACGATTTTACCGATACGGGCAGCACCAGCAGTATGAGAACTACTTGGACCAATCATAACGGGGCCGATGATATCAAAAACACTTTTATAACGTAGATTTTCCATTGTCTGTTCACCTATCCTTTAATTTAAATGTGAATCAGGATTTTTCTAACGAAAGTCTATCATAATTACAAAGAATAAACTAGAACAGCAATAAAAATGCGAGAAAAATTTATCTTTCTCTCATTTCTAAACGAAAATCTATGAAGAAAAAGAATAGAAAGGTATTGAAATTTAATAAGAAGCAGAGTATACTATTTAAGTGTGCATTTTTTGCATGCAGAATTTCTTTGATTCGTCAAAGAATGACGTGGGAGGAGAAATCTTCATCTCCAATTAACCACATCACGGACCCAAGGAGGTATGTCTCGTGGCAAAAAAAGTAGAAAAATTAGTTAAATTGCAAATTCCTGCAGGTAAAGCAACACCAGCTCCGCCAGTAGGTCCAGCATTAGGTCAAGCGGGTATCAACATTATGGGATTCACGAAAGAATTCAACGCTCGCACAGCTGATCAAGCTGGTTTGATTATTCCAGTAGTAATTTCTGTATATGAAGATCGTTCATTTACATTTATTACAAAAACACCACCAGCTGCAGTATTATTGAAAAAAGCTGCAAAAATCGAAAAAGGTTCTGGTGAGCCAAACAAAAATAAAGTAGCGAATGTTACGAAAGATCAAGTAAAAGAAATCGCTGAACTTAAAATGGCAGACCTAAACGCAGCAGACGTTGAAGCGGCTATGCGCATGGTTGAAGGAACTGCAAGAAGCATGGGAATCACTGTAGGATAATTTTTATTCTAAGGAACCCAAAGAAGTAGCTTCTCAGTTTATTTCATATTCAAAGATATGAATTACGTGGGAGGTTCGACCGTTATAACCACAATCAAGGAGGAAACAAAATGGCTAAAAAAAGCAAAAAAATGCAAGATGCATTAAAAAAAGTTGAAGCAACAAAAGTTTACCCAGTAGCAGAAGCAATCGCTTTGGCTAAAGAAACAAATATTGCAAAATTCGACGCAACTGTTGAAGTTGCTTATCGTTTAAATGTAGATCCTAAAAAAGCAGACCAACAAATCCGTGGTGCAGTAGTATTACCAAACGGAACTGGTAAAACACAAAGCGTTTTAGTTTTCGCTAAAGGCGATAAAGCCAAAGAAGCTGAAGCAGCTGGTGCTGATTACGTAGGTGACGCTGATATGGTTCAAAAAATCCAAGGTGGATGGTTTGGATTTGACGTAGTTGTAGCAACTCCAGACATGATGGCTGAAGTTGGTAAATTAGGTCGTGTCTTAGGTCCTAAAGGTCTTATGCCTAACCCTAAAACTGGTACTGTAACAATGGACGTAACAAAAGCTGTTAACGAAGTAAAAGCTGGTAAAGTAACATACCGTGTTGATAAAGCTGGAAACATCCATGTACCAATTGGTAAAGTTTCATTTGATAATGAAAAATTATTAGAAAACTTCAATACAATCAACGATGTATTGTTGAAAGCTAAACCATCAGCTGCAAAAGGTCAATATATCAAAAACATTTCAGTAACAACTACATTTGGACCTGGAATCCATGTTGACCAAGCTTCATTTTAATTAGAAAAGTAGCTCAAATTGCTCATACTAATAGAAAATAAGTAAAAAAATTATTGACTCAACTACCTTTCCCATGGTAAGGTAGTTGAGGTTAATAATTAACTGTACCGAAGACAGTAGGTGACGCAAGTCTTAATTTCCTACCGAGGACAATTGTTGATACATACAATTACGTCCCTCTATGTCAACGGTGGCATGGAGTTTTGTTGTTTTACACGACTTTTGAAAAAAAGACGATGTAAAACAATACTTGGCGAACAAAGTGAGCGAAGTTTCTTTAGAAGCTTTTAACTAACATATGGTAAACCAAACTCCACCATCAATTATCAGGAGGTGAAAATAAATGAGTGAAGCAGCAATCGCTAAAAAAGAAACCCTAGTCGAAGAAGCAACAGCTAAGTTTCAAGAAGCAGCTTCTGTAGTCATCGTTGACTACCGTGGTTTGACTGTAGAAGAAGTGACGAACTTACGTAAACAATTGCGTGATGCAAATGTCGAAATGAAAGTTATCAAAAATTCTATCCTTTCACGTGCAGCTAAAAAAGCTGGACTAGAAGGCTTGGACGAAGTATTTACAGGACCTACAGCAGTCGCTTTCAGTAACGACGATGTAGTAGCACCTGCTAAAATCATCGACGAATTTGCAAGTACTGCCAAAGCATTGGAAATCAAAGGTGGCGTTATTGAAGGTAAAGTATCTTCAGTAGAAGAAATGACATCTTTAGCAAAACTTCCAAGTCGCGATGGACTACTTTCTATGCTATTATCTGTATTACAAGCGCCAGTCAGACAAGTGGCTTACGCCGTCAAAGCAGTGGCAGAAAAAGAAGAAGAAGTTGCATAATTGCAGCCTAGTGACACACTAAATAAAAAATAATGAATTATTAAAACGGAGGAAACCATAATGGCATTGAACATTGAAAACATTGTTGCAGAATTAGAAGGCGCAACTATTTTAGAATTAAACGACTTAGTAAAAGCTATTGAAGAAAAATTTGACGTATCTGCAGCAGCTCCTGTAGCAGCAGCAGCAGGACCAGCAGCAGCTGGCGAAGAACAAACTGAATTCACTGTAGAATTAACTTCTGCAGGCGATCAAAAAGTTAAAGTTATCAAAGCAGTTCGTGAAGCAACTGGTCTTGGCTTGAAAGAAGCTAAAGCAGTAGTTGATGGCGCTCCTGCACCAATCAAAGAAGGCGTTTCTAAAGATGAAGCAGAAGCTTTAAAAGCTGCTTTAGAAGAAGTTGGCGCTTCAATCACAGTAAAATAATCTTTTCAAGATTAGATTTCAAGCTAGAATCCATTTGGATTTTAGCTTTTTTGTTTACCCAAATTGAATTTTTTGATACGATTCAAATAACGAATGATATGAGATGAAAGTGATAAAAAGATGATATAAACCCAATTTAAAATGCATTTCTTTCGCATGAAATTAAATAATCTGTTAGCATTATTAAGTAATAATTATTACATTTATTCTATTTATTTTAAGGAGGTCATATTATGCATTGGTTATGGGTTTTAATCGTAGGTGGCGTTATCGGAGCAATTGCTGGAGCAATCACTAGCAAAGGAAAATCAATGGGCTGGATCTTTAATATTATTGCAGGTCTTGTAGGCTCATCGATCGGTCAATCACTTCTAGGAAGTTGGGGACCTCAAGTTGCCGGTATGGCACTATTTCCTTCAATTATTGGTGCTGTGATTTTAGTTGCAGTTGTATCGTTCTTTGTAGGTAAAAATTAAATGTAGACCATAAGAAAAACTACTATAGAGAAATTTATAGTGGTTTTTCTTATGGTCTAAAATTTTTGACTTCACATACTATTTTATGTAAAAGAATTAAATCAAAAAATGATATGGCCAATCCAATATTTCTGACATAAAATAAGTATTTTTGCTTATCTAATTGTATCAGCATGTATTTTTTGCTAAGATTAGAAAGTTCATCAGCAATCGAAAAGTATAGAATGAAAGAATGATTACATGGTATGAGGAGTTACTTATTCCTTCTAATATTGAAAAAAATTGGCATTTATTTGATTTAGATCAGATGCATTTGATTATGCCACAAATAGTAGAAACAACGATTTTAGAAAAAAAGGAAGAAATTATTGGAAGCACCTATCGACAAGTGTAACGTGAAGGCAAACGTACCGAAACGTATATCGTAACGGACTTAGAACATGAAGACACGCCATCTAAAAAGCACAATAAAACTGGTTTTACTTTAGCAAAAATGATTGCAGTAGAATCGGCAATTACATTGATCAAGATTTCAGAGAATAAAACGAAGTTGATTTATAGTGGACAAAATAAAGGGATTAATTTTTTAGGGAAATTGTTTATGAAATTTAATAGCACTAAAAAGAATCAGCAAGTGGTAGATGATTTTATGCAAAGAGTAAAGGTGGAAGCCTTGAAGGAAAAGGATAAATAATCACTATTTTTATCAGTATTTTATCCATTTAAATGAAAGAAGAGCCTGGTACATAACTAAAAAGGGTATGTTTCAGGCTCTTAGCAACCGAATAAACGGTGGGCGCAGAAGCAACTCCTTCGGAAATAAGCCGAAATTGCTGTAAAACACAACAAGGAACAAGTTGATGTTGCACAGTACCTACTTGGTCACAAAAATTTGAAGAACAATTTTCGTAAATTCCTTCTTATTTCTCGGAGTTAAACACTTCTGCCCCAACCTCTTCTCTATTTGCCTATCTTTTAGTCAATTTCACGACAACTTCACATCGCGCCGTTTGTGGAAACATATCTACAGATTGTAGATACTTCACATCAAAGACTTTAGCCAGATCAACTAAATCTTTTGCCAGCGTTGACACATTACAAGAAATATAGACCATCTTTTTAGGAGGTTGCTTTAAAATGGCTCTCAGCAGTTTTTGATCCAAACCGGTTCTAGGTGGGTCAACGATGATTGCATCGGGTTTAAAACCACTCTGAAGCCATTTGGGAAGTAATTCTTCAGCAGTACCTACTTCGTAATGGGTATTTGTAACCCCTAGACGTTTAGCATTCATTTTAGCATCTTCGATCGCGGCAGGAATAATATCCATTCCTCGAACTTCTTTCGCTTGTTTAGCAATACTTAAACCGATAGTTCCGACACCGCAATAAGCATCCACAACGGTTTCATTCGTCTGTAAGTCGAGTGCTTTCAAGGCTTCACTATATAAAACTTCCGTTTGTTCTGGATTTAGTTGAAAGAAAGCTCGAGGTGATAGATCAAATGTTACTTCATTGATTTGTTCCTCAATACTTTCTTTCCCCCAGACATGGATCGTTTCATCACCCATAACAATCGAAGTCCGTTTATTTTGCACATTTTGCATAATGGAAACAACCTCTGGAAGATGTTGCGTGATTTCTTCAATCAAGGCTTTTTTCTGTGGAAATTTTACGGATTGCGTAATAAAAACAACTTGGACTTCATTTGTTTTGACCCCGACACGAACCATTAAAGTTCGGAAGATACCACTATTTTTACGTTCGTTGTAGATTGGTAATTGATATTTGTTCAGTAACTCTACTAAAGCATTCATTACCTTCGTTGTGGCTGGTTGTTGAACGAGACAATCGGTGATAGGAACTAAGCGATGAGAATCCGCTTGATAAAGGCCAGCCTCAATTTCTCCATCGATTTTCCTTAATTGAAATTGCGCTTTATTACGATAATTCCAAGGATTTTTCATACCGATTGTTTTGGATAGCTGATAATTCTCATAGTTTCTGGGTCTAAACTTATTTAGGGACTGTTTTAATAAATCTTTTTTAAAAAGTAATTGTGCTGGATAAGCTAAATGTTGCAATTGGCAGCCACCGCAGGCTTCATAAACAGGACAAGGCGGTACGACACGTTCAGGTGCTGGTTTTACGATTTTTTTTAATTGTCCTTCAACAAAACGAGGAGCTATTTTTGTAACTTCGACAGAAACATCTTCTTTCGGTAATGCACCTGGAACGAAAACAATTGTTTTTTTGTAGTAGCCAATGCCTTCACCGTTGATACCTAAACGTTTTATTTTTAAAGGAATCGTTTGTCCTTCTTTTAATAGTTGTGTGGTCATAGTTCCATCCTTTTGATCCGTAGATCTCTTAATCAAATATAGCGATAATTATTATTTTAGCACATTTTACCTAGTTTAGCTTCTGTCAAATATATGTTATAGTAGAATATATGTTCTCACTAGAAAGGCGGAGAAAGATGGAAACAATCACAAAAATTACAAAAGACAAAGGTCAATTTTATCTTATCTGGCTATCTTCAGGAGAAAAATTACGTGTATCTGAGGATACGTTAGTCCGACAACGGTTGTTAAAAGGACAAGAATTGTCTGAAGAAATGGTCGAGAAAATAAAAAAAGCAGGATCTTATGATGTAGGCTTACAACTGTCCTTAAATTATTTAAGTTATCAGTTGCGCTCAAAAAAAGAAATTTTAGATTATTTGAAAGACAAAGAAATTTTGACAGAAGATCGAAAAAAAATCGTCATTCGATTAGAAGAAATGAACCTTCTAGATGATAAAATATTTAGTGAAAGTTACGTCCGTACGCTGATGCGCACGAGTGATAGAGGACCCAAAATGATTGAACAACAACTAAAAAGAAAAGGCTTGAATGACGAAGACATTCAACATGGGTTAACTTTTTATACTATGGATGAACAAGTAGAAGTAGCAAAAGCAACAGCTGAAAAGGCAATGAGACGTTATCGGACAAAGAGTTTCAAAGATGCCTTGCAAAAAGTTCAAATGCATTTGATGCAGAAGGGATTTAATCGAGAAGTGATCGATTTGGCTTTGGAAGAACTCTCATTCGAAAAGGATGAAGATCAAGAATTAGATGTAATCAGAAAAGAAGGCGATAAATTATGGGAGAAACACCGTAAATTGGATGCCTATAAACGCCTAATGAAAGTCAAACAAGGGCTTTTCCAAAAACGTTTTGACTCAGATTTAATTCAGCAATATTTTGATGAAAAGGAATTAGAGAATGAAGAATGAAAAAAATTGGGAAACATGGAGTGATGAAGAACTTTATTCATTCCAAGAGGAATTTATTGCTTGGTATGAAAAAGAAAAACGAAATTTACCTTGGCGAGTCAATTTAGATCCATATCGTATTTGGATTTCCGAAATTATGCTGCAACAAACGCGTGTGGATACAGTGATCGAGTATTATTATCGTTTTATGGAGTGGTTTCCCACAATCAAAGATTTAGCCGAAGCACCAGATGATCGTTTATTGAAAGCATGGGAAGGGTTAGGGTATTATTCAAGAGCCAGAAACCTAAAAGTAGCCGCTCAGCAGATCATGACAGACTTTGACGGTCAGATGCCCGAGACGATTGATGAAATCCGTCAGTTAAAAGGAATAGGGCCATACACTGCAGGTGCAATTGGCAGTATTGCCTTTCAAATCCCAGAACCTGCAATCGACGGTAATGTAATGCGAGTGGTCAGTCGTTTGTTTGAAATCAGTGATGACATTGCCAAGCCTAGTAGTCGTAAGGTTTTTGAAGCAGCAATGTACAAAATCATCGATCAACATCGTCCTGGAGACTTTAATCAAGCGATGATGGATCTTGGTTCTTCGATTTGTACACCAACATCTCCTAAATGTGAAGAGTGTCCGATTCAATCATATTGTTTAAGTTATAAGAACAATACAATGACGAATTATCCAGTCAAAACTAAAAAGTTAAAACCTAAAGATATTTACTATATCGGTGGCATCATTGAAAATAAACAGCAGGAATTTTTATTACAGCAACGTAATACCAGAGGGCTGTTAGCAAATATGTGGCTATTTCCGATAGAAGAAGTCAGCAAAGAACGTTTTGAATTTCTGAAAAAAACTGGTGTGAAAGAAGAAAAGCAATTATCACTTGATTTTGAGGAATCACTGTTAGTTGCGGAAGAAAATCCAGAAATTTTTGACCAATACACTCATGTAGTTTGGCAAAAACGAATATTAGGAGAAGTAACACATATTTTCAGCCATTTAAAATGGCATATTTTAGTTTTCTATGGACGAAAAACAGGAGAAACTATTACTGATGAAAATCAAGCTTGGGCAACAAAAGACGAATTTTCAAATTATGTTTTTCCAAAACCACAACAAAAAATGGTAGAACTATATAAAGAAGAATTTGGAACTACAGAATAATTTTTGGTGCGAACCCCAAGTGGACATAAAATCTCTAGGGGATCCGCACCAAAATTTTACTGGTTTTAGCTAGGAAATAGACTTTTTCTCATTTTAATTTAATGTTATACTGTGTTTAGTGATGGAATAGTGGAAATATGTCATGTATTTCAACTATTTTCACGGTCTAGCTCTGTTTAGAGCTAGTGGATTGAAATGAACGTCCCGTTATTTTCTATTGTTAAGTTACCATGTCTAGCTCTGTTTAGAGCTAGTGGATTGAAATAAAAAATACCGATGAAATTTTGAAAGAGTATAATATCGTCTAGCTCTGTTTAGAGCTAGTGGATTGAAATTTCTACATCCTCATAACGCCATTCAGCGATAAAGTCTAGCTCTGTTTAGAGCTAGTGGATTGAAATATCATGTGGCAGCCGCCGTGTTTCAAAGCATACTTGTCTAGCTCTGTTTAGAGCTAGTGGATTGAAATATTCAGGATCTCATCTTGCTTTTCGTCACCTGTTGTGTCTAGCTCTGTTTAGAGCTAGTGGATTGAAATGTTTCCTCATCCTCGGTAAATTCTGTGATGTAGAGGTCTAGCTCTGTTTAGAGCTAGTGGATTGAAATGGCGTACGTAACCATTGGACCCAACGGCTGAAAAGGTCTAGCTCTGTTTAGAGCTAGTGGATTGAAATAAAATGACTTTGACAATCAAAATCGTAGCTTTCCGTCTAGCTCTGTTTAGAGCTAGTGGATTGAAATGTTTAATATTTGATCGGGTGTTTTTTGGTGCATATGTCTAGCTCTGTTTAGAGCTAGTGGATTGAAATCAAGCCTGTTAATATCCCTTTAATGTAATATTCTGTCTAGCTCTGTTTAGAGCTAGTGGATTGAAATCGTTTATAAATGATTGTAAAGTTGACGGTTTAACGTCTAGCTCTGTTTAGAGCTAGTGGATTGAAATACGTTTGCAAATTTTACAACGTAAAAAATCAAGAACGTCTAGCTCTGTTTAGAGCTAGTGGATTGAAATTTTGTCAGATTGCCAATGAACTGTTGCAGAATTGGGTCTAGCTCTGTTTAGAGCTAGTGGATTGAAATGATCGGCAGATCGTCGACATCTTTATAATCACTCGTCTAGCTCTGTTTAGAGCTAGTGGATTGAAATGGCGCTAGTTTAGCGGTTGCTTTAGCTTGGTTGATGTCTAGCTCTGTTTAGAGCTAGTGGATTGAAATGCCAATGTCTAAACCATCAAATATATTTGGTGCGTCTAGCTCTGTTTAGAGCTAGTGGATTGAAATCTATGTTTAGTAAACAAATTTAACAACTATTTTGTCTAGCTCTGTTTAGAGCTAGTGGATTGAAATATAAAATCACCTCCGTTATTTACATCTCAATACTGTCTAGCTCTGTTTAGAGCTAGTGGATTGAAATTTGCAAATCCTCCACGGTAAATGGTCCGTCTGAAGGTCTAGCTCTGTTTAGAGCTAGTGGATTGAAATTGTTGGTAAAAAGCCAAAACTACATTGATTGATGTCTAGCTCTGTTTAGAGCTAGTGGATTGAAATACATGTGTAAATTTACAAAAATACACATGTGAATTGTCTAGCTCTGTTTAGAGCTAGTGGATTGAAATTAGTATTTCTTGGGGAGATGCTGATGATTTTAGGTCTAGCCCTGTTTAGAGCTAGTGGATTGAAATCAAAAAATGGCAGGTTTAAATCCAGATGGCTATTTGTCTAGCTCTGTTTAGAGCTAGTGGATTGAAATCCTTTCCTGTTTTTCTTAATGGCAGGAGTCTTGTTGTCTAGCTCTGTTTAGAGCTAGTGGATTGAAATACCACAATTACTGTGCGGATCAGCGCTTTTCTTGTCTAGCTCTGTTTAGAGCTAGTGGATTGAAATCTTTATTTTTGCTGGTGATCGTATCATTTTCATGTCTAGCTCTGTTTAGAGCTAGTGGATTGAAATCTTTATTTTTGCTGGTGATCGTATCATTTTCATGTCTAGCTCTGTTTAGAGCTAGTGGATTGAAATCTTTATTTTTGCTGGTGATCGTATCATTTTCATGTCTAGCTCTGTTTAGAGCTAGTGGATTGAAATCTTTATTTTTGCTGGTGATCGTATCATTTTCATGTCTAGCTCTGTTTAGAGCTAGTGGATTGAAATTCTTTCGTTACACCAATTATATATCCTATCCATGTCTAGCTCTGTTTAGAGCTAGTGGATTGAAATTAAAGTTATGGTTCAAATGCAATTGGCAGTCGAAAGTCTAGCTCTGTTTAGAGCTAGTGGATTGAAATATCTGGGGAACTCGTGGCCAAACGTTAGGAGCTGGTCTAGCTCTGTTTAGAGCTAGTGGATTGAAATTTGGTATAACCTCATATCTGGGTACACCGGCTGCACGTCTAGCTCTGTATAGAGCTAGTGGATTGAAATAAACGTTACTCGATCAAATGAAGTTCCGTATCAGAAGGTCTAGCTCTGTTTAGAGCTAGACCTTCTTAAAATCTATTCCAATGTCAGCCTCCAAAAACTAAAATCGAAGGGTTTATTTTAAAAGATATTTCTCATTACTGTAAGAAACCAAACTACTTAGTATGCAAAGTTGAAAATTATGATATAATTATGTTGATATCGGTGTAATGAACACCCAAACGAGAAATTAGCAGCTTTTAGAAGCGATTTTTCGTACTAGGGAAAGTTGGGGGACTATGGCAATTCCAAAAGAAGGTGAATTTGTAACGATCCAAAGTTACAAACACGATGGGCATTTGCATCGAACATGGCGAGATACTATGGTATTAAAAACGAGCGAGTATTCTTTAATCGGTGTCAACGATCATACATTGGTAACAGAGTCTGACGGGCGTCGTTGGGTTACTCGTGAACCAGCTATAGTTTATTTCCATAAAAAATACTGGTTCAACATAATAGCGATGATTAGAGAAAAGGGGGTTTCTTATTACTGCAATCTGGCGTCACCGTATCTTTTAGATGATGAAGCATTGAAGTACATTGATTATGATCTGGATATCAAAGTTTTTCCTGATGGTGAAAAACGTTTATTGGATGTGGACGAATACGAATTTCACAGTAAAATTATGGATTATCCAGAAGATATCGATTTTATTCTAAAAGAAAATGTTAAGACGTTAGTCGATTGGATTAATAATGGAAAAGGTCCATTCTCTGAAGCTTATGTAGATATCTGGTATCAACGTTACCAAGAGTTAACAAAAAAATAGCCATTGTAAGATGTGAAGTCAAAAAAGAGCTTGGGACGTAAGTCCTAAATAAAACCAGATGTTAGTCAAATTGATTATCATCTGGTTTTTTCTTGTACACAAATAGAATCTCTAGTTAAAATAAAAGGAATTACAAAAATAAACAAGCATGTTTTTTTAGTTAAAATTATATGATGAACCACGTTTTTCTTCTTTAAAACGTTAGCTATCAGTTCGAAAAAAGTTGTGCGATCGTTCTAAATGAGCTTATTCAGATTTTTCCAGAATAGTGTTCTTTTAATTTTCACTATCAAGATATCCCTTTTTTCAAAAAAATGATAATAAAGACGATTTTATCTGTGTATATGCAACCTAATGTTTCAATTAAAGAGCACTTCTTGGTAGATTCAAGTAAAAATGAATTTAGCAGGTTTTTTTTTGAAATCAATTAAAAATTCAGGATGGGAAATCTGTTTAATAAGCTGTAGTGATCATTTGATAAACTGTTTTAAAAAGGATAGTAAGTTCTGAAAAAATCAACTTGAAGAGATGCGTATAAGGACATTCTCAGTCGCTTTCTTAACAAGCTAGAGTTTGCTTTAATTAAGTATTTCCTATCTTTTGTTCGTAAAATATCTATTTTCAATTACATAAGTCTTATAATTCCAGAAAATTTTCTTCTTAATTTAACAGGCAAATCTTCTATAAAATACGGCTCCAATGTGTAATCCTTGGAATGAAAAATGTGAAGTAATATCTCAAATTAATATTATAAATATATTTAGTTAATTTAAAAAAACATTAAGTTTGTTTACTCTAAAGTATTGAGAATTTTAATAACAATTGTTGTCAAGTATCATTTTAGACTGTTGTTATAAAAAACTAAATGAGTAAATTAACTTTTCTACAATTATTCTAGCGAAAAACTATAGTAGGAAAGAGGAGGATTCACAAAATGAGTAAAAAAAAATATGTACTTTCTACAATAAGCTTACTATCAATCTTATTATCCGTTACGTGTTATTTCTTTAATACATCAGCAATTTTTGCTAAGAGTGAATACAATGGAGACAAGTATGTGATAAATACGCAAATCACCGATAGTTCAAGTACCATTATCGGAAACAATGGTACTATGGAAATAAATGAAATTTATAACTTAGATTATGAGTGGCGTATTCCGGATAATACGTATAAAAATGGAGATATTTTAGAATTTTCTATTCCAAAAGAATTTAAAATTGTACAAAATTTTAAATTTAATTTGTATAAGGATGGAAATGAAGTGGCTCGCGTCACTATTTTAGGGAACGAAGATGCTGGATATTATATCAAGATGCAGTTTACTACGAATTATGTTGAAACGCATTCAGAAGTTTCTGGAACATTTAATTTGAGTTATGTATTAAATGAGAAATACATCCAAACAGATGGAGATAATACAATTGTTTTACCGGATAAAGAAATAGTGGTCCATGTACCTAAACCTGATGAAGGAACTCCTGGTGGGGGCTCTGGTGTAGGCGCGGGAGATACAAACTGGAATAAAAAAGAAGGGGATGCTATTTTAGCGAATTTGCCAGAAAGTCCGAATGAGACGAGTACAGTGTTCAATTGGAATATTGGTTTGGGGAGAAATACGCTATTAGGCAAAGCAAGCTCTTTTGATGAAATTAAACATATTTATATTGAAGATACACCCTACGATCAAAAAATGGTTTCTTTCGGAGACATTTCACCAGGGTGGGCTGGTTCGTATGCTTTTGAAGGAGGATTTTTTACCTCCCTACCGTGGGAATATGGTGGTGTAAGTCAAGAAAAAATGGGATTGATGCGTGATCCACTGAATACATATTATTCTGGATTTAAAACAGATATTTTACCAACTGTTCAAAAATATGAAAAACTTGCACAAGACAATAATTCTGAATTTAAACAATATAAATTGGAATATTATACGACACCATTGAACGAAGTTTTGGAAGACACAGAATTTACAAATGATGCGACTATTACCATAGTATATAATGATAATTCTGAAAAAGTTTGGAAATTATCTGAGTCTCAAATGTACAACGTGGCTGAGGGGACCATTACCGGGAAAACAGCAGGAGTTGAATTTCAAAAAGTTGATGGAACCACTAATCAGGGATTGGGCTCAGCAGTTTTTGATTTGTATAAAAAAAATATCACTGGGAATTATACTAAGGTAAAAAGTAACATCACTTCTGGTACAGATGGTAAAGTCAAAGTAGACAATTTAACAACTGGTGATTATTATTTTAGTGAAATACAGGCTCCATCAGGATATGAACAATCAAAAGATAACTTATATTTTACCATTGAATCAAAGGATTTAATGGAACCAAACCAATCCATTACTTACAAAAATGTTGGAACATTTAAAAACGAACCAGAAATGACAAAAACAGCTATTTCGGTAAACAAAGTCTGGGACGACCAAAATAATCAGGATGGTAAAAGACCACAAAGTATCACTGTTCAATTGTATGGTAATAATATAGCTGTTGGTGATCCTGTTATATTAAATGACTCTAATCAGTGGAAGTATGAATGGGTTGACTTGGATGAAAAAGCTAATGGACAATTAGTTTCTTATACGGTTAAAGAAATATCTAATGTTTCAGGATACCAAACAACTACAAAGGTAGATAAAGAGGGTACAATCGTTATAACGAATACACATACACCTGAGACGACAAAGGTTTCAGGCACAAAAACGTGGGATGACAAAAATAATCAAGATGGCAAACGACCGGAAAAAATAATCGTAAATCTATTAGCGGATGGCATAGAAATTGATCAAAAAACAGTAACTGCAGATAATAAATGGAACTACGAATTTACAAACTTACCAAAATATAAAGAGGGACAATTGATTCACTATACAGTGACAGAAGACCATGTGCCAGATTATTCCACAGAGATCAATGGGACTTCGATAAAAAATAGTTATACTCCAGGACAAACTAGTGTAACAGTAACAAAAGCATGGGATGATGCAAATAACCAAGATGGCAAACGGCCGAATGGTATCATGGTTCAACTTTATGCTGATGGAAAAGCACTCGGAGCTCCTGTTCAATTGAATACTGCAAATCAATGGCAACATACTTGGGCAGAGCTAGATGAAAAAGCAAATGGAAAAGAAATCATTTATTCTGTGAAAGAATTAGATGTGATTGATGGCTATGATATGGCGGTGGATACAAGCGACATAGGAAATATCATCATAAAAAATACGCACGTACCAGAAAAAATAGTGATCACCGGAACAAAGACCTGGGAGGATAAAAATAATCAAGATGGCATTCGTCCTAAGGAAGTAACGGTAAATTTACTGGCTGATGGAGAAAAGGTAGCCGAAAAAGTGGTGACAGAAGCGGACAATTGGGAATATGCTTTTTCAGACCTCCCTAAATATAAAGAGGGGAAAGAAATACAGTATACTGTGACAGAGAATCATGTACCAGAATATTCTGTAGAAATCGACGGCACCAATTTGATCAATCATTATACACCGGGCCAAACTAGTGTAACTGTGACGAAAGCGTGGAATGATGCTGACAATCAAGATGGCAAACGACCAGAAAATATTATGGTTCAATTGTATGCCAATGAGAAGAAACAGGGAGAGCCTGTTAGCTTGAGCGACAAAAATTTATGGCATCACACATGGACAGAATTAGATGAAAAAGCCAATGGACAAGATATTATTTATTCTGTAAAAGAAACTTCAATAGATGAAGAATATGGAATAACAATCAACAGTGAAGATCTTGGCAATGTCATCATTACAAACTCTCACGTACCCGAAACAATTGAGCTGACAGGCACAAAAACATGGGAAGATAAGGACAACCAAGACGGTAAACGTCCAGAGTCCATTACAGTTCTCTTATTGGCAAATGGGGTGCCAGTAAATGAGCAAGACGTAACCGCGGCAAACAATTGGCAATACACGTTTACGAACTTACCTAAGTATAATAATGGAAAAGAAATTATTTATACGGTAATGGAAAATCAAGTGCCTGAGTATTCAACTGAAATTGTCGGCATCGATTTAATAAACCGTTATACTCCTGGGAAAACAAGTGTAACAGTAAATAAAGCTTGGGACGATGCTGATGATCAGGCGAAAAAAAGACCGGAAAAAATTAGCGTTCAGCTATATGCAAACGGAGAAAAACACGGAGAAATTGTAACACTTTCTTCCGCAAATAACTGGCAGTATTCTTGGACGGAATTAGATGAAAAAGTAGCAGGAAAAGAAATTGACTACACAATCAAAGAAGTGGATATTCCAGAAGGGTATACAGCGACAATGAATGATGTGACCAAGCATGGAATCCTTTTGACTAATACGTATCAATCTGATCCTCCTACCCCAGATTCGCCAGAGAAAGAAATACCAACTAAACCGACGAAGAAGATTGGCACAATAATACCTTCATTAGGAGAAGTCACGACGATAGGGTCAATACTTTTTGGAATTGTAGTGCTGATGTTGGCTAGTGGGTTATATTTACGGAACAAACGCCACTAAAATGAGATAGTCTAATTACTCAATTGACGTGGGGCATACGTACTAAAAGAAAATCCAGATACCAGTCAATTCGATTGGCATCTGGATTTTCTTATATTTAAAAGGTATACAAAAATCTAAGTCATTTCTTATATAGGTATTAATTTCAGTTAGAAAAATATTGAGTTTACCCTTGGTCAATGAATTGAAAGTATACCTGAAGGATGTACCGACCCCAAGATTTTTCATAATTATAAAGATTTAGTCATTTGATAATGCTCGATATTCGCATCTAGGAACATGTCCCCTTCTTTGACATAACCCATACGTTCGTAAAAACCAAGTGCAGTTATTTGAGCACCTAAAGTTATAGTATTATATCCTTGTTCTTTAGAGAACTGCTCAGCATTTTTTACGATCAACCGTCCGTAATCTTTCCCTCTGTAGCCTTTTTTGACAGCCATTCGTTGTAATTTTATAAGATTCTGTTCAAGGGGTAATAAACGGCAAGTTGCAATTGCTTCATTATCATCATCATATAAAACAAAATGAATACAAACTGCTTCATATTTATCGAGTTCAATCTCACCAGGAACGCCTTGCTCCAACATAAAAACGTGACGGCGAATTTTCACTGCATCTAAATAGATAGCACTCATAGTATCTCTAGTGTGGACGATTTTCATATAGCACCTCAATTATAATTATTTTATTTATTATACATCAAATAAGCAGACAGTAGAACATTACTAAAAATGAAAGGTTATTTTTTTAATGGCATAAGCAGTTTGCAATATAAATAAAAAATTCGAAAGGTCATGTTTACAAGGATTACAGATGAAATCGTATAAAAAATCAAAGACGTAATCGGTAAAGGGAACTTAGGAAAAGCCAAAAATTATTTTGAAGAGCATAAAAATAATCTTCTGTAAATTTGATTCAATACTTTAAATAAAAATAGGTACAAAGAAGTATTGCTATGTTATTTAGGAAAGGTTATGCTAAAATCTATTAAGGAGCAATTATTATTTCATGAATAAAACAAAAAAGCACAATTTTTAATGTTAAGGGAGGATCTTCTTTGTTTGAAAAATTAAGACAGTCAAAATTATTTTTTTGGTCAGCAGAATTACTAGTAATTGCAACGTTGATTTTTGTCTCGAGTAAAATCAATTTTGTATTTGCACCAATCGGTACATTTTTCTCAACCTTATTTGCACCAGTATTAGTAGCAGGATTTTTGTATTATATCTTAAATCCAATTGTCAATTTACTAATGAAAACGAAAATGAAAAGAATTTTTGCAGTTCTTCTTGTTTTATTGATATTAGTAGTAGCTATTGTGTTGATACTAGTCAGTGTGATTCCTAAGTTAGCATCTCAGCTTGCTAGTTTAGCTTCAAGTATGCCGACTGTTTTCAGTAATGTAGAGGCTTGGGTCTACCGAATGGCTGAGCTACCATTATTTAAAGAGGTTGATTTAACAAGTTATATAGAGAAATTGGATATATCATATGGAACGATTATTCAACAGTTTTTAAGCGGCTTATCAAATAGCTTAGGTTCAGTTGTGTCCACAGTGGCTTCGACGACGATCGTTATTTTCACAGCACCATTTATTTTATTTTATATGTTAAAAGATGGGGACCGATTAGGACCATCGATCGAGCGTTTTTTACCTGAAAAACGCCAAGAAAGCATCGCTGATTTGTTAAACAAAATCAACAAAACATTGGCAAATTATATTAGCGGGCAAGCGATCGAATGTTTATTCGTCGGTACTTTTACTGCGATTGGTTATTCTTTGATTGGCGTTCGTTATGCTTTTTTATTCGGTGTAATTGCAGGGTTCACCAATCTGATCCCGTATCTTGGTCCTTATCTAGGACTGGCGCCAGCTGTTTTTGTAACTGTTTTTGATGAACCGATCAAAGCCGTATTTTGTTGTGTTGTTGTTTTAATTGTCCAACAAATCGATGGGAATATCATTTATCCGAATGTAATTGGAAAATCTTTACAAATCCATCCATTAACGATCATCATTGTTTTACTAGTTGCCGGAAACATCGCGGGACTATTGGGCATTTTCTTAGGCGTTCCATTTTATGCGATTGTAAAAACCGTAGTGATTCATGTAATGGGAATGATTCGAGAAAGCAAAAGTGAAAAAATTGTATTGTCTGGTGAAGGAAATGAGATAACAATGAAAGAAAAATGACATCGATTATTGAAATTAATCGATGTTTGTGATACGATTTTAGCGTGACTACTTATAGTGGTCACGTTTTTTATCAAATGGATTAGTAAACAGTTTATTACTAAATGAAATTGGAAAACGAAATACAACGTTTTTCGAATAATTTTAAGAGGAGAGAGTGCACATTATGAATGCTGACCCCGAGAGTCAGTCGCTTATCGCGCA
Source organism: Enterococcus plantarum (assembly GCF_001730295.1). Classification (GTDB taxonomy): domain Bacteria; phylum Bacillota; class Bacilli; order Lactobacillales; family Enterococcaceae; genus Enterococcus_L; species Enterococcus_L plantarum. Next base: position 37,689 of record NZ_MIKA01000015.1, read on the forward strand.
AATTTTATTATTGATCGTTTTAACATTGATCAATGCGTTTCTTGCTGCAGCGGAGATAGCAGTAGTTTCAGTCAACAAGAATCGTATCGAACAAAAAGCAGAAGAAGGAGACGCGAAAGCGAAGAAGTTATTAAAGATTCTACAAGATCCTACGAGCTTTTTATCAACGATTCAAGTCGGTATCACGTTAGTTAATATCTTGTCTGGAGCATCCTTAGCTGATACTTTATCAGCAAGATTGGCACCTGTTCTTGGTGGCGGAGCTGCTGCAAAAAGTATAGCAAATATTATTATTTTAGCTATGTTGACCTATGTTTCCATTGTTTTTGGTGAATTATATCCAAAACGAATCGCCATGAACAAGTCAGAAGAAGTAGCGCAAGCAACTTCTGGATTCGTGCGAGTATTAGGCGTAATTGCTCGACCATTTGTGTGGTTGTTATCTGCTTCAACAGACTTACTTTCAAAAATTACACCAATGACATTTGATGATGCTGATTCAAAAATGACACGTGACGAAATGCGTTATATGTTGGAATCAGAAGGTGTTTTAGATAATGATGAATTAGAAATGCTTCAAGGTGTCTTTTCTTTAGATACGAAAGTTGCTCGTGAAGTTATGGTTCCACGAACCGATGCTTTTATGATCAATATTGAAGACGATATTCAAGAGAATATTAATGCTATTTTATCCGAAAACTATTCAAGAATCCCAGTTTATAACGAAGACAAAGATAAAATTATCGGTGTTCTTCATACTAAAAACTTATTAAAAGCAGCCCATAAATTAGGCTTTGACAAAATTGAATTAAAAAATATTATCCAAGAACCATTATTTGTCCCAGAAACGATTTTTATTGATGATTTATTATATGAACTAAAACGAACTCAAAATCAGATGGCGATCCTATTGGATGAATATGGTGGTGTCGTTGGTTTGGCTACATTAGAAGATTTATTAGAAGAAATTGTTGGAGAAATCGATGATGAGACGGATGAAGTAGAGAACTTGTATGATAAGCTCAGTGAGCATGAGTATTTAGTTCAAGGTAGAATGCTGATTGATGAATTCAACGAAGCATTTGGCACAGATTTGCATATGAGTGATGTCGATACAATGGCAGGTTATCTGATAACCGCTTTAGGTACGATTCCTGATGAAGGGGAAAAATTGTCATTTGATGTTGGCAACATTACACTGACTTCTGAAGAAATGGAAGGAACGAGAGTTTTAGCATTAAAAGTTGTTTTCCATGACGAAGAAATCGTTGATGAAGAACCTGAAGAATACCGTCGTTTTTTCCGTAAAGAAATGGAAGATGACGAGCCAAGGAGATAAACCAAAAGAAGGAACAGAAGTAGTGAAAGCTGCTCATGTTCCTTCTTTTATTTAACTACTGTAAACTGTTATGTAGGAAAAATTAACGTAAGAGAACGTTTCAATGATTTTATGAACGGATAAATAATCAAAAGCGAATATTAAGGCCTTATTACATCTAGTTAGGAGTGAGACTTAAATTCGTTGCGTGTTTATTTAGTCTCTGCGATTTTTTTAGAAACTTAGTTAAAGACTTTGAAAACTAGGGTAATTCCATGATATACTACATTAGTTGAAGAATAAAGAGCAGGGAGAATTTTCCAATGTAAATAGCTTTTAAATAAACCAAGATAAATAAATGAAGTCTTTTCAAGAAAAAATGATAGATTGGAGCAACGAATGAATAATCCGCATTTAAAAGAACAAGTAGATAGCCGCCGCACGTTTGCCATTATTTCCCATCCGGATGCTGGTAAAACAACGATTACAGAACAGCTTTTACTATTTGGAGGCGCAATCCGCCAAGCTGGAACTGTAAAAGGAAAGAAAACAGGAAATTTTGCAAAATCTGACTGGATGGAAATCGAAAAACAAAGAGGAATTTCTGTAACCAGTTCAGTGATGCAATTTGACTATGATGGGAAACGCGTAAATATCTTGGACACACCTGGACACGAGGATTTTTCAGAAGACACGTACCGTACTTTGATGGCTGTGGATAGCGCTGTTATGGTAATCGATAGTGCCAAAGGGATCGAAGCCCAAACCAAGAAATTATTTCAAGTTGTAAAAAAACGTGGGATTCCAATTTTTACGTTTATCAATAAATTAGATAGAGATGGTCGAGAACCGTTAGAGTTACTTGAAGAATTAGAAGAGTTGCTAGATATTGAATCATATCCAATGAATTGGCCGATTGGTATGGGAAAAGGGTTGGAAGGATTATATGACATCTACAATAAGCGTGTAGAAGTTTACCGTCCCGAAACCAATAATGGCGAACGTTTCATTCCATTAGTGGATGGTGACATTCCAAGTGATTTGCCATTGCATAAGGATAGTGTTTACCAACAAGTTTTAGAAGAAGTTGAATTGTTAGTTGAAGCAGGTGACGAGTTTGATACGGAGAAAATTGCTCGCGGTGACCAAACACCAGTCTTCTTTGGTTCAGCCTTAACCAACTTTGGGGTCCAAACAATGTTGGAAACTTTCTTGCAATTTGCACCATCACCATATGGACATAAGACAGAAGACGGACAAGAAGTCAGTCCTTATGAAGAAGAATTTTCAGGCTTTGTGTTTAAAATCCAAGCAAATATGAATCCAGCTCATCGAGATCGTATTGCTTTTGTTCGTATCTGTTCAGGAACCTTTGAACGTGGAATGGACGTTACACTTGGTAGAACCGGTAAAAAAATCAAGTTAAGTAATGTGACACAATTTATGGCTGATGCTAGAGAAAATGTCGAAGAAGCCGTAGCTGGGGATATTATCGGGATCTATGATACAGGGAATTATCAAATCGGAGACACGTTATTTGAAGGGAAATTAAAAGTTCAGTACGAAGAATTACCCTCATTTACACCAGAGTTGTTTATGAAAGTCAGTGCCAAAAATGTGATGAAACAAAAATCATTCCATAAAGGCATTTATCAGTTGGTTCAAGAAGGTGCGATCCAGTTATATAAAACGTATTTAACGGAAGAGTATATCATTGGGGCCGTTGGGCAATTGCAATTTGAAGTATTCCAACACCGTATGCTGAATGAATACAATGCAGAAGTTATTATGACACCAATGGGTTCAAAAATCGCACGTTGGATTGATCCAGCTGATTTGGATGAACGTATGAGTTCAAGTCGTAATATTTTGGCAAGAGATCGCTTTGATCAGCCATTATTCTTATTTGAAAATCAATTTGCGATGCGTTGGTTTGCAGATAAGTATCCTGATGTTGAATTGAAGAGTTTGATGTAGGGTGACCAATAGGAAACGACAATGGTTTTGAGTTGTTGCTAAAACTATTGATTATTAAATGAAGTTATAAAAAAAGTGGCTCTTTGTCAACTAATGTTGGTGAAGAAATCCAAAGAATTAAACCACTAATGAAGCCTAGAGGGAAATTCCTCTAGGTTTTTTTATTTGATTGAAAAAGAACAGTGCCAAAGCATAAAGTAATTCTCAATTTAAAATTATAGAAGTTACGGAAGCCATAGGCGTTTCTCTTTAGTACTTTTATATGGTTATTCAAGCATTCTAATGGTCCGTTGGAATAAGGCAAATTCAACGCATTTTTAATGCCCGTTTGAACTTTTTTAAAGGTAGTA
>NZ_MIKA01000016.1 GCF_001730295.1 Enterococcus plantarum
CTGTCATCTCTAGTATGACAGGAAATAGCCTGTAGGTCGATCACTTTATTTTCATTCTGTTTGGTGAGGGCGGTAGCCCTCATGAGTGTTTGTCCCAGCCTCCACATGGAATTCATATAAAGATTCGTGTTCTAACTTCTTAAAAACAATCAACTAAACGGATTATAAAATCTTCCGCCATTGACTTTAAATAAGGCAAAACTTATGACAGTTAATAAAACTGCTAAGCCAATAACAAGAAAATCAGAAGCATGAAATGGTCGCTGAGCATACCAAGTCCTTTTCTTTTTTTCCCCAAAACGACGTAGTTCCATTGCCGTACTGATTGTTTCAATTCGATCTAAGCTAGACAAAATCAAAGGAAAAACAATTTGAGCGGTTCCTTTTAATCGTTGCATTAGTTTGCCTTTTTTAGACATTTCAAACCCACGTGCTTGTTGCGCCAGAGAGATATTGAAAAAATCTTCTTGAATGTCGGGAATATAGCGAATTGCCAGAGCCACAGCATAACTAATTTTATAGCTAACACCAATCCGATTTAAACTAGATGCAAATTCACTAGGGTTTGTCGTTAAAAGAAAAATTAGTACCAGCGGTATTGTGCAAAAATACTTTAGAACTAAATTAAATTCATAAAATAATTGCTCTTGTGTTATAGTAAAACGTCCAAGCCCTTCCCAAACAAGCGTTCTAGACTGGTATAAGTCTACCCCATATTCTGGTGCAAAAAGATAAACGGCAATAATGTTCAGTAATGAAAATACAAAAATAAATTTTACAACAAATGAAATCTGGTGCCACTTAATATTTGATAACTTAAATAAAACGAGTGAAAATACCGTCATACCAATCAAAAAACGCGTATCATATGTGGTCATACATGCCACAGACAATAAAATCAAAAAAATTAATTTAGCTGTTCCATTCAATTTATGAATCATTGTATTATCAGGAATATAACCTAACATTTGATGTTCATTCATTTCAAACGCACCTCCTGATCATAAGTCATAAAGTTTTCTGTAAACAAAAAGGGATCGTCCAAACCTAAATGTTGAGCAAAAGTAAATAAGCTTGTTTCTTTCAATGATGCACGCTCCACTAATTGGGAATTAGTCAATACTTTAACTGGCGATGTATCTGCGATGATTTTGCCATCATACAAGACTATTGCTCGCTCTGTATATTCCAACATAAGATGCATGTCATGAGTAATCATCGCAATGGTGACTCCACGTTCATTGAGCTTTTCTAGAAATGTCATCATTTCAGTATAATGTTTAAAATCTTGTCCCGCCGTTGGTTCATCTAAGATGATCATTTCAGGTTCCAGAACTAAAATCGCAGCAATGGTGACTCTTTTTTTCTGACCAAAACTAAGCGCTGAAATTGGCCAATTGCGAAATGAATACAAGCCACAGATTTTTAAAGCTTGTTCAACGCGTTCCTTGATTTCTGCTTCTGGCATGCCTTTCAAGACCAATCCTAAAGCAACTTCTTCAAAAATCATTTTCTTTGAAATCATTTGGTTCGGATTTTGCATGACAAAGCCAATCTTATCTGCTCGTTCTTTAATTGAAAACTGAGTAAAATCTTCGTCTGACCAAGTCATTTTGCCTGATTGCGGTGTAACAAAACCACAGATTGCTTTACTTAAAGTGGATTTACCAGCACCATTTTTCCCAACGATACTCAGCATTTCGCCACGATTGAATGTAACCGAAACATCATTTAAAACATATTGATCCTTTCGATTATATTGGTACATAATAGTTTCCAATTTCAATAATGGTTGTAACGTTTCTTGCTTGGGTATTTGAGCTGGTTTTTTCATCCATTTTTCCATTTGTAGTTTTAAGTCAGGTGCTTGGACTTTTTCAATGTCAGCCAAATATTGAACTGTTTCCAAATCTACGCCTGCATATTTCATTGCTGTCACATAAAGTGGTTCTCGAATTCCTTGTTCCGTTAATATATCTGTTTTGAGCAGCTCATCTGCAGGTAAATCGGCGACAACTCGCCCATCGTTAAAAACAATCACACGATCAACCGAACGATATAGAACATCTTCCAGACGATGCTCGATAATCAAAACCGTCGTTTCTGTCTTTTGATGGATTTCTTCAATCAATGCAATTGTTTCTTTACCAGCTTTAGGATCTAAATTCGCAAGTGGTTCATCAAATAATAAAATCGGTGCTTCATCGATCAACACACCAGCCATCGATACTCGCTGTTTTTGTCCGCCTGATAAATCTTGCGGCCGATGCTGTAAAAAATCATTCAATCCAACGATTTTAGTCCAATGATCGACTTCTTGTTTCATCTTACTTTGCGATACTTCGTCGTTTTCTAAAGCAAATGCAACATCTTCTCCTACTGTTAATCCGATGAATTGACCATCTGTATCTTGCAACACTGTCCCAACGTCAAAAGATAACTCAAATAGACTTGTCTTTGTTAATTCTTTATCCCTAATCGTAACATTTCCAGTTATTTCGCCCTCATAGCTATAAGGAATCAGTCCATTGATACATTGGGCAAAAGTTGATTTGCCACTACCACTTGGACCTACGATCAAGACTTTCTCCCCTTCATAAATCGTTAAATCAATACTATGTAATGTAGGTTCAGCCTGACTATGATATTGGAAAGTAAAATTGTCAAAAGTTATCAGTGGTTTCTTCATCGATGACGCTCCCTCATTCTATGTAAAAAAGGACAAGAAAAGGCTGTTCAGCTTTAAAAATCAAGCTTGCTTTTTCTCGCCCTTAATTTTATTTCAGAAATTATATTTATGCTAATTTCATTTTACTACATAATCAATCTTTTGTTAAACTACCTTTTTTAGTCCGCGTTGCAGCATACGCTGCCATCAACAATGTACCGATGATTCCTACTGCAATAATATTTAATACAACGGCAATCACACCTTGTGTATAGACTTTACTAGCAGGTTCACTGTAAATCAATACATCTAATGTCGGTGCAATCAATCCCCAAACAACGGCATTTCCAATCACTTGATAAATATTAAAATAAATAATGTCTTTTTTATTAAATTCGCCGTGTATAAGATCGATTTTCCTTCCTGCTAAACCATACACCACTCCTATAATACCAGAACAAATGATCCAACTCCACCATGCACTGCCATATGTTGTAAAGTCTTTTAGCGTATGACCAATCAGCCCAATCAAGCCACCTGCAACCGGTCCAAAAATAACAGAAATCAGTGCTAAAAATGGGTAGGCTGTCTCTAAGTTTGTATTAGGAAAGCCTGTTGGAATCACCACAAAACGCCCTAAAATTACGAATACAGCTGATCCGATACCAATTGCCACAATTGTTTTTACTGAAAAATCTTTTTTCATATTCCCTACTCCTATTCAAAAATGATCTTCGGTGCTTTTCTTAATCGGATCGTCCAATCCGTTCCAGTACCAATGTGGTAGAGTTTAGAAAATGAGTCTTGATTGACTGCTACACCAATATTTACTAATGAATTTACATAAACTAAAGGTTCCCCAATATTAACATCTGCGAAAGATTTAGCAAATTTCATAATATTTTGATACACTTTTTTCCCTTGATGATAGATTGTTACTTGTAGCTGGTCACCATGAACAATCTTTTCTTCCTTCATAAACGCCAATGGAATATTGGTCCATAAGGAACCAAAACGGATATCCAAAACATCGATACTGCCTTCTAAAATATGTTGATCATGCTTTGCTTCAATCAACGGTAACGCTTCAATAGAATCAATCGCAACAGTCTTACCTAATTCCTCAAAAGAAATTTCCTCACTCGCTAAGCGCGCTCCATTGTATGCATAAATATCTCTGCCATGAAACGTATGACTTTCTTCTGAATGTGGTAAACGACTCGTTACTTCGTCAATTGCACGAATCTCTTCAATTCCTTGATAATGAGAAATATGCGTTAACGAACCATTATCTGGAGTAATAATATAATGCCCCGAATTTGTTTTCGCTACGATGCTTCGTCTTGTACTGCCTACCCCCGGATCAACAACAGAGACAAAAACACTGCCTTTTGGCCAATATTTCACTGTCTGATACAAACGATAAGACGCTGCCCAAATATCATAAGGAGGAATTTCATGAGTCAAATCGCCAATGATGATCTCATCACTTACCATATGAGCAACACCATACATTGCACTTACTGCGCCATCACCAAGCCCAAAATCTGTTTGTAAAACTAAATAGTTCCCCATTTAATCTCCCTCTCACTAATTATTCTATTCATCATTTTTTACGAACGAACAGGCTGACCACTGATTATTTCACTATCAATTCTCAAACATAGTACCTTTTTATAGTAGTTCTGTCAATAATATTATCGAACAATCACCTACTTTCAGCAACGATTATTCGTCCTTTATAAAAACAGAAAAATAACCTGATACATTTTCCATGTATGCAGGTTATTCTAAAAAAGATTATCATCCTATGCCGATTTCAGCTTTCACGACTTCTGCGATTTTATCTACATAATAATCCACTTTTTCTTGTGTTGGTGCTTCTGCCATCACTCGTAATAAAGGCTCTGTCCCAGAAGGACGAACTAATATACGACCATCGCCATTCATTTCTGCCTCCATTAAGTCAACAATTTCTTTGATTGCTGGAACTTCCATTGCACCATGTTTATCAGTTACACGAATATTCACTAATTTTTGTGGATAAACAGTTAATTCTGACGCTAACTCAGATAATTTTTTCCCAGTTTGTTTCATAACATTCAATAACTGAATACCGGAAAGCATGCCATCACCTGTTGTATTATAATCTAAGAAAATCATATGTCCTGACTGTTCTCCACCAAAATTATAATCATTTTTACGCATTTCTTCCACAACATAACGGTCACCAACTTGAGTGATTACATCTTTCATACCAGCGGCTTCCACTGCTTTGCGGAAACCCAGATTACTCATAACGGTCGTGACGATCGTATCTTTTTTCAAACGATTTTTTTCGGCAAGGTATTTTGCGCAGATAAACATGATCTTGTCTCCGTCAACAATATTTCCTAATTCATCCACTGCAATAATTCGATCACCATCACCATCGAATGCAAGACCCACATCAGCGCCTTTTTCAACAACCATTTCAGCTAACTTTTCTGGATGTGTAGACCCTACACCATCATTGATATTCAAACCATTAGGACTTGTACCCATTGTGTAGAAATCAGTTTCTAAGTCAGCGAATAAACGGTTGACAGAAGTTGCCGTTGCTCCATTTGCGGCATCGATACAAACCGTTAAACCAGATAAGTCACCTGGTATCGTTTGAACGAGGAATTGAGAATATTTCAATAAGCCTTCAGGAAATTCATCCAATGTACCTAAGCCTTCAGCTGAAGGACGAGGTAAATTATCTTCTTCTGCATCTAATAACGCTTCAATTTCAAGTTCTTGATCGTCCACTAATTTAAAGCCATCTGCCCCAAAGAACTTGATCCCATTGTCTTCTGCTGGGTTATGAGAAGCTGAAATCATGACACCAGCTGACGCTTTTTGTAATCTTGTTAGATACGCAACGCCGGGTGTTGAAATAACACCTAATTGAAATACCTCGATCCCAACAGATAAAAGACCTGAAATCAACGCCTGCTCTAATAATTGACCTGATATACGTGTATCACGACCGACCAATACTCTTGGACGACGTGTAGAATCTTCATGTTGACTTAAAACATATCCGCCAAAACGGCCTAATTTGAATGCTAATTCTGGTGTTAATTCCTTATTTGCAATTCCTCTAACACCATCTGTTCCAAAATATTTACCCATCATAACTCTCCTTCTACTTACTAAGCTAGCCTCGATTATTCTTATGAGGTGTCCTCAATAGAATAATGGGTTTTCTTAGTCAATCAACTTAATTTGCAGGAACTGAACTACTCCCATTTTCCAGATCATCTTCAGTTGTACTTTCAATGCTAGACGAACTCGACGAGCTTGATGTACTAGAGGAACTTGTTGTTTTTTCACTGGAAGGCACAGACGTTGGGACCGATCGACTCGAACTTGATGTCGTTGTGCCTTGTCCGCTAGTTCCAGAAAAACTTGTACTTGTTCCTGCAAAGACTGGATTGATCGTCACTTCTACTTCCTCAGGTGAAACAATATACTCTGTATTTGTCGGTATTTTTATTTTTTGTTTGGTTGATGATTTTATATTACTTATGTCAACTGGTAACTCTATTGTATCAATTGCATCTAAAACAGATTTTGTTCCTCTAATTTCCACTTTTTGTTCTGAAAGATTAAATGTGAAATTCTCAACCCCTGTTGGTGGTGAGCCAGTTGGACTGATCGTAAGACCCACTTCTTTTGAAGGTAAGGTCAAATCAACAACGACTTTTACTTGAGGTGCTGGATTTTCAATACTTAACACTTGTCCTTTGCTATCAATTGCTTGAACATTGACCGTTTGCTTGATCGTATCAACCGATTGTTTGACATTGGACAAGGGAGCAATAACACGTGTAATCGCTTTGGCAGTCTCTTCTCCCGTTGTGATTTCAACAGTTTTAGGACTAACCGCAATTTTCTCTACTTTGTAGCCTTCTGCCTCAATCGATTCTGGTAGTTGCGCTTCAACATCGAACGATTTTGTTACTTTGTTCTCTACCGTTACAGTAATCGTTTTAGGCTCGATTTCAGCTGTTACTGCCGTACTCAATCCTTTAACTCGCAATTGGATTTCTGATGTCCCAATCGGTGTTTTGGTCAAATCAGCCACGACTTGAAAGTTTCTTGTATCTTCATTTGCTTCTAAATTCAGTTGAATTCGATTGGCACTACTTAAATGAACATTGACAGTTTCTTCATAACCAGACACAAAATACTTATCTTGGTCATATTCTAATTGAACAGGAATGTTATACAACATTTCATCATAAACTTGGCTCCCACCTGTTATATCGGATAAATTCCCTGATGCATTGGCATTAAAAAATAATAACAAAGCAAAAAGTAACGCTAATAATCCTGAGAACCAATTGCTTTGATAGGGGATCTTCATTTCTTTTTCGCCCCTTTCGATACACCTTCAATAAAGTGTTGCAAAAGATTCTTTTTATCCTTGCGTTCTTCTTTTGGCACTAATTCTGCTCGAAGAATTCTCAGGTATTCTTCCTGTGTCAATTTAGGAATCAGATCATTATTCAAAGTGAGACTGACATCCCCTGTCTCTTCAGACACAATGATGGTCACAGCATCACTAACTTCACTGATACCGACGGCCGCTCTGTGACGCGTCCCAAATTCTTTTGGAATCAAGTTACTTTCAGACAACGGCAGGTAGGCACTTGCTACAGCGATTTTTCCTTGTTTCACAATCACTGCTCCATCATGCAATGGCGTATTGGGAATAAATATATTGATTAGCAATTCTCCTGTGATATCGGCATCTAAAGGAATCCCCGTTTCAATATATTCATCTAGGCCAGTATTTTTTTCCACTGTGATCAGTGCACCGATTTTTCGTTTCGACATATACTGAATGGCTTTATCAAAAGCAAGAATCATTTTTTCGTCTTCCTGCTGTTCAGATCTGCTTGCACGGAAAAATGAACTTCTTCCTAAATGCTCTAAGCCTCGGCGGACTTCTGGTTGAAAGATCACAACTGCAGCAATCACACCATACATGATAACTTGGTTCATCAGCCAGGACAGTGTATGGAGTCCAATGATCTCACTCAGTATTCGAATCACAATGAAGACTGCGACCCCTTTTAACAATTGGACAGCTTTTGTCCCTTTGACAAGCATGATCAATTTGTAGACGAGGTACCATACTACCAGAATATCTATAATATTGATGATATAATCACGCGACAAGAAATCTGATGAGATCAATTGCCGCCAATAATTCAAATCAAATAATTGACTAAGTTGAAAAGACATCATAAACCTCACTTCTCTCTGAAGATTTCTTAATAAGTATACCATAATCTTTTGCTTGGTTACAGGATGAGAATGAACGATAGAAAAATTTAAACAAAATAAACGGAACGGTGACAAAACTCTTTGAATTTTATTAACCTCACCTTGAATTAAAAAAACGGTGTGAAAAAGTCAGGTTCGTCGACAATTTCCTAAAAACCGCACAATACATAAAACGCATTGTACGGTTTTTAGTCCAATTGCTTGAACCTAAACGACTTTTGTCACAACCTAATTCTAAAATAAAACACGTTATTATTCTTCTACTTTCCCTCGTTTTGCAGCACGTTCTGCCCGTCTAGCCGCTCTTCTTGCTTCGGCTTCTGGATCAACTACTCGTTCTTTTTTGATACGAGGTGCTTTTTCACTCACAGCTTCATCCGTTGTTTTTTCTAATTTTGCTCGAATTTTTTCTTCTTGACCTGCCATACGAGCATAATTGTAAAATCGATTTTTTGCATCCTCGACTGTTTTCTCAAAAAGTTGACCAGCAAATTCAGGCTGTGTAGATTCTAATGATGAAAAACGAACTTGTTTACGCATAAATTCTTGCATCGTATCAAAATTTGGCTTTTTATAATCTAAGGTCATTGGATTTTTTCCTGATTCTCTCAATTCTGGATTATAGCGATACAACGACCAATATCCTGAATGAACAGCTTCTTTGGCTTCTTGTAAGGTTTTACTCATTCCGCCTGCTAAGCCATGTGTGATACAAGGTGTATATGCGATAATAATCGATGGTCCCGGGAAGCGTTCTGCTTCTTCTAAGGCTTTGATCGTCTGCATTTGATTCGCACCCGAGGCAATTTGAGCTACATAAACGTTACCATACGTCATTGCCATCATGCCTAAATCTTTTTTAGACACGTACTTTCCACTAGCAGAGAATTTTGCGATGGCAGAAGCAGGGGTTGCTTTTGATGTTTGACCACCGGTATTAGAATACACTTCATTGTCTAAAACCAACATATTCACATCTGCTCCACTTGCAAGAACATGGTCGATTCCGCCATACCCAATGTCATAAGCCCAACCATCTCCACCGATCATCCATTGACTATTTTTCACAAATAAATCATGATCTGCATAAATTGCTTCTAGTAATGGTTGCCCATTTTTCTCGTCGATCAAAGCAGCTTTCAGTTTTGCGGCACGTTGTTGTGTGCCTTCACCAGTATGCATATGATTGATCCAATCTTCCATTAACAACGCTAACTCCGATGAAGCACTCTTCATTGCCTCACTCATCTTCATCGCTAAGTGTTCTCGACGGGTTTGACTGGCTAAAAGCATTCCGTAACCAAATTCAGCATTATCCTCTAATAATGAGTTAGACCAAGCAGGACCTTGTCCTTCATCATTTGTTGTATACGGAGAAACTGGTGCTGCTCCGCCCCAAATAGAAGAACAACCAGTAGCATTGGCAATCATCATCCGATCACCAAACATTTGAGTCAATAATTTCACATAAGGCGTTTCGCCACAACCAGAACAAGCACCTGAAAATTCCAATAGCGGCTTATTAAATTGTGATCCTAAAACGGTATTTGGTTTGGCTGGATTTTCTTTTTGCTTCAACGTCATGGAGAATGCCCAATTCATTGCTTGCTCTTTTTGCTCTTCGTATGGTTTCATTACTAGAGCTTTGCCTTTTGCTGGACAAGCATCTACACAAAGACCGCAACCAGTACAATCTTCTACTGAAACTTGGATTCGGTATTTTAGGCCATCCGCACCGCGCATTTCTCTGACAATATACCCTTCAGGTGCTTCTCCCATTTCTTCATCATCTGCCAAAAATGGACGAATCGCGGCATGTGGACAAACAAATGCACATTCGTTACACATTGTACAACGATCACTATTCCATTCTGGCACTTCAACAGCAATTCCGCGTTTTTCCACAGCTGTTGTCCCAAGTGGCATCCGACCGTCTGTCATATCATTTTTGATAAACGCACTCACCGCAAGCTCATTTCCTTCTTGGCGATTGATTGGTTCTACGATTTCATGTATATAATCCGTCACATTTTCTTTGCGTACTCTTGGTTTTAATTCAATAGTTTTCCAAGTGGCTGGCACTTTGACCTTATGCAAAAGCGCCACTGTCCGTTCGATTGCCTGAATATTTTTTTCAACAACGGCCATTGATTTTCTAGAGTAGCTTTTGAAAGCTTCTTCTTTTAAGATCGGTAATACTTCCTCAAACGGCATGATAGCAGCTAATTTAAAGAAAGCCGTTTCCATTGCCGTATTGATTCGACCGCCTAAGCCAACTTCACTGGCTAGTTTAACAGCATTGATCGTATAAAAATCAATTTCATTTTCAGCTAAGTAGCGTTTTAGTTTATTTGGTAAAAAGCGTTCTAATTGCTCATCATTCCAGACGGTATTAAGTAAAAAAGTTCCGCCCTTTTTCAATCCTTTAACTAAATCATACGTATTTAAATACGCAGCAGTATGGCATGCCACAAAATCAGCATGTTCGATCAAATAAGTTGAACGAATCGGTGTTTCGCCAAAACGTAAATGAGAAACCGTTAGTCCACCAGATTTTTTTGAATCGTAGTAAAAGAATCCTTGCGCATATTTATCCGTATGATCCCCAATAATTTTGATGGCCGACTTGTTTGCTCCAACAGTTCCATCTGAGCCAAACCCCCAGAATTTTGCCTGATATGTTTTTGGGTTGGTCAGATCGAGTGCTTCACCGCAATCCAATGAGGTGTAGGTCACATCATCTACAATTCCGATCGTAAAACGACTTTTTGCCTCTTTCTTATCTTTTAACAGCTCATCATAAATCGCAACGATTTGATTCGGCAACACATCTTTTGAGCCTAATCCGTACCGTCCTCCAATGATCATCGGACGCAAATCAGATTCATACATCGCACTTTGTACATCTAAAAGTAAAGGCTCACCGCCCGCGCCTGGTTCTTTTGTACGATCCATCACGCCGATTGCTTTCACTGTCTTAGGCATTTTTTCCAAGAAGTTTTCTATCGGGAAAGGACGATACAAATGAATATTTAAGAAGCCAACTTTTCTACCTTGCTTTGTTAAGTGATCAATTGTTTGTTCGATTGCTTGAGCAGCTGACCCCATAGAAACGATTACTTCTTCTGCATCTTCAACACCATAATAAGTAACTAAATCGTAGTTTGTCCCTCTCAAGGCATTGATTTCATTCATATAATGTTTCACAACAGTTGGAATCTGTTCATAATAACGATTGATTGTTTCACGTTGTTGGAAATGGATATCTGGATTTTGGTTCGTTCCGCTAACTGAAGGATGATTGGGGTTCATACTTCTACTACGAAAATCGCTTAATTTTTTTTGATCTAATAAAGGAGCTAATTCTTCATAGTCCAGTACTTCGATTTTTTGAATTTCATGACTTGTCCGAAAACCATCAAAAAAGTTTATGAACGGGACACTTGATTCAATGGACGCTAAATGCGCGACGGCTGATAAATCCATGACTTCCTGGACGCTACTTTCACATAACATAGCAAATCCTGTCTGACGAGCAGCCATAACATCTCCGTGATCACCGAAAATATTCAACGCATTTGTTGTCACAGCTCGACTTGCTACATGAAAGACTGATGGAAGCAACTCTCCAGCAATTTTGTACATGTTCGGTATCATCAATAATAATCCTTGTGAAGCAGTATATGTAGTGGTTAATGCGCCTGTCTTTAGCGATCCATGGACCACTCCAGCAGCTCCTGCTTCTGATTGCATTTCAACAATTTTAACAGGTTGTCCGAAAATATTTTTCTTTCCCTCAGCCGACCACTGATCTACAAGTTCGGCCATCGTTGAGCTTGGTGTAATTGGATAAATAGCGGCTAATTCAGTAAACGCATATGAGATGTATGCAGCAGCTGTATTTCCATCCATCGTCTTCATTTTTCGCATTATCTAGTCATCATCCTTCTATCTAAAAGTAGAATAGTTGCACGCATATTCTTCTCTATTATAACGGAAGCCTCCCTATTTTAAAACAGTTTGTGAAAATATTTCACAAAGTTTATTGATTATTTCGCTTTTCCACTTTAGAATATACCGAATTTTTGTGAAAAAGAAACAAGTTGGGACGGAAATCTCAATTTTCGTTACTCTTTATTTTATATTTTAATTCTTATTCTTTTTACCTTTGTATTTGAATCTTTTTTCAGATAATCTCCTAATCAATTGATAAAATCGATTATCAGTTGGCGAAATCCAATATCGTTTGAGTTGATTCCGCTTTTGCGTGTCGAAATATCTAGGAGGGGTTCCATCTAATTTATCGTGTGTATGAAAGGGATCAAATCTGGGGCGCTCGCCATAGTTGAAAGATTCTCCGTTTGCGATTGCACATTCTAAATAGTCTTTTTCTTCGCTTTCTGCTTTCCATTGACTTAATAACTGACCTTGTTCATCTAAAATAAATTCACTATGATAATCACCAGATAGCATTTTTCGATAGAAACCTCGTTTTCTGATTTTTTTTACTAATCCTTTATTTGTAAGAGTTCTACTTCGTTTTTGAAGATCAACCGTCGATATCTCTACATCTAAATGAGCGCGATTATGATACTGAGGATCAGCATAAAACCAATTATTTTTAAGAATCATTTTTATGGCTGCTTCATCATTTTTCAAACTATTTCTTCTTTTATACCTTTCCACATATTCAATAATACATTTATCTAATCGGTTTCTAAATTGATGAATTTTTGTTTCGTTTGCGTATTTTTTCTTAAGGATTATTTTGGATAATTTTTTATCTATTTGTGTAATGACCAACCCATTTGGATACGCACGTTGGACTGCTTTTGAGTAGCTATCGAAAAAAGGAGCTCCTGGAGGCATTTGATCGTAAAATTTATATTCAGAGGATTCAAAGTGTAAATCACCTGACTCATTTAGATACCCCCCCAAATGATCGATAACGAGTAAAACCTTTTCTTCATCAGAAAGCTGGCTTTTGTCAAACATTTCAGTATAGATTTCAGAACCAACTAAAAAAACCATCTGATCAACGTTCAGTTTATTTTCGTTTTTATTCATTATGTATACGCGCAGAGCCGCTTTATCCCACCCATGTTGTTGAAGTTTTTCAAACATCGTTGGAGTAAAATTCGATTTTTTCATTACTGTTCTCCTTAATAGTTGTTTCCCTTCTACTATACCTGCTTTTTTATGAAAGTTACACTTATTTGAACAGACTCGAAGTATAAAAGAAAAGAATCCAAAGCAACTAAATTCACCTTAGACTCTTATATTTTTTAAGCAGAAACTTCATAGCTCTTTCTGATTTTTTCTATGACGATAGACGGTGTAGCTTCTTTATTTTGATGTGCCTCTCGATGCTCTTGTAAATGCTCTGGACGTTTTAACCAGTTTTGGAAATCTTTTTTACTCTGCCATTTAGATACCAACATAAACTCACACGTATCTTTATTTTCTGTATACCAACATTCACTTGATATACAACCTGGAAACTCTAACATTGAAGCGACATCTTTCCCTGTTTTAGCATCAAATCTTTCTTTTCCTTCTTTTTTTATAATAAATGTAACAGTTTGAACGATCATGATTTCCACTCCTTTTCAAGTCCAATTGATAACGATTCTCACTTATAAGTATAGCATACTTTGTACTCATTAACTGAACAATATAAAAAAAGGGGCTGAAACATCACTCTACGAGTCACATCCCAACCTCACGATTCTTAGTATAATTCTAAATATTGTTCTCTTTCCCATTCCGAAACAGTTTGACGGAAAGCAGCCCATTCCATACGTTTCGCTTCAACAAAGTTCACATAAATATGCTCACCTAATGCATTGATCATTACATCATCTTTACGTAATTCTTTAATAGCATTGTGCAGCGTTGAAGGTAAATCATGTATTTGTGCTTCTTTTCGTTCTTCTTCGTTCATCACGTAAATGTTACGGTCAACCGCTTGTGGTGGATCGATTTCATTTTTGATTCCATCCAATCCCGCTTGTAAAAGTGTTGCCATTGTTAAATATGGATTTGCTGATGGATCAACAGAACGTAATTCTAAACGAGTAGATAACCCACGTGATTCCGGAACACGGACTAACGGCGAACGATTGCGTCCACTCCAAGCAACATATACCGGAGCCTCATATCCTGGTACCAAACGTTTATATGAATTAACAGTTGGATTACAAACCGCTGTATAAGCGCGAGCATGTTTCAATAATCCACCAAGGAAATGATACGCCGTTTGACTTAATTGCATTAGACCATTTTCATCAAAAAAGACATTTTCTTCGCCTTTAAATAAAGACATATTGCAGTGCATCCCCGAGCCGTTGATGCCATATAAAGGTTTTGGCATAAAAGTTGCGTGCAAGCCATGTTTTCTAGCAATTGTTTTAACGACTAATTTAAAGGTTTGGATGTTGTCACAAGCTTCGATAACATCTGCATATTTAAAGTCTATCTCATGTTGACCAGGCGCTACTTCATGATGTGACGCCTCAACTTCAAATCCAAGACTTTCTAACTCAAGAACGATATCTCTACGACAATTTTCACCAAGATCGGTTGGCGCAAAATCAAAATAGCCACCTCGATCATTTAAATCAGTTGTGATTTTACCATCTTCATCTAATTTGAATAAGAAAAATTCTGGTTCAGGCCCAAGATTGAATGAAGTAAAGCCTAGTGATTCCATATCCGCCAAGGCTCGTTTTAAATTGCCACGAGGATCTCCAGCAAACGGTGTACCATCTGGATTATAAATGTCACAAATCAAACGAGCAACTTTCCCGTGTGTGCTCTCCCATGGAAAAACCATCCATGTCGATACGTCTGGATACAAATACATATCACTTTCTTCAATTCTCACAAAACCTTCAATAGAAGACCCATCAAACATCATTTTATTGCTTAGTACTTTGTCTAATTGACTCACTGGAACTTCCACATTTTTGATTGTTCCCATAATGTCTGTAAACATTAATCGTAAAAATCGAACATTTTCTTCATCGGCTATTCGTTTGATATCTTCTACTGTGTTTTGTTTCTTCTTCATTGTCTTCCTTCACGTCCTTCATTTTTTGTGTAAAACTCAACTGTTACAATTTGGGTACTCTGGATTGGAATGGATTTTGTTGAGTAAGCCCACCTTGAGAAATAAGTTCATCATATAGAATCTTTCGAACATCTTCATCTGTCAGCGGTTTATTTGATTCTTGCGCATGCATTTGCTCTTCCAACTTCATTTCATAAACGCGTTTGATACCTGCCATATTTAGACCATCTGACAAATAATCTTTGATCTCCAGTAATACATCAATGTCATTCAGTGAATACATACGTCGATTCCCTTCACTTCTTTCAGGATGAATCAAATCTTGCTCTTCATAATAACGGATTTGACGTGCTGATAAGTCAGTCAGTTTCATAACTGTACCAATTGGAAAAACTGACATCGATCTTCTCAGTTCCTTCTCTCTCATATCCACCCCCCTCTCTTAGTTAAATATAGGATATCAATACTTTTTTCCGTTGTCAATGATTTATGTTAGGTTTTCTAACATAAAAATAAAAAATAGCGCAAAATACAGCTATAACAAGGAAATTTCAGTTAATTCGTACGAAAATGAAAAAAGGCATCGTGAACAATACCTTTTTTCATTTACTTCTATTTCTATTCAGTTTAGAAAAAGTACACAGAATAAATTGATCACAGGTATAAAGCAGGCATAAAACACTATTCGCTTGTTTGCATGTTGACTGCCATTCTCTTGAATTTGTTGATAAAGTAGGAATAAATTGATCAATAAAAATACTGAGGCACACATAAAAACTCTAGCCCCTGAAGCGTACATTGTCGGTGAAAACCACATCATTATGGATGAAAATAAGGCCGCACTATAACTTAGACCAATAAATATTTTTTGTTTTGCAACAGATATAGACAACGCAATCACTAAACCAAAAAACAGCCCCCATAACAGATAAGGCAAAATAGCATTCATGAACGTCCCACTCAAAAAATTACCGAATTTGAAAGAATTAATCCAATTTCCTTCATTAATAAGTTGAAAATTGGTAACTCTATCAGGAAAATTATAGGTCAGTAATACCAAAAATAATGTATATCCTATTCCTATTTTAGCTAGTAATTTGGAGGAATCAAGCACTAGAGAAACCACAAGTATCAAAATGAATAGAAGAAATAACTTCGTCTGCCACCCTTCAAATAACCAAGTACTTCCTCTCAACACTCTTGCCATTGGTGACAAATCACTAAAATCTGGCATCCACAATTTAATTTCCTGTTGCATTCTAAGTTTATTTCCCGGAGCTAAAAACATAAATAAAAATCCCGTTACAAAAAATGCTGTTGGAATATAAAGATAATAATGCTCTTTTCCTTTCTTTATTACTATTGCCACATGATAAATTAAGACTACACCTATAACACAAAGAATCAGCTGCTCATTCGAAAATGAAAAAACAAATGCAGGCAATAAGTATAACCAAATCGCCGTTTTTTGATTTCTAAAGAAATGATCTGCATAAGGAATCAGTGCAAACAGCCCTAATGCTAATGGCCATAAATAATTGACTGCGCCCGTAATCCAAAAAATGGCATCTTTCATAACCCAGATATTGATAAATCCAAGTGATAAAAATGCAACTAAAAAGTTCTTACGATCAACAGTTCCAACAAATATCCGCACTAAAGAGTAACTAAATAACATCCAGGCACACGCACTGATCAGATGATGAATAAATAAAGGAACCAAGAAAATCAGATACAACATCGCTTCTGGAAATAGCCGGGCAGACCAATTATTGTAACGCCATTGAAGAAATCCAACAAAACTATACTCTTCAGAAATTTTCATAAACCAACCGTCGTCTGATCCCAAGTCTACGTTAAAATTCATAAAATATAAAACTGCTAAAACAAACAAACCAACATAAAAGAAAGAATTACTTTTAATAAACTTTTGCAAATCCAGATACCACCTTAACCTCTCATTTTGTATTTAGTATATCATTACACAAATCAAATAACTACAGCAAATAAAGAAAAAAACTGAGTAAGAAAACCACTAAATAGGTTCTCCAACTCAGCTCTTTACTTTTTCCAACAATCTACACACAACAATAAACCTCGTTATTTAATCGTCTAACTCCCGCGTCCATTTAGAGTTATTTTTAGCAAAGCCTTTAACATGATACGCATTTGCCTCTTCTTCAAATGATTCTGATAACAACAGAGTATGGCGTTTCAATTCACTTAATTGTTGCCCTTGGTTTGATGGTATATCAAACTCATATGGAACCAATAATTCCATCATTTTTTCTCTAACAGCTTTTGTGAGTTCTTCTTTCCCTAAAGTACTTTTAGCTGACACTAATATGTTAGGAAATAAAGTTGGAATAAAGTCAGATTCGTCGATTTGATCACTTTTATTGTAAACAGTCAAAACCGGAAGTTGCTCTAAATCTAAATCATTTAATAATTCAACAACTGTTTGTTCATGTTGTAAACGATCTTCCGCACTGGCGTCGACTACATGTAATAACAAGTCCATACTTCGGCTTTCTTCCAGAGTTGATTGAAAGGCTTCGATCAACTGTGTCGGCAAATCTTGAATAAAACCGACAGTATCTGTCAGCGTTACGATCATTCCTTGAGGTAACTGCCATTTTTTTGTTAACGGATCTAACGTAGCAAATAATTGATCTTCAGAATATGTGCCTGCTGTTGTTAGCAAGTTTAAAATTGTTGATTTTCCTGCATTCGTGTAACCAATTAAACCAATTTGAAATAAATCTGATGATTGCCGTTTTTGCCTGCTTCGCTCACGGTGAGCTGATACTTCTTTCAATTCACGCTTGATTGCGATAATTTTATTACGAATATGCCGGCGATCTGATTCCAGTTTGGTTTCCCCAGGACCTCTAGTACCAATCCCACCACCTAAACGAGACAATTGTTTCCCTTGTCCAATCAATCGAGGAAGCAAATAATTTAACTGCGCTAGCTCAACTTGTAATTTTCCTTCTTTTGATCGTGCCCGCATCGCGAAAATATCTAAAATCAATTGTACCCGATCAATTACTTTGACACCAACAGCTTCAACAATCAATTGATTTTGCCGTGGTGTTAACTCATGATTAAAAATAACGATATCTGCTTCATACGCATCAACTAACTGTACTAATTCTTCAACTTTCCCCTTACCAATCACTGTCTGTGAATCAATTCGAGGACGCTTTTGTGTCAATGAAAAAACAACTTCTCCTTCAGCAGTTTTAGTTAAATTTTTCAATTCTTTCATAGATCCTTCAAATCGAGTGTAATTTCCCTCTGTTTCTACGCCCACTAAGATAACCTTTTCTGCTATTTTATCCATTTTTTATCCTTCCTAAGAATCCAGCCATTTTTCTATTTCCTTTTCTAACTTTAAAATAGTATCAGGTGTTTGTACTAAGTCCCACCAGCTGGCATTCATGCGGTTTCTAAACCAGGTCAATTGCCTTTTCGCATATCTTCTAGAATTTTGTTTTACTTGATCAATTGCTTCTTCTAAAGACTCTTTCCCTTCAAAATAGGGGAAAAACTCTTTATAGCCTATTCCTTGAATCGATTGTTGTGTCTGCCTGTTATAAAGTAACTCAGCTTCTTTTAAAAGCCCTTGTGTCATCATTATATCCACACGCATGTTGATTCGATTATAAAGTTCAGCTCGGTCCGTTTCTAATCCAACCAAGAAATAATCATATAATCTTTTTGGTTTTTCCTTCGGAGTTAAAATACTGAATCCCGTTTTATCAAACACTTCAAGTGCTCGAATCACTTTTTTACGGTTGTTGAAATGGATACTTTCAGCTGCTTGGCTATCTTTTTCTTGCAATAAATTCCACAAGTATTGATTTCCATGTATTTCAGCAAATTGCTCATATTTCTCACGAATTTCAGTCGATTCATCTTTGGCACCTAATTCAAAGTCATATAACAATGCTTGAATATACAGTCCTGTCCCACCAACAACAATTGGCAATTTTCCTTTTTCTGTTATTGCATCGATTGCCAGACGTCCTTCTTTTTGAAAATCTGCTACAGAGTATGTCTCAGATAGTTCACGACAATCAATCAAATGATGCAAAATACCTTCACGCTCTTCTTCCGTCACTTTTGCTGTGCCTATATCTAATTGTCTATAGACCTGCATTGAATCACCGCTAATGATTTCTCCATTTAACTTTTTGGCTAACTCAATACTTAAAGAGGTTTTTCCAACTGCTGTTGGTCCTGCGATTACTAATACTTTTTTCAATTTTTTCATCCTTTATTTTGTATCAATTTGCGTATTTGCAATGCCTTAGCTGGATAGTCTGTATGAATTGCGGTCAAATGATGACGAAAGCAATGTGTCATAGTGTCTTCTTCGTTGACAGTCCACGGACGAATTGCTTTTGGAAAATCTGCCAAATCATCCAAATGGTCGAATACCCAATCTATTTTAGGATGGATTCCTTCAATAAACTTTGATTGAAGCGCTCGTGTCTCCTCTTTTTCTGACAGTCTAAATACGGAAGCAATGTTTTGATTTTGTTCAATTTCCCAGATTTTCTCCAAACTTTTAAAATAAAAGCTTGAATACATATATTCAAAAGGCCAACACTGTGACTTCATGAGCTTAACAATTAGCTGTTCGATTCCTTCATAATGGATTTTATCTGTTTTGATTTCAATATTCAGTAAACCTTGAAAATTCTCTTCTTTAAGCAGCATGACTACTTCTTCTAAAGTAGGAATTTCTTGAATCATCGGATTTTTTTGGAACCAACTACCGGCATCGTATTGTTTTAATTCTGTTAAGGTTAAACTACCAACCTCCCCATAACCATTGGTTGTACGATCAATCGTTTCGTCATGGATCACCATCAGTTGGTTGTCTTTTGATAACTGCACATCTAGCTCGATTCCATCAGAACCAACTAAAACAGCTTCTTTAAACGCAGCTAAAGTATTTTCTGGATGGGTTCCTTTGCTACCACGGTGGGCGATTATTTTTGTCATCGTTCTCCCTCCAATCGACATCATTGTATCATTCCTAAGAATGAGTATCAAACAATTAAAAAGATTTTATTCGTTCAAAAAAACAGACGAGAATCTCTCATCTCGCCTGTTTCAGTCGTTTATTGAATCAATCAGATTTAGATATCTTTGTCAAAGTTACCAAGTTCGTAAGCAACATACTTTTCAAGTCCTGACTTGATAGTGTATTTAGGCTGATACCCTACAGCTTTTACTTTCGAAATGTCTGCAAGAGAATGTTTGATATCTCCAGAGCGTTCTCCTTCATACTGAATCGGTAAATTCACTTGTAAAAAGTTATCTACAATAGAAACTAATTCATTCAAGCCGATCGCTTCACCTGTACCAATATTATAGACTTCGCCTAACGTATCTTGTGAATGTGCAATGATATCCAATGCTTGAACAACATCCTCGATAAAAACAAAATCTCTTGATTGCGTCCCGTCACCAAACATTGTAAACATTGTTTCTTCCTTATTTAACACTTTCTTATAGCGATCCATCATAATCGATATAACACCTGAATACGGTGATTCAGGATTTTGTTTTGGTCCATAAACATTAAAGAAGCGTACCGCACTCGTTGGGACATCAAACAAGTGATAGTAATCAACAACATATTTTTCCGCAGCAAACTTATCGATTGCATAAGGTGTTAAGGGTCTAATAACAGATTCTTCTTTTTTAGGTAATGTTGGTTCATCACCATAGACTGCAGCTGATGATGCAAATAATAATCGTTTTAAGCCAAACTGATTAGACTTTACTAACTCTAACAATTGAAAAACACTATCAAAGTTTATTTGATGCGTTTCTAAAGGTCGTTCGACAGAATCAGCTACACTTGCGATAGCAGCCAAATGAAAAATATATTCAAACTGCGTATCTGTTAACACTTTTTCCATCAATGTAGAATCTGTCACGCTCCCTTCTATAAAACAAAGATTCGCAGACTCATCTAAATTACTCTTACTTCCCATTGATAAATCATCAATAACAGTGACTTTATGATTTTTACTGTAAAAATTAGCTAAAGTAGAACCAATGAACCCTGCTCCACCAGTGATTAATATATTATTCATTTATCAGTAACTCCTAATTTTAGATAGAATAAAAAACTTACTTTCATAACCTCTTTAGTTTATCACGGTTTTTTAAAGAGGTCTACTTTAATTACAAAAACTAGCTGTCCTAGAAGACAGCTAGTCGATTTTCCCCTCAATCAATCTGCTATGAAAGAAGATTAATTTATTTCTCTTTTGCAATCTCAACCACCGATTTTTTTTCTTTTTTCGCTTGTTTTATTAGATCGATAATCTCGTTATTATGCATCTTATCAGGATCGATATTTGCCGCTTTTAACTCCTCGCGAGCTTTGTCGATTTCAGCTTCATCGATGCTTTTATCTGGTTGATCTTTTAAATATTGAGAAATAGATTGACCATTTTTCTTTATTGCTGACCTCATTGTCTGAATTTCTTGATCTGTAAATAATGTACTATCAAAGCCAGCTTGCTCAATTTCTTCTCTATACTTCATTAACTCTTCCACACTAAGAGTGACTTCTTCATAGCTATAAGATACTTCAGTTTCACTAGAATAATCGATAACTTTTGACTTGTCAAAATTGTTTGCACTTGAAGATGTACTTGTCTCTAAGTCCTGATTTTTCGTACTTTTTTTGTCATTCATTTTAACAAAAATTATGATGCCTATTATTAAAATGATGATGCAAAATAAAAACATTAGTCTCTTATTTTTCATTTATTTGTCCTCTATTCTACTTATCAATAGAAACAGCCATTTTATTTGGGCTATAAGAAAGTGCTAAAGTTCCTTCACTTACCCACATCGTTCCATAAATTGGATCTGTCACATGGAAACTATTTCCATCAAAACCAGTCACTAACCAAACATGTAAATTAGCAACTTTTAAAGAACCATAATACGTACCGTCTATTCTAGGTGCCGCTAAATAAGGGTAGGTTCCCCAAACGACAATTGGATTTCCTTTCATCAATTCTTCTTTGAATTGACCTGTATCAACACCACTGATATCTCTTGAATTAGGTGCATATCGTTTAGCATATGGTGTAAAGGCTCTTGGATAAATCGTGTGGAAGCCGTATTTATCTGTTGGGCTTCCATTAAACCCTTCATGCGGATTTCCCCAAGAAGGAACTTTAGGAACCGCATTGGTCACTTGATGCACATTCTGTCCATGTGTAGCCCCTAAATATTCTAATGCCATGTATAAAGAAAATTCTTCACAGCCGTTCGGATACCCCATGGTCATTTGATTATAGTATGGAACATCCATAAATGTTTTTTGTCCTTTATTTGTTGCTGTTACGATATTTTTTCCTGCTGTCACATAGCCGTAAGGTGTTTCTAAAATAGGATAACCATTCTTATCTAATACTCTTCGTTTAACATTGATCACTGTTCCAGCAGCGATATCATTGCCTCTTCTTAGTGATCTATCTGTATAGTAGTGTCTTGTTTTCAGTTCGATTCGTTTGGGCGCATCCATGTAATAGTTTCCCAATCCAGAAGGAGCTTTTTTATAATTATTTGAAATTGTTGGCCCTTTAGACATTTTTTTGACTAAGACAATATCAAATGCTTCCATTCTAAAACGGTAACCAGACGTACCACTGATACCCGCATTTTTATTCCAACCTAACCAACCAAAGTATTCTGCATGTGTTCGATAATAAACATCAAAATGTTTAGCTAGTTCCCCAGTTAAACGAACATCGTATGCTTCAATTCGTTTCGACTCACCTGTTGTTCCACTTAATTGATTGTTAGAAACATAATTTTGCCAGCCTTTGTCTTGCACATGGCTTCTATATTCAATTCCACCAGTAACTGGAGCATTCTCAACTCTTATTTTGATTGCTTCTACTCGCTTACTTTGTCCCATCGAACCATTTGTTTGACCATTTTTGCTTGGAGGTTGCCAACCTTTGTCTTGTACATGACTTTGATAAACGATGTCAGGTTGCTTAAATTTTACAAAATACTTAGTTTTAGCCCCTGGAATTGTCAGACCTTTTTTTACTAATTTAACTTCTATTGATTCTAACTGATAGCTAAAGCCTGATGTTCCTGCATTTTGGCCATTACTTGCCCAATCTAACCAACCGAAATTTTTTGCATGCACACGATAATAGACATCAAAATGCTTTGCAAGCTCGCCCGTTAGGCGAATACTTAATGCTTCCATTCGTTTTGATTGCTTCATCGTTCCTGTAATTTCGTTATTAGAAACGTAATTTTGCCAACCGATGTCTTGTACATGACTTCTATATTCGATTCCACCGGTAACAGGTAAGTTATTAACTGCTATTTTCATAGCTTCCATTCGTTTTGATTGACCCTTTGTACCACTCATTTGTCCATTTGATTTTATATCTTGCCAGCCAATATCTTGTACATGGCTTTGATAATTTACATTTGGCTTTTTATATTGTACTGAAGGACGTTTTGTAGAGCCTGGTGCTGCTTGACCTTTTTCTTTTAATTGAATTTGAATTCCTTCAATTTGATATGAAAAAGCCATAGTTCCGGCACTTTGTCCATTTACTGCCCAATCTAGCCAACCAAAATTTTGAACTTGAACTCTATAATAAATATCATAGTTCGCTTTTAACGAATCCGTCAGTTGAATTTGAATTGCTTCTAATCTTTTACCTGCTATTCCACTGATTTCGTTAGCGGAAACATAATTTTGCCACCCAACATCTGATACATGTGCACGGTATTGGATACCACTTGCAGTTGGTTCTATTCCTTCGATTCCAATTTTAATCGCTTCAATTCTTTTATTTGGAAAAGAACTGCTTCCACCATTTGCTTGACCTACTTGCCAACCTATTTTTTCATTATAGATTGAATAGGATAACTTTGGCTGTTCGCTTCTTAACTCGGTTGTTTCTGTAGTATCTGTTGTTATTCTTTTTTCAGCGCTTTCATTACTACTTGAATCCAATTCGCTTGATTGTACTTCAGTATTTTCTATTACCTTTTCTGAACTTTGTTCAATGAATTGACTTTCACTTGTATTTTCAGAATTATTTACTTTATCCTCTGCTAATACCAAAGTTGGCATAACCATTAAACTCGTCATAATACCAACTAACAAATAACCTAAATTCTTTTTCAATTATTCCACCCCTTATAGTTGAATAATTTAATTGTAGCAAAGTTATTTCTTTTTGTCCACAATCTCTAAAAGACTATTTGTAATCTATTTGAAACAATTAAAAAATAGAAAATAATGCAAAATCTAAAAATAAATTTGCATTATTCTCTATTGAATTTAGCGAACGACTTATAGTCATTCATTACTAAGTTCCCTTTAGTAACCTCCGAAACTCTCTTAAACTTCTTGTTATTTTTTTGTAACTAAATAAAAGATATATTAAATAACATACTCCATAAACCGCAGTGCTTACAAAACTTCCTCCGAATAATACGTTACTAAGTATAAACAAAATAGTTAAAAGAGTTTCAAAAATCATCGATTTTTTAATATGGATATTCATCGATTTACACAAGAAAAATTCTGCAAAATTACAACGGAAAGCTAAACTTATCAATATAAGTCCAACTGCCCAAGTCAAGTTGCCTAGACCAAAAATAATTATAATTGATAAAATTAACGATAATGATAAGGTTGTCACATTAACAAATAAAATCGTTTTTTCTTTTCTTAATGTTTTTAGATAGGTATTGATCAGTAAGGACATTCTACCTTCATAAATGATGATTGGGAATAATATTCCCATGAATTTCAAGCTCTCTGCATAATCAGGAAGCCATAATGAAAGTACAAATTTAGCAGGAACATAAAATAGCAAAATCGCATAGGTGATTGGCACAAACAAGTCTCTTAAAGTAACAAACAAAGCTGGCAATTTTTGCTGATTCGTTCTCCTTAATAACGGAAACATAACTACTCCAACTGCATTAACAAATGTTAAAAACATATTGGAAATACTAAGCGTAAACGATAATTTACCAAAAGTTTCAATCGTCCATTTCTTTTCTACAAAGAAGCGAATCGTCCCAATAATTAGCATACTTGCAACACTACTAAGCATTAATTTACTACCAATGTTGATATTATCGACTATTTCAGGCAAGATTTTTTTTAAACTCACTATTTTCAAGTTCAGCATATCTCTGATTCGATACATTCCCCAAATCGTCATGATCAATCTAGAAAGAATATCCATAACGATTAGCCAGAAAAAGTTACGTCCTCCTAAAAGGAAATAACCGCCAATCAACATTACATATAGATATCGATCACTTCTAGATAACTGCGCATACTCTTTAATACGATTCGTAGATTGGAAAATATACAAAATAAAGGTTTTAGCTATCGTTACTAATGAAACAACTGCAGTGAGCAGTATAATCACCATCTTATTTCCTGGAGTCATGAAAAACAGTGCCCAAAAAATTACAAGCGAGGAAACAATGCACTCAAAAATAGCTAAATACCAAAACTGAGACCCTAAATTTCTTTTGTCAAGCTCCTCATATTCTTCTCCACCAATTTTTAAATAAATACCGTCGATCCAACCTAAGTGAAAAAAACCGACATATGAAGAATAAAATACATACAATTGCCAATAACCGTATTCTCTAACCCCTAAAAGTTTAGGTACAAATAGGTTTAAAAGAATTGAGATACCCAAAGTAGCAAAATTAGCCGCAACTGTATAATATAAATTTTTTATGACTGATTTAGCTTTTTCATTCATGATAGGTCCCTCGAATTTCATTATTTATTTTCACAATTAAAATTGTCATTTAACAGAAAAAACATCTGGTCTATTTCAAAAAAAAGTTGTTAAACCAACCTTCAAATTTATATTTCTCCATCACCGTTTCTGGAATAGTTACGCTAGGTATTTTTAGGAAGCCTAGAATTTCATTTTTATTACTCTCATTAAGCAAAAATATATTTTCAGGTGCATAAAAATCCATATCTTGGACACTTGTGTTGTTCGTTATTAGTTTCTTTTTCAGAAACATCGCTTCAATCGGTCGCAAGGAAAGACCGTATTGGTCATTTTGAACAATATCTAATACTGCTGTTGTATTCCCTTCATAATTAATCAACTCTTCATATGAAATAGGCTCTTTATAATCATAATCAGAACGAGAATTTTTAGATGAATTTACTACATAAATGAAAGGTTTTAATTTCTTACTAATGAAATACTGCTCTAGTTCTAATAATAAATTTAAGCGGCCTTTGTCGACACCAATAAAACAAATATCGGAAAGATACGTAGGATCACTCTTATAAACAATTAATTTTGACTGATCAATAAACTGATTATTATGATTTAATCCATATTTTTTACAATCATCCTTGTCAAAAGACCATAATTCACAATTCAAATCAGCAAAAAAATGAACTGGCGTATCTTTAGATACTGGATTGCTGTACCAAACAACAATTCTAATAGATGGAAATTTCTTATTCAAGTACTTAATTACAGGTCGTGAGAAGAAATGGGAGTTTAATAAAACAAAATCAATCTCTTCCAATTTTTTTTTCCAATCTCCATAAAAGAAAGAGGCAGACTGTAAATTCATTTTTTTATCTAAATAATTCATTACTTTAACACCCAAAGTTCGCTTATCGAAATACTTTTCTACGTGTATGCCCAAATCTTGTGCATCGCTTGAAAATAGCACTGATTTTTCATCTAAAGTAATAATCATCATTCGGCTATAATCCAATGATTTTTGCCCCCTTAGTTAACTTCTTTCCAATAAAACGTATATGGATGATGCGTAACTCGCTCTGATTCTGGTGGTAATTGCATATAGTCATCATAACGCAACGTTAAAAACTTTTCACGGTCTTTTATAGCGCGAACCGTTTTCCCTGCAAATTGTACATCTTCGTAATGTTCAAACCACTCTGTAGGAAAAACGCCCCATTCTTCGTCAACGAATTCAATATAACCACATATAGGTGTTTCAGCAATAGGATACTTACTCATTTCTCCCATTAGTAACTTTTTCCAATGTTTATAATCCCCTTGTTTCATCAACTTACGGTGCTTCGGATAGTGTAAGATTCTCTTCCCGTAAGCTTTCCATCTTGTCTTCGAAATTGCATATGAAGCATTTAATGTTCCTATCATATTATCAAAGTACAAGCTACATTTTTCACCAAACGCCTTTCTAACAGAGTCATCTGATGGAAAACCATCTATTGGAAAAATGTCTACAAAAACCCCTAAATCTGGATCTTCACTATGATAAAATTGTGTTGTTTTCACGCAAGTTCTCTTATCAACCAATTTCGCAAATGGATAGCGATACTTTTCTCTGGTTTCCAAACTCAATAATAAATAGGTTTCATCGTTTGCCAATAATTTTATTAGACGATCATAGTTCGGACGAGTCAGCACAATATCTAAATCATCATCCCAAGGAATATAACCTTGGTGTCGTTCTGACCCAATCAAACTACCATAATAAATCGAATAGTCAATATCATTCTTCCGACAAATGTCATCGATGTGTACGAGGATCTCGACACTAACGTCTTGAATTTCCTTAATATTTAGTTCTTTCATAACTTTATTTCACTCGTTTCCTTCTCGTTTTTTGAATTCAACCTGCCAATGTATAGAAAGAACATCATTGCACCTAATCTATTTACCAAAACGATATCAGTAATCAAACACGCTGAGATTAAAATCGTCAATACGATCAAACTTTGAAATAAGTATTCTTTATAGTTCCTTGTATTCATTTTAAATAGTGTAATTAATGTTTTGATCATATTATATAAAACGAATAGAATAAATGGAATCGTTCCTAAAACACCGGTTGTTGCTAATAAAAAGAAGAAAAAGTTATGTGGCGTTTGTTCTTTTTGGGAAATCCACGTGTTTGGTAAATTTTTCTGTGCATAAGGAAGTATCCCTTTTGGAGAAGTTCCGATTACTGGTGTGCTCTCAAAAATCTCAATGGCACTATTCCAAAGTTTGAATCTACTATTAGAAATATCCGAATCTTCACCCGTATCTGGACGGTCCAAAGAAATATTGTCTTGGTCGTTGCTTTTAATCACAATTACTTTACTTACTGCTTTAGCTGACACTAGTGATACTTTTTGTGTCACTTCCATTGTAAGGTAAAGTCCTACAACAGCTACCACGGTAAGAACAGATGAAATAACCAATCTTTTTAGTAGCACAGTCGTTCTTTTACTGTAGTAGCTATAAAAGAATACCCATACAACTGTAATGCCTAGAATTTCTACAGTTGCTGTTCTTGAGCCTGAAAGGACAACGAAGAAAAATTCAAAAATAATACTTGCAATCAAAATGCCTTTATAAAGCTTTGATTTTGCTTCTTTGAAGAGATGTAAAGAAAAACAGATTGCAACTACTGAAATCGTTGCAGCGTAATTAGGATCTACAAAAACACCGTACAAGCGATTTTCAACAAATCCCATGCGAATACCATAATAAAGTTTATCTAATGGTGCTGTGTATTTAAACTGGACAAAAAACATACCTAGAGAAATAATGACTAAAATCAACCAAGTGAAAACTAACACTTTTTCTACTAACTTAAACAAGTCTTTCTGATTTTTTTTTCCTAACTCATAAACAACGAAGAAAAAAAGGACTTCCCAAATTATTAACTTAAAATTGGCGACTAATCCTGTTGGCCCATTTACAATAGATGACACAATCATCACCAAAGTAAATAGCAATAATAATACACTTGGCCTCTGGCGTTTTTGAAACCAATCAACACCATTGCGGATAAGCAATAATCCTCCAACTAATGAAATAATAGTAAAAATAATACTATCAAATTTTGATGGAATAAGGCTATACGTACTAATCATGCGTAAAATTAACATAAATTCCCAAACGAGGATAAAAGGTATTTCCACCTTATCAAGTATTTCATTCGCTTTTTTTATCATTAACCCTGTCTCCTTAACTCAATAAAGTTTATTTATTTATTCTTCTGACCATTCCATTTTCTAAACGTGACATCAGTTTATAAAAATAAGGATGTATTCTTAGCGCAATCATTGATAGTTTTCGTGGTTTAGTAAAGTAGTGGTTTTTTAGGACAAACATAAAATTCTTGCGTAAAAATTGAATGATTTCTTTTTGTGTTTTCTTTTCTTCTATCCCTAATTCACCACTGTTCATCATCTTATCTAAAACAGTGAAATACGCCCAACAAACTCGTGTATGTGCAACATTCACTAGTTCTGGATATTTTTCTAAGACACGTGATTCATTCTCTTCCCACGCTTTGATCATATCCAGGTCTTTCATCGTAAAATGATTACTTGAAATGCTATTCTCTCGGTGATAATAATAGTACTTTTGACTTGTATCAATAACTACCTTAGATGTCTCTTCCAATACATCTAAAATCACTGCAGCGTCTTCCGTGATCATTCCGACTGGATAACGAATATGCTTGAATATTTCTCTTTTATACAATTTATTCGTTGCACTTATGGTACTTAATTTTCCTTCAAACATGATTTTTGCTGCCCCAACCATATCAGTCACAAGATATTTTCGTTCTTTCACAACAGGTTCTTTTCCAGCATAAATATCTAGAAAACCAACCGTTGCTAAATCAGCCTTTTCATTTTTCAAGTTTGTATATAAAAGCTCATACATGTCCTCTGCAATATAATCATCACTGTCTACAAAACCGAGATAGCGACCTTTAGCAATTTCTATACCTGCATTTCTTGCAGCACTCAATCCACCATTTTTTTGATGAATAACGATTACTCTTTGATCTATTTCAGCATAATCGTCACACATTTGACCGCAATTATCAGGTGACCCATCATCTACTAGAATTAGTTCAAAATCTTGGAATGTCTGATTCAAAATAGAGTTGACACATTTGTCTAAGTATTTTTCAACATTATATACTGGTACTATAATACTTATTTCAGGCACTACCATTTCACTCCTCAGTTTTCATGATTCTAATTATTTGTTCCAATCCTTCATCCAAAGAATAAATAGGCTTCCATCCTAACGTTTCAATTTTCTTTGTATCTAAAATTGCCTGCGTTGCTTTAGAATAACCTGCTGATTCACTTGAATCTGGAATCTCAAAAATAACTTTTGTCCCAGCGATTTCAGAAAGTTTGGTTGCTAATTCTCTTAACGTTAAATCAAATTCACTATTAGCAATGTTATAGGCTTCGCCGTTTTTACCATTGAGTAGTAAATATAACAAAGCATAGGCTGCATCAGCTACATAACAATATGAATAGTACTGTGTTCCTTCACTCTTCAATACGATGTCTTCACCATTTACTGCATTTTTAATAAATTGAGAAGAAGCTTTTGAATCTTCTGACAACATAGTAGGCCCAAAGATCCGACAAAGTCTTGGAATGACTACATCAATGCCGTATTGCTTTATATATGCTTGGCAAAGTGCTTCACTTGCACGTTTTCCTTCAGGGTAACCAGCCCTTAAAGTGTTGCAATCGATATAGCCACAATAGCTCTCATCAAATTTTTCAGTATCGCCTCTGTTTTCACCATAAATTTCAACCGTTGAAAGAAACAACACACGCTCAACTTTGTTGTTAGAAGCATAATCAAGTACTTGCTCGGTCCCTTTTATATTCGTCATTATCGTATTGATTGGATCACTTACATAGGCTTTTGGATGCGTGTTACTTGCGCCATGGATGATAAAATCATAGTGAACATCAGATGATAAGGGTTCTAGTATATCTCCAACAACTAAATGAAAATTGGGGCTCTCTTTATAGTTGATAAATCTTGATTCTAACTTATTTAGATTTCGTCCCATTGCATAAATAGAAATATTCAAATTTTGTTTTTCATTTATGGCCATTAAGCAGTCAATCAAAAAGGTACCGATCATTCCAGATGCACCCACAAAAAGTAATGATTTATTATTTAACTTTCCCCAGTCTAATGGATTTTGGATCACTTTTTCAACATCGTTTTGATAATCAAGATTTCTTGAAAACATATTATTCTCCTATTCTTCCTTCATTCGAAGATATCCTTTGAACAATTGCAGATCGTCTTGTGTTGTCAACTTAATATTTTTATCCGAGCCCACAGCAAAATAAAGAGTCTCTCCCAGATCAACCATCATTGTATTTGTGTATGATGACTCTGAAATACCGATTCCTTCTCTAAAAGCTTTCTCATAAGCCCAAACAAGTTTATCGAATTGGTACGCTTGAGGTGTAGATACTCTTCGTAATGTCTCTCTATTAATATATTGTTTGGTTGTTTCTTCTGTTTCTTTCACGAAAATTTGTTCATTATAAGGTAAAGAAGTGACTGCATTGCCGAACTCTTTACATTTTACGATGACATCAGATAATACAATCTCATCTACTAATGGTCGAATGCCATCATGAATCACAACAGTATCCTCTTCAGTTGAATGTTCTTTAAGAAAATCAACACCATTTCTGATAGATTCTTGTCCGCTATTACCACCTTCAATGATCCATGCTAGTTTATCAATAGTATATTCTTTTGCGTAAGCATATAAAGTGTCTTCCCATCCTTTTTTGCAAACAACTAAAATTCTATCGATCATCGGATGTTTTTGAAAAGATTCTAACGTATAAATAATAATTGGTTTGTCTTCCACCATAATAAATTGTTTCGGAATATCTTGTCCCATTCTTTTGCCGACTCCACCGGCTATAATCAATGCTGTAATCATTTATTTTTCCTCCTTCAAACTTTCCACACAATAGTATAGTCCTTTATATTTTTTATACGTATGTTCAGTATCTATCAAAACAGCTTCATGATGGGAAATCCGATCTTTTTCATCAGGTAACTCCATATAATGACCAAAAACTTGTGTCAAATAATTATCATAGCCCACAGGTACAGGCATATAAGTATCTTCAAAAGGGAGATATTCTGCTTTTTCAAAATCTTGTCTCTTATATAAATTGCCCATATATCTTGGACCTACACAAAGCTCAGTTACAAATTCGCAGCGATCGAAGTCATACTTTGACATTTGTTTGCTCGCAAATGACCAAATGATATAACGACTTTTTTTAGTTGGAAACAATTTTAGTAGAATTCGACTCCCCATCGCCATAATACCTCCATGTTTTTCAGGTACTACTTGTGAACAAAATAGCGCATAAATGAGTGCCCATCCTTTTTGGATTTTTCTCTTGATTGTTGAGTTTGGTGCACCGTCCAAAGGAAATATATCAATCGGTAATCCATGAGGGATATCTAGATATGCTTGATACGGTTTAATAAACGTCGTATTATTCGCTCGGATCGTAGTGAAAGAATTATGGTCAATAAATGTTTTTGATGGTCTCAAAATCGAATATTTATCCATGTCCGCATATTGAGACCATAAATCATAAAGTTTTTCATAATCCTTACGCGGCATGAAGAAATCTAAATCATCATCCCATGGTATAAAACCTTTATTCCTAACAGTTCCAATACAGCCTCCACCGCAAAAATAACACAATAATTGATATTTTTCACAAAAGCGAACGAAGTACTTCGCCATTTCTAAATTTATTTTTTGAATCTCTTTTATCTGATCTGTATTTTTTATATCATTCATGGTTGAATACTAAGCTCCTCAAAACACTTAAATTTTTTCAAAAATACACCTTGTCCATTCTCTCACATCTATTAAAAACTTTCAATAACTTGCCTAATATCTTAATGTAACTGTAAAAGACAATAGCGATTATACAGATTAATAGGCTCTTTTACTTAGTTTATTATTTATTCAAAAAAAAATACTGAGATCAAGTATCAGAGAAAATCTGATACTCGATCCCAGTATTATTAATGATAAAAATTTAATACAACGTATAGTTTTTATAAATCAGACTATTTTTTTATGTTTTTCTTCTGATTTTTGAAATAATAACCCAATTGCTAAAATAGCTGGTATAAAAATCCCCATAGAATACCTTGGACTGGACTCCCATATTAATAAAAATACAAAATATCCCGTTATATAAATACTACTAAAAAATATAAATGGATTTATAACTTTGAAAAATTTAATTGCAGAAAAAATAATACCTAAATAAATCAAATATTGGATGACCATCATGATTGAATAAACAATCAAACCGCTGAAATTATTTTGGAAAACCCACATTTTTTCTTGATTTTTTCCAGTACCCAAAAAGACTTCAAAAGAAGATTTTAAATCTCCTGAACCCCACGTTACAGAAACTTTGTTATTAAGTGCCTGAATTAGTTGTATCAGATTCATAGCTTTAAGTCTTTGTTTAATGACTTTTATATGTTCTACTTGAATTTTCTCTTTTGACATTTTTTTATCTAAAAACATATCCCAAGTAAATCGTTGCTCACTTGAATCATAAGCGCCAACTGTCCATTTAGCCTTGTTCTCATTAGGCAAGTCATCAGGAATAGGCGTGTTATGTAACCCCATCATTATATAATGAGTATTAGGCTGTCCATAATTTTTATCTGGAAATAGATTCTGAGAATCGATAAATTGTCCCCATAAAAAATGACCGAAAAATAAGAATATAAAAGGAACCAGCCCTATGACTCTTCGCTTTCCATTATTATATAATAATAAAAATAAGGATAACGCAATCACTAGTATAAGCACCGTTCCCTTACTAATAAAACCTAACACACAAAAAATGGAGGTTAATATGATATAAAGATAGCTGAATTTATTTGTTCCTTCATTTGCTGTTTTTAAATAGCTCGTAAAGAAGAACAACGTTACTGACATGAAAAATAGAGATAATATATCTGTATAGGCAACAGGAACATGTAACGTAATTTGAATAGCAAAGACAAGAATCTGAATCGCTACTAAGGACACTAAATTACTGACTTTTAAATTCTTTAACGATAAAAAGGTCAACAGAATCGTGATTATATGCATTAGACTAAATACTATAATAATTGAACTGTAGTTAGGACCAAAAAAGGTCCGAATAGCTGAAAAAATATACATTAGAAGAAGGTTTTGAGGGTTAGAATACATATAATTATATCCCCACTTCTCACCAAGAGATAACTGATCCAAAAATTTTAATGTAATTGCAGCGTCATCTACAGCTTGTTTAAAGCCAATAAATTTGATAAACAGTAATAGCGAGATAAAATAGATTGTCAATTCTATCGTAAAAAAAATAAAAGTGAATTTATTACTGAGTACCCATTTTTTTGTCCCTTTCGCCAAAAAGCGGGCAATAACAGGATACAAAAGTAACGTAAAAACGAAACAACTACTATTAATCAAGATAATTGTTTTGGTTGAATGAACATTTCTAAATAACGAAAATATTTCCCCAATCCTAGGAGAAAAAATTGTCGTAAAAATAGCCCATAACATTGTAAAAATAGATGCTGCTAAGAAAAATGTATAAATATAATTCAAATATTTTTTCATATGCCACCTCTTTATAATCATTATCTCTACACCATTTTTATTTTCAGTCCGCTAGCGAATAGAACAAATCTTCTTAAAACACACTAAGTTTATTGATATCTTTATATCCAAAGTATAGACCATCCCAGACAAATACATTTGCTAGAGATGGTCATTCATTTAAATATCGTTAATTTATTTATTGATCCAACTACTTATCGAAGCCTTTCGCATCCATCCAACCGATTACTTTTCCACCTAATTTGAATTGGTACCATGTGGCTTTTACTGTTTTCGCTTCTTTAATGATTTCAACGTCTTTTCCAGCGTACGTTGGGC
>NZ_MIKA01000017.1 GCF_001730295.1 Enterococcus plantarum
TGAGGGAGACCCGATCAGAAGGCCTTTTAGGCCGTGGCCGGTAAAAGAGGCTTTCAGCCGAAGAGCAAACCTCCAGTTCTCACTGGAGGTTTTGATTTGTACTATTTGAAAACACAGCAAGAGCTAATAGCATGATAATAGGATCTAAATGAACTCGACAGAACTTCAAGAAAGAGGATAATGTCCATTAAAAAAAGCAGAAATTTTATAAATACTTTCATGATTTGTTTTTAAAGTAAAACGTGTCTGCAGTCTTCCACTTGGATCGATGTCTATAAATGTCTCAAGCTCTTCACGTTTATAAGTGCAACGTGACAAAAAAATGGTAATTATAAACAAAAGTTACTTAAAATAAAATTTGAATCAACAAATGTAGAAAAAAATGATAAAATAGGTTTAGTTTACTAAACTGAAAAATTGGTTTTAAACGGAAGCGAGATGAAGTAGTTAGAATCGATAATCAAACATTTGGTGAAATGGCAGTTTTGTATTCGCTTACGAATGACAATGACCTGACTGTGAATGTTACGAACTTAGGAGTCAGAATCGCTGATTTGATTGTACCAGTTAAAGCAAAAATGCAGAATATTGTATTAGGATTTATATCTTGGCGCAACAGTCGGGCGTGTTGCTGGAAGAATCAAGCAGTAATTACTGTACCAGATAAAGAGATTTCTGTTAACATGTAGACTGATCAACCAGCAGTAGTAGTTTCTACAGCCCAATTTTGTGACGACTGCCAGAAGGTTCGTGGGAAGAAACTAGTCAACTATTGCGGACTGACATTAGAGACACAAATCAGTCCAGGAGCCATTGAATTTGATGATTTTAGCGGTATTCGTCTATTTTCAGAAACAGTATACAAAAGTCGAACAATCTACAAGATCAACTGATTTTAAATGAATGTAAGTTTAGTTTCAAACTATACGAAATATATGTAGGAGTGACAAAGATGACAGAAAAATTGTTAGGGAGTATCGAAGCAGGCGGCACAAAATTTGTATGTGGTGTTGGGACTGATAATCTTGATATCATTGAGAAAGTCAGTTTTCCCACAACAACACCTGAGGAAACAATGCCATTAGTGTTTGAATTTTTCAAAAAGTACAATTTAAAAGCGATTGGAATCGGTTCGTTTGGTCCAATTGATATTCAAAAAGAATCAGCTACGTATGGTCATATCACCTCGACACCCAAAATAGCTTGGCAAAACTACGATTTTGTTGGAGCAATGAAAAAAGAATTTGATCTTCCTATTGCTTTTACAACAGATGTAAATGCTGCGGCGTATGGAGAATATGTCGCTGGTTGTGGGAAAGATTTATCTAGTTGTGTTTATTATACGATTGGTACGGGTGTCGGAGCGGGTGCTATTCAAGATGGACGCTTTATTGAAGGATTTAGTCACCCTGAAATGGGGCATATGATCGTTCGACGCCATTCGGATGATCAGTTTAAAGGCTGCTGTCCATTTCATGATGATTGTCTAGAAGGAATGGCAGCAGGACCGGCAATTGAAAAAAGAGCTGGAAAAAAGGGGCAGGAATTAAGTGAAGAAGAGCCAATTTGGGATATTGAAGCGTATTATATTGCGCAAGCAGCATATAATACGACATTGATACTTTCGCCGGATGTTATCATTTTTGGTGGTGGAGTAATGAAACAGCGCCACATGCTAGCGAAAGTTCATCAGGAATTTGAAAAGTTGATCAATGGATATGTCAAAACACCTCCGTTAAAAGAGTACATTGTAATCCCAAAACTAGACGATGATCCGGGAACAATTGGTTGCTTAGCTCTGGCTAAAAAAGAAATTGAATTTTCGTAAAAAAAATAAGAGGCTGGGATAAGACGCATAGCGTGATATCCTAGCCTTTTACTTATCCTTTGGAAATTACTCATTTCAAGCGGTTATCATACATCAACTGAATTTGTACACCAAAAGGATCTTGGACGATACCATAAGCACCACTGAAAACATTTTGTTTCAACGGGACAATGATTGTTACTCGGTCATCTGAGGTTAAATTAGAATAAAACATTTGGATTTCTTTTTGATCTGCACTTTGAATGCACAAAGAGAAATTATTGCCAATTCTAAACGATTGACTAGCGTCCATTGCTTCTTCTGCAATCATTAGTTTAGTCTTACCCACTTTCAAAACTGAATGAGAAATACAGTGTTTATTTTCTTCTGTTAGTTGGAAATTAAGTTCTCTTTTTGCCATGTCTTCATATGTCACGACGAGTAATTCTTCAGCACCTAAATTCTGTTTATAAAAAGCTATTGCTTCCCCAGCACGTCCATTCATGGACAAAAATACGGCAATTTCTAAAGTCATTTGAATTCCTCATTTCTTTTATTTTCTTTCTGCCTTTAGTATACTGTTTAAAGGTATCAAAACATGCTACCTTTTAGGAGGGGTTATGAAAAAAGCAGAACGCATCAATGATATGATCCTTTTTTTGGCAGATAGAAATAGCTTTAATTTAAAAGAGTTGATCGAGCGCTATCAAATTTCAAAAAGTACTGCCTTGCGCGATATACAGTCTCTTGAAGAAATAGGGTTACCAATTTATTCAGAACTCGGCAGATATGGTAAATATCAATTATTAGATACACGAATTGTAGCCCCTGGTTTGTTTACAGAAGGTGAAATATATGCGCTTTATTTTGCGTTATTGACGCTGAAAGGGTATCGTTCTACTCCCTTTACTATCGAAAGTAGCACACTTGAATTAAAATATAGCCAAGTTTTGCCAGAGAAATTGCGCCAAGAACTTCAATTAATGCGTGAAATCGTCTCGCTTGAGCAAGTAAATCATAGCAATACGAGTCAATATTTGAAAGAAATCGTCCAAGGTATCCTTCATGAAAAAGTTTTTAACGTTCGATATGATAAAAAACAAGAAAGTGTGATGATCAAAGCTCAGTTTGTGAAGCTTTCTTCTAAATTGGGGCAATGGTATGCTAGAATTTGGAATGTTGAAACGCAACAAATACGTGTCATTCGTTGCGACAAAATCACGTTACTTGAAGAAGAAGAATCTCAGGTTTCTTTATCGCTTGAAGACTTATTGGAGAAAGATGAGACTTTCTATCAAAATGAACAACTGATACCATTTTCAATCAAAGTGGATGAAAAAGGAAAAGATATTTTTTCTAAAGAAAACTACCCGTCAATGTCAATCCAAGTAACTGAAGGTGGCTATCTGATCAGTGGTTCTTATCATGCGGCGGAAGAAGAATTTATTACGAGTTTTATACTAAGGTTTGGAAAATCAATTTTACAAATTGAACCGGATCATTTTAAAGATAGTCTAGTGAAAAAAGCATCTTCTCTGGTCCAATACTTGAATCATTTATAGTTTTTGTAAAGTGACAAAAGATGTAAAGGATGTTAAAATGTAATTCACTT
Organism: Enterococcus plantarum; assembly: GCF_001730295.1. GTDB lineage: Bacteria > Bacillota > Bacilli > Lactobacillales > Enterococcaceae > Enterococcus_L > Enterococcus_L plantarum. The sequence goes on from NZ_MIKA01000017.1 coordinate 3,420, forward strand.
ACAAAAAGTAAGTTAAAGACTTGAATAAAATAAAAGAAGGAGGAGGAAACATGCACTATCTATTTGAAAAAGGTCAACCATACGGGAAAAAACTACTGTTACTTCACGGCACTGGAGGAGACGAAACATCCATGCTAGAGATTGCTCGTTTCTTGGATGAGGAGGCTACTTTACTTTCTTTTCGCGGGACAGTTCAAGAAGACGGTATGAATCGTTTTTTCAAGCGGAATGGATTGAATCAATTTGATTTAGTCAGCCTAGAAGAAGAAACTGATCATTTGATTCAATCAATCAGATCTGTTAGTGAAGATAAGGGCATATCATTAGACGAATGGGTTTTTGTTGGCTATTCAAATGGTGCCAATATTGCAGCTCATATGTTGCTGGAACGTGAACTTGCTGTTAAGAATGCGATACTGTTTCATCCCATGTCTTTAGGTGTAGATACGCAAAAATTCTCACTTTCTGATAAAACATTTTGGTTATCTGTAAGTGAAAATGATCCTATCGTTTCAAAAGAAGCATCCAATCAGTTGATTCACCAGTTACAAATTCGGGAAGCCAAAGTTACTATTGCAGCTACTCATTCCGGTCATCAAATAACCATGGATGAAATCAATCAGGCAAAACAATGGTTGAGTAAACACTAAATTTTTCTTTTAAAAAAACAAAGCGAATCGTTTGAAGCAAGCGTAAAATGATGCTATGCTAGTTATGTAATATAATTTAACTAGGAGGGATTTTCACATGGCAGATTTAAATGGACGCGTAAATGATGCAAAAGACAAAGTTGAAGGATCAGCTAAAGAAGTTCAAGGTAAAGTGACAGATGATAAAGGGAAAGAACTTGAAGGTAAAGCGCAATCAGCTTTTGGCGATGTTAAAGACAAAGCTCGTGATGCCGGTGACGATATCAAAGATGGCGCAGAAAAATTAGGTGACAAAATCAAAGATGGTTTTGAAGATATCAAAGAAAAATTCCACAAACATGATGATAAGTAATAAGATGAATTAGCAATTAAATAGAAATAGTTTTTTATCAAGAATAAAGGCTCTTTGTCCACTAACGATGGTGGAGAAAACCGAAAGAATTAAATCAATTATTATGAGTCCTAGAGGAGAAGACCTCTAGGATTTTTGTTTGGTTGAAAAAGAACTGAGCCGAAACACAAAGCAATTCTTAATTTAACGTCATAGAGATTACGAAACCCATCAGCATTTCTCTTTAATACTTTGATGAGGCTTTTCAAACATTCAAATGGTGCAATAGAACAAGGCAGTTTTAGGGGACGTTTGATTTTATTTTGAACGTTCCGAAAGGTCGAAAATACCATGTGGTAATAGGTAAGAAGCATAAAATAATCTTGTTCTAATAGCGAGTGAAATCTAGTAGGAAAAAACCTGATAACAGGTGTAGTAAGCTTTTAGTTCTTCATCGTACGCAAATAATCGACCCACGAGTTTTGTTTTTGTTAAATAAGTAGAGAAGGAATGATGGCATTGGCTTTTTTTAAAATAGAGGATTGATTGATTTTTTTGATTCATACAACTGTATCAATACGCGATAAAATAGAAGAAACGATGTTTCTTTAAGCGTAAATAGGTTTTATATTCAGAGAAATCATTCAGTAAAATGAGGCAGGTTGTGAAGCCCCACCGAATAATGGTGGATGAACCGTTTCCCAATGATGGCAAGAGTGAGCAGAATAATCGAGTGAATGAGAAAAAAAGTAACCTATTCTATTTTTAATCCGTTCTTTTTTGAAGCAGTTTTCATTAAAAAAGATGTCGTTGACTTCTCACTAATATCAAAAAGTATAGTCCTGGAATAAAAAGCTACTTTTATCTAAGCTATTAATATTTATTTTAAATTAATGAGATGAAACTCAACTGAGTTTGGTCTCATTAATTTTTTTCATATAATATTGAGAATATTTTTATAGAAAGTTATCAGCCAATATTAGCCACTTATCAAAGAAGAAAAATCTACTGAAAAAGTGATTTGTAGTTGGTAAATAAAGATTATCATTTTAGGAAAAAGGAGTAACTAATTTATTCTTATTTTTTACTTTAAGGCAATTTTCTTTTTTTTAGAGATTTCACTAAAAAAAAGAGAAAATGAACTCTGTAAATACGATATAATTAATATTGAAAAATCATAATAATAATTTCAAGAAAGGAAGGATAAATATGAAAAAGTGGACACACACACTATTAGTCTCAACGATAGTTTTAGGGGCGCTACCATATAGCGCTATAAACTCAGCTATTCAAGCGAATGCTGAGGATATAGCAGAGCAAGCAACTGCCGAAAAAGAAGAAGCAGTAACTGAAAGTGTAATTGAACCAGAAACAATTGTACCGATTGAGAATGATAAACTAGAAGTTACTAAAGAAATATCGGATGAATCTGTTTTACAAAGTGATATACAAGAAAGTGATCTACAGGAAGTGGAAAATGTTCAGCAACAAGAGCCATTGAAAATTTCTCCTAGGAGAACAGACGACTTTAAAGTTAATGTTGACGGTGTTCAACTACCGGTTGAAGAAAATTATTTCTATACAAACATCTCAAACTTAGTATTTGAAAGAAAATTAGCTGATGAGTTTTCCCATGACTACAAATATTCACTAGCTTATAATAATGTTCCAATACATGGTTATATAAGTGGCCGTTCCGTGAATTTCGCTGACTATACTGAAGAGGGAATTTATAAAGTTTCTATGAGAGGTCTAACAGCTGAAGAAGAAATAGATACAGGTTTCTTTTACAATAATATTCAAAGAACAGCTTCATCTGTAAACATTGACGGAGTAATCAATTCCCTAGAGACGGTTGTAGAGAATCCATCCTCTATTACAGTTGGAAGAGATGCAAAAGATACCTATGGCGAAATTGAAGAATACAGTTGGGTGATTTCTGGTACGGATAAAGATGGCAATCCTATTGAGATCAAAGGGAAGGATAGACAACCGACTCAAGAAGAAATTAATAGTTTACCTACTGGGGACTATATTATTACCAATACAGTAACTGAAAAGTTACCAGAAGGCTATGTTTCAACAAAGCCTATCTCAGATACCACTCAAGGGGCATTCAAAATAACAGCTGGAAAAGTTATTGTTGAGCACATCTTATCAGATAAAGATGGAAATGAAATCAAAATCCATAGTACAGATAACACCACTTATAACGGCAAAATCGGAACGGATTATACAACAAGCCCTATCAACATTCCGGGATATGAGCTTGTACAAGAAAAAATACCGAATAATGAAAATGGAAAATATACTGCTGCAGACCAGACAGTTAAATACTATTATAAAAAAATAATTACGGATATCAATGTTGAATATGTAGATACAGATGGTAACCCATTGAAACCGAATGATAAGATTACCAATGAATATGAAGCTCCATATAAAACAACTCCGAAAGACATTCCAGGGTATGATCTAGTAGATACTTCAGGTAATGTAACTGGAATTCACACAGAAAATGATCAAACAGTTAGCTACGTATACAAAAAGAAAGAAACAAAAGTAACAGTCAATTATGTTGATGAAAAAGGAAACCGATTAGCTGACAAAGATTTAATCGATGGATTTTTTGATGATCCATACAATACGGCACCAAAAGAAATTCCAGGCTATACCGTCAAACCTGCGCCAGATAATGCTTCAGGCAAACATACAGTGGAGCCAATAGAAGTGACATATATCTATACAAAAATCAAAACAGACATCAACGTTGAATATGTTGATGAGAATAATAATCCTATTTCATCAAATGAAAAAATTTCGGGCGAATATGGTGATGACTACAAGACAAAACATAAGGAAATACCAGGATATGAGCTAGTAACAGTTCCACTTAATGCTAACGGCACACACACTGATAAAAATCAAACTGTAAAATATGTTTATAAAAAAAAGAAAACAAAAGTAACAGTCAATTATGTCGATGAAAAGGGTCAACCACTAGCCAATGGTGATTTGATCAACGGACTATTTGATGATTCGTATGATACTAAACCAAAAGCGATTTCAGGTTATATTTTAACCGCTGTTCCAAGCAATGCTTCTGGCAAACAAGCTGTTGACCCGACAGAAGTGACATATGTTTACAAAAAAATCGAAGCACCGACAGTTAATGATTCATTAGAAGGGACTAAAGAAGTTTCAGGGACAGGTATGCCAAACTCTCGAATAGTCGTTACATTTCCAAACGGTGTTCAAGTAACTGTAGATGTTGATAAAGAAGGTAAATGGACAGTAGCAGTTCCAGAAGGTATAGAATTGAAAAAAGGGGATAAAGTAACAGCGGTCACTTTAGATCCATTAACGGGTGTTACGTCAGATCAAGGTGATGGAAAAGTGATACCATCAACAACCAAAGTACCAGAAACAGGTACTTTAACGAACATAAACAAACCTAATTACTCTGGTAATACGGAAACAACTACGCAAGCTAAACATAAACTCCCAAATACAGGAGAAACTAGTAATGCGGATGTAGTAAGTATTGGTTTGCTAAGTTTAATCGTTGCATTTTTTGGAAAATGTCTACACAAACGTAAAACAGAATAAAATAGTGTTGTAGTCAAAATAAGCAAAAAGCCCCAACTCCTAAATTTTTTAGCAGTCGGCGCTTTTTGCTTGTTTTATTATTTTAATAACTGATTTAATACAGGCATACCGTGAACTTCGTATTTTTCCTTAAAAGCATTGATTTCTGACTCACTAAATTTTTCAGGATCTAACACTAATTCTTCAACAGGTAAAGGACGAGCATTTCTGATTTTTACATCGATCACAACTGGACGGTTACTTTTTCTAGCAGCATCAAAAGCAGGTTCTAATTGACTATATTCTGTAATGGTAAACCCTTTAGCACCAAGTGCTTCGCCAACTTTACCAAAATCTGCTCCTTCTAAATAGACACCAAATTTCTCTTGCTCACTATCTTCTTGTTCCGCTTCTATAAAACCAAACGATTCATTTGAAAATACCACATTGATAATGGGTAGCTTGTATTTTACTTGGGTAATGATATCTTGCATGACCATAGCAAATGCGCCATCGCCACTTAGGGTGAACACTTGCTGACAAGGATAACTGAGTTGTGCCGCGATACCGCCTGGAATGCCATTGCCCATTGTAGCAAACCAACCAGAAGTTGTAAATTTTTGTTTGCCGTTCAAGTCCAAAAGACGAATCGCATGAACCGTTGTATTGCCGACATCTGTTACAAAAATGGCTTCTTCATCCGCAATTCTACGGATTTCTTTAAAAACAGGTTCTACACGAAGTGGTGTATCCGATTTATCGTCGAAACTTCTTAACCATGCAAGCCAATTTTCTTTATTCTTCTGATTGGCTTTTAGCCACCTATCGGCTGGACGAGAATCTCCTAATTCAATCAGTCGTTTTAAAGATTCTTTTGCGTCGCCTAAGATCGCGACATCTGTTTTGTGCCGGCGACCTAATTTAGATGAATCGAGATCAACTTGAATGAATTTTGCATCTGGATTAAAGAAATACGCTGCAAAAGGAAAATCACTACCAACAAACACGATTAAATCTGTTTCAGCTAATGCTTCATTGGCTGGTTTGGTAGCAACACGAGCGGCAAAACCAAGGAAATTTTCATAAGCATCAGGAACGATTCCTTTTCCTAAAACAGCTGAAATAACAGGCATTGAAAAGTGTTCGGAGAAGGCTTTGATTTCAGACCATGCATTGCGAGTACCTTGGCCGATATAAAGAATGGGTTTTTCTGCGGCCTCTATAAAAGGAATGGCTTTTTTCAGATCATCATAATTCGGCATGATCAATCCTTTTCGATGGTTTTTGGCAGTTGATACTTCTTGTTTGGGAATTTCTTTTGTGCCGAAATCCACTGGAATCGTCACAACTGCGACACCGTTGTTCTCATACGCTGCTTTGATTGCTTCATCCACGACATGAGGCAAACTTTCAGGTGTCATAACGGTTCGGTTATAGACACTTACGTCCGCAAATAGTGGATTTTCATTTAATTCTTGAAAGGCATTGTAGTTCATCGAATTGGTAGCGACTTGTCCTAGAAGAGCCAATACGGGGACATGGTCCATTTGCGCGTCATATAGGCCGTTGATCAAATGCGTTGCACCTGGACCTGCTGAGCCAAACGATACCCCAATTTTTCCTGTCAATTTAGCGTCTGCAGCAGCTGCTAAAGCACCAACTTCTTCATGACGAACTTGAATATAATTGATTGTCTCTCTCTCTTTGTATAAGGCATCCATGGTGGAGTTGAAAGAGCCACCAGGAATTCCATAAATATGGTCGATAGCCCAGCTTTCCAATACGTTGATCATCGCAACAGCGGCATTGATTGTTTCTGTCATTTAACTCACTCCGTTTCTATATTTGTCTTCTAGCTCAAGTATACTCTTTCTAATTTTTTGTACCAAATGAAAGCATTTTTAGGTTAGGCGTGGTCATAAAATCATTGGTGTGATAAAGTAAAGCTAACAAAAATTCAAGAAAGTTGGGGTGTTTAGAATAACAAACTGGTTGTTATCGTTAGAGGCTTGGCAACAAGCATTAGTTGGGACGGGTTTTACTTATTTTATGACGGCGCTGGGCGCTGGATTAGTTTTCTTTTTTAAGGAGATTAAAAAGGATGTATTGAATATGATGCTAGGTTTTGCATCAGGTGTGATGATTGCTGCGAGTTTTTGGTCTTTGCTAGATCCAGCAATTAAACAAGCGGAAGAAAATGGCAGTATTGCTTGGCTTGTCGTGAGTTTCGGTTTTAGTCTTGGTGGTTTATTTTTATATGTCGCAGATAAAACGTTACCGCATATGCATTTCGGACCAAATCATGAAAAAGAAGGATTACCAAGTCATTTAAAACGGACGATTTTGTTGGTTTTCTCTATTACCTTACATAATATTCCAGAAGGATTAGCAGTAGGAGTGGCGTTTGGTGCAGCGAATTTAGCAGAGGATCCGCAAAAAGCCGTCTTAGCAGCCATTTCCGTAGCATTGGGGATTGGGATCCAAAATTTTCCAGAAGGCGCAGCTGTATCAATTCCATTAAGACAAGAAAATTTAAGTCGGAAAAAAGCATTTCTTTACGGACAAGCTTCGGGAATTGTTGAACCAATAGCTGGAATAATTGGCGCTGTCTTAGTAACAAAAGTTACATTGTTGCTGCCATATGCTTTAGCTTTTGCTGCAGGTGCGATGATTTATGTAGTTGTGGAGGAATTGATTCCAGAAGCCCAACAGACGGTGACTAGCAAACGGCATTTTGCAGTATTTGGCGTGATGCTAGGATTTATTATCATGATGATTTTAGATGTCGCTTTAGGCTAGTTGAAAAAGACCAAAGCCCGAACAGGTCAGGCTTGGGTCTTTTCTTATCTGTCTTATAGAACACGTTCAAATGGATCCAAACTAATTCCTTTTGCTAAAACGATTTTCGCATATTCTTGTGCAGAGAATAAGGAATGATCTTTATAATTTCCGCATTCTTTAGCAGAAACTGCAGGAACAAAATCTGTTTCAGCGATAAAGTTCAAAACGTTTACTAAAGCATCACGAATTTCTTTTGGAGAATGTTCATTCCACATGATCATGTAAAAACCAGTACGACACCCCATAGGAGAAATATCGATAATTCCTTCCAAGTGATCACGTAAATTTACAGCTAATAAATGTTCTAATGTATGAACTGCAGCTGTTGGTAATTCATCTTCATTTGGTTGTAAAAAGCGTAAATCATATTTTTCAATCAATGCCTCACCATTTTTTTCAGTACCCGCTAGACGAACATAAGGGGCTTTAACTGTATTATGGTCTAATTCAAAACTCTCAACACGTGCCATAGTATTCACTCCTTCAAATTAAGTAAATGTCGCTTTTAACTATAACAAAATACCTTAGAATGTCAATAGATTCTACGTAACAGTAGTTGTTTCTATGAATTTTGTTTTGCAAATGTCTTAGCTAGTTTTTTTAATAATTCAGGCACATCTTCTTGGTTCATCACAACTTCGATCCATTGTAAACGTTCAGTATCTTGTCTAGCAGACTTCATCACGTCTACTAACTCAATTTCTGTCGTAACCTTAAAAGTCGCGACTGTTTTATTAGTCCCACCGAAGACTAGAGGAAGTTTTTGATAATCCCACATAGGAATATTATTATATTGCTCTGTTGCACCATGAATTTCTCGTTCCACAGTATAGCCATTATTATTGATTACAAAAACAATAGGCGTCAATTTTTCTCTGATTGCCGTACCGATCTCCTGAACAGTCAATTGCAAAGAGCCATCGCCGATAAACAAAAGATGACGACTATCTTTATTGGCAATTTGACTCCCTAAGGTAGAGGGGAAAGTATACCCAATCGATCCCCATAACGGTTGTCCGATAAAACGCATATCTTTTTTTAATGGAACATTGGTCAATCCAAAGAAAGATGTTCCTTGTTCTCCAATTAACGTATCTCCTTGTAAAATAAAACCTTCCACTATTTCCCAGAAACGTTTTTGAGTTAGTTTTACATCTTTTGTTTCTAAAGCGGATAGACGTTTTACTGGAAGTATTTCACCTGTGAATTTAGGGAAAGATAGAGTGGTTAAGGCAGAGCTAAAACGGTCTAGCTGAACAGTTTCATATTTTTCTCCATAAAGTGAGACTTCTGTTGCTCCAATTGAGATTATTTGTTTGTCGGTAAAGCCAAAACTAAAACCTGATGTTGCAGAATCAGTTAATTTTGCGCCCAAAAGCAGAACTAAATCAGCCTTATCAACACGATTTCTCAGCGTTTCTTCAGTTGGTGCACCTGTATAAGTTCCAATGTAATGAGAATCTGCTTCGTTAAAGGCTCCTTTTCCTAGCGGCAATGTAGTAATTGGCAAATTAAATTTCTGAACGAACTCGTTTAATTGAGGCTCGATATGATAACTTAAAATTTCATGTCCAGCAATAATAACCGGATTTTTCGCTTGTTGTAACGCTTCTTCAAGTTTGTCTAAAAGGATAGTTTCAGAAGCTGTTAATGTTTTTATTGGTTGATTTAAGGGCGTATTTGGTTTGGTTATTTCAAATTCAGCGATATCGATCGGCAAATTAATATAAACAGGCCGTTTTTCATTTTGGGCGATGTTCAATACACGGTCGATTTCTGAGATAGCATTTTCGAAAGTTAAATGAGCAGTCGCCGCAGTTACTTCTTTATGCATTTTTTCAAAACGGAGGAAATCACCATCTCCTAGTGTATGATGTACAAGCTTTTTATTTTTTTGAACCGTGGTCGTCGGTGAACCAATAATTTCAATCACAGGAACATTCTCTGCGTAACTTCCCGCCAAACCATTGACTGCACTTAACTCCCCTACACCAAATGTGGTCACAAAAGCCGAAATTCCTTTTGTTCGTGCATAGCCATCAGCCATATAAGCAGCATTCAACTCATTGGCATTGCCGATCCATTTAAGATCATCTCTTGCCGTGATATGATCCAAAAATTGCAAATTATAATCTCCAGGAACGCCAAATAGTTCGTCAATACCCAATTCTTTTAAACGATCCAATAAATAATCTGCTACAGTGTACATTTTATCATCCTCCTAATTTAAAAGCATAGCGGGCTCGTTCAGCTCTGACAGGAAAATAGGAAAAATAGACTGTGATGCTTTTTGTCACATTCTATTTTTATCTTTTCCCGAAGAGGTAGCCCACGTAGCTAGATAACACATGGCAAAATAGTTTGTTCAATCTTAAAAGGAAAACAGTAAAAACAACCAAGCCATTTTTACCATTCCCAAATAAGGTTCCAACTAAAGTAACTCGCAGAGCAAGTATAAGACTGTAAAATAAATTAGGCTACTATCATGCTCGAATCATAAGAATGTCATTAAAAAGAGAGTTGGAAAGTTAGAATATCAAATTTTCTTTTTCATTTTTGACAAAATTAAATCAAAATCATTTTACTTCCTATGTAGTAAAAGACAATATTATGGTAAAATAGGAAAAGCAACTTTCTTCAGGAATTTGAGAGGAGATCAATAAGTATGAAAAAAGAATATAATGTTGCCGTGGTAGGCGCAACTGGTGCTGTTGGTACTAAAATGATCGAGATGCTAGAAGCAACATCTTTGCCAATGAATCAAGTAAAACTATTAGCTTCAAAACGTTCTGCGGGAAAAGAAGTAACGTTTAAAGGCCAAACCCTTGTAATCGAAGAGTTAGTACCTGAGTCATTTACTGGTGTAGATATTGCATTATTTAGCGCTGGTGGAACTATTTCAAAACAATTCGCACCTGAAGCGGTCAAACGAGGAGCAGTCGTCGTAGATAACACAAGTCATTTCAGAATGGATCCAGAAGTACCGTTAGTAGTACCAGAAGTCAATGCGGAGGCACTGAAACGTCATAAAGGAATTATTGCTAATCCAAACTGTTCAACGATCCAAATGATGGTAGCTCTTGAGCCAATCAGGCAAGTTTACGGGTTGGATCGTTTGATCGTATCAACTTATCAAGCCGTTAGTGGTGCAGGGATCAAAGCAATGGAAGAACTGAAATCACAGGCATTGGCGTATATCAATGGCACGCCAGCTAATAAACTAGAAGCAAATATTTTGCCATCTGGCGGGGATAAAAAACACTATCCAATCGCTTTTAATGCATTACCTCAGATCGATGTTTTTGCAGATGCTGATTATACGTATGAAGAATGGAAAATGATCAACGAAACGAAGAAAATCATGGAAGACGACAGTATTAAAGTCGTTGCGACCTGTGTCCGTATTCCTGTATTATCTGGCCATTCGGAATCAATTTATATTGAAGTCAAAGAAGATGGCTCTGACGTTAATAAAATCAAAGAATTAATTGCAAAAGCACCAGGAGCAGTACTACAAGACGATCCGAGTCAGCAAATTTATCCGCAAGCGTTAACGAGTATTGACCGCAAAGAAACCTTTGTTGGGAGAATTCGTCAAGATATCGATATTGATAAGGGGTATCATATGTGGGTGGTTTCGGATAATTTATTAAAAGGCGCTGCTTGGAATTCAGTTCAAATTGCAGAAACATTGCACAAGATGGATTTAGTGAGGGTTTAAATAGAATCTGGACTTTTGCTTTGAAACACAGTAAATGAAGTGAACGGATATTGAAAATTACAAGGTGAAGCAAAGCGGAACATTGTTACCATGCGTTATCTAGCTCCGCAGGCTAGACTCTAGGAAAAAGATAAAATATGTCTGTGACAAAAAGCGTCACAAATCAATTTTCCTATTTCTCTACGGGTTCTGGCGAGAGCCCGTTACGCTTTTATTTTTATTTACAGCATGTGCTAGTCTCTCGGGAAAAAGGAAAAAACTGAGTGAGGTAAAGAGCACTTCAATTATTTGTTCCTATTTTTTAGTTGAGACTGAACGAGCCAATCCGCTTTTAAATTAGGAGGTAGTAAGTATGAATTTAGAAAATGCAACAATAATTACAGCAATGGTCACACCTTTTGATGAAAACGGTGAAATTGATTTTACTAAGCTTCCTCAGTTAGTTGAACATTTACTTGATCATCATACAGAAGGAATCATTTTAGCTGGAACGACAGGAGAATCACCAACATTAACTCATGATGAAGAAATCGAGTTGTTTAATGAAGTGATCCGGTTAGTTGAAGGACGAGTACCAATCATTTGCGGTGTGGGAACCAATGATACACGTGATTCGGTTGAATTTGTAAAAGAACTTTCTGCTATCAGAGGAATCGATGCAGGCTTGGCAGTCGTGCCATATTATAATAAACCAAACCAAGAAGGCTTGTATCAACATTTCAAAGCAATTGCTGAAGCGAGTGACTTGCCGATTATTTTATATAATGTTCCGGGAAGAACAGTGGCAAGCCTTGATGTAGCAACAACTCTACGTCTAGCTGAATTGGATAATATTATTGCAATCAAAGAATGTTTTGGGCTAGATGCCTTGACCGAGTTAGTAGAAAAGGCACCAAAAGACTTTTTAGTGTATACTGGAGAAGACTCCTTAGCTTTTTCACTAAAAGCTATAGGCGGACAAGGGGTAATTTCAGTAGCTAGTCATATATTTGGCACTGAAATGTACGAGATGTTCACTGCGCTAGATAACGGAGAAATTAAAAAAGCTGCAAGCATTCAACGACAGTTATTGCCAAAAATGAATGCATTATTTTCAGTTCCTTCTCCAGCACCAGTCAAAGCAGTACTGAATCAAATAGGCATTTCCGTTGGTGATTTACGTTTACCTCTTGTATCATGTACAACTGAAGAAAAAGCAAAAATTTTAAGCATATTGAATCTTTGATTCGGTATGAGAATATAGAGAGGTGAAATGAGTGAGTACAATAAAAATCGTTCCCTTAGGCGGCGTGCGTGAAAATGGTAAAAACATGTATATCGCTGAAGTGGAAGATGAAATTTTTGTACTGGATTGTGGATTAAAATATCCAGAAAATGAGCTATTAGGAATTGATGTGGTGATTCCCGATTTTACGTATTTGGTAGAAAATATTGACCGTGTTGCAGGGATTTTCTTAACACATGGTCATGCCGATGCAATCGGAGCATTACCGTATCTTTTATCTAAAGTTCATGTACCAGTATTTGGGACTGAATTAACGATCGAGTTAGCTAAATTAAACGTAGGAGATCATGCAGATTCGAAAGATTTTAATGATTTTCACGTAGTCGATGCACATACAGAAATCGATTTTGCGCATGCTACGATCAGCTTTTTCCGTACCACACATACGATTCCGGATTCTATCGGAATCAATTTAAAGACCAAAGAAGGCAATATCGTTTACACAGGAGATTTCAAATTTGACCAAAGTGCTATACCAATGTATCAAACTGATTTTGGTCGTTTAGCTGAAGTCGGTAACGAAGGAGTTCTAGCATTATTGAGCGATTCTTCTAATGCTGAAAATCCTACTCAAGTGGTTTCAGAGTCGCAGATTGCTGATGAAGTTTTTGATACAATCCGCTATTGGGAAGGTCGTATAATTGTAGCTTGCGTGGCAAGTAACTTACAACGCGTACAACAAATTTTAGATGCAGCTCATCGATCTGACCGCAAAATTGTTTTAACAGGTCAAGATTTCCAAAGAATCATCAACACAGCCATTAAACTAGATAAACTAAAATTACCAAGTGAAGATTTGATCGTTAGTGTCAAAGATATGAAAAAATACCAAGAAGATCAATTAGTGATTTTAGAAACTGGAACAATGGGTGAACCGATCAAGTCATTACAGAAAATGGCAAATGGCACACATCGTGTTGTGAAAATCAAAGAAGGCGACTTGGTGTATATCACGACAACGCCGACAACAGCGATGGAGACAGCTGTAGCTAAAACAGAAGATATTGTGTACCGCGCTGGTGGTGTAGTGAAACAAATCTCTGATAATATGCGCGTATCTGGTCATGCAAGTCCAAACGACTTACAATTGATGTTGAACTTGATGAAACCAAAACACTTTATTCCGATTCAAGGTGAATATCGTCAGTTAGCAGCACATGCCGATTTAGCACATGAATTAGGAATTCCTTACAAAAATATTTTCATCACTGGGCGAGGCGACATTCTTGAATATAGCAAACAGAAAATGAACGTTGCTGGCAGTACAACTGCTGACAACATCATGATTGATGGGATTGGTGTAGGGGATATCGGGAATATTGTGCTTCGTGACCGTAGAATTCTATCTGAAGATGGTATTTTTGTAGCGGTGGTGACAATCAACCGACGTGAAAAACGTATCGTTTCACCTGCTAAAATCACGTCAAGAGGCTTTGTTTACGTCAAAACTAGTAAAGACTTGATGAAAGAAAGCAGTACTATTGTAACTGAGATTGTTGAAAAACATCTTAAAAGTAATGATTTTGAGTGGAGCAAATTAAAACAAGACATTCGTGAGCAGTTGAGTCGTTATTTGTTTGAACAAACAAAACGTCGTCCAGTGATTCTTCCAGTAATCATGGAAGCAACACAACGTAAAGGACGTAAAGCAGCGAATTAATAAATATGATCACTCAGTCAGTTTGCGAACGGCTGAGTGATTTTGTGTTTAAATAATGAAGTGAGTATATTTTTACAGATAACGATTTTTTCGCTACAATATAGGGGTGCTGTTGACTAGTTCTATGGGCTAGAAGCTATGAAAAAAGGTGAAATCCTATTTTTCATTCGAGCCAAAAAGGGCTCATTTGGCTTTTAAACTAAGGAGGGAAGAAAATGGAAAAGAAACAAGAAACACGCTGGATCAAATTTCTTGGTGGAAAAAATTTGATATTTACATTAGTAGCATTGCTGTTGCTAGGAGCAGTTATTTTTATTTTTCATCAGGTTGGGTTTATTTTTGGTCCGATTGGGGTTGTGTTCAAAACGGTTATTGGACCAACGATTTTAGCATTGATTTTGTATTATTTATTTAATCCAGTTGTCAATTGGCTAGAAAAACACAAAGTTAAACGGGTCTACGGCGTTTCAGCTATTTTTATTATTTTGGTTGCATTGATCATTATTGGTATTATTCTAGTCGTTCCGATTATACAAAAGCAAGTAGATGGCTTAATCCAAAGTTTTCCGCAGTATATGGATGATTTGAACAAAATGGTCACTGATTTCTTCCACAATTCTGTGTTAGAGAAACCTTTAGCAAATGCATTAAATGGAATTCAAAGATGGTTCGGTAATGTCTCTGATGGAATCGGTAGTTACTTTAGCAAAGCTGTAGAAGGTGCTTCGACAGTATTTTCTACCTTGACTGGGTTTGCGTTGGTGATGGTGACGGCTCCGATCATTACTTTTTTCCTATTAAAAGATGATCAGAAGTTCTTCTCTTTCGTTTTGAAAATTATACCCCCCCGTTTTAGAAGTGATGCGAAAGAAATTGGGGCAACAATGAGTAGTCAGGTCGGTGCGTATTTAAAAGGACAAATTTTAGTATCAATTGCAATCGGCATTTTGACATTTATCGGTTTTTGGCTGATCAAAGTTCCTTATTCAGGCACTTTATCGATCATTGTGGGAATCACAGCGGTGATCCCATATATTGGTCCCGTGATTGCTTTTATTCCAGCTGCGATTGTCGCTTTGATGGTGTCATTTGGAATGTTTATTAAGATGAGTTTCGTTTGGATGCTTGTTCAAATGTTGAATGGCCACCTGATTGCACCTCAAGTGATGGGCAAACGACTTGTTGTTCATCCGTTAACGATTGTGATTGTATTATTAGTAATGGGTGATTTATTAGGGATGTTTGGATTGATTTTTGGGATTCCAATTTATGCGATTGCCAAAGTTTTAGTTACCTATATTTTCCGCAAATTTAAACAACGCTATAATCAATTTTATGGAGACAGCGGTGAGTATGAAGATACTGAATTTTCAAAAGAAGAGTATTTGGACGAATAAATAGAAAACGATCGGCTACATTTCTTCCAGCAGATTTTTGCAGGTATGAAACGGTTTGGTCGTTTTTTTTTAAAATTTTCACAAGGATAAGTAGCTTATAGAGTAAAAAACAAATTCATATCTTTTGTAATACTTTTTTTTAGGCGTTACAATTTACCTAACAGCAAAACAATTTGACTATAAGGAGGGAAGTAAATGAAACGATTGCTGAAAATTATTTTTGCATTAATTATACTCCTATTGTTTTTCGGAACATTGGGTTTACTTAGTCAGCTGATCGATATTCCTTGGTTGTCTTACCAAGTAGACTGGCTTCTGTACATTTATCCAGGGTTATTCATATTCTTTGAATGGATGTTACTTATTTTGGGAGGTCTGATGTTACTCACTTTGATTGTTGTACTTTTGGTTTCCGGAGGAAGAAAGCGTCTGATTGTGAAAGAGGGGAAGAACCAGATTGAGATTCCCAAAAGCACTGTTGAACAGCTTGTTAAGGAAGCGTACAGTACGATTATTCATCCAGATAAAACAAAATTGACCGTTAAAATCAAAGGTAAAGAGAAAGTAGCGGTTAAGTTAAAAGTCGATGTCCGAAGTAAGGAACGTTTTCAAGCATTAGGAGAAGAAATCAAAGAAACAATACAAAGTACCTTGAACTCGGCACTAGAATCAATTGATAGCCACGTCACAGTTCAATTAAGAGAAAAAGAATCAACAGAGCCTACTGCTTTTGGTAAAAAACAATCGCGGGTAGTATAGAAAGGAGACGCCATGGATCAAAAGAAAAAAGAACGCTGGATCAATCAGCTTAGCCCTTATCGTTTTAGGATTATTTGGACGACTTTGTTTTTCCTATTAGCGCTCCTTTTATTACTGATTGGTTTTTGGAAAACAGTTGTCTTGCTAATTTTTGCGGCAGTCGGATATGTCATTGGGAAAATGCGCGACGAAGATTTGGATATTTATTCCTTGATAGAATCAATTCGATCTATGATAGGAATTTAAAATTATAATAAGAAGTTAGCGCTAATAGCAAAAACAGTAGAAAGCATCATCGGTGGATTAAAAGCGAAATAATCATTTGGAGTTGTCGTGAAAAAAATCATAAGCGTGGTGATTTCGGGCATTGGTATCGAAGTTGGCACAAAGCAAGCGGCAGTTGATGTGTCAGTAATTTGGAACTATAATGTCAATAATTCTACCGTTTTTGACCAAATTGTTGAAAAAGTAAGAGAAGCAATTGCTCATATGATAGGCTTACACTTGGTTAAATTTAACATGAACGCGAATGATGTAATGACCAAAGAACAATATTTAGAAAAATATCGTGGTAAAGATAGCGATGATAACAAAGGCAATATTTAATCGTTAGGAAGTTTATTTTTTATTCTATTTACACAACAAAAAATAATGGAAAGCAGAACATAGAATGTTTTGTTGTCCATTATTTTTTTGTTCTTATTGTGGCTAATCAAATTTATCGAGGGAAACATTTTCAATATGCAGTAGGAATTTCTTAATGCTAAGGCCCTCTTGTTCAGAGCTACCTAAATAACCAGTTAATGCGCCATTTTTACCAATTACCCGATGACAAGGCACAATGATTGGGAGTGGATTTTTACTATTCGCCTGACCAATTGCTCGTACTGCTTTTGGGGATTCAATTGCTTGAGCAATCTCTTGATAACTTCGGGTTTCACCAAAGGGTATTAGAGAAAGAGCGTGCCAAACTCTTCGTTGAAATACAGTTCCACTGTGAACAGACAAAGGAACGGAAAAACGTTTACGCTTACCAGCAAAATATTCTGTGAGTTCTTTGGCAGCAAGTTCTGTATACTGATTGGTTTTATGATTTGGAATCTCAAAAAAAGAAACAGTACTTAGACCTTCATCATCCGCGTCCAACCAAATCGTGCCGAAAGGGACATTAATTTTCATAGTTATCTCCTTTAATTGTGTAGTTCCTTTATTATACTCTAAGCTGAAGTATGGTACTATAATTTTATAGATTGAAATTGGGGGCGATATAATGGAAGAAATCGTCATCTTTCACACAAATGATTTGCATTCACATGTAGAAAATTGGCCCAAAATCAGAAGGTACTTGCTAGGTCAAAAAGAATGCTACACCAAACAGGGTAAAACTGTTTTAACAGTTGATTTAGGTGACTTTATAGATCGCTGGCATCCATTAACAGAAGCTACCGATGGTCAAGCGAATATCGAAAGAATGAACGAAATAAGCTATGATGCGGCAACGATTGGAAATAATGAAGGGGTTGGGAATTCCAAAGAAGAGTTGAATCATTTATACGATCATCGAAATTTTGATGTCTTGTTAGGAAATTTAGTTGATTTAGAAACAGGACAAGCACCTGAATGGGCGATGCCATATAAGATTATCGAAACAAAAGAACAGACGAAAATTGGTTTGATTGCTTTGACGGCCCCATTTCCATTGACTTATCGTCCAAACGGTTGGGATATTTTGTCAATTAAAGAGATATTGCCGCAATTGATTAGGGTGGTTCGGCCACAATGTGATATTTTAATCTTAATGAGTCATTTAGGGATCGATGAAGATAGTAAAATCGCGAATGAATATCATGAAATTAATGTATTGCTAGGTTCTCACACCCATCATTTATTCAAGAATGGTGAAAAAATCAATGGGATACAACTTTCTGCTGCTGGTAAATTTGGCTATTATATTGGTGAAGTTCACTTAACGGTCGCCAACGGTACTATCCTCAATAGTGAAGCTAAAGCTGTATCCACTGCTGAGCTTCCTACATTATCCGAAGACCAAAGAGAGATTGAGGATTATCTTGCATTGGGGCATCAGTTATTAAAAGCCAAAAAAATCGCAAACATTCCCCATCCTTTATTCGTGGATCTAAATGCAGAACATCCTTTGATCATAACCACTTTAAAAGCGTTGAAAGAAAAAGGGCGCACTGACGTGGCAATACTAAACAATGGCTTGTTTTTGACAGATATACCAAAAGGCATCGTTGATGCAGATCAATTGCATGAAACGTTACCTCATCCAATACATTTGATTCGCGTAACATTATCTGGTGCTGAATTGATTCGGTTAGTCAAGGAAATGGAAAAAAACCGTCAGTACTTGCGTAAATTTCCAATTAGAGGGATGGGGTTTCGCGGTAAAGTTTTCGGTGAGCTATATTATGATGGAATTGCATATGATAAGCAGAAAAAACAAGTTCTATGGCAGAATGCTCCTGTCGATTTAGAGTGTACCTATACGTTTACCACAATTGATCATTTTATGTTTATTCCTTTTTTTCCAACCATTGAGCTTGCAGGAGAAGTGGAATTTATCTTTCCAGAATTTATCCGAACCGTTTTAGGTAACTACTTGAACGAGCACTACCCAATCCTATAAAAACAAGGTATAATAAAATCTAGGCGGTGAAAAAATGACAGAAAAAGTAAAAAAACCTTACAAATCAACGAAACCAGTTAAACATAAAGAAGAACCAACAGCGACATTAACAGAAGAAATCACGGCTGTCCTTGAAGAAATAAAAGAAGAACCTGTCAAAGAAAAGAAAAAAGGCGAAATCGTAACACTCGCTGACGAGAATCATGTAATGATTGGGACTCGTGAATATCTTTTAGTGAAAAATCATCGGGAAGCCTTTGATGCAGAAAGACTAGGAGAACGTTTTAGTGATGTTCTTTCGAAATATGATTACATTGTTGGGGACTGGGGCTACGATCAACTACGTTTGAAAGGTTTTTTCAACGAATCGAATCGTAAAGCGGCACCTGAGCAGAGAATCAATACACTAGAAGATTATCTATATGAGTATTGTAATTTTGGCTGTGCTTATTTTGTGATCGAAAGAATTGGTGGAAAACGTGAAAAACAACAGACACGTCGCAAGAAACTAACTAAAAAACCAATGAATCAAAATCAGGCACATACAGAAGAAAAACGTGTACCTGTGACTAATAAAACGAAACCTGTGATTAAAAATCGCAAAGAAAATGAACCCAAAAAAGCAGTCATTGGAAAGAAAGATATGGCCGCCAATAAGGGACGTTCATTTACTATTCGTCAACGTGAGGAGTAAACATTCGTGAAAAATCATTATAAAGGCTATTTAATTGATTTGGATGGTACGATTTATTTGGGCAAAGAAGTTATTCCTGCTGGAAAACGTTTTGTTGAGCGCTTGCAAGAATTAAAACGGCCATTTCTTTTTGTCACTAATAATACGACAAAAACACCTGAGGCTGTCGCAGATCGATTAGCTAAGGAGTTTGATATTCATGTATCAGCGAAGACCGTTTATACAGCAAGCCTTGCGACAATCGATTATATGAAAGAACAAAGAAAAGGAAACCGAGTATACGTAATCGGAGAATCTGGTCTTACTGAGTTGATTTTATCAGCTGGTTTTGAGTGGGATGAAGAAAAACCGGATTATGTTGTTGTAGGTTTAGATACAGATATAAAGTATGAAAAACTTGCTACGGCAACCCTTTGTATCAGAAATGGTGCTACGTTTATTGGGACAAATCCAGACAAAAGTATTCCGACGGAGCGAGGATTATTACCTGGTGCGGGTTCATTTATATCGTTAATTCAAACAGCAACACAAGCGGATCCAATCATGATCGGCAAGCCCAATGCGATTATTATGAATGAAGCGCTAAAGGTGATGAAAATGAATAAAGAAGATGTCATTATGGTTGGCGATAATTATGAAACAGATAGTCAATCTGGTCTTCAAAATGGGATTGATAGCTTACTTGTGTTATCTGGCTTTACGGCGAAATCAGCAGTTTCAAGTTTACCTAAACAGCCTACATATGTAGTGGATTCTCTGGATGAATGGACGTTTTGATATGAAAGAAAAAAATTGGATTTGGTTTGAACGCGCTGGGATTGCGTGTTTGATTTTAACCATTGTCTCTTTAAGCACTACGATTACGATTAATTTCCGTCTGTTATATGTTTTTGAGATTGATTCATTAAAAATTTTAGACTACGTGGATATGGATAAGCAGACATTGCTGAAAAATTTTGACCAGTTGATGGCCTATTTAAATAACCCATTTATTGACACGCTAAAATTATCCGATTTTCCATCCTCAAAAAGTGGTGCGTTTCATTTTTATGAAGTAAAGCGTCTTTTCTTACTCTGTTATGGAGTATTACTCGTAACACTTATTCCAAGCGTTATCTTCGTTTTTCGTCTTATCAAGTCAAAACGAGTGTGGCGTTTGATTCGCCCATTTCAATGGGGAATGATCATTCCAGCATTTTTGGGTGTATTAATGGCAATCGGATTTGATCAATTTTTTGTGGCGTTTCATGGTGTATTTTTTAATAATGATGACTGGTTGTTTGATCCGGCTACTGACCCCATCATTAATGTTTTGCCAGAACAATATTTTATGCATTGTTTTATTTTGTTTTTTGTTTTACTAGAGTTATTCTTTTTTATTGGAATTATTCTAGGAAAGAGAGAGCTAAAAAATATATCTAAATAATTTTCATCTCTGGTAGAAAACTTAAAGAGTTTCTATCAGGGATTTTTTTATTGTGAAGATGTTTTTAGCTGAGAATAAGATTGGGTTCTTATTACATAATGGTTCAGGATTGACATTTTAAACAGGTGCCTGATTTATAAATGAACTTTATGGAGAAATCTAGTATGGGAGAACAAACATTGATGAACAGTCTCAAAGTTTACAAGCGATGATGCAAAGATAGTTTATAAAGTGTCGTAGAGAACATCGCCTTTGTGACAATCCACATGGTGGGTAAGGAAGAGTGTTGAATCTGTTAAAACATCTAACTACTGGGTTTCACTTCGGATATCCTAGTAGTTCACTCTCTTTTTTATTATTTTCAATCTAGTTTTAGAAACCAGATTGAATGTTTTTGGAAAAAATGTTAAACTATTACAGTAAGTAGGAGGAGGGATCTTGTGAATGAATTAAAATCCTCTTTGGAAATTTGGGGACAAGAGTTGGTAAATGTCCACTTGCCACGATGGCATGAACTACCTGAGTTAGAGTTATATATGGATCAAGTGATCACGCTTGTTGAACGATACTTATCACCAGTGATTTTAAAAGAAAAGCACACGTTACTAACGTCATCGATGGTCAATAATTATGTAAAATTAGGATTGATTCCAGCACCTCATAAAAAACGGTATAACCAAAAGCATTTGGCGTTCTTAATAGCTATTACGCTATTAAAGCAGGTTTTAACCATACCCGAAATCAAACAAGGCATTCTTTACCAAGGAGCAGCGGTTGGGATTCGCGAAGCATATAATCTTTTTTGCGATGAACAAGAAGCAGCTATAGCAGTGGTTGTTGCTCAAGCACTAGGAACAGAGCCAGTCGCAGCATTTGATCAACCTATACCAGTAGAATTTTTAATTGTAAAAGGTGCGACGTTATCATTTGCCACTAAATTATTTACTGAAAAGGCCATTGAATTAGCACAAACAAACTCAAAAGAAGATGGAGAAAAACTAGATGAATAAAGGAAAAATTGCATTATTAGTAGATTCAGGGACGGATGTACCTAAGGAGTTAATCGATCAGTATGGGATGTATATGATTCCATTGCAAATTATTTATAAAGATCGTATCTATACCGATAAGGTAGATATCACGCCAGAAGAAGTTTACGAGCGATTATCTGTAGAAATTCCGAGCACTTCATTACCAGATGGTGAAACAATCACGAAAATTTTTGAAAAAATCAAAGCGGATGGGTATGAAAAAGTATTGGCTGTTACAATTTCCAGTGGATTGAGCGGGACGTTTAATGTGATTCGTTTGATTGCAGAGGAATTTGAAGGGGTGGAAACGTTTGTTTTAGATACAAAAAATATTGGCATAGGTAGTGGTCTTCAAGCAATCGAAGCCGCTAAATTAATTGAGGCTGATCGTTCATGGGACGAAATCAAGACAGAATTAACGAGTAATGTTGCAAAAGCGAAAGTCTTTTTCAATGTTGCAACTTTAGAGTACTTGCAAAAAGGTGGACGCATTGGTTTGGTTGCCTCAATTTTAGGGAATGCGTTAAAACTAAATCCAATTATTTCGTGTAACGGAGAAGGCGTATACCACACCGTTGCTAAAGCTCGTGGGAGAAAAAAAAGCTTGGATAAAACCTTTGAGTTGGTAAAAGCATTTGTTGGTGACCATAAGAAATTTGTCTTAGCTGTTGCTCAAGGACAAGCCGTAGAAGAGGCAGAAACCTTTTACGAAAAGCTTAAAGAGCAGTTTCCGCAAGCGGAAAAGATTTATTTCGGTACGATTAGTCCAGCTTTAGTTGTACATACTGGACCCGGGCTTTTAGGAATCGGAATCCAATTATTAGATTAAGATTTAATACCAACAAGAGAGCATGTAGTAGATGCTCTCTCGTTGGTATTTTTTTATGGTTCTACGTCAAATTGTGTTGGTGAACAAAAAACTGAATAGAAATCTAAGTCTGGTAAGGATAGAACATTCTTATCAGGCTTTTTTTATTGTTGTG
>NZ_MIKA01000018.1 GCF_001730295.1 Enterococcus plantarum
ATAGGACATCTTGATTTCCCCTTTTGATTGGTTTTCGTCGACTTAATTCTAAAGGATATCAGGGTGTCTTTTCTAGTATTTTGCATTAAAAAAGATGCCGGTGATTGTTCACCAACATCAGAAAGTATAGAGCCTAAAATGTTGAGTGACTTTTTCTACTTTTAAATTAAATTCTTAATAAAGAAATCAAGACGATAGCCAAAAACACTTGAATAACACCAACTGATAATCCATAAATCAAGAATCGTTTCCCTTCTTTGAAGAATTTTTGGAAATCCAAACGCAAACCTATAGCGGCTAGAGCAGTGATTTCAAACCAACCGCTAAAGAAATGAGCTGTTGCACTAAATTGTGTGGGCAAATGAACTAAACTATTGAATATACAAAATAAAACAAATCCTACAACGTACCACGGTAAAGCAGATTTTTTTTGCTTAGGCGTTGTTTCTATTGTGGCAGAAGACTCAGATTTTTGTTGTTTAAATCTACCGAACCAGTAAACAACGACTACTAGCATCATAATACGCATGATTTTAAAGAGCATAGCAAGCTCTACAACTTGTCCATTGACCATGCTGGCACTTGCTACAACCTGTCCTACAGACTGTAAGATACCACCAATCAAGGCGCTTTTAGTTAAAATATCACTACCATAAATAAGCGAGCCAATAATTGGTAACAGCAACATCAAGATTGTTCCTAGCAAATTGACCAATGTAATGATCTGGCCTTTTTCTTCTTCTTTTGCATGAATAGCAGGGGCAATCGAAGCAATTGCAGATGAGCCACAGACCGCATTTCCACCAGCCATCAATAAGGACATATTATCTGAAAACTGCATCTTTTTACCAAGTAGATAAGAAGCAACAATCGTTATACTCATTTGTAAAAGAACAAAAAGAGCGCCAGAAATACCTATTTGAGCAATAGTTTGAAAAGTAACAGTTGCACCTAATAACACAACTGAAAATTCTAATAGCTTACCTTCTGCTATTTTTGTTCCTTTTTCCAAAACAGGCTGTTTCAAAAAAGTATTTCCTAGCAAAATCCCTAATAAAATTGCAATTGTCGCAGCACCTAAAGTTGGCAACCAAATTGCTGAAATTTTACTAATAACTGCCACAACAAAAGCTGTAACTAGTCCAGGGAAAATGGCGATACTTTTTGTTAAATAAGAATCTTTTTTATTGTTATTTTCCACTAAATCATTCATCTTCTTTCTTTGTCTATCTATAAATCTAGTATAACGAAAAAATTTGCATTTGAGAAATAAATAGTTAAAATGATATCTATAATAAAAACGAATGGAAAGGGTCTCTATGTTTAAATTACTGAAAACGTTTCGTGCTGTGTATGAAACAAAAAATTTTTCAAAAGCAGCAGAACGGCTATTTATTTCTCAACCAGCTGTTTCTAACCAGATTAAACAGTTAGAAGAAGAATTGGACATTCAGCTATTTGATCGAAATGGACGGCAAGAAATTAGTACCACAAAACAAGCGGATATTTTGTACCATCATTTGCTTAATTTATCAGATGACTGGGAAGATACGCTACAAGCGTTAGGCACACAAGCGACTCCTAGAGAAACGTGTAAGATCGTTGCTTCGAATACCTTTGCGGTTTATTATTTGCCAGAATTGATGGCACAGTTGATACCAGAATTCCCCCATGTCTCATTTGTTTTAGAAATGGAAAATTCAGAAGAAGTATTAGATAAAATCGAGAAGCACCAAGCTCATTTTGGCTTCATAGAGAAGCCGTTAATAACTGGAACAATCATCCGTGAAGAGATTTTAGCTGATGAATTGGTTCACGCGGGTGATCCTTCTGAAGCATTATGGTTGGTTCGAGAAGAAAATTCCGGTGTTTTTCATTATACTGAACGCTATTTTTTAGAACATAATATAACGCCTCAAACAATGATCGTGAAAAATAATGAAATGATTGTCAGATGTTTAGAGAGAGGAGTCGGACAATCGATTCTCTCAAAAAGAGCGTTAACGGAAAAGATAAAGTGGCATTCTTTAAGCCAAGAGTATCAGAGAAGTTTCTATTTTATAAAAGGTCAACATATCGAATCTATTCAGTTGCGTGAAATCGACTTGTTTATTACTAGCTATTATCGAAAAAAGTAAAGGACAAAAATAGTAAAATAGTTAGATAATTACTAAAATATTATTATTTATGCGAATAAAATAAACGTTTTAATGGAAAAAAGAAGGTTCCTTGTGCTATCTTAAGGAGAAGTTATTCAATGGTGAAAATGAACGAATGAAGCATTTTCTAGGCTAAGATTATTGAAATGCTTATAAGATAGGAGGAAATAAGGTGGATTCATTTTTATGGAACATTCAATTAAAGGAATATGTTGCAAAAGTAGATCAAACAATCGATATCGATCAAGAATTTATCAATTATTATCATAGTTTAGCGACAGAAGCAAATCAACTAGTTGAGACAATAAATGCTGCAACATTGGCTGCGACATTACCAAAATTGATGGCTATAGATGAGAAATGTACATTGGTCATTTTTTATATCTTTAACGGATATGCATTGGAAAATGATACAGCGCTTGATACAATCCAGTTAATTGAACAAGAATATAAGAAAACACATAGAGAAAAATATATTTTTGATATGCCCGAATACGAAACATGGTCTATTTCCCAAAGAATTATTTAATAGATAGGTGTATTTTTACATAGGATCTTGAAAAAGAGGAATAAGTGAACTATTGGGGTCTGTTATGAAAACAGCACGACTATGAAACGATTGTAGTTGTGCTTTTTTTCTGTTGTTCCTTGTTTTAAATCTTTATTTTCAGTAATACCGCATGATACAATAAAATAGTCACTATAGAAGTATTACTCAAAGGAACTTTTGAAGAAAGTAGAGGAAAAATTGTGATGAAATCCATGGATTATCTATCAAGTATTGTCCAAGAAATCAGTGATATTCCTTTAAAAGATTTCAAAATGGAAGAACAAAATAAAGAATATGAAGGGGCGACATTCGTCCTAGGAAATCAATCATTTCGAAGTAGAATGGCAAAATTGACGCCCAAAAAGCAGGGATACTTTGTCGTATTTTGGGAAAAAGACGAAGCAAATAAAAATAAATCGTATGATTTTGTTTCTGCACCCGATAAATTGATCATCACAATAGTTGATCAAGATAAACGAGGACAATTTGTATTTCCAAAAGAGATGTTAGCAGAGAAAAGGATCTTGAGGAACGGAGAACACAAAGGCAAGATGGCATTACGCGTCTATCCTGATTGGGTAACAGGATTGAGCAAAACAGCCACGAGGACGCAACGATGGCAAAGTCCATTCTTTATTGATCTAACGACCACGCACGACTTGAAACGGCTGAAAAAGTTATATTTAGATTAGAGCCTGAGAAATGAGAAGGGAGCAAACGTTTGATTACAATCAATGTATTTTTGCAAGTAAAACCAGAAAAAAGAACGGATTATTTAGCTTTTATAGCTGAACTCGTCAAGGCATCACAACAAGATGAAGGCTGTTTATTTTACAACCATTTTGAAAAGGTGGATCACCCAAATCAATTTATTATTGTAGAAAATTGGCAAGATACGTCTGCAGTAGAAAAACACAATGAAACACCGCATTTGAAAAAATTCTTAAAAGAAGCAGCATTTTATTTAGAAAAAGAAGCGATAATAAAAGTGAGTCAATCAGGATAGCTAAAATAAAAAAACTGAAAATAAGCAATAACGCTTATTTTCAGCTCTAATAGTCATCAATAAAGAAAATACAAACAATGATATTCATATAAAAGGAAGTATTGAAAAAGGTTACGTTAGTTTTTAATCATTGTTTTTTCTTAAAGAATACTTGGGAGTAGTAATTTGACTATTATTTTTAAGAATCGTTGTTTACTCTTTAAATCATCCAGGAGAATGGGTAAAGGCTGGTTGGGATCAGCGTTCAATTTTAGTCAATGGTTGGTTGACTATTAAATATTATGATCTAAAAAGTAAACAAACGGTTCTTTTAGATAGAAACGAATACACAAAAAAATGGCGTCGGACACATATCCAACGCCATTGTAAGCTCGATAAATAAGCATAAACATCTCCATAGCAGAAAAAACTAGCATAAACCTCTAGAAATTTCTGTCAAAATTGAGTAAAATGGAAGATGTCAATGTATAAATATTGGCTTAAGCAACTTGATTGGTCAGGTGTTCACTGACTATTCAGGGCTTCATGATTTAGTTGGTAGCTAAATTGTGAAGTGCTTTTTTTTATCCTATTCGTTTCTATCTAAGTTCCATTTTATAGGAAAACCCTTTTAGGGTCAATAAAGGGTTTGAAAAAAATTACATGAGTAACCAAATTATTGCTTTTTATGGTGTAAAATATCTCTTTCACTAAGTGTATTCTAATAACCTAAGTTCATTTTACGCTAAATAGACAATATAAATGAATTACATTTAACCGATTCAAAATAATGAATGTATAAATTTTAAGGCTCTATCGAGAGTTTGAAGAATCATTGATTGCTTGATTCGGATTAGCAGGATACTTTAACGCATTTTTTTTCATTTTTTCACGGATAATTTGTGGTACATCTAATTCTAAATCAGAAGCCAACATGAGTGAGTAAATAAGCACATCAGCTAATTCTTCTTGGATATTTTCGAAAGTTGCCGCAACAGCTTCTTCGCTAGAACACCATTGGAAGTTCTCTAACAACTCAGATGCTTCTAAGGAAATGGAAATCGCCAAGCTTTTTGGTGTGTTATAAGGGCGCCAATTCCGTTCATCTCGAAATGCATTAATTTCTGTAATTAAATCGTTCATGTGTATTCTCCTAACATCTTTATTTCTCGTTTATTCTACCATAGAAATAATTTTTGATGTTTGACGGTTATAAAGAAACAGTTCTTTTCTTTAAAAAATACTTCGATTGACGTAAAATGAAAGGGAATAGAAAAATACGGCAATCATGGCGAGGATAAAAAATGTTGATTGAACTGATTATAGTACTGACCGTTTTTACCTATGGCAGTAATTTTATTTTATATCTGATTCTTAGAACAAAAGAAAAAATTCAAGGAATCGAAAAACTCTCGATCTTTTTTGGAGTAAATATGACGATTTTACTTTTAGATGGGGTCTTTTTATTTGTTGGTAAAGCAATTGCAAATAATAGCGTGGCTGTTTTGGAGTAAGCTTTGAAAGAGTGAAGAGAGAATTTAGCATTGGTTTGTTCTTTTTTAATGAAAACTCGGCTAAAAGTCCTATATGAATGACTCAGAATTTCTGATAAGGTACAATAGAAAGAAACAAGTGGAGGGTAAATGATGGCAAAAATCATGATTATAGAAGATGAAACAACGATTCGCCAGTTGATTAGCGAAGAGTTGCAAAAATGGCAATTCGATACATTTGGGACGACAGACTTTAATAATGTTTTAGAAGATTTTCAGCGTGAAGATCCTCAATTGGTATTATTGGACATTAATCTTCCCGTTTTTGATGGCTACTATTGGTGTCAAAAAATCCGTGAAATTTCTAAAATTCCAATTATTTTTATTTCTAGTCGAAATACGAACATGGATATGATCATGGCGATGAATATGGGCGCAGATGATTTTGTCACCAAACCATTTCAAATCGATGTGTTGATTGCTAAAATCAATGCACTTTTACGCCGTTCATATAATTATTCTGAAGTAGGCAGTGAAATCATGTCTCATAATGGTATTACATTGAATGTTGATAATGGCAGTATGGAAATCAATGGCGAAGTGATTGATTTAAGTAAGAATGAATATCGACTGTTGTATATTTTGATCAAAAAACACGGGAAAATTTTAACGAGAGAGAAATTGTTGCGCGCCTTGTGGGAAGATGAGCGGTTTGTTGATGATAATACCTTGACTGTTAATATCAATCGTTTGAGGAAAAAAATTGAACAAGCAGGTCTTGAAGGATATATCGAGACAAAAGTGGGACAAGGCTACATCGTACCATAGAATAGGAGAAGAAAATGACAATTGGTAAGTATTTAAAGGATCATTGGCTTCTGTTGATTGGCTGGCTATTTTTTATTGGCGTGACGTGTTTTATTTTGTGGTTATCTCCAGATATGGTCGTGAATCCATCAGTAATTGGTTATTTGGTATTATTACAAGGTTTATTTTTACTCCTGTTTATGACAATCGATTATTCATTAAAAAAACGCTGGTGGTGTTCGTTGGATATTTCAAAACAGCCGCCTTCGTTGGAGCATTATTTAAGTGAAGCCTCAAAGTCAGAAGAAATATTAGTCCAAAACTACATTAATGGCTTGTTAGTGGAACATCAGCAAATCATGCAGCAAGCAATCAATAATCAACAGGATCAAAAAGATTATATCGACTCGTGGGTACATGAAATCAAGGTTCCTTTGGCTGCGGTTAATTTGATTTTACAATCGATCGAGGATGATGTTCCTGAAAAGAAATATTATTTAGTCGAAAATGAGCTAAGCAAAATCGATGAGTATGTGGAACAAGTTCTTTATTATGCTCGATTGGATAGTTTTTCTAGGGATTACTTGATTCAAGAATATTCATTAAAAGAAATCGTTCAATCGGTGATCCGGACACAGGGGAATTATTTTATTCAAAAGAATTTGCGTTTTTCAATAGAAGGAAATGACCAAATGATCCTGACGGATGCAAAGTGGGTTGCCTTTATTTTCAAACAATTAGTCAGCAATGCAATCAAATATACACCTGCTGGTGGGGAAATCGTCGTGACATTGTCGCGTACTAAAGATGGTGCGTGGTTGTCATTAAAAGATACTGGAATTGGTATTCCAAAAGAAGATCAGCGCCGTATTTTTGACAAAGGTTTTACTGGAGAAAATGGTCGGACGAGTGAGCAACATTCAACTGGGTTAGGGTTATACTTGGCGAAAAGTTTAGCAGATAAGTTAGGTCATCATTTGATGATGGAATCAGTTGAAGGTGAAGGAACAACGATGAAGTTGTTGTTTCCGTTTTTGAGTTATTTTAATGAGAGAAGATAATAGGCGTGTTGAGAAATAATTGGTTTATTTCTCAACATTATTTTTTTTAATGAGAGAGACCCTATCGATTTTTTTCTGTATTATAGTTGGAGACCGGCACATCACTCTATGAGTTACATCCCAGCCTCAAGGAATCCAAATAAACGGTGAGAGCAGAAGCAACTCCTTCGTTCGTGAATTCCTTCTTATTTTTTGGAGTTAAGCATGTCTGTCCTAATTTATTTTTTATAGGAGTATATCATGGAAATAATAGTGTCTTTGATCCCGCTATTTGCTTAGGGCAGTATTGGTCTTTTAAGCGGTAAAATGGGGGGCATCCTCTTAACTTTAAGTAGAATCTATTTACTCGGTGAACGCAAGTCTAAAAAAGAAATGAGATCTGTCATAATTGGTTGCTTATTTGTTATTTTAGGTGGTATTCTTTTAGAGGATATGAAAGTGTAAATGTCCTATTTACGCTTATTTTTATGTAAAACTTTTGCACTTATTATGACTAGAAAATGGATTGATTTATTGGAGGAAAAGAAATGTCGATGTTTCGAAAAAAAGAGCTGACAGCCGTTTCAAGTGAGTTGAGTTCAATGAAAAAAGATTTAAAGACAATCGATTTGATCATGCTTGGGATCGGTGCCATTGTTGGAACAGGAATTTTTGTCGTGACAGGAGTTGCTGCTGAACAATATGCTGGACCTGCATTGTCACTTTCGTTTTTGGTAGCAGCAGGAGCAATTGTTTTATCAGGTTTATGTTATGCAGAGTTTGCTTCAAGAATTCCCGCAATTGGCGGTCCTTATGCGTATATGTATGTTGTATTTGGGGAGTTGGTCGCTTGGATGACGGGGTGGCTAGTGATTTGTGAATTCTTTCTAGCAGTTTCTTCAGTCGCTTCGGGTTGGTCTGGTTATGTACATGGCTTTTTGAATAGTCTTGGGATCAATGTGCCTAAAGCCTTAAGTGGCGCATACAATCCGGCGAAGGGTACGTATGTTGACTTGATTGCAATGTTGGTGCTTTTAGCTGTTATGTTCTGGGTTTCTTTAGAAACAAAAAC
Source organism: Enterococcus plantarum (assembly GCF_001730295.1). Taxonomy (GTDB): domain Bacteria; phylum Bacillota; class Bacilli; order Lactobacillales; family Enterococcaceae; genus Enterococcus_L; species Enterococcus_L plantarum. The sequence goes on from NZ_MIKA01000018.1 coordinate 8,107, forward strand.
GGCTTTACGTTTAAATAATGTGATGGTTTTTGTTAAGTTTGGTATCATTGCACTTTTTGTAGCTGTCGGTATTTTCTATGTGAAACCCAACAATTGGCAACCGTTTATGCCTTTTGGTTTTTCTGGAGTCGTCAGCGGTGCCGCAGTTGTTTTCTTTGCTTTTTTAGGGTTTGATGCAGTAAGTATGACAGCAGAAGAAGTTAAAAATCCACAAAAAGATATCCCTAGAGGAATTATTGGCTCGATTATCATAGCCACCGTTTTATATGTGATTGTGACATTGATTTTAACGGGAATTGTCCCATTTGATGCATTAGGTGTGAAAGATCCAGTCGCCTTTGCTATGCGTTTTGTCCAACGTGACGGTGTGGCAGGAGTCATTTCTGTTGGCGCGATTCTAACACTTTTAACGGTGACAATCTCAATGATGTATAGTCTAGCAAGAATTATTTATGCGATCAGTAAAGATGGTTTATTGCCTAAATTTATGAGCAAGATCGATGAAAAAAATCGTACACCCAAAAATGCAACCTATGTAGCGGGTGTGTGTACAATGATTTTTGCGGGAGTCGTTCCGATGGAGCTATTGGCTGAGCTAACGAATATTGTGACGTTAATGTACTTGATCGTGATGGCGATGGGAATTATTCGTTTGAGAAAAGTGGCTGGAGATCCTAAACCAGGAGAATTTAAAATTCCGTTTGTTCCATTTGTTCCAATTTTATTGGTCATCGTTAGTATTGGTTTGATGGTACAATTACAAGCAGCAACTTGGAAAGCTTTCGCAATAGCGTTGGTTTTAGGGTTTGTTATTTATTTTACGTATGGGTATAAACATAGTAATGAAGGGAAAATCAAAAATTAAACGTAAAATCAGTAATCGAAAGGATTGCTGATTTTTTTCTGTCTTTTTCCTGAATCAAGGATTTAGACTGTAAATCACGATTCGTTTCCAGTATAGTGATAGTAAATAGTGAAAAAGGAGAGGATCAAACGCATGACCTATCGTATTGAACGGGATTCAATGGGAGAAATTCAAGTGCCGAAAATGGCACTTTGGGGAGCGCAAACCGAGCGCAGCCGCCAAAATTTTAATATAGGTATAGAAAAAATGCCGATAGCTCTTATTCATGCGCTAGCATTGGTAAAAAAGAATGCGGCTAAGGCAAATGAAGCAAGTGGAAAGTTGGATACGACAATTAGTCAAGCAATCCAACAAGCAGCAGATGCAATCATTAATGGTGAGGTAGATGAGCAGTTTCCGCTATCTTTATGGCAAACTGGTAGTGGGACTCAAACAAATATGAATGTTAACGAAGTCATTGCTCATTTAGCGGCTAAAGCGTATGTGATGGTTCATCCTAATGATCATGTCAATATGTCCCAAAGTTCAAATGATGTTTTCCCAACAGCGATTCATGTAGCCGCTGTTCAGTTGATGGAACAGAAGTTATTCCCAGTGATGAAACAACTGATTCAAACATTAAAAAAACTGGAAAGCGAAAATGAAAAAATTGTAAAAATAGGAAGAACTCATTTACAAGATGCAACGCCGGTGACATTTTCTCAAGAAATCAGTGGTTGGCGTTCTGGTTTTGAACACAGTTACCAGATGCTAGATTTGACGTTATTTGAACTGAAACAATTGGCGCTTGGAGGCACAGCAGTGGGAACTGGGCTAAATGCATCAAAAGAATATATCGAACGATTTTTTAAGTCTTTGAATGAAGAGACAAATAATCAATTTATAGAAAATCCTAATAAATTTCATGGATTAGCAAGCAAAGATGCTGTTGTTTTTACATCAGGAGCATTAAAGGCGCTCGCAGCTAATGCGATGAAAATGGCTAATGATATTCGCTGGATGGCGAGCGGACCAAGGAGTGGTTTAGGAGAAATCTCGATTCCTGCAAATGAACCGGGTAGTTCGATTATGCCAGGGAAAATCAATCCAACGCAATGTGAAGCCTTGACCATGATAGCAATTCAAGTCATGGGAAATGATACAACGATTGGTATTGGTGCTTCACAAGGGAACTTTGAATTAAATGTCTATATGCCGGTAATAGCGTATAATTTGATTCAAAGTATTGAATTGCTAGCTGATGGATTGCGTTCGTTTGAGCAAAATTGCTTGGTGGGCATTAAAGCGAATCAGGAAAAAATGACAGCATATGTGGAACAATCGTTGATGCTTGTAACAGCTTTAAATCCTCATATCGGTTATGATAATGGCGCAAAGATCGCTAAAAAAGCTTTTGAAGAAAATACAACGCTAAAACAGGCTGCTTTAACTTCTGGCTTAGTGACAGAAGAAGAATATGATCGATGGGTCAAACCAGAACAGATGCTAGGAAAATAAATAACGTTCATTTGGAAAGGAATTGGAAAATTATGGCAGATATTTATGAAGAAGCATTAAAAGCACACGCTCAGTGGCGTGGGAAAATCGATATTCAGTCAAAAGTTGAGGTAAAAACGAAAAAGGATTTATCTTTAGCCTATACACCAGGTGTAGCTGAACCTTGTAGACAAATTCATAAAAATCCAAATTCGGTCTATGACTATACTTGGAAGGGCAATACGGTAGCCGTGGTGACGGATGGTACAGCAGTTCTTGGGTTAGGGGATATAGGGCCTAAGGCAGCTTTACCTGTTATGGAAGGTAAAGCATTATTATTCAAAGAATTTGCAGGAATTGATGCAATTCCGATTTGTTTAGATACGAAAGAGCCGAAAGAAATCATCAACATCATCAAAGCAATGGCACCAACCTTTGGCGGGATCAACCTGGAAGATATTTCTGCTCCTCGCTGTGTAGAAATCGAACGTACGTTAATAGAGGAACTAGATATTCCAGTCTTTCATGACGATCAGCATGGCACCGCAATCGTAACGATTGCAGCATTGATTAATGCATTGAAAATTGTAAATAAAAAAGTCGATGAAATCAAAGTCGTTGTATCTGGAACCGGTGCTGCTGGCAGTGCAATCATAAAAATGTTGCATCATTTTGGAGTAAAAAAGATTATTGCGTTCAATATTGATGGCGCATTGTCTAAGACAATGGATAGACCAATGAATTTTTTAGAAAAAGAAATGGTAGAAATCACGAATCATGAAAACTTCAATGGTTCTTTAGAAGAGGCGATGGCAGGAGCAGATGTTTTTATTGGTGTTTCCGCACCTAAATTGGTTTCAAAAGAAATGGTTGCTTCAATGAATACGGGAGCTATCGTATTTCCAATGGCTAATCCAGAATCAGAAATTGCCTATCAAGACGCAATTGATGCTGGAGCGGCTGTCGTCGGAACGGGCCGTTCAGATCATCCGAATCAAATCAATAATGTTTTAGCTTTCCCTGGTTTGTTTAAAGGAGCTTTTGTAGCAAATGCAACAAAAATCACTGAAAATATGAAGTTAGCAGCAGCAAAAGCAATTGCTGAAATCATTCCAGACTCAGAGCTTACGAGTGAGTATATTATTCCATCATCTTTCAACAAAGAGTTAGTGGATGTTATTATTCGAGAAGTCGCTGAAGCTGCTATACAAGATGGTGTTATAAGAGCTTAAACAAAAAGGCAATTCGAAGTTTCCATCAGTTTTTTTAAGGTGAAGCTGGTGGAACTTTTTTTATATAGAGAAAATAAAAGGATTTCTAGTTCAATAAAGCCAAATGTGGTATACTACTTAGGAGTAAATTCAAGAGAATGCTAGAAGGAGGATGTTTCTACATGTCAGAAAAAGAAACATTTTATATCACCACCCCGATTTATTATCCAAGCGGACAACTACATATTGGCAATTCATATACAACGATTGCCTGCGATGCGATGGCCCGATACAAACGCTTGATGGGCTATGACGTATTTTACTTAACAGGTGTGGATGAGCATGGACAAAAAATTGAAAATAAAGCCTCGGAATTAGGCGTTACACCAAAAGAATACGTCGATAAAATGGCGGCAGATGTTCAAAAGCTATGGAAAACACTTGATATCAGCTACGATAAATTCATCCGTACAACAGATGATTACCATAAAAAAGCGGTTCAACAAATTTTTGATCGTTTATTAGAGCAAGGTGATATCTATCTTGGCGAATACGAAGGTTGGTATTCGGTTTCAGATGAAGAATACTTTACTGAAACACAATTAGCAGAAGTCTATCGCGATGAAGATGGTAAAGTAATCGGTGGGAAAGCACCGAGCGGACATGAGGTAGAATTAGTTAAAGAGGAATCCTATTTCTTCCGTATGAGTAAATATGCGGATCGTTTATTAGCGTATTACAATGAACATCCAGAATTTATTCAACCTGAATCACGTAAAAATGAAATGATCAACAACTTCATCAAACCAGGTTTAGAAGACTTAGCGGTGTCACGTACGACATTTTCATGGGGGATTCCTTTATCCAATGATCCAAAACATGTAGTTTACGTTTGGATCGATGCGTTGTCAAATTATATCACCGCATTAGGTTATGGCTCCGATGATGACAGCTTATTTAAAAAATATTGGCCAGCAGATGTCCATATGGTCGGAAAAGAAATTGTCCGTTTCCATACGATTTATTGGCCTATTATGTTGATGGCCTTAGATTTACCATTACCTAAGAAAATTTTCGGTCACGGTTGGTTATTGATGAAGGACGGTAAAATGTCTAAATCTAAAGGCAATGTCGTGTATCCAGAAATCTTAGTGGATCGTTACGGCCTAGATGCATTACGTTATTATTTATTGCGCGCGATTCCTTTTGGTAGTGATGGTGTCTTTACACCAGAAGATTTCGTTTCACGTTTGAATTATGATTTGGCGAATGATTTAGGAAATTTATTAAACCGTACGATTGCTATGATCAATAAATATTGTAGTGGGCATGTCCCAGCGTATGCCTCAAAAGTTACGCCATTTGACAGTGAGTTATCTACAACTGCGGCGAATGTGATTGGTAAATATCATGAAGCCATGGAAAAAATGGAATTTAATACAGCAATTGCTGAAGTTTGGACATTAGTTTCGCGTGCCAATAAATACATTGATGAAACACAACCTTGGGTTTTAGCAAAAGATGAAGAGAAGAAAAATGAATTGGATAGCGTGATGGTTCATTTAGCTGAAAGCTTGCGCATCGTGGCTATTCTTTTACAGCCCGTCATGACGGAAACCCCAGCAAAAATCTTTGAACAATTAGGATTAGATCCTGAAACAATGAATATGGAAGCAATTCATTTTGGTGAATTTCCAACAGAAATCAAAGTGATCGCAAAAGGAACTCCAATTTTCCCGCGCTTGGAAATTGATACGGAAGTTCTTTACATTCAAAAGAAAATGACTCAAAATACTCAAACAACGACAGAAGAAATCAAATGGGATCCAGAAGAAACCGAACTTGTTTCAACAAAAGAAAAGGAAATCAAGTATGAAGATTTTGATAAAGTTGAGTTAAAAGTAGCTGAAGTCATTGATTGTAAAAAAGTCAAAGGCGCAGACAAATTATTGCAGTTCCGTTTAGATGCAGGAGATGGACAAGATCGTCAAATCCTCTCTGGTGTTGCAGAATTTTATCCAGATCCAAGTGCTTTGATTGGAAAAAAAGTCGTAATCGTAGCGAACTTAAAACCAAGAAAAATGCGAGGACAGATTAGTCAAGGTATGATTCTTTCCGCTGAATCGCCAGAAGGCAAACTGCAAATCGTTGATGCACCAAAAGAAATGCCAAATGGAGCAGTAATTGCGTAAAAAAGTTTAAATATAAACGGTCCACAGGCGGTATCCTTAGTCATAAGGATTACCGAAACTGTGGTCGTTTTTTTTCTGAAAAAAGAAATAAATGCACATAACTTTAAAAAATAATGAATCGATTATGCGAACAATTTGAAGAATATGATAATAAATTATATCAAAAAGATATCATTTATTGTATCATTATTTTGTACCAAAAAAATTGAGTAAGAAAATAAGGAGAATGTTTGATGAAAATGAAGAAGTACATGTTGGGGATCATTACAGGAGTCGTAATCTTTTTATTAGCAGCTTGTGGATCAGATCCAAGAAAAGAGTTTACCAAAGAGCTGTTTAATACCAAGAGCGATGCATACAACGCCGCGAGTTTTAAGATGAAAATGAAAGATTTGACATACGATGGTGATGATGGCGGAGCCTACGTAAAAATGATCGCCAGTCAGTTAAAAGATATGAGTATTGATGGAAAGTATGCGATCGATGATAAAAAAGATACGATGGAAATGGAAATCACAGCGAATCTATTTGGCGAAAAAATACCATTCCAATTTGTTGGGAACAAAGATAAATACTACATGTCTACTAGTTTTGTCTCGGGTATGCTAGATTTGGCAAATTCATTTAACTATCCAGTTGAGCTTAGCAAAAGTGAGTTGAACAAACTAAAGGGGAAATATATTAATATTGCTGAGGCTGGTGAGACGCTTACTTCAGGTGAACTGGATAAAAAAACAGACTCGCTTAAGAATAAGACCTTCATCAATGCAGAAAATTCTAAAATGGGTCGAGAAATGAAAAAACTGATCGAAAGCTTCGACAAAAAATCATTTACAAAAGACAAAGATAGCGTGACACATACGTTTACAAAAAAAGAAATCATCCAAATGTTAGAAAAAATCGATGAAGTTGCAAAAGAAGATAAAGAGTACCAAAAATCAAGTGATGCAAAAGATGTGAAAGAGGCTATCAAGTCATTAAAAAATGATTTAGATAAATTGGACATTAAAGTCAGCATCAATCATAAGACTAAAGCGTTTGATATGGAAATGTCTATGGCAGCTGCTGATAAGGATGATGCTAAAATGAGTATTGTTATGACCGTTTCTGTTACTCCTCAAAAAAATGACCAAAACATCAAGATGCCAACTAAGAAGGAAGTCATCAGTCAAGATGAATTAAAGGATATTTTATCGACTATCACTGGTGTTGGCTCAGATGAATCTGACATGGATTCTGACTTAGATCTAGAGGATGATTCGATCAATTATGATGATTTGAAAGATAATCCGGAGATTCAAAAAGTGATGGACGAGGAATTAAATGAAATGCTCAAACAAATCGAAGCCAATCCAGGCATTATAACAGAAGAAAATGCCAATGAATTGCGTGAAGGTGTGAAAGATATTTTCAACGAAGAGCAAATGAAAAAATTAAATGATGTATTAGAGCAAGCTTTGAGTGCTGGAACCGTTTAAAATAAAATTAGTAAATAACCATGGTGAAATTGCCCAAGGAAATTAGATTAAGTTACCATACAAAGGAGGCTGGGACAGAAGCGTTTAATCCCGAGAAATAAGAAGGGATTGCTTCTGCTCCCACCGTTTATTCGCATTTAGGGTGTGATACAAAAGTGATTTTTACTTTTGTGTCACACCCTTTTTTGATGATAGACTACTAAAATCTTAATTTTTTATTTGATTTAATTCTGCGGAAACGAGTCGGTAAAAGCATGATTAATAGCGCATAAGGCACGCTGATGATCGACCAAGTCAAGGTTCGGCTCAAACTGTTGTTTTTGTACAACCAATTAAGTAAAAAATGTAGTCCTAATAGACTAAATGCAACAAACATCAAAACCAAATACTTCGGTTCATCTTTACTGATGGCTCGGAAGATTCCACCGATTAGAGGGACTAAATAAAAATAAGCACTCGTTAATGATATCCGCCAAATTTTTGCGATAGTTCCAAGATTTATCAAAAAAAATACAAGAGAAAGCACGAGGCCTAATGGTGGGAAAAACGCGATTAAAACTGAATAAATAGCGCCCCATAAAAGCATCAATGGTCCCTTCACAACAGCTGCGATAGCTATAAAAATTGCTATCAAAAGAAATTGTTGTGTCATCGTCCCATAAGCTAAGAGACCAAAGAGAATCAGTAATAACCAATGCCAAATGGTATTGACCTGAGGTTTCCGTTGAATTGATACGTTCTCTTGAATCGTTGATTTTAAAAAGTCAGATTCTTCAAAGAAATTTTTCAACACACACACTCCTATCAAATTGAAAATCAGACTGGAGATAAGTTTACTGCTGAATAGGTAAAAAAACATCGGGCTAAAGTCGGTCTTTTAGCTCGATATTTTTAAGAATTCATTAAATAGCATGGATTGATTACTTAGACGAAAATAACTCAGAAATCTCCCCAATGTAAGGTAGAAAGACCTGCTTCATTCCCCGAGAAATCGCTGTATAAAGAATTTTCTTCTCTCTGTCCGTTGTCCCATAATGAGCCGCTGAAGGATTATGAATGATCACATTATCAAATTCAAGCCCTTTCGCCATATCAATGGAAAGAACTTGTGTCTCAATAGCATTATTTTTTTGTAGAAGTTGTTGTTTCAATAAGGCTGCTTCAGCCGCTGTTTTGGTAATTACCACAGTATCTTCCACCGTTGCCAATGAATCCAAAAGAGAACTAAGTGTATCTAGATAACTCGCTTCATCTTCACACGAAATAAATGTCGGTTTTTCGCCATCTTTTCGGATAGAAACAATCTTGAGTTTCTCATGATTTGTCACTAACGTTTGGAAGAGCTGTGTGATTTCTTTGCTTGAACGATAGCTATTCAATAATTGATACGAGGTAACAGAACGATTGGAAGCGGATAATAACTCTTTCAAATCAATAAAACTGATTGAGGTATTAAAAATCGCCTGATTTTCATCTCCAGCTAAAGTAAAGTTCGCTTGTGGGAACAATTTAAGCAATAAAAGTACTTGTGCTTCAGTATAATCCTGTACTTCATCTACCAAAATAAACGCCATTTGTCGATTGGATAAATCTTCAATAAACTTATCTTTGAGCAGTAATAAAATCACCACTTCATCTGCAGTATAAGCTTTTGTCACTCGTTTGTAGGAATCGTGTTGATACGTTTGGTAGAGTGCTTCAAAAAGTAACCAGTGATCAAACCACGCAAAATCAGCAATCGAATCCACTACTTTGCGGTATTTTTGTTGCAATCGTTGAAGAGCAAACTCCGCTAATTGTTCCTCATCTTCTTCGGTAAAAGTTGTGTCGAAATAGCGTAATTGTTCCGCTTCAGTCAAGTCTTGCATCTGATCGATCATTTGTTTAGATTTTGATTGCTTAATCAAATAACGATGCCACAAACTTGACAGTTTTTCTTTTGTTGCTGAAAGTCGATCTCTGATTGATAAATTTGTTGGGGTTTCTTGATAAAGACTAAAAATCAGTTCGGCAGAAAATATAGGTTTGCGTTTGAATACAATCGGCTGAAACAACGATTGTTGAATGAGAGATGCATCTTGGAAATCTTGAATGAATGACACAAATTTTTGTGACTGAAGGACTCTTTGTTGAGCATTGACCTCTTCATCTGTTATACGTTTAAAGTAGTCTGATTCACTTTCAATCGGTGCTTTTTCACGAAAAGTAAATTTAAGAAATTGTAACAACGTCAAATTCAATGGATTACGCTCACCTAAATTCGGCAATACCTGAGAAATATAATCGATAAATGTTGAATTAGGAGAGAGCAGTAAAATATCGTCGGCAGTAATTTTGGTCCGATGATTATAAAGTAAATAAGCAATTCGTTGCATGATTGCAGAGGTTTTCCCACTGCCGGCAATTCCATTGACCAAAAGCAAGGGATGGCTTTCATCACGGATGATCTCATTTTGTTCTTGTTGAATCGTAGTCGTAATATCCTTCATATATTGAGAAGAATCCGCTTCAAGTGAATGAAGTAAAATATCATCTTGAATTGCAAGGCTGGTATCAAAAAAGTTGATCAGACGATCTTCTTCAATGATTAGTTGTCGTTTTAAATTTAGCGTAACAGGAATCTCATTATTATTGACACGATAACTACTGTCGCCTAAGACATTGTTGTAAAAAAGTGAAGCGATTGGAGAACGCCAGTCATAAATGCGCGATTCACCTTCTAGATTGGTAAAATCATTCATGCCGATATAAAAAACGTCACGATCCGCACCATCATCTAAAAAAGTCACATCGATTTTTCCAAAATAAGGGACTTGAAGTAGGCGTTCGACTTTTTCTAATTGTTTAGCCGCAGTTGCCTGCTGCAAATTCAATTGATCGAGTTCTCTATTTTTCATTTCCATTACGGCAAATGTCTCTAAGTTATCAGAATAACTGTCGAAATTTAGTTTAGTATCACCGCTAAATTGGTCTAATACTGATTGTCCTGTCATATTAACATCATCAATAGCGGTTTGATAGACCTCTTTTGCTTGGGTCAATTCCTCGTAAACTTGGTGCAGATGCTGGGTTTCTTGTGTACGCTCGTTTGACATATTGGTTCCTCCTGACATAAATTGCCGTGACCGAATAGTATAAGCTATTTTATTGAATAAAGCAATTATATAAAGCTAATAATTTATCGGTGCTGTCCATTCAGATTTTAGTTAAAATGTGATAAAGTATAGAAGATAGAGGAGGGGTTTACGTGATTTTTGATTCTCATACCCATTTAAATGCAGAACAATTTAATGAAGATATTCCAGAAACCATTCAACATGCGAAAGAATTAGGTGTAACGGAGATGGCGGTGGTTGGTTTTGATACACCAACAATCGAAAAATCTTTAGAACTTAGTCAACAATATAAAGAAATCCAAAGTATTATTGGTTGGCATCCAACCGAAGCTGGCAGCTATACGCCAGAAATCGAAAAAAAACTGCAGCAATTGTTAACAACACCAAAAGTAGTAGCCCTTGGCGAAATCGGCTTAGATTATTATTGGATGGAAGATCCAAAAGAAGTACAAGATCGTGTGTTTCGTCGTCAAATCGCGATCGCTAAAGAGATGAATCTACCAATCAGTATCCATACAAGAGATGCGATGGAAGATACGTATAAGATTTTAAAAGAAGAAGATATTCGAGATATTGGTGGAATCATGCACAGTTTTAGTGGAGATCCTGAATGGATGGCAAAATTTTTAGAGATGGGGATGCATATATCTTTAAGTGGTGTTGTAACGTTCAAGAAAGCATTAGAAGTGCAAGAGGTCGCTAAAGCAGTTCCGTTAGATCGTTTATTGGTTGAAACAGATGCACCGTATTTAGCACCTGTACCCTATCGAGGCAAACGCAATGAACCAGGCTATACTCGTTATGTAGTGGAAAAAATCGCAGAACTGCGAGAAGTTTCCTTTGATGAAATAGCCAGACAAACAACAAATAATGCTCATCGTTTATTCAGGTTAGCCGAATGACGGACAAGTTAAGAATTGAAGAAATTATTGTCGTTGAAGGGAAAGACGATACTAGACGAATCCAAGAAGTTGTGGATGCAGATACGATCGAAACGATTGGTTCAGCAATCAATGAGGATATTTTAGAACAAATTGAACATGCACAAGAAACACGCGGTGTGATCATTTTCACTGATCCAGATTTTTCAGGTGAAAAAATTCGTAAAACAATCATGGAAGTTGTGCCTGATGCCAAGCATGCGTTTCTCTCTCGCCAGCTTGCTGCACCTAAAAAAAGAGGGAATAGTTTAGGGGTGGAACATGCTGATGATGAAGCAATTTTAGAAGCATTGGAAAAAATTGTGACACCTGTCAATGAGGCAGATGATTATCAAGAAATCCCTAGACAAACGCTGATCGAATATGGTTTAATAGCTGGGGCTCATGCGAAAGAACGCCGAGAAAAATTAGGAGACGAATTGCGCATTGGCTATACAAACAGTAAACAATTAACGAAACGCTTAAAAATGTTCCGTATCACAGAAAAAGAATTAATAAGCGTGATGAATAAAATAAACGTATTACCTAGTGAAAAATCGGAGGAATCAATTTGACAGAATATAAAGAAATAGCCACACCTTCAAGAACCAAAGAAATATTGAAGAAACATGGCTTTTCATTCAAAAAAAGTTTAGGTCAAAACTTTTTAACAGAACCGAATATCTTACGTAAAATCGTCGAGACTGCAGGAATCGATACACAAACCAATGTGGTAGAAGTAGGTCCTGGAATCGGGGCCTTAACAGAACAGCTAGCCAAAAATGCTGCACACGTTTTAGCATTTGAAATCGATGATCGCTTGATTCCTGTTTTAGAAGACACGATGAGTCCTTATCAAAATGTCACAGTTGTCCACAATGATGTCCTGAAAGCAGATTTAGTAGGAACAACCAAAGAAGTTTTTGAACAAGAACTTCCTATCAAAGTCGTTGCTAATTTACCATACTATATTACGACACCAATCATGATGCACTTTTTAGAATCTGATTTAGCTGTACAAGAAATGATCGTCATGATGCAAAAAGAAGTCGCAGATCGCATCTCTGCTAAACCAGGAACAAAAGCATATGGCTCGTTATCGATTGCTGTTCAGTACTTTATGGAAGCAAGTATCGCATTTATTGTACCGAAAACTGTATTTATTCCGCAACCAAATGTTGATTCTGCCATCATCAAATTAATCAAACGAGATAAACCAGCTGTCGAAGTAACCAATGAAAAAGAATTTTTTAAATTGACAAAAGCATCATTCCAATTGCGCCGTAAAACATTATGGAACAACCTGATTCATTTTTACGGAAAAGATGATGAAACAAAAGCGTGGTTGACTAAGAGTTTAACAGAAGCAGAAATCGATCCTTCACGTCGCGGAGAGACCTTGTCATTAGTTGAGTTTGGCCGTTTAAGTAATACGTTGGAAAAAAATCGTTAAAAGAATAGTGTAAAAAGTGGGGTGAGAACAGTCAATGGGTTTTCTTACCTCACTTTTTCGTTTAACTCAGTAAGGATCATTAAAAAGAACGTTATTTTTTTCGACTGGGATGGGTGTGGGACAAAAGTAAACATCACACCCTAAATGCGAATAAACGGTGGGATTAAACGCTTCTGTCCCCAGCTCCTGTGCTTTACAGATTCAAAAAAGTGAAGAATCATGACGATTCTTTGCCTGCTTAAATTCAACGTGTAGACGAAGTAATACCAGCAAGACCTCCGATTGTTCGATACGATATTGAAAATAGTGATAAAAAATAGTTCAATCCTAAAAAAAAATAATAGAAATAGGTAAAAAAGTCTGAAATATTTGGTACTATAAGAGGAGAAGTTTCTTATCTGTTCAATTTGATTGTAGCAGTGGATTATACACAGGGATTAAGAACCACTTAATTTTAAAAGAAAAGGAGAAAAAATAATGCTAACAGAAAAACAAAAACGTTTCGCCGATAGCTTAGAAGAAGAGCTGATTCACATTAGACGACATCTTCATCAAAATCCAGAAATTGGCATGGAATTGCCGAACACTGTCGCTTTTGTAAAAGAGAAATTAACAGAATATGGCTATGAACCAGAAGCTTGCGGAGAGTCAGGTGTCACGGTAGTTGCAGGTAAAAAGAGTGGGAAAACATTCTTATTACGTGGTGATATGGATGCATTACCTATCCAAGAATTGACCGATTTGCCTTTTAAATCGGAAAATGGCTATATGCATGCATGCGGTCATGATATGCATACAACAATGCTCCTTGGAGCCGCTAAGTTATTAAAAGAATTTGAAGATGAGCTAGAAGGTCAAGTGAAATTACTATTTCAACCAGGGGAAGAAATTCTTTCAGGCTCAAAAGAGTGTATCAAAAATCATGTACTGGAAAATCCTAAAGTAGACGCTGGAATGATGATTCATGTTTTCCCGTTTAAAGGATTTAAGGCAGGACAAATCATGCCAACACCAGCAGGGACGTTTATGGCTAGTGCGGATTGGTTTGAAATCAACATCAAAGGTCGAGGCGGACATGGGTCACAACCAGAGACTGCGATCGATCCAATCAACGTAGCCGTTCATATTTACACAGCCTTACAAGAACTTTCAGCAAGAGAAATTGGGTCAGAAGAACGCTTTGTTCTGACAATTGGTGAATTTACTGGAGGTACGCCGGATGCGTCAAATATTATTCCAGAAACAACGGTAATGAAAGGAACTCTTAGAACCTTAAAAGAAGAGGTTCGTGAGCAGGTCAAAGAACGAATGACCGTTATGGCTGAGAATATTGCTAAGGCGTTTCGTGCTGAAGCAGAAGTTGTTTTCACTAATGGCTGTACGCCGAATGTGAATGATCCAGATTTAACGATCTTTGCCAAAGAAACGCTAATTGAAACTTTTGGTACGGATCGGATTGTAGCTATTCCGACATCAACACCGCTTATGGGCAGTGAGGATTTTGGTGAAATCAGTCAATTGATTCCAACAACGACTGTTTTATTAGTCGCATCAGAAGAAAATATCAATCTTCATAATCCAGCGATTGTTTTTGATGAATCTGTTTTAGTTGAAGGGGCGAAAGTCTACACAGATACAGCAATGTCTTGGCTAAAAAAACGACAAAATTCATAATATTTTTATATGGAATAGCTTATGAACTGGAGGGATAGAAGTGGTTAAATCAGATATTGAAATTGCACAAGAAGCAACAATGCTGCCTATTGCGAAAGTAGCAGAAAAAATTGGTTTAAATGAAGAACAATTTGAGTCTTATGGAAAATATAAAGCAAAAATCGAAGTTGAAAAAATCGACGCAACTAAAGAAGGAAAAGTGATCCTGGTTACAGCCATCACGCCAACACCGGCTGGTGAAGGAAAAACAACGACCGTTGTCGGATTAGGTGATGCGTTGAATCGAATTGGAAAAAATACGATCATTGCATTAAGAGAACCTTCTTTGGGCCCAGTTTTTGGGATAAAAGGAGGAGCTGCTGGTGGTGGTTATGCTCAAGTTGTGCCAATGGAAGATATCAACCTTCATTTTACAGGGGATTTTCATGCAATTGGAGCAGCAAATAACTTGTTAGCAGCAATCATTGATAATCACATTTTTCAAGGAAATGAACTAGGCATTGATAATCGCCGAATCACTTGGAAACGAGCAGTTGATATGAATGATCGACAATTAAGACAGATTGTAGATGGTTTAGGTGCTCGCGTTAATGGTGTTCCTAGAGAAGATGGGTTTGAAATCACTGTTGCATCAGAAATCATGGCTATTTTGTGTTTGTCCAATGATATTGAAGACTTAAAAGAAAACCTAGCGAATATCATTATTGGCTACACATACGATAATCAACCAGTTACAGCGAAAGAATTGAATGCGCAAGGTGCAATGACCGCTTTACTGAAAGATGCAATCAAACCTAATTTAGTTCAAACCTTAGAAAATAATCCGGCCTTGATCCATGGTGGGCCATTTGCGAATATCGCTCACGGGTGTAATAGTGTGATCGCAACCAAGACGGCTAGAAAATTAGCTGATTACGTAGTGACAGAAGGGGGCTTTGGTGCTGATTTAGGTGCGGAAAAATTTATCGATATCAAATGCCGAAAATCTGGTATTCGACCTTCAGCCGTTGTTGTCGTGGCAACAGTTCGCGCACTAAAAATGCATAGTGGTGTTTCAAAAGATCAGCTTGGGGTTGAAAATGTAGCTGCATTAACAAAAGGCTTACCGAATCTTTTAAAACACATCGAAAATACAACAACCGTTTTTGGTCTACCAACCGTTGTTGCTATTAATAAATTCCCAACGGATACCGAGGCAGAATTGAATCTTGTCAAAGAAGAATGTCAAAAACGTAATGTAAATGTGGTTCTTTCAGATGTCTGGGAACATGGCGGTGCTGGTGGTGAAGAGTTAGCGAGAGAAGTCGTTCTTTTAGCAGATCAGGACAATCACTTTTCATTTGCTTATCCAGATGAGCTACCAATTAAAGAAAAAATTAGTGCGATTGTAGAAAAAATATATGGTGGAAATGCAGTTCGTTATGAACCAATTGCTGAAAGAGAAATTGCCAAACTAGAAAAATTAGGGTTTGCTCATCTGCCAATTTGTATGGCGAAGACTCAATATTCACTTTCAGATGATCAAACGAAATTGGGGAGACCAACTGATTTTACGATAACAATCAGTAATATCAAGATATCAGCGGGTGCTGGCTTTATCGTTGCTTACACAGGAACAGTGATGACCATGCCAGGATTACCGAAAAAAGCGGCTTATGAAAAAATCGATGTTGATTCTAGTGGAAAGATAATTGGCCTATTTTAAAGTAAAATCAAACACAATAGAAGAAAATAACAGCGGTGACAGAAGCGTTTAATCTCGAGAAATAAGAAAGAATTCACGAAAATTGTTTTTTTAGTTTTGGTGACCAAGTAGGTACTGTGGGACATCATCTCGTTCCTTGTTGTGCTTTACAGCAATTTCAGCTTATTTCCGAAGCCTTCAAATCTTAGTGCTTTAGCACTTAGAATTTGATGTGATCGAAGCGAAGCGTTGTTTAGTCGTATTTAGGGTGTGATACAAAAGTGATGTTTACTTTTGTCCACACTCTATTTCATATTTTAAGAAGTAAAACGCAAGATAAATCATCTTTCGTTAAATTGAATAGCAGATGTGTCTTGACACGCACCTTTTTCTCCCTTAAAATAAAGATTATTATATATGTCAAGACACATCGGAGGAGAGCATGAAAAAGAATTCAGTTAGACAGTTGACGATATCAGCTTTACTCGTTGCAATGGGCATCATTATTCCTATGGTTATGCCAAGAATCACGATAGGGCCCGCTTCATTTACTTTAGCTAGTCATGTGCCAGTATTTTTAGCGATGTTTTTTTCACCAGGAGTGGCAGTTGCTGTTAGTTTAGGTACTGGCTTTGGTTTCTTTCTGTCAGCAACACCAATCATAGCAGTAAGAGCACTTTCTCATTTACTTTTTGCTCTTATCGGTGCGATGTATTTACAAAAACATCCGACAATCGTTTTAACTAAAAATAAATTTAGTTTATTTAACGGTCGCTTTCAACTGTTTAACTTTGTGATTGGCTTAATACATTCAGTTGCAGAATTAGCTGTAGTTAGTGCTTTTTATACGATGGGAAATATGCCGGAAACGTATTACACACAAGGATATATGTACTCGATCTTTTTGTTGATGGGCATCGGTGGACTAATTCATAGTTTGGTCGACTACAACATTGCGTATTTTGTGGCAAATGCATTAAGCAAACAATTTGATATTCCAGTATTTAGTCAGGCTAAAAAACTGGAACAAGTAAAAATAACGATTCTTCCCCAAGAGACTAGGATATGACCTAACAAGTTGTATCCTTTTTTTGTGTGTTCTGAAAACCACCTGCTATGCGGGTGGTTCCATAGAGCTTCCAGCGAGGTAATAAAAAAGCCCCCTAAAATGTTAAACTGATAT
>NZ_MIKA01000019.1 GCF_001730295.1 Enterococcus plantarum
ACAAATGAATCGTACGTTGAACCAACTGCGAATTCAAACGATGAACCGTTTGAAAAGTTCTGAACCAAAACAATACCGTCGTTTAAAACGCTATTGGAAGCTACTATTGAAAGATTCCGATAAGTTAGATATAAACTGTCGAGCTTATCAGCCCTTATTTAAACGACCATTAAGTCAACAAGATATTGTCGATGAACTGTTGCACTATGGATGATGTCCTACGAACAGGCTATGATACGGTTCAATATTTAAAATATGCTTTTTCTCATCGAGAACATACGCTCTTTTTTGAGTATCTTCAACAGCTAGATAATCAGCTACCACACTGGTTCAAAAAGAAATTACTCTTCTTTAACAAAGTCTTACTTTTCACAACAATAAAAAGCCTGATAAGAATGTTCTATCCTTACCAGACTTAGATTTCTATTCAGTTTTTTGTTCACAAACACAATTTGACGTAGAACCAATCTTGTTTATCCTCTGATATTTTTTTTTTAGAGTGTAGCTTTTTTCCTTTTCTATAATTGAAACTATAATATGCAATGAAAATGCTGAATATTACTATGACTTCAATTGCGATCATAAGGGGCTTGCCTGATACAAAAGCTATAGCACCCATAAATATGAAGGTTACAATAATAATTACTGCCAAGGCTATTTTATTTTGAAAGGCGTCTGTGAATTCCTCGTATATTCTCTCATAACGCCGGTTTCTTACATCTCTGATACTATATTTATAGATTTGTGTGTTGCTAATACTCTCTAATGGCAGAAAAATATAAATAATGTCGTTAGTTGTTGATGAACTATCGATAGTGCAGAGTACACGTTCTTTCTTGACTTTTTTTAGTATAATCAATTTCTGTTCTTGGCCATCAATTTCCATTTTAAAATAATGTTTCTGTTCAAAGTTAGTTTTCATGAAAGTTCTATATATACTATAAATAGTTCCCCAAAGAATTAGTAATAGTAAAAATAACATAATGAAAGTATAAAGCTCTGAATTTTTGTAATCCTTTAGCGAATCTTCTCTTGCTGCAGCAACAATTTTATCTTTGAATATAAGATAAAACACTTCGGTTGAAAGCATTATAAAGAGGCAAAAAGTCCAGAAGTAATCAAATATAATTTGTAAAGCTCTTTGCCAATTAGTTTGTAAAGACTTTTCAATACTAGTTTCTAATAGTCAATCGCATACGAGTTTAAAAAATGATGCAATGAAACTTACAGTAATAACGTTTTGCAAAGCAATACCTGATACTTTGAATATTTATTCCACTATTAGATTCTCATTTTTATCTAATTATAAACTATTTAATACTATTTCTGCAACCCTATCTTCAATATCCACACTCAACACCAGTAACCTATACAACTCTGCAGCATCCGTCAAACTCTCAAATTCCCATCAAGCCGCACTATCATCGCTAACCAATCCTACTAGGTTGCCATCTAATATAATTATCTGATCCATATAAACCCCCCTTACGATAATATACGCAAGGAGGGAAGGAAAATATTTCTATTTGAAAATAGTTAGAATAAATTGTACTTTGGTTGAAACACTTATCTGTTTACATTATTCTTATAAAAAGGCAAAGTTTTAACATAGTATATGGCTGGTTGAGGTTTTATAAAGTAAATTGTTCTTTATTTTAAACACGGGAATTGGCGGTTGAAAAATTCACTAAATTATTGTAATTTGGTTGCAACGATACAATGCGGTTGTGAAAATCGGACGGAATTTGTATAATGTTGTAAATAATAAAAAAGCTACTGATTATCAGCAACTTTTCACATCTCGCAACGCCTATTTTGCTTTAATTTTGATTACTTAACATAAATCGATCTAATTCGGATGTTTGATAATATACGACGCCGCTTTCAATTGATTCGCAACGTTTCAAGCCTAATGACTCGTACTTTTTCAACATTGCTGCATCGATACCGTCATAATAATTTAGTGCATTTTTTTGTTTAATGAACCTCGGTTTATTCATCCGTGCCTCAGTTAGTTCAGTAAACTTGTCAAAATACTTTTCAAGTAGATTAAGTAACGAGTTTTCAAACCAGTTAGAAAAAACATTGCCCACGTTTGAATTGTTCATTGAACTTACTCCTTTCTTTTATCTAGCTACGTATAAGTTTATACAACTTAATAATAAGCAATAAATTTATCGTTGTAAATAGTTCATTTTCTATGTATAGCGCCCCACGCTAATGAGAATTGGTGAATACGATATTGAATACGATTCACATCCGATTGTTTGAAATCAGTTGATACAGTATATTTGTTATCTCCCTAAAAAGTATTAAATGACGTTAGATAAAAGTCTATGAATTACGATCGTCATTCATGGCGGAAGAAGAATAGAGTTTAAAAGATAGCTGAACCCTTGATGGATAAGAGTTCAGCTTTTTTTATAGATAATTTTAAATATTTATTATTGAAGGACGAATGAATGAAATCAAACCATTGTATCGCTAGTAATGTATTTGTTTTAGTTTAATTTAAAATCAATATCATTATAATCAACACATGGATTGTTGCCGATATGCATGCCTGAAGTATACCCAATTTTTATTTTTAAAGGAGCTACAGAATAGTTTACAAATTCAAAAAATTCAGTTCCATCACCTGAATATTTTGTCGTTTCAGATTCAAACTTAAGTATTAACTTTGTTTCGAGCAAAATGTTGTTTGGGCTATCTGATTTAGCAAAAGCCGAAGAAAAACCAACAGAAAAATTAAACTATGCTGTTGTACGCGCATTGCCACTTGTACAAGAAGCCGAACTTAAAGTAGGAGAGTATGTTGAGTTTAATGTTGGAGGATTTTTTAGTAATCAACTAGCTTCTAAATTTAAAGTGAAATTTAAAATTGAATCATGTGAACCTGAAACAATTGTTGTTGACAGATTTGGTTTATAAAATGGGCGTCATCAACGTTACAGTTCTTTTGCGGAATATGGCACGTATGGAACTATTGATTTTGTTATACCTGAGGATTTACCTAGAGGAGAGAACCTTATTGGAAAAGAAAGAATCAGAGTAATGAATGTATCTGCGACAACTCTTAAAATAAAAGTAGGATTAGCTTCTGGGATTCATGTAAAGTCGCAGGAAGTGGTAAATTATAATGATATAGATTTTAAAGGCTCTATAATATATTGTGTTGGTGGAAATCAAAAAAGCTGAACTCTTATCCATCAAGGGTTCAGCTATCTTTTAAACTCTATTCTTCTTCTTCCGCCATGAATGTATTGAAAACTTCTTCAATCATATCCCACTCAGCATCTGTTTCAATTTGTTGTAACTCGCCTTCTGTTCCTTCGTTGTTTTCAATGTAAGCATATGCTTGCAATTCAACGTCTTCTTCTTCTGGAACACCAGCTGGGTATAGAAGTACGTAATTTTTACCAAATTCTTCTTGTCCATCAACTGTTAAAAGAATTTCGTATAATGTTTCATTTCCTTGTTCATCAACTAAAGTGATGTGTTCATGTCCTTCATGATCGTGATCATGGTTATGCTCTTCTGCCATTATTTTGCTCTCCTTTTATCTTACACTTGCTTTATTACAAGTCGATTAAATTTTATTACTAGCACCGTCTAAATAGTTTTGTAAAATCATGACAGCAGCTACTTTATCTATTACTTTTTTTCTTTTTGCTCTGGATGTATTTGCTTGCTCAACTAACATCCGTTCTGCTTGAACCGTGGTCAAACGCTCATCTTGATACGTAACAGGAATCTGGAACATCTCTTCGATTGTCTTGCCGTAGGCCATTGATGCTTCGGCTCTAGGACCAATCGAATTATTCATATTTTTTGGTAAACCCACAACGAAGCGAGTTACTTCATATTCTTTGACTAATTCCGCTAAACGTTCAAAACCAAATTCTTCTTTCTCTTCATTGATTCGAATGATTTCCACGCCTTGAGCCGTCCAACCAAACGGATCGCTGACAGCAATTCCTACTGTCTTAGAGCCAACATCAAGTCCCATTACTCTCATCGAATAGTGATTCCATGATTAGATAAGTAATATTTAACCAGCTCTTCCATGATCTCATCTCGTTCATGACGACGAATCAAATTTCGAGCGTCTTGGTAACGAGGAATGTAGGCCGGGTCTCCAGAAAGCAAATAGCCCACAATCTGATTGATTGGATTGTATCCTTTTTCCTCTAAAGCCTTGTATACAGTAGCCAGAGTCTCACTTACTTCCTTCTTACGGCTGTCATCAAAATCAAAACGTACAGTTTCATCTGTAAAACCCATTTATCTACACCTCACTTCTATTCTATTCATACAGTTTCATTCTACTAAAAACAAGCAGAAACTACAAACAAAACTTAACATTTTCTGCTATATATTAAAGATTTTCTTTAAATTTGAGGAATTTAGCTGATTATAGGATAAATAAAGACATTTACCCTTTCATTTTCATTTGCCTATCTGATTGTATAACGGTATAAACAAAAAAATGACACCCAACGAAAAATCGTCGAGAGTCGTTTTATTCGTTATAGGTTTGCCATGAGTTTGACCATCAGCGCTTTTTGAGCGTGGAGACGATTCTCAGCTTCTTGGTAAATAGCAGAGTGGATTCCATCAATAATGTCGGCTGACACTTCCTCTCCTCTATGGGCTGGTAGACAATGTAAGAACAAGTAATCTTTTTTTGCTTGAACAGCTAATCGGTTATTGACCTGAAACGTTTTGAAAATTTCTTCTCGTTCCTTTTGCTCGGATTCATCTCCCATACTTGCCCAGACATCCGTTATTAAAACATCCGCATTTTTTGCCGCTTGTTCAGGGTCATGGGTAATGTGGATCTTACTACCACTTATTTCTGCATTCTTTTTGGCGACCTCTACAAATTCTGCTTTCGGTCCATACCCCTTAGGTGTTGCAATTGTAACATCCATTCCCACCAAACTTCCACCAATCAAAAATGAATGAGCCATATTATTTCCATCACCAATGTAAGTTAAGCGAATCCCTTCTAGCTTCCCTTTTTGTTCATAAATCGTTTGAAAATCAGCTAGTATTTGGCAAGGATGATGGTCATCTGTTAGGCCGTTAATAACCGGAATGGATGCTTCTGCTGCTAGTTCAGCTACCATTTTGTCTGAATAGGTTCGAATCATGATAGCATCGACATAACTAGATAATACGTTTGCTGTATCTTTGACAGGCTCACCTCTGCCCATTTGCGTGCTTTTAGAATCTAAAACAATCGCTTGACCACCAAGCTGAATGATTCCAGCTTCAAAAGAAACCCGCGTTCTTGTGCTGTTTTTTTCGAAGATCATCGCAATTATTTTTCCAGCTAAAATTCCCCGATAAGATTCTGGATTCGCTTTTATCGCTACAGCTAGTTCAATAGTTGATAGAAATTCTTCTTTAGTTAACTCTGTTAGATTTAAAATACTTTTACCGTACATGGTATTCATTCGTTATCGATCTCCTTTTTTGAAAGCAATGTTCGGGAGGCTAAATTGTTTAAAACATGTTCAATGATCATTAACCCTTCATCTATTTCTGTTTCTGTGACGGTTAATGGTGGTAATAAACGTAACACCGTTTGGCCGGCTTTTAATGCAAGTAATCCTTCTATTTCTAATTGATCTAAGATCACATTTAACGTCTCTTGATCCGAAAATTCAAGCCCAAGCATCAATCCTTTGCCACGAACCGCTTTGATCAGCTTATTTTTTTCTGCTAATTGATTTAAACCAGTAAATAGTTGTTGACTTCTATTCTGAACCTCTTGCAAGAAATCTGGGTGATTGATACGCTCAACAACTATACTGGCAACACTCATTGCTAAATTGTTTCCACCGAATGTTGACCCGTGACTACCAGGTCCAAAAAACGCTGCTAAATTAGCTTTACCAACCATTGCCCCAACAGGAATCCCATTCCCCAAGCCTTTCGCCAAAGTAAAAATGTCTGGCTCGATCTGATAATATCCATGTGCATAAAAATTACCTGTGCGGCCGATCCCAGTTTGAATTTCATCAATAATCAGTAAGACTCCATATTCTTTACAAAGAGACTGTACCGCTTGAATCCAAGACTCATCCGCTGGTAAGACACCGCCCTCTCCTTGAATCAATTCCAACATGACTGCAGCAGTGTGTGGATCGATTTCATTTTTTAATGGCTCGATTTCATTGAAGGGTAGATAAACAAAATCAGGAACTAACGGTTCAAAACCAGTATGAATACTATTTTGACCTGTCGCACTCATGGCACCGTATGTGCGACCATGAAATGAATTTATAAAAGTAATGATTTTACTTTTTCCAGTTGCTTTACGGGCTAATTTGATGGCTGCTTCATTCGCTTCTGCGCCACTATTACAAAAGTAGCTAACATATTCTTTTCCATTTGCTAACTTCTTAGCTACTTCTTCCTGTAGCTGATTCTCATATAAATTTGGTGTATGCCATAGTAGCTTGGATTGCTCGACTAATACTTGATTTAGTTTAGGATCATTATACCCTAAATTCGCAACGCCAATACCACTAGTAAAATCAAGATAATTTTTTCCAGATTGATCAGTCAGCCTATTTTTATCCCCTTTGATCAACGCCAACTCTTTTCTTTTGTAGTTTGGAAATAAATGGCTCATGCAACGACCTCCTTGGACTTGATAATAGTTCCAGCATGTTGAATTTGATTTGTGATATGAACTTCTTTAACGCCACCTTTAATTGCCGTTACTGCACTTTCTAATTTTGGGAGCATTCCGCCTTTGATGATTTTAGCTGTTTTAAGGTTAGCAATTTCGTTGGTAGAAAGTTCTTTTAGCCACTGGTTTTCTTTTTTCACACCTGGGACATCTGTTAATAAATACAATTTTTCAGCTTGTAGTTCTTCTGCTACTTTACAGGCTACATGATCTGCATTGATATTTAACCATTCGCCTTTTTTTGTCAATCCTAAAGGCGCAATGATTGGAATATGCTTGGTTGCAAGTAGATGCTCTAATAATTCCGTTTCTATTTGTTCAACTTTCCCAACTGATCCCAATGTATTTTTATCCAAGAATGTACCTGTAATAATTTGACCACAAGAAGCATTCAATCCAACGACCGAAAAGCCTTCTTGTTGAAAGTGACTGGTAATCGTCGGTTGTACCTGACCTATCAACACCATTTGGGTAATTTTCAATGTCTCTTCCGTTGTTACCCGCAGACCATCTTGCATCACTACTGGCACATTTAAGCGTTGCATCATATCAGAGATATAATGCCCACCGCCGTGAATGATCACAACTTTATTTCCATCTTTTTGCCATTGATCGACTTGCTCAAAAAATGATTTTGTTAAATTATCACTGGCTACTCCACCCATCTTGATAACAATGACTTTTTTCATAATTGCCGCTCCCCCTATTTTTTTAACCTTCATTTTATTTAGTACTCAATTTTTATGGATAAATCGGTAACAACTCTAGACCGCATTGCTCATCAAATCCTGCGTAAATATTTAAATTTTGGATTGCTTGTCCAGCTGCACCTTTCCCTAAATTATCAATCACTGTTACAATCGTGATCATGTTCATTTTGGGATTATAGGCAAGCCCAATATCACAATAATTCGAGCCAATTACTTGTTTAAGTACAGGATAATGACCGACCTCTTGAATCCGTATAAATGGCTTTTTTTCGAAATGTGTTTGATATATCTGAACTAACTTCTCGTCAGAAATCGGTTCTTTCAATTTAGCGTATGCCGTTAAGAAAATACCTCTAGTTACTGGAATCAACGAAGTTGAAAATTGAATTGCCGAAAGAGCTGGTGCCCATTTTTTTAACTGTTGGACAATTTCTGGAATGTGTTGATGGCGATTCATTTTATACAGAGACATATTGTCATGTGTTTCAGAAAAATGAGTTGTTTGAGATAGCCCTTTCCCTGCGCCTGAAACACCAGATTTGGCATCTATAACGATAGAATCCAAAATCAACCTATTCTCTTTTAATAATGGAGCCAAAGATAATTCTGCCGCCGTAGCATAACATCCAGGATTAGCGATCCATTTTGCTTGTGGCTTTTCTCGATATTCAGCCAAACCGTAATCAAATTTTTGGATACTCTCGATTGATGCTGCGCCAGCTCCATACCAAGTGTTATATTCCCCAACTTCTTTTAACCGAAAATCTCCTGATAAATCAATCACAGGAAAATCAGCTTCGATAAAAGGGATCGCTATCTCTTTTGATATCCCTGAAGGAGTTGCTAAAAAAACTAACTCACTTTTTCTCATAATATCATCTGGATCGATTTTTTCTAATGGTAAAGAAATAAGTTGCTTCAAATGAGGGATGATTTCCTCTAATGTTTTTTTATTCACTGAATGACTATGGATAGAACTTACTTCAACAAACGGATGTTGCTTAAGATATCGTAAAAGCTCTAACCCACTATACCCTGTCACACCAATAATTGAGACCTTCACTTGCTTCACATCTTTTCTTTTATTTTTTATCCAACAAGTACTGTTTTTCATATTATATGGGTTCCTGATAAACAAGTCAATGGTTTTTTATTAAATTATTGAATAAAATTAAATAATTATGCAAAAAAATGACGATGTATTCATTTTTTGTTGAATAAAAAAAGTCTGGAAAGTAGCTTTTTCAGCTTTTCTCCAGACTTTAAAAACCTTTTTGGCCTTCTTTTGTAGCATTATACAGAAAGATAAATCGCAATTGTTCCATCTGCTTTGTAGTGTTCTGCATCTGACAAATACGTACGCCTTTTTTCTAACGCTTCGTCTTTCCAAATCTTCTGCCAGGCTTCTCCTACACCCTTTGGACTGGACTCTTTTACAGGTATTGCCACGTACTGACCCGTAAAGATGATCGAACTTTCAGGAAAATTAGCTCTCTCACTTCCTATCAATAAATTATAATCTCCTTCGAAATTGCTTTCATAGTTTGAATAAACAGCAAAAAATTCTCCTTCTAACTGCATCTCTGGAACCTTATTCCATAAAGTAATGATTTCGTCTAAACGATGATTATTGGTGCGGATTTTCTTGCCTTTGATTATTTTTTCTGCTAATTGAATCGTCATTTCTTTCACTCCTCTACATTTGTAAAATGAGCGTAACACAAAAATGCTGACAACTGTCTGTCAACATTTCATTCAACTTTTAAAATTTCTATGCTGATCACAGATAGTACTGTACTGTGATAATGCCAATTAAAATAAGAATTCCTGGCAAATAATTGGATACTCTGATTTTACAGATACCAGTGATATTTAAACCAATTGCAAAAATCATCAAGCCACCAATCGCACTTATTTCCCCCATCAACAAATCTAGTAGCTCTTTTGGAATATACCGCATCAAAACACTGGCAGATACAGCAATCACCCCTTGATAAAGAAAAACAGGCACTGCAGAAAAAAGAACACCCACACCTAATGTAGCAGTCAGCATAATCGACATAAAACCGTCCATTACAGCTTTTGTAAACAATGTTTGATGGTTATTTGCGACACCACTTTCAATTGCCCCAATAATCCCCATCGAGCCAATTAGGAAAATGAGCGATGCAGTCACAAACCCCTCGGCAAAATTGCTACCGGGTTTTGCATAGCGTTTTTCTAGCTTCAAACCAAAATCGTTCATCTTATCCTCAATCCCTATCGCTTCACCCAACATTGCACCCAAACACAAGCTGATGATGATCACGATGAAAGAAGAAGTCTTAAAAGCCATTTGAATACCTAATACTAAAACGCCTAGACCAATCCCTTTCGTTACAGTATCTTTCATTTGTTCCGAAATATTACGTAAAACAGCACCAAGTATACTTCCAAAAACTATCGCTATCCCATTGACTAAAGATCCTAATAAAATCATTTTCTTTCATCCCAATCATTCTTTATTTCTACACATTTATTATTATACGATAAGAAAGGGAAAAGTGATATTATACTATCTAACTATTCTTACAATAGCGAGGCTTTTTTGTATTTGTGCAATCTGCTTGATAGAGAAGGATCTTTTTATCGTTCCATGCTATTTTTTCTAAGCAGAATCAACTATACTAATCATATAGAAGTGAATAGAACATAAAAGTGAGGAAAATAAATGGCAACGATAGACATAGAGAAAGTCTTAGAAACGTGTTTGCTAGCTGGGAAAATCATGCTAGAAAGTGATGCTGAAATGTATCGTGTAGAAGATACAATGAGCCGAATTGCTTTAGCATCAGGAGATTATCGCCTTGTTAGCTACGTCACCCAAACAGGCCTTTTCGTTGGGTTAGATGGCACATCAACCATTCGAATGGTCCAAATTTTAAATCGGTCGATCAATTTAGAGAAAGTATCTAGAATCAATCAACTTTCCAGAGAGTATGTTACTGGGCTTTATACGCTGGATGAACTTTTAGAACAACTAAAATGCTTAGAACAAGAACGAAAGTTTTTTCCTTTGTGGATAAGATTTGTTAGTGCGGCCGTTGTCAGTGGAACGATCATGATTTTATTTGGTGGCGTCTGGAATGACTTGCCTTTGACTTGCTTGATTGGAGGTTTTGGTTATATGCTTTATTACTCCAGCTTAAAAGTTTTGCGCATCAAATTTCTTTCTGAATTTTTAGCTGCTTTCTTTATCGGCTGTGCGGCTCTTTTTAGCAGTAAAATCGGGTTAGGTATCAATCAGGATATGATTATTATCGGTTGTGTCATGCCACTTGTTCCTGGAGTACAAATGACAAATGCCCTGCGTGACTTGCTTGCTGGCCATTATCTTTCAGGCGTTTCGAGAGGGACAGAGGCAATGATGACGGCTTCTATGATTGGTTTTGCGATTGCTTTCGTTTTTCAATTATTTTATTAAGCATCATCGTCATATAATGTTAAGAATTTGGAGGATCTTAAATGACCACTTTACTGGTTCAGTTTTCATTTAGTTTTTTAGCTTCGGCTGCTTATGCTATTATCACGAATGTACCTAGACGTTCTTTGATTGCTTGTGGTCTATCTGGGGCATCAGGTTGGATGTTTTATTGGTTTTCCACTCAACTAGGTGCTAATGCTGCTTTAGGCTCTTTATTGGGTGCCTTAAGTGTTGCTGCCGTTAGCTTTATTTGTTCACGAAAACTAAAATTACCTGTTACTATTTTTAATATCCCAGGCATGGTTCCTTTAGTTCCCGGAGGACTTGCTTATCAGGCCGTAAGGAATTTAGTTATTGGAAACTACGAAACGGCTGTTTATTCTAGTGTGCAAGCAATCATGATTGCAGGTGCAATTGCTTTAGGATTAGTTTTATCTGAGGTATTGAATCATAATATTCGCAACTTTAGAGAAAAACGTGAAATAGTCAGTTTGATCAGAAAAAAAGAAGAAAAGAAACAGTAGTATCAACTAGGAGGAATCAAAAATGATCAAAAAAATCGACACACTAACAGCTATTGAATTAGAAAATATATTAAAAATTTGGTTAACTGCTAATTGTGATGCACACCCTTTTATTCCAGAAGCATACTGGCAAGGTAATCTTGCGTTCGTAAGAGAACAACTGCCTCAAGCTGATCTTTATGTTTATTGTGAAAACAATGAAATTATTGCGTTTCTAGGGATGAATGCACATTATATTGCTGGAATTTTCGTGAAAAATGGCTATCGTAGTAGAGGCATCGGACAGAAGCTACTAAACGAAGCGAAACATGCTCACGATACGTTAAGCCTTTCCGTCTATGCCAAAAATCAGAATGCTGTGACATTTTATGAAAAACAAGGATTTAAACAACTGAATCAGCAAATAGACGAGCATAATGAGTTGGAGTATCAGCTTGTGTGGAAAAAATAAATTCCATATGGCTGGGATATAACTCTACGAGTCAAATCTCAGCCTTATGGAATCGGAATAAAAAGTGGTAGCAGAAGCAACTATACGCTTTGTTTCGATCACATCAAATTCTAAGTGCTAAAGCACAACAAGGAACAAATTGAGGTTACACAGTACCTACTTCGCTCTAGGAGTAAAATTCTGTCCCAACTCTTTTTAAAAAGAGCGATAGACATATTGGTTCTTCGGTTCTTCAACATGTTTGACCTTCGTGACATCCACCATCGGAATCTCTCGTTTAAATGGTGCATAATAACCAGAATGAATCGTTCCTGTCACTTCTACCCAGTCATTGTTTTTAAAAGTCTCTCCTTCTGGCATATGAGTCAGCAAACCAAATACTCCGGAATCAGCCACACAGTGAATAATGCCAAATCGGAAAACAAATATATTGGCCTCCTCGTTTTGTGAGGAATTAAACGCAAACCCCCTATACGTAATCGTTTTTCCGATAAACTCACTCGGATAATTATAAATCAGTTCCATCACTTCTAAATAATTTTCTTCTGTAACCGTCACTTTATCATCTTTGATGTAGTGTGTTAGAGCCTTTTCCATCTGTTTATTATAATCTGTTTTATCGAAATAGATGCTGGTATCTGGTTTTAAATATTGCGTTTGAACATCAGGATCACCGACAGATTCTTTACTCAACGGAAAATTGAACCCTTTCGCTTCAACGATCGACGTATCTAGACTAACCGTTGGGAACATAAAACCGACAACTAAAGGAAACGCTAGTAAAACATAAGCGATCCCTTTTTGATAGGGTTTATTTAGGCCATGGTCATGACAGTCTTCATGATGGTGGTGATGTTCTGTTTTTTTGTCCGCTTCTTTATTCCAAAGAATCAACTGAACCATTGCCAAAACGAAAGAAAGTAGCATCGATAAAATAGCTAAATAGCTGTAATGAACATTTATATATTGGTTCAATCTACCCGATACTTGTAAAAACAGCATCAACATCGTATAGCCAATTAAAATCAAAAATCGAATCATCTATTCTTCCCTCCTTAGATTGCAAGTGCATAAAGACTAACAACTACTGTTACAATGCCGACAAATTTTAACATAAAAGATGTCTTGAAATATCGTTTCATCATCAGTAAATTTTTAATATCTACCATTGGCCCAAAAACTAAAAACCCAACCACGGGTCCATTACCGAATAAACTCAATAACGATGAGCCAATAAATGCATCCGCCTCAGAACATAAAGACAACGTAGCGGCTAAAATCAGCATCACCAAAATAGCTAAAAGTTTGGTATGGCCTAATTGTAACATCGCTCCAGTCGGTAAATAAGTTTGCATCGCTGAAGCTAATAATGAACCGAAAATCAAATAACGTCCTGTATCAAAAAACTCATCAATGCCATGAGTCAAAACAGCCCAACATTTATGCCAAAACGATTCTTTATCCTGTTGATGTTCTTCTTCCTCTATCACACACGTCCCATCAAAGGAAGTCTCTTGTAGAATAGGTTCTTTATTGATATAAGCTAACCAAACACCCACGATAAGTGCCACCAACATACTACCAAGTACCCGCCAAATCACAAATTTCACTGAATTGCCAAAAGCGATATAGGTTGAAAAAAGAACGATTGGATTAATGATCGGTGCTGTGATCATAAAGGCAAACGCCGTATAAGTCGGCACATCTTTTTTTACAAATTGATGCACAATCGGGACGATCCCACATTCGCAAGAAGGGAAAAAGAAACCTAATACACTACCCACAATGATCGACAAAAATTTATTTTTAGGCAGTAATCGTTTCACTCGTTCTGGTGTTAAAAATACATGTAATGCGCCAGATATCACACAGCCAAGCATGACGAACGGTAACGCTTCGATTACGATCGATAAAAAAATAGTGCCCATTTGCAAAACTGAATGAGGTAAAAACTGAAACATCTAATTCCTCCTAGTGCTAAAAATAACGCCCGCAACTCTATTCTTTGCATCTGTTTTTTTAACATTCCAAAATATAGTTAACTATACTGCAGCTACGCCAAAAATTCAAGACACGGTAAAATTAATTAAAACTTCTATAATATATTCATTGCATAACAAAAAAGGTCGGATCTTTAGCATCTTGCAAATCACAACGCGTGTATGTTGTGATTTGCAAGAGCACATCGACCCTGACCAACTTTTCCTCACATGTTCTCTCTAGCTCTTAAATTGCAAATAATGCTGATGCTGATGCTGGATCTGTGTCATAAACATTAAAATCAACATTTACACCTAAACCTTTTTCAGCTAAAATCGACTCCATCGCCATCCTAGCATGCTCTTTGGTATTATTTTCCTTGCTCAAATGCCCTAGATAAATTCGTTTTGTATGAGCCCCGATCACATCTGCCATCGTTAATGCTCCATCATCGTTAGACAAGTGTCCCTTGTCTCCTAAAATTCGTTGTTTTAAACTCCAAGGATAAGGACCCATTCGTAAAATCTCTAACTCATGATTACTTTCAATCAGGTATGCATCTGCATCTTTGATTGTTCCACGAATATGATCACTACAATAACCTGTATCTGTCAGCATTACAAAAGAACGATTATTTTTGAAGAAACGATAAAACTGTGGAGCCGCTGCATCATGAGAAACACCAAAACTCTCGATGTCCATATCACCAAAAGTCAAAACTTTGCCCATATCAAAAATATGTTTTTGCTCAACTGCAACATTACCGATCAACGGATCCATTGCTGCCCACGTTTTTTCATTTGCATAGACATCTAATTTATATTTTCTAGCAAGAACTCCTACCCCATGAATATGATCTCGATGCTCATGTGTAACTAAAATAGCATCTAAATCTTCTGGTTTACGATCGACTTCAGCTAGTAAGGATGTAATCTTTTTTCCACTTAGCCCTGCATCTATAAGTAGCTTTTTCTTCTCTGTTTCGATAAAAAGGGAATTACCAGTGCTACCGCTAGCAAGTATACTGATATTAAAAGCTTTTTCCTGACTCATTTTTTCTTCGCTTCCCTTCTTTGGTCTACAGCTTCTTATTATACATCCTTCACTACTGATTTTCCACCTTTGGTACAGTATTATTTGTAATGATGGTATTGCTCATGGCATTCACCTGTTCAATCTGCAAATTACTGCCACTAGATTTGATGCCGACGAACCATACAGGAACATATACATTCTTCTCGCGAATCTTATAAATTCTCGTATACGCGAGCTTTCGAAATGTTATTTTAGCATTACTTGGAATTTTATTATTGATATACAAAGTTTCAATTGCATCACGTTCGGATGATAGATCCATCTTATCACGTAGTTCTTCGATTCCTTGGATATGGGTTTGCGTGTACTTATTAATTTTGTGCAATCCATCAGACTCATCTGATTTCTCCAATTTTAGTGAAATTTGAGCTGTATCATCCTTAAAAAGAATACTCTTGTAACTTTGAGAAACAATAATCTCGGGAAACTCACCTTGAAGAGTAGAAAATTCAGGTAAATAGCGGTACTGGCTACCATACAAAACGCTATTTTTATCATTTAAAAAAGCATCTAAGGATTTTTCAATATTCTTTTCATCAATAAAGTAACTGGTTTGAGCATAATTCATCTGAGGATACACTGTTAATGTGTTATCAGTCCATTCCACTCCGTTTTTAAAGAAATTTCGGTCTTTTGTTTCACGTTCCGCTTGGATAACATTATAAAAGTTTGTCTGTTCGCCACTTAAATAATATCCTTCCTTTTTTTCTCCTGAAAAAGTTCCTTTATAGGTAATCCCATCTTTGTCTAATCGCTTTTCAATACTATCTGTCTGATCTGAAAAAGACACATTGTTTTCTTCTTTTAAACCTTCTTGATAAATACCGAAGAGGAACATGTTCAGTCCTAAAAAGGCAAGGAAAAAAATCCATTCAATACGTTTGAAGTCCATTATTCCACCTCCAAATTCGCTAGTTTTTCCAACAATTCACGTTCTGAATACCATTTATTGTCGTAGCGAATGTACCATTCTGGAGTAAGATCGACCACTTGCGTTATTTCTTCGATTTTGTGCCAAGTATAGCCAATCATCATTGAGTTGATTTTTTCCTGATTCGCTCCATTGATTATTAGTTGTTCTAATAAGCTTTCAGTACTTTTTAACACAACCTCTTCTTCGGAAGGAATCGGTACTTGAATTGTATCAACACTTGTTTCGATTACGACACTTGATTTTTCAGATTTATCATTTCCAATTGTGATTCGCACTTGACCTTTATCATTTTCACTAAAAACTGGAAATCCTTCTACAAATGTACGATAATTAATCTCTGTATCCGTCCGATCAAAATAGCGGATATTTCCCATATTTGTTCCTAATTTTTTTATATACTTAAAACTATCGGAATAAATATTGTCTTTAGCCTTCCTGGCTTCTATATCACCGTTGAAACGAATCGTTCCTAGTTTTTCGTCTACCGTCAATCGTTCACTGCCGCTTGTGTAGGATAGATCTTTACTATCTTCATTTGTTTGGATAGTATCGGTGTTAGAGAAAAAGGCATTTCTAAATTTTGTTACAGGTTGGGAGGCTAAAATATAACTATATTTTTTCATTTTTTGGTCTTCAGACAAATAATAATGTTTTCCTGCAACTGCCTGCTGTTCTGAAATTTGATTATATTGTACGCCAACTTTATTCATTAAATTTAACACTTTTTCGTTATCTATCGTAATCGGCGCTTCATAAACATCTTTGCGATTGAAATCTAAAAATCGAATCTTGTGTTGTGTTAAATCCACTTGAATACAAGTAAAATAAATTTGATCCGCACTGAGATCAGTTAATTGAAGAGTTAAATTATAGACAGATATATATTCACTTAATAAGAAAGTGCCTTCATAAAGCAATTCAAATCCTTGCTCCATTGATAGATATTTTTCAAACTGTTCAGAATCTCCAGCAACAGTTTGAGCCAAACTTCCAAATGAACTATGCTTAATTTCGTTTTGAATATTTGTGATTAAATTTTCACTCGTATTCATTTCTGAATTCCCATTCTGCATGCGAATTAAATGTAACGGTAAAAATACATCTGTATCTACTCGTTCATTCACGACAGTTGTCGCAGGTTGAGGATCATTTTTGATTGGTTGTTCTTTTTTTGAAGAGCTAAGCCAAATACTAACCGAAAAATAGACACTCAGCAACACCAAAAATATCAAACCGATTCGCACAATTTTTTCTGTTAATTTCATTCCCACCAATCCTCCTCATAAGGTTCATAAGGCAAGGATATATAAAAGGTAGAGCCTTTTCCTTCTTGACTTTCAACCCAAATTGTACCATTGTGTGCTTTCACTACTTCTCTTGAAATAGCCAAACCTAATCCAGTTCCGCCTTGTTCTCTCGCGCGTGCTTTATCTACACGATAGAAACGTTCAAAGACTTTGTTGACATCTTTTTTAGGGATTCCTAACCCTTGGTCGGTTACACTGAAAACAACGTTATTATGCGTTTCAAGCAGACGACATGTGATTTCTCCGCCATCAGGTGAGTATTTGATGGCATTATTTAAAATATTATCCAGGACCTGAATCACTTTGTCTGTATCTAATTCCACCCACAAATCGCGTTTAGTAAACTCACGATGAATCGTATAATTTTTATCATTCGATTCGACCATCATATCAAAACGGTCTAAAACAAAATTGATCAATTCATTAAAATTCACATACTCTAACTGTAATTCTCCGTTACCTGAGTCCATTCTTGAAAGATTTAATAAATCATTGATCATTCGAATCATTCGATCCGTTTCTTCTAGCGTCACTTTTAGAAAATTAGGTGCAATTTCTGGATTCTCCCAAGCGCCTTCGCTTAAGGCTTCAATATAGCTGCGCATACTTGTTAAGGGTGTGCGTAGCTCATGCGAAACGTTCGACACGAATTCTCGACGTTCCCGTTCATTTTTTTCTTGTTCTGTTACGTCATGAAGTACACAAACGAGTCCAGTAATAAAACCAGATTCTCGACGGATCATTGCAAAATCAACGCGGATGATCATCTGATCTTCTTCCATAGAGGAAGATGAACGATCGATCAAAATTTCTTCTGGCTCTTCCAACAATTTACGTAATGTGTAATCAGTCTCTATGTCTAGTAGCTCCAATAAAGAAGAGCCAATCACGTCTTCATCTTTTACATTCAGTAAAGAAAGTGCCATTTCATTGATTGTAATAACTTTACCACGTCTATCTGTCGCAATAACTCCGTCTGTCATATGAGCCAAGACACTGTCTAAACGGTTTCGTTCTGCTTCCATTGTTTCTTGTGCTTCTTCGATTCGTTCAGAAAGTTGATTAAATGTCTCAGCCAGTTGGCCTAATTCATCTTTTCCATAAACTTGGACTTTTCCAGTATAATCACCTTTAGCAATTCGTAAGGCTTGTTCCCTCATTTCACCGATAGGCTGAGTAATTGATCTTGCAATTAAAATCGTCACAATAATTGAAATTGCTCCTGCTATTAGTGACGCAGTAAAAAAGATCCGAGCTGTATCTGTGATCTCTTGGTATTTACCTTCTATATTGCTTTTAACATAAAGAACCCCGATGACTGTGTCGCCAGTCGGGGATTGGATAGGCTGAACATTGATGTATACGCGTTTATCGTTATCAATAGCTGAATATTTTTTTGCACTGAAATCATTCAAGTCACGATAATCATTTTTCTTACCGACAATTCCTTGACGATTTAAATCGCTTGTCGCTCTTACAATTCCTTTGTCATCAACGACTCGAGCTTCAATCGTCTCTGATGCTGAAAAATCAGTCAATGTTTTTTTCAAATTAGCATCGATCTCTGTTCGATCACGCTCTTTTTCACCTAATTTTGGACTAAGTGTGCTAGCTAATTGGATTACCTGTCGATCAACATTTTGTTTATAATCATTAATCGTTGTCGATTCCAGTTCACGGATGAAATATCCACCGATAATTTGAATCGCAATCAATAATAATAGAATAAATGATAATGCAATCTTAAAATTGACCGATTGAAAGAAGTGAACTTTTTTTTTCATAAATCACTACTCCTGTTCAGGATTTCGTAGATAATACCCAACACCACGACGCGTAACTAAATAAGTTGGGTGACTTGGACTGTCTTCGATTTTCTCTCTTAGACGACGAACTGTTACATCCACTGTACGAACATCTCCGAAATAATCGTATCCCCAAACCGTTTGAAGTAAATGTTCACGAGTCATTACTTGACCGATATGTTTTGCTAAATAATAAAGTAATTCAAACTCACGATGTGTTAGTTCGATTTTACTGCCACGTTTTGATACCATATAAGCATCTGGATGGATCGTTAGGTCTCCAATCGTAAGTTCCGATTGCGTAGTAGATTCTGCTTCTTTGGCACTTGTTGCACCACGGCGTAGGTTGGCTTTAACCCGTGCTACAAGTTCTCGATTAGAAAATGGTTTAGTCACATAATCATCGGCACCCAATTCCAAACCTAACACTTTGTCAATCTCAGAATCTTTAGCAGTCACCATAATAATCGGCATGTCATAGGTTTTACGAACTTCCCTCGCTACTTCAAGTCCATCCATTTTCGGTAACATCAAGTCTAGGATAATCAAATCAGGTTCTACTTCTTTGACCTTTTCAACGGCTTCTTCGCCATCATAAGCTGTAAAAACTTCATATCCTTCTTTAGTAAGGTTGTATTTCACAATTTCCGAAATCGGCTTTTCATCATCTACAACTAATATTTTTTTCATATAAGAGGCACCTCTTTTTTTCTTTTGTCTTTTCATAGTCTAACCATATTCTCTCTTATTATACCTTATTTTGTCCACTGTTTCATCTTTGAGTAAAAATCCTTACTCTTTCCTATCTATATCTTGCAAAAAAAAAGGCTTTCTGACTATAATTAGACATACGGTTTTAGAAGGAAGCGATAAAAATGAAAGCACCACGATTACAATCAGGAGATGAAATCCGCGTTATTGCACCAGCAGGTAGTCTGTTTAGTTTGACGGAATTGACTATTAAATCCGCTGAAAAAAAATTGACCGCTTTAGGATTTAACATTACATTTTCTGAACATGCGACTGAACACGATATTCTTGGCTCTTCTTCAATTATGAGCAGAGTCAAAGATCTGCATGCCGCATTTGCGGATGAAAATGTCAAAGGAATTTTAACAGCAATCGGCGGTTTTAATAGTAATGAATTACTGCCTTACCTTGATTTTGATTTGATCAAACGTCATCCAAAAGTATTTTGCGGTTATAGCGATATCACAGCTTTGTGTAATGCGATTACGGCTAAGACAGAGTTACTGACATACGTTGGTCCACATTTTTCTAGTTTCCAAATGGATGAATTACAAGAATATCAAACCGAAACTTTTTTACATGCCACGACGGATGAAAAAGCGTTTGTTGTGTCTGCTTCTGAAACATGGAGCCAAGACGAATGGTACTTACCCAATCCAAAACGAAGAGTATTTGCGAATAATTGGAAAGTTTACAATCCTGCTGAACCTGTCACTGGGACTTGTTATGGTGGTCATTTAAATACCTTTCAGTTGCTATTTGGTACGTCTTTTCAACCAAATTTAGAACGTTCTATTTTATTTATCGAAAATGCAGAGGAAGACGATTATCATGATTTTGCTCGTGGTTTGGCTGCTCTACTTCAAATAGTAAAGCATCCACAAGCATTACTAATCGGTCGTTTCCCTAAACAAACAAAAATGACAGAAGAACGACTTTTAGCAATTTTATCAAAATATCCTCTATTACGAGAAATTCCTGTGATTTATGACATGAATTTTGGCCATACTCAACCTATTTTTACGATTCCAATTGGAGATCAAGCATCAGTTGATACGTCACAGAAACAAATTACTTTTTTCTAAAAAACTCTATTGGGATAATACTTCGCTTCCAGCAAAAATTGTTAGACCTATGCTTCTCGCTTAGTTTACTAATATAACAGTTAATGAAATACCTAATAAATGAATCATTGTTAAAGTTAAACCAATCACGATTCCTACAAGTTTTTTCATTGCTTTTTTAATCCCCCTCATTCTTCTGTTGTTTCAAAACCGAGTATCACAATAAAAGTAAGATGACAACCAAAAAGTACCCTCTTAAGGGTTCTTGATAAAAAAGGCTCTATAATATATTGTGTTGGTGGAAATCAAAAAAGATTTTCTACCAGCACTTTTTTGAGCATTTAAATACAAAAAAGGAACAACTAACTGATAA
>NZ_MIKA01000020.1 GCF_001730295.1 Enterococcus plantarum
CTGTCATCTCTAGTATGACAGGAAATAGCCTGTAGGTCGATCACTTTATTTTCATTCTGTTTGGTGAGGGCGGTAGCCCTCATGAGTGTTTGTCCCAACCTCCTCTTTTATTTTTAATCAATCAGCCTACTCATTAAATGTACATCTAAAAATTCATCCTCATCTGTTTTAGCACCTCGAGCCATGATTGTTTCCGTTTTAAAGCCTATTTTTTCATATACATGAACCGCCCGCTGGTTTCGATGTTGTACCGTTAATTCTAAACGGCGAATCACACCACTTTCTTTTGCCCATTCGATCAATTCTTCCATCATCAAAGTCCCTAAGCCAAAGCCCCAATAATCCTTTAAAATGCTGATCCCAATTTCACCAATATGCTCTATCCGTTTTTTTGATGATGCTTTGATAGATGCTGTCCCAATGACTTGCTCATCTGCTAAAGCAACCATCAATAGATTATTTGGGGATTCATAAAGATTGGCTAAGTTCTCACTCATCTCAACTGGTGTCATTTCTAAACCTTTTTCATCCATTACTAAAAAAGGAGTCTCACTGCCAGCTATTTTTAGCGCACGCAAAATCTCTACTGCATCGTCTGGAATTGCCTCCCGAATCGTAAATTCAACCTCTGTCATATAACGTCCTCCATTTTTTTCTTAATACGATCTAAGTAGTTTTCCGCTCGTTTTCCAAAAGCTTGGAATGACAAGACTCTTTTTTCTAACACTTGCGGATCTTTAGTGATCGTAATATCTAAATAGTCTGTCGGTAAGAATTCACCCAATAATTTGCCCCATTCAACAACAGATAATCCATCGCCTTCAAAATATTCGTCCAAACCGAGATCATCCGCACCATTTTCTATGCGGTATACATCCATATGATACAAAGGCATACGTCCTTGTTGATACTCACGAATAATTGTATAAGTGGGACTTTTAATCATCTGATCAATGCCTAAACCTAAAGCGATTCCTTTAGTCATCGTAGTTTTGCCAGCACCTAAATCTCCGGAAAGAATAATTGTATCGCTTGGTTCAGCTACCAGCCCGATAATTTTTGCTAAAGATTCCGTTTCTTTAGGATTGTTGATTGCAATATCCATTCTTTCACCTACCTAAACTTTCCCTGTTTGTATGTAATGTAGTATACCGAATTATTGAAAAAAAAACTAGGGAGTCAAAGCAAAACGCTAGACGTCTTGTCCTGATTCCCTAGTCAATTTAATTAGTTCATTAATGTTTGAGCGGCAGTGATGATTGATAACTTGTAAATATCTTCTTCATTTGCTCCACGAGACAAGTCAGATACAGGTTTGTTCAATCCTTGTAAGATTGGACCAATTGCTTCAAAGTTACCTAAACGTTGAGCGATTTTATACCCAATATTTCCTGATTGTAACTCTGGGAAAACAAAGACTGTCGCTTGTCCTGCAACAGATGAATTCGGTGCTTTCAATTGAGCAACAGATGCTACGTAAGAAGCATCAAATTGTAATTCACCATCGATTTCAAGTTCAGGAGCTAAGCTTTTCGCAATTTTTGTTGCTTCAACTACTTTATCAACTTCAGGTGCTTTTGCAGAACCTTTTGTTGAGAAGCTCATCATTGCTACTTTTGGTTCGATATCAAATAATTCAGCTGTTTTTGCACTATCAACAGCAATCTCAGCTAATTCTTGGGCTGTTGGATTGACATTGATTGCACAATCGGCAAAAATGTATTTCTCTTGATCGCGACCACGAACCATGATCATTGCACCACTTGTACGGCTAACGCCTGGTTTTGTTTTGATGATTTGTAGGGCTGGACGAACTGTATCGCCAGTTGAGTGGATCGCACCACTCACCATTCCATCAGCAAGACCCATGTAAGTAAGCATTGTACCGAAATAGTTGACATCTTTTAAGATCTTACGAGCATCTTCATCTGTGACTTTTCCATTACGGCGTTCAACAAACGCTGTGACCATTTCTTCCCATCCATCATAATTATCTGGATCAATAATCGTAAAGTTAGACGTTTTGATTCCACGAGCATGTGCTGCTTCAACAATTGCTTCTTGTTTACCAATCAAGATTGGCTCCATTAATTCTTCTGCTTTCAAACGAGCTGCAGCCCCTAAAATACGAGGATCTGTTGCTTCTGGGAAAACAATTTTGATGTTACGGCGAATCACTTTAAATTTTAAGCTATCGAATAATTCCACGATATACCCTCCAACTGATTATTTATACAAACTTATCATACACTATTCTTCAAGAAAATAACAGTTATTTATAGCTGTATTAGTGTAAAAAATGCTGATTCTGATATTATTTTCACAAACTAGCCTTTCTGCACTATAACAGATAGAGCTGTTTTAAGACACTGTATCAGGTAATTGCCAGTTGATTGGGGTCTCCCCTAACTGCTCTAAAGCCTGATTTGTTTTCGAAAATGGCTTTGAGCCAAAGAAGCCGCGATGAGCAGCCAAGGGACTTGGATGTGGCGATTGAATAATAATATGCTTGTTTGTATCAATCATTTTAATTTTTTCTTGCGCTGGTTTGCCCCATAAAATAAATACAATCGGTTTCTCACGTTCACTTAATTTTTTAATAATCGAATCCGTCAACTTTTCCCACCCTTGGCCTCGATGAGAATATGCTTGACCATTTCGAACCGTTAAAACTGTATTTAATAAGAGAACACCTTGTTTTGCCCAACTTTCTAAAAATCCATGGGACACAGGAGGATACCCCAGATCTTCTTGTAATTCTTTGTAAATATTCTTTAAAGAAGGCGGTGTTCGAACACCAGGTTGTACAGAGAAGCTCAATCCATGCGCCTGATTAGGACCATGATAAGGATCTTGCCCTAATATTACTACTTTAACCTCTTCATAAGACGTCAGTTCTAACGCTGAGTATATGTGATACATATCTGGATAAATCGTTTGCTCGCTATATTCCTGCTTTAAAAAATCTCGTAATTTCAAATAATATTCCTTGGTGAACTCTTCTTCTAAAATATCTTGCCAACTATTATGAATGATTGCTTTCATTTGCCAGCCTCCTTCATTTTTTTGCAGTACGGTATTTTTCTATTCTTACTAATTAAAACTTCTATTCTGGATGCTTTCTTTTACACTTTAAGGATATCTGATTTTGTATGAGGTGACAAGGAAATTTTTTCTACACTGAAAAAGAAAAAACATGGTAAACTATAGATAAGTTAAATAAACGAGGTGTAGAAAATTTCATGATTAAATTGATTGCTTCAGACATGGATGGAACATTATTAGATTCAAAAATGGGTATTTCAAAAGACAATGCTTCTGCTATTAGAGAAGCTGAGCGTTTAGGTATTGAGTTTATGGTTGCTACAGGCCGAGCTTATACAGAGGCAAAACCAGCTCTAGATGAAGCCGGTATTAAATGTGCAATGATTACTCTAAATGGTGCTCAAGTATTTGATAAAGCTGGAAATTCACTTTTTACTGCTGGAATAGACAAGAAGACGACAGCTGAAATCTTAGACATTTTAGATGCACACAATATCTATTTTGAAGTCTCTACCAACAAAGGCATTTATTCTGAACAACAAGAAAAAAGAATCGAGAACTTCGCTTCTCATATCGCAACATCAATGCCACATTTGACATACAAAGTAGCGATTGCCATGGCCGCAGCTCACTTGTCTTTACTCGATATTACCTATATAAACGATATGCGCGCTTTGATTGCTCAAAATGATATCGAAGTGCTCAAAATAATCGGTTTTAGTATGGACGGTCCAAAAGTGTTAGGCCCTGCAAGTAGTCAAATTCGCCAATTGAATGATTTAGCAGTCACTTCATCTGCTCAAAATAATATTGAAGTCAATCATAAAAATGCACAAAAAGGAATCGCAGTCGCTCATGTTGCAAAAGACCGTGGCATTTCTGCAAAAGACGTTATGACGATTGGGGATAATTTCAACGATGTTAGTATGCTTCAATGGGCTGATGTTAGCTTTGCCATGGGAAATGCTGAATTAGAAGTCAAAGACCATGCAAAATACCTCACTTCTACTAACTTAGAAAATGGGGTAGGCGAAGCAATCTTACGAGCAATTCGAGAAAATTTATAATAGAACAAGCGAACCAACAAAGAAAAGAGGTGAGATAAGGTGTCTGAGTTTTTTATTCAAGAACAACAATTAAGCAATATCACAAGAACCATTGTCAAAGATGAAGATGGCAAGTCTCTTTTCTTACTTGTTGGACGTTGGGGAACTCGTGGTGATGCACTTACTCTATACGCGATGAGTGGTGAATTGGTCGCTAGCATCAAACAAACCTCATTTGCCTTTGGTACAAGATTTGAACTCTATAAAGGGTTTGAAAAAGTTGGGGTATTACGAAAAATTTTACATTTAAATGCTGACTTTTATTACATCCAACATTTGCATTGGACTGTTTTAGGCGACATTAAAAACCACCAATACTCCATTTATCAAGTCAACCATAAAGTTATGGACATGAACAAAGCGACTCTTTTTTCAGGTGACTATTTTAGCTTAAATGTCTCAAATGACGAAGATGCTCCGTTATGTATATGCGTAGCAGCAGTACTAGATTATTGGTTGTACAATAAAAAAAAGAATGCCACTCGTAAACCAATCATCGGTTGGGGAACTTGTTAAGATAACTAAAAAATCAGCGAAAATTATTCGCTGATTTTTTTTTGCATATGATCGTATAAATGGCCGCTGATCATCATCTCCGAAACATCTTTAAACCCTTTACGACTATACAGCTTTTTAGCATTAGGATTTCCTTTATCCACGCTTAGTCCAATAATGTCTTTTCCATCTCTTTTAGCCATCTTTGGCAGAGCATCCAATAACGCGGATCCGATTCCTGATCCACGATGCTTTTCATCAACAGAAATTGAATCTAAATACCACTCACCTGGTAAGGTCTCTGGATCAATAAATAGTCTTATTTCTTCATCCAAATTATAATTTTTTAGGATTTTTTTTAGTGGTTCATCAATTATCGGCTCATCTTCATTAGGATAACCAAATGCTATTCCAGCTACTCGGCCGTCTTCTTCGTAGACTAAACCTCGTTGGTAACCATAACGATATGTTGGGTCTGCCACTGCCTCAGCTAAAACTGCTAACAGTGTTTCTTCTGGAACAATCTCTAATAAAGGCAATTCCATATCTTTTAAAATAACTAATATTAACGGAGCAATAGCCTCTCCGTCTTCTTTTGTGGCAAAACGAATCATTGTTATTCCTCACTTTCTTTATTGAGTGTATCATTTATTTTTTGTTCACGCATTACATTCAATTGTTTTTTAATTTGTTTTAATAATTGCTCAAAAAAAAGACACTCAAACGAGTGCCTATTTTTATTGAATTGTCACTTTAACGTTATTTCTACGACCCCAGTTTAAACATTGTTCAACAGATGGGAAATGTACATCAATAATGTTGCCGTTAATTGCGCCACCAGTATCTCCAGCAACAGCAAAACCATATCCTTCGACTTCAACAAAAGAGCCTAATGGAATCACACTTGGGTCAACTGCGATCACATTGCTTTGTGAACGTAAATCAATTCCAGTTGCAGTAATGAATCCTGAACCAGCTTCTTTCCATGAATAAGCTGTTGATTGCATGTACAGTACTCGACCGTTTGATTCACCGTTATTTTCTTCACCAGTGCTTGGTACCTCTACCGGTGGTATTGGTGGTGTAACAACAGGTTGTTCTTCACTGCTTGAGCTACTGCTACTTGAATCAATGCTTGATGATGAACTGCTACTTGAGCTTTCTTGAGAACTAGCATTAGTTTTTCTTTTTGCTTCTTCTAATGCAGCTTGCTTTTGACGAGCTTCGC
This sequence comes from Enterococcus plantarum, assembly GCF_001730295.1. Taxonomy (GTDB): domain Bacteria; phylum Bacillota; class Bacilli; order Lactobacillales; family Enterococcaceae; genus Enterococcus_L; species Enterococcus_L plantarum. The sequence continues at coordinate 5,875 of NZ_MIKA01000020.1, forward strand.
TAGCTTTCTTTTCATCTGTGATACGTTTTTGTTCTGTCTGTTTTTCGCTGGCGATTTGTTGTAACGCTGCTTGATTATTAGATAATTGCTCTTTTAATGTGACAACTTGTTCGTCCATTGCAGAGGCTTCGTCCTGTAATTTTGATTCGTTGGTTTGTAATTCGTTTTGTTTGTTTTTTACAGTTTCTTGAAGTTCAGACAATTTCTCTTTATCTTTAGATAGACGATCAATCTTTTCTTTTTCTGCGTTTTGTAAGATAGTCATCGCATACGCTTTATTAAAGAAATCAGATACACTTTCAGCATCTAATAATACTTGCCATGTACGCTGTTCCCCACTTAGCTGGACATCTTTCATACGATTTCCAACGACTTCTTTACGGCGTGCAATACTTTGCTCTGTTGCTGCTATTTCGGCTTCAGAGTTCTTGATTGTTTCTTCAGCTTTTGAAATATCTGCTTTAAGTTTTTCAATTTCAGCGTATTTTTCATTAACATCATTTAAAGCTGTATTGATATCTTGGCTAAGTGATTCTCCCGTTTGTGCGGCTTGTGCTTCTTTATCCTTCAGCTCATCTAATGACTCTGCTGCGGCACCGCTTGGAAGAGCAACATTTACTAGCATGATAGCAGCTAAAAATGGTATCAATTTTTTTACTTTCACTGAATCCAACACCTTTCCTAACTAAATCCAACTCCACCTATTATACTAATCTATAAGGGTTATTTTGTTGCAGTATCGTTACAATTTATTACATTTTTGCGAAAATGCCCGTTTTTCTGTAACATTAAGCCTTTTTCTCTTACTTGTTTTAGTGCTAGTCCCCCTGTTAAAACCTCTATCTATCAGCATTTCCCTTAAGTATGAAACACAAAAATAGACTGTTATACTAAAGAAAAATTATTTAGACTTTTTTTTGTTTTTATTAATAACTTGTTGGACTTCAGAAGGATTTTTCACATTTTTCAGCTTTAACTTGGGATAATTTCTCACCCAGCGTTTTTGATTGTAGTTCAGATGTGTTACTAATTTTTTAATTGCTGGTGTTTCTTTAAACTCTTCCATCAAAGAATTTCTTTCCGTCGTTTTTGCTTGTTTTCGTTCATTAATTCCTTCTGAAACAGTCTCTTTTAGTTCAGAAAGGTTGGAAGAAAGCTCATCACGTTTTTCAGTCAATACAGTTTCTAGTTCTTGTTTGCGTTCTTCAATAGCTGTACTGATTTGAGCTGTAACTTTTTTGAATGCCTGCATGTTACCCAATGTGTAAATCAAATCTGTCATGATCAGAAGCAATAAGATTATTGGCAATAGGATACCAAATTTTTCAGATAAAAAGTCTTCGAATAGCATTACCTTGGGATGAATGACGCGTACAATCAGGACACAACCAATTCCCCAAAAGAGAGAAACAGGTAAAGCGACCCGACCATTTATATTCAGCGGTACATCTTTATAGTCCCACCAAGAAGCATGGAACATTTTTTCTAGGCCATAACTTGTGATGTATTCAAGAATCGTTACTAAAACTGTCGATAATAAGTACAAAATAACGATATTTTGTTTGAGCGGCTCTAAAAAGTAGAGAACCCCCAAAATACCAAAACCATAAATGGGACAATAAGGGCCTACTAAAAATCCTCGATATACAAATTTTCTAGCTTTCAATGAACAGTAAACTGTCTCCCACAGCCAACCGATAAATGAGTAGATGAAAAATAATAAAACGATCTTAATAAATTCATTCATGTGTCTTCTCCTTTAAATTAGCATTTATTCGTTATTGTAACAAATAACCATGGGTTAATGCGAGCAACTTTATTCTCAGTAGCAATTGATATACAATAGAAGAGAAAAATTATTTTTGTTCATTGCTTTCTATTTATTCGTTCAGTTTTCTATCAGACTGGACGAGCCCGTTACACTTTTAAATTTAGGAGGAAAACCATGTTCAGTTTACTCATCTATGCGAAAAAATACCGCAAGCAAATCATTCTAGGCCCATTTTTTAAGTTTCTAGAAGCTTGTTTTGAGTTAGTTTTACCATTATTTATGGCTCGTTTAGTCGATCAAGGTATTCGAAATAATGACCGAAGTTATGTGATCCAAATGGCAGGTTGGATGCTGTTGATGTCCGTCATTGGATTAGTCTGTGTAATGATCTGTCAATACTATTCTTCTATTGCTTCACAAGGATTTGGAACAGAATTGAGAAATCAATTGATGAAAAAGATCAACCAGCTTTCCCACGCTGAATTAAACAGTTTTGGAACAGATACCTTGATTACACGGATGACAAATGATATTAATCAGCTACAGCTTGCTTTGGCGATGCTGATCCGCCTCGTGATTCGAGCTCCTTTTCTCAGTATCGGTTCCGTTATCATGGCTTTTTATATCAATGTACAGATGGGCCTTATTTTCCTACTGATGTTGCCAATTTTTTGCCTTATTCTTTATTTTATTATCAAAACAACTGTGCCTTTGTATAAAAAAGTTCAAGAAAAACTAGATCTGTTAAATCGACAAATCAGCCAAAATCTAAGTGGCGTTCGAGTCATTCGGGCCTTTGCCAGAAAACAAACAGAAGAAAAACATGTCAATGAGGTGACGGATGATCTTTCTTCAATCTATATTCGTGTTTCGAATATCTCGGCATTGTTGACTCCTGCTACTACTTTAGTAATGAACCTCGGCATTTTAGCTTTGCTCTATCTTGGTGGAATCAAAGTCGAAATCGGTGGATTACAGCAAGGTGAAGTGTTGGCTTTGATCAATTATATGAATCAGATGTTGCTTGCATTGATTGTTGTTTCAAATTTAGTTATCATTTTTACGCGTGCTTCAGCTTCTGCATCAAGAGTTCAGGAAGTATTAGCTGTTGAGCCAAGCATTCAAGCAACACAGCACGGTCTTTCGTCTGATGGTAACACAAAAGAAATCGTCTTTGATCATGTTTCTTTCCGTTACCAACCAACTGCTGGATTGGCTTTGAGAGATATTTCATTAAAAATTCCTAAAAATTCAATTCTGGGTATTACAGGACCGACTGGTGGCGGAAAGAGTACCTTGACTCAATTGATTCCTCGCTTTTATGATACTAGTGAAGGAAATTTATTTGTTGATGGAATCAACGTTCGTGATTGGTCTATAGAAAAACTACGCAAAAAAATCGCGATCACACCACAAACTGCGGTATTATTTACAGGTACAATTCGCGAAAACCTTCAATGGGGGAAAGAAAATGCGACCGATGAAGAATGTTGGCAAGCGTTAGAAACCGCTCAATGCAAGGATTTTGTTGAAAACTTAAGTGATGGTTTAGATACAAAAGTATACGAAGGTGGGAAAAATTTTTCCGGTGGCCAAAAACAACGATTAACCATTGCACGTGCTTTGATTCATAAACCGGACGTTTTGATTTTAGATGATTCGTTGAGTGCCTTAGACTATCAAACAGATTTAAATTTACGTACTGCATTACGAAGAGATTTAAAGGAAACGACACTTATTATCATTTCACAGCGAATCAGTTCGATTCAACAAGCAGATCAAATTTTAGTATTAGCTAATGGTCAACAAGTTGGGCTAGGAACCCACGAAGAATTATTACGTCAATCTAAAGCTTATCAAGAAATCGTCGCTTCACAAGAGGAGGAAACGAACGAATGACAACCAAAAAAACAACGACAAATTCATTTAATCGTTTCATGCCCTATTTACTCCGATACCCTAAGGAAATGATTGCGGCAGTTGTTCTAGGGATTCTTAGTGGATTAACCACCGTTTTGATGACTTATTACATGGGGAAATCTGTAGATACAATGATTGGAAAAGGCAATGTTGATTTTACGATTCTCTTGGGATTACTTGCTATGTTAGCTGGGATTTTGGTCATTACAGTGATCAGTCAATGGCTGATCCAACGTTTAGGTAATCGCGTGTCTTACCTCTCAGTGGCAGAACTACGAAAAGAGGCTTTTGCTCATTTAAATCGTTTACCTTTAACTTATTATGATCAAACATCTCACGGAAATATTGTTAGTCGTTTTACAAATGATATGGATAACATATCTGTCGCCTGCTCAGCTGTTTTTAACCAATTATTTTCAGGGCTTTCTGTAGTAATCATTGCATTTTTCTTTATGCTCAAACTAAGTCCACTCCTTACAGCTGTTGTTCTGATTGCTACACCAATTATTTTTCTAGTCAATTGGATCGTTGCAAAATCGTCTCAGAAAAACTTTTCTACTCAGCAAAAAATCGTGGGTGAAATTTCTGGTTACGTTTCTGAAATGGTTGGCAATCAAAAAATCGTCAAAGCATTTCAACAAGAAAATGTTGCCCAACAACGTTTTGAATCCTTGAATCAAGATTTGTATGTACGCGGACAAAAAGCACAGTTCTCGTCTTCACTCACAAACCCACTTTCCCGTTTTATTGATCATCTAGCCTATCTATCGATTGGTCTTGTTGGTGGCTTGCTGTTATTAAGTGGGAATCAAGCAATTACGATTGGTATAATCTCTAGTTTTACCATTTATTCAAGTCAGTTTTCTAAACCGTTTATTGAGTTGTCAGGAATCACTACTCAAATTCAAACTGCATTGGCCGGATTAGATCGTACATTTGACATTATCAGTCAACCTGAAGAAAAACCAGATAGTGAACATGCACTTGTCCTAAATGATGTTACAGGCAAAGTCGTATTTGAACATGTAGATTTTGCTTATACCCCCTCAAAACCATTGATCCAAGATTTTAATTTAACTGCATTTCCTGGTGAAACAATTGCTATTGTAGGAAAAACAGGTGCTGGCAAATCAACCTTGGTTAATTTATTGATGCGTTTTTACGAAGTAGATCATGGACAAATTTCGATTGATAGTCATACAATCACGCAAGTGACAAGAGATAGTTTGCGTAAAAGCTTTGGGATGGTTTTGCAAGATACTTGGTTATTTGATAGCACGATCCGTGATAATCTGACTTATGGAAATCCTAAAGCAACCGAGGCTCAAATTGAAGCTGCGATGAAAAAAGCTTATATTTTTGATTTTGTCACTCGCTTACCTGAAGGATTAGATACTCTGATCGGTGCCAGTGGCATCAAAATTTCCGAAGGACAACGACAACTGATGACGATTGCTAGAACGATGATCAGTGATCCACCGATGCTGATTTTAGACGAAGCGACTAGCTCTGTTGATACTTTGACCGAAAAAAATATACAAGATGCCTTCTTACAAATGATGGATGGCCGCACAAGTTTTGTGATTGCTCACCGACTTTCTACTATTAAAAATGCAGATAAAATTTTAGTCATGGAGCAAGGTTCTGTGGTTGAGATTGGTAGTCACGATGAGTTGATCAATAAAACAGATGGTTATTATCACGCCTTGTATGAAGCGCAATTTAAAAATCAATTGTGATTCTTTTTATTAAAGAAAAAACCCTCAAACTTCCTTGGGATGTTGGAAAGTTGAGGGTTCTTTTTTTATTTTAAATTGGTCAATGATCTATTCAAAAGTTGTTTATAAGGAATTTTATTTCCTAAATAGTAAGTGGCTACTACTTGTATCGGGAAAAAGATAATATTCTTCACAATTCTAGGTGCCCACCAAGCAAGGTTGGAAATATTCACACCGTACATCAAACCAAGCCACAAAGGCGTTAAAAACATGTGAATAATCAACGTAACAGATAATGTCGCCATGATTACTCGCTTCCATGTTAATTCCTTCTTGTAATAAAAGAATCCATAAATCGCACCAGAAATAAATGCATTCAGGGTAAACCCAGGAAAATAAGGACCTTTAGGAAATAATAACATGCCGACCGTATCCGCTATAGCACTGCCGATCCCTGTCCAAAACGGTCCAAAAAGAATGGCCATCAGTGATTCCGGAATAAAGGTCAAACTAACTCGTAAAAACTGTGTTTCAAACGAAATAAACCGTGTAAAAACCACCATTAACGCAATCAGTAAACTCATCAGCGTAATGGTTCGTGTATCAATTTTTCTTTTCTTCATTTCTAGCATCTCCTCTAAGAGCTGCTACACAAAATATGCAGCGAATGCGAAAATAAAACCGCGAATATAGAAAAGTGAAACGAACTGGTCGTCTCTTTTGAAAATTAGGAAAGTAGTATTGAAACGCTTTTTGTTTCACTGATACTTTATCTATTTTCCTAAAGAGATGGTTCGTACAACTATACCATAGAAAAGTAAAACGAACTGGTCTAGCTATTTCACTACTCTCATCTATTCTTCGTCCGAAAGGCAACATCCCATCCTTTCAGCACTTAACGCTTTATTTCCTACTCTGTTTTATTTAGGCCTAAGCCTAAACGAAATATAACATATTCCCTACCTTGCTGCAACTAACTTAGACGAAACATCATTAGAAAGACAATGGTTTATTGTCTAATGCATGAACGACATTTCTAAAGTCCGCAAAACCTGCTTGTAAGCCTCTTAATAAAATCTCTGCCGTACCGATGTTGGTTGCCAAAGGAATTTCATAAACATCACTCAAACGAATCAGTGCTGTTACATCTGGTTCGTGAGGTTGTGCTGCTAATGGATCTCGCAAAAAAATGACCATGTCTAATTTATCTTCTGAAATCATTGCTCCGATTTGTTGATCACCACCTAATGGTCCAGATTTAAAACGATGAACAGGCAACCCAGTAGCTTCAGAAATTTTCAAGCCAGTCGTTCCAGTCGCAAATAATTCGTGTTCTTTTAGTATTGGTTGATACGCTAAAGTCAATTTGACCATTAATTCTTTCTTTCGATCGTGTGCTATCAATGCAATTTTCATTCGTTATCCCTCAATTCAGTCTTTTTCTTATTATAACAAAATCTTCCAATATAGAGTTAAAGGAATGATTGCTACTTTGTCACTTTGACGAAGAAATTGACTCTTTCTTGTGCAACCTTACGTTGAGAATGTATAGCGCTTTCATTTATACTAAGGATACAATAAAAAGAGAAAAGAGTGACGAGAATGGTAGAAATGGCGTTAAAACATGTCTATAAAAAATATGATCATGCAGAAAATTACTCTGTAACAGATTTTAACTTAGAAATTGCAGACCGCGAATTTATTGTTTTTGTAGGCCCTTCAGGCTGTGGTAAATCAACTACGTTGCGAATGATTGCAGGACTTGAAGATATCACTGAAGGTGAACTTTCTATTGGTGGAAACGTAATGAACGATGTTGCGCCAAAAGATCGTGATATCGCAATGGTGTTCCAAAACTATGCCTTATATCCTCATATGACTGTCTTTGACAATATGGCCTTTGGCTTAAAACTACGTAAATATGATAAAGCGGAAATTAAAAAGCGTGTTGAAAACGCCGGAGAAATTTTAGGGTTGACTGATTATTTACATCGTAAACCAGCTGCTTTATCTGGCGGACAACGTCAACGTGTCGCTTTGGGTCGAGCAATCGTTCGGGATGCGAAAGTATTTTTAATGGACGAGCCTTTATCTAACTTAGATGCAAAATTACGCGTAGCCATGCGAGCCGAAATCGCCAAATTACACCGTCGACTAGAAACAACGACCGTTTACGTTACCCATGACCAAACAGAAGCTATGACTATGGCCGATCGTATCGTCATTATGAAAGACGGATTTATTCAACAAATCGGAACACCAAAAGAAGTCTACAATACACCAAATAATGTCTTTGTTGCTGGCTTTATCGGATCACCTGCCATGAACTTCTTTACGGTAACCTTAACTAATGGCGTCATACGTGACGGCCACGGATTAGAACTTATAATTCCGGAAGGAAAAAATAAATTATTAGTTGAAAAAGGCTATGAAGGTAAAACTGTTATCTTTGGCATTAGACCTGAAGATATTCACAGCGAACAGGTTGCCTTAGATACAATGAACAATGCTGTCGTTCGTTCTGAAGTCGTGGTATCTGAATTATTAGGTGCTGAAACAATGCTCTATACAAGATTAGGTGATACAGAGTTTATTTCAAAAGTAGATGCGCGTGATTTACATAAACCAGAAGAAATGGTCGACTTAGCATTCAATATCAACAAAGCTCACTTCTTCGATCCAGAAACTGAACAAGTGATTAAATTGCCTTAAATCGTTCAAAAAAGTGAAAAGGGTGTAAGGAAAAAATCAAATGTTTCTCTGACATCTTCCTTACACTCTTATTTTATAACCAATTAATGGCTATCTCATAGTTTCCTGTGCTACTCGAATTACGTTTGCATTTGATATAATAAGTTCCTGCATCTAAATCATACTCTAATTCTTCTGATTTCACTTCTTTTTCTGATCCGTTTAGATATAGATTTTCCTTTTTGACAGTTAGTTTATCTGCCGCATTAATAATTTCCAATTCCATTGATTGAAAATTAGCGGAAACCCGAACCTTCAATTTCCCTGATTGTGCAGCAGTGATTTTGAAATAGTGACAATCATCTTGCATTGAGAAAAACATATTTTTTGTATCACCAGAATTGACTTCCAAGGATTTCTCTAAGGTATCATTTTTTGTTTTCAATACACTATTACTAATCGTAAAATCTAATTTAATTTCATATTTGCCAGTATCCTTTTTTTTGTAACGGACATAGTATGTTCCTGCTTCTAAATCAAACATTAATTCTTCTGTTTTTGGTTCTTTCATTGATGCTTCAGAATCATAAAAATTATTTGTTTTGATTTCTTTTCCATCTTGGTCGAGCAAAGCAAAATCAACTGCACCCATATACATTGTCGTGGTAACTTTTAGTGTACCAGCATTTTCTGCTAAAAATTTATAATAATCTAATTCATCTTCTTGTGTAAAATTAGCGCTTATTTCATTCCCATTTTTCAGTACAATCGCTGATTCCATATCATTATTTGGTTCTTTTTCATTCGATTCAAATGACACAAATGTTGCTTTCCATTCCATTTTTTCTTCTTGTTCTTTTTCCTGATACGTTTGATTTTCGGTTAAAACAATACTATAGGTATCGGCCGCTAAATCTAAATTAAGCGATTCGACTGTAGGCACACCGTTACTTTCATAAAGATTAAATGTTGTAATTTCTTTTCCAGATGTTTCGGACAATACTTTTCCAGAAATGCTTTTATTTTGAAAACGAAAATCGATCGTCAAATGACCTGTATCTGTGATTTTTATCTGATTATGTACAGAAAAATCGACTATCGGCTGCCAACCATCCGGCAATTGATTTTGAGTATAGTGGGTTTTCACTGACGACTCTTTTGAAGAAGTTGTTGTATCTTTGATGCTGACTGTCGAACTGTTGATTGTGCTATCCTTTTTTTGGGCAAGCTCTGGCTCTAAGCTACCAAATAAAATATAAGCACTCGTCCCCATTAATAATACTGCGCCTCCTAAAAGGAGCAATCCCCATTTTTTTCTTCCAGTAAACCCTTTAAACTGGATCCAACCATAAAAACAAATCAGACCTAAAACAAGTGCAATAAGTGCAATCGTTTGTTTTTCAAATAACGCAAAAACAAAACTACCAATCAACCCAATAATTGATAATATCAAATTAAATTTTTCATATTTATTTTCCAAAAAATCCCTCCTATCAACTAGATAGTATAGTGCATTTCGAGGAATAAATAAATAACTTTAGGAATAAAATCGAATATTCTTTATCAAATGATCGGATATCCATATAAATCAAGTATCTATCATCCTTTATATGTTGAAAAAACGGTTTTTTTATAATCAAAACCTCCAGTGAGAACTGGAGGTTTGCTCTTCGGCTGAAAGCCTCTTTTACCGGCCACGGCCTAAAAGGCCTTCTGATCGGGTCTCCCTCA
>NZ_MIKA01000021.1 GCF_001730295.1 Enterococcus plantarum
GTTTTTTTCCTTCAGCAGAACGAATAATACACGCAACAATTACTTTTTGATGGATGTCTAATCCAGCACAACAAGAACGAAGTACATCTTCCATTTTTACCATTCCTCCTTGAAAAAAAGTACAGAAGGGGCTATTCTACTTATAGAAACGATTTATTTTTATACGCAGGTTCTAAGACCTAATGATTGGTGCAAATAAGTAGAATGATCTAGTTTGTCCCTCAAGGTTACTTGGAGAAGAACCTCAATAAGTGATCGACCTACAAGCCACTCCTGTCATCTCTAAGTATGACAGGAAAAAGCCTGTAGGTCGATCACTTTCGTTTTCATTCTGTTTGGTGAGGGCGATAGCCCTCATGGGTGTTTGTCCCGACCTCTTTATTGCTAGTTGCTTTTGATTAATTGGACTAATACTTCTCCAAAATCGGAACAACTCAGTACAGTTGCCCCCTCCATTTGGTCTGCAAAATCTTTCGTTACTGTTTTGTTCACCAATGCCTCTTCAATACTTCTTGTAATGAACTCACTAACCTCGCTCCAACCTAAATAATCAAACATTAATACTCCAGATAAAAGTAAAGATGATGGATTCAATTGATTTAATCCGGCAAATTCTGGTGCTGTTCCATGCGTTGCTTCGAAGATTCCATGTCCCGTTACCAAGTTCAAATTAGCCCCTGGTGCAATCCCAATTCCACCAACTTGAGCCGCTAATGCATCTGAAATGTAGTCTCCATTTAAATTCAAAGTTGCAATTACATCATAATTTTCAGGATGAAGCAAAATATCTTGTAAGAAGATGTCGGCAATGCGATCTTTAATAATCAATTTACCTTCCTTTTCAGCAGTTGCTAATTGTTGATTCGCTATAACGTTACCTGACTCCTCTTTGATTTTCAAATAGGTTTGCCATGTAAATACTTTGTCTCCAAATTCATTTTCGGCTAAAGCATAGCCCCAGTTTTTAAAGCCCCCTTCTGTAAATTTCATAATATTTCCTTTATGAACAAGTGTGACTGATTTTCGCTTATTCTTTAATGCGTGTTCAATTGCACCTCGAACTAAACGTTCTGTTCCTTCTTTAGAAACAGGTTTGATCCCGATCGCCGATGTTTCAGGAAAGCGAATCTTATTGACACCAAACTCTTTGTTTAAATATGTAATCAATTTTTTTGCTTCAGGACTTTCAGCTAAAAATTCGATTCCTGCATAAATATCTTCTGTATTTTCTCTAAAGATCATCATATCTGTCTTTTCTGGATGCTTTAACGGAGAAGGCACTCTATCAAAGTAACGTACTGGTCGGTAGCAAATATATAAGTCTAGCTCTTGCCGCAATGCTACATTCAACGAACGAAAACCGCCCCCAATTGGTGTTGTTAGTGGGCCTTTGATTGCAACGAGATGCGTTTTGATGGTTTCCAACGTCTCTTCTGGCAACCAACTCCCAGTTTCATTGAACGCTTTTTCACCTGCTAAAACTTCTTGCCAAATAATTTTACGTTCTCCTTTATACGCCTTAGTAACCGCGGCGTCAAATACATTTTTAGCAGCCTGCCAAATTTCAGGTCCAATTCCGTCACCTTCTATAAAAGGAATGATTGGATAGTTTGGAACAACTAATTTTTTATTTTCAAACCCAATTTTTTCTCCATTTATCATGCTTCCATTCCTCCTGGATGTAATTCGGTGTTTATTCTATTATACTCTAACTGTTTCGGACCAATATAATGTGAACGCGGACGAATCAAGCAATCGTCTTTTTTCTGTTCATCAATATGACCTAACCAGCCAGAAACACGACTCATAGCAAAAATCAACGTAAATAAGTCACTATCGATATCCATACAATGATAAACCGTAGCAGAATAAAAATCGACATTTGGAATCAATCCTTTGGTCTCTTTTAAATAGCGCTCCACTTGACACGATAAAAAATACCATTGTTCTTTTTGGGTGATTGACGTTAGCTCTTTTGCTAGTTTTTTTAAATGTTTCTTTCTTGGATCTTCTGTTTTGTATACACGGTGCCCAAAACCCATGACTTTTTCTTTTCGATCTAGTTTTCGATTTAAGTACTCTTCAACATTTAGATTGTTGGAATCAATTTCTTTCAACATATCAAACACTTTTTCGTTTGCGCCACCATGCAGTGGCCCTTTTAAAGAACCGATTGCAGCTGTAATGCATGAATAAGCATCTGACAATGTAGAAGCACAGACTCTTGCGGTGAACGTACTTGCATTTAAATCATGATCAGCATGCAAGACTAATGCTTGATTCATGGCCGAAATCTGTACTTCTTCTGCTTCTTTTCCAGTCAGCATATAAAGAAAATTTGCCGCAATCGATAAATTATTTTTTGGAGGAATTGGGTCTAAACCTTTTCTTAGCCTTGCATAAGCCGCAATAATCGTTGGCATTTTTGCCTGTAATGCAAGGCTTTGCTGATACGTTGATTGTTCATCTGTCGCTTCAGCATTTGGATCAAATACCCCTAATAGTGAAATCGTTGACCGTAAAACACTCATAGGATGAAGATTCTGACGTGTTTGAATTTTTAAACATGTAATAATCGTATCAGATATTGGCATTTGAACAGATAATTCTTTTTTAAATGTCTTTAATTCTTGATTTGTCGGTATTTTCAAAAACCATAATAGATAAATCACTTCTTCAAACTGTGCATTTTCTGCTACTAAATCATCAATATTAACTCCTGCAAACAATAGCTGATTTTCTACGATCGAGCTGATTTTTGTTTCAGAAACTACGACACCTTCTAAGCCTTTTTGAATCTCCATCCAAGCTCCTCCTTAATGTAATAGAAAAATATGACTGAGGTAACTTTTTTGCCTCATTCATATTTTTCTACTTCCCGAAATTTTAACCTGCACCGCTAGACACTAGATGGCAAAACAGGCTTTTTATTATGTTTTAATTGTTTTAACGATCATTTTAAAGTTTTTTACGGATGACCATCGGTAAAATCCCACCATGTTGATAATAGGTGATATCAACTGCTGAATCAAAACGAAGAACTGTCTCAAATTCAATTACTTCTCCATTTGACTTACTCGCAGTTACCTTTACCGTATCCAAAACCCCTTTTGTTTCATCAATGTCAATATCAAATAACTCAGTTCCTGTTAAACCTAAATTATCCGCATCTTCACCTGGTTTGAATTGTAATGGTAATACACCCATCATTACTAAATTCGAACGATGAATCCGTTCATAACTTTTGGCAATCACAGCTTCGACACCAAGTAACTGAACTCCTTTAGCCGCCCAGTCTCTTGAAGAACCCATACCATAATCGTCACCTGCTAAAATCACAAGTTTTGTTCCTTGTTTTTGATAGTTCATCGCAGCATCGTAGATTGTCATTCTTTCGTTCGTTGGCATAAAGATCGTATAGCCACCTTCTACCTCTGGAACCAATTGATTACGAATACGAATGTTAGCTAATGTTCCTCTCATCATCACCTCATGGTGGCCACGTCTGGCGCCATAAGAATTAAATTCGCGGACCTCAACGCCTCTATCAATCAAATAATGACCTGCAGGGCTAGTTTTTTGAATACTTCCAGCTGGCGAAATATGATCAGTTGTAACTGAATCGCCAAACTTCGCTAAGACAGCTAATCGTTTCAAAGGTCTTCTCGGTTCTCTTTCTTTTGTCATTTTCGTAAAATAGGGCGGATTTGCAATATAGGTTGATTCCTCTTCCCAGCCATACAAAGGTTCATCGTTCGTTTCAATCTGATTCCATTCTTCATTGTCACTAAAAACCCGTGCATATTCTGCTTGGTAAAGTTCGGGCGTAACACATTCGTCGATCAATGCTTGAATTTCATCTCTGGACGGCCAAATATCATTGAAATAAATTGGTATACCGTTTTCTCCAATTCCAATTGGTTCGTTGAATACATCAATATCGACTGTTCCAGCAAGTGCATATAAAACAACCAGTGGCGGAGATGCCAGATAATTAGCTTTCACTAAAGGATGAATACGTCCTTCAAAATTACGGTTTCCACTTAAAACACCCGCAGTTAATAAATCATTTTCTTTGATTACATCTTCGACTTCCGGCTTCAATGCTCCCGAATTACCAATGCAAGTCGTACAACCATACCCAACAAGATGAAAACCTAACTGTTCTAAATAAGGCAGTAAACCTGCTTTTTTTAGATAGGCTGTCACAACTTTTGAACCTGGAGCTAAAGACGTTTTTACATAATTTGGTACGTTTAAACCAAGCAATGCAGCCTTTTTAGCTACTAAGCCTGCACTCAACATAACGAATGGATTCGAGGTATTCGTACATGAAGTAATCGCTGCAATTGCAATTGCTCCAGGCTTTAATTGATGCCGTTCTCCTTCTAACTCTAACGTCACATTTTCTGTCAACTGTTTTTCTGTGAGACCAAAGCCTTGCAATCCAGTTGGCGCTTTCACCGCATGTTCAAATGCTGTTTTCATTTCAGATAGCGGGACCAAATCTTGTGGTCGTTTTGGGCCAGCAAGGTTGGCTTCTATCTCGCTTAGATCGATTTCGATCACCTTTGTATAATTAGGTTCTTGATCGTTTTTTGGATCATAAAATAATTGGTTTTCTTTTAGATAACGTTCAGCTACCGCTACGTTCTGTTCTTCTCTTCCTGTTAGTCGCAGATAACGAATTGTTTCATCATCTACAGGGAAAAAACCGCAGGTCGCGCCATATTCGGGTGCCATATTTGCGACAGTTGCTCGATCGGCCAAGCTTAAACTAATTAACCCTGAACCAAAGAATTCTACAAATTTGCCGACAACCTTTTGTTTTCTTAATACTTGCGTTACCTTTAAGGCTAGATCTGTCGCTGTAGCACCTTGTGATAGTTCATTCACAAAACGGACACCAACAACATCTGGGATAGGAAAATAAGACGGTTCGCCAAGCATACTTGCTTCTGCTTCAATTCCACCAACACCCCAGCCTAAAACACCTAATGCATTGACCATTGTCGTATGGGAATCCGTCCCAACTAGCGTGTCAGGGTAAAGTAAAATCGTATCATCTGCTTGTTTTTTTTGCGTCACAACCGTTGCCAGATATTCAATGTTGACTTGGTGGACGATTCCGGTTGCAGGTGGAACAACACGATAATTATCAAATACTTTTTGCGCCCAGCTTAAAAAGCGATAACGCTCTTGATTGCGTTGAAACTCCATTTTCATATTTAACTGTAGTGCTTGTTTTACTCCAGCTACATCTACTTGCACTGAATGGTCAACAACTAAATCAACAGGAACTTCGGGATTGATTTTGGTTGGATCACCGCCAAAATCAGCAATTGTTTTTCGTAAAGAGGCTAAATCGACTATAGCTGGAACGCCTGTAAAATCTTGAAGAATCACTCGAGCTGGTTTGAATGGGACTTCACCTTTATTCGGCTGATTCGCCGACCAATTGGCTAATTGTTTAATATGTTCTTCTGTGATTCCATTATGATTTGACTGCCTTAATAATGATTCTAGTAACACACGAATACTAAACGGTAACTTAGCAACAAAAGAATGACCTTCCGTTTCTAATGACGCAAGCGAATAGTAATGATACATCTGATGATTCAACTCAAAAAAAGCATTTGATGATTTTTTGTTGGTAATCAAAAACATCCCTCCTAAATTCAACGATTGAGAAAAACGAACTTGTTTTACTAAATAATCTAATTCATATTTATGTACTGTACCAAAAATAAAACCTATACGGCCATCTTACATATGACTTGATTTTAGCCATTATAACGGCATAATCCTTAAAAGTAAACCTTTCTAACGATGAGAAAAGTTATATTAATTAACATATCTACGGCATAATTATGTCATATAATAAAAATCCTCATATATAAAGGTATAATCAATTTCCAAACGTATTTACACAATAATAATTAGCTATATAACATATTTCTCACATTTTTTTTTAATCTAAAACCCATCATAAAAAAACAAAAAAACACCTTAACACAGATAACATTTACTAAGTACTATTTGACCGATTTCAAGTAACTTTTATCGTTTTCATGTAATATGAAAAAAATTTATTTCTTTCAAAAAATCCTTTAAACATTCATAAAAAAAAGTTGCAAAATCGTCTGATTTTACAACTCCTTTTCATTAAATATCCAATGTAACACTCACTTCTTGCAAAGGAACATCATAAAATCGATCGTCTCTTCTGCCTAAGAAATCTTTTCCCTGTTGTGGGAATAACGCATATATCAAAACATCTTCTGTTGATTTTGCATACAGTTCAATTTCTTTTTCATAGGTTGGAAGTTCTGGCGCCAATAGGTCAGCAGGTCTAACTGTCATTACTTCTTCTTCACCAATGATTAAGTTTGTCATTGTCTCTGAAATTGCCACAGGGGGTTTTCCATAAAGTCCTTTGACATACTCTTTAATTTCTTTTGGGATCATTTTATAACGTTCTCCACTGATTACGTTCATAACGGCTTGTGTTCCAACCATTTGTGATAACGGTGTTACAAGCGGTGGATAACCTAAATCGGCACGAACTTTTGGTACTTCTTTTAACACTTCTTCGTATTTATCCGCTAGTCCTTGTTCTGTCAGTTGGCTCAATAAATTAGACAGCATGCCACCAGGTACTTTGTAAATCAATGTTTTTGGCTCCGTATCTTTCACTTTAGGGTTCAGCAATCCTTCTTCTCTGAATTTATCACGAATCGGATTAAAATAATCGGCCACTTCAGCCACTTTCTTCATGTCTAAGTGTGTATCGTATCCTAAATTCTCCAATGCAAGTGCCATTGATTCTGTAGCTGGTTGACTTGTTCCACCGGAAAATGACGAAATAGCGGTGTCAATAATATCTGCTCCTGCTTCAACGGCTTTTAGATAGGTCATTTCTGAAATTCCACTTGTTGCATGTGTATGAACTTCTAGCGGTACTTGAATTTTATTTTTGATTTCCGTAACTAAACGATACGCATCATCTGGTGTCAAGATTCCCGCCATATCTTTAATACAAATTGAGTCAGCGCCCATTTTTTCCAATTCTGTGGTCAATCCTACAAAATAGTTGATTGTATGAAAATCACTCGTCGTATAGGAAATAGCTGGTTGACAATGACCGCCGAATTTTTTGGTTGCTTCAATTGACGTTTGTAGATTTCTAGTATCATTTAGCGCATCAAAGACACGGATAATATCGATACCGTTCTCGATTGATTTTTGAACAAAAGCTTCTACAACATCATCGGCATAATTTTTATAACCAAGTAAATTTTGTCCTCGTAAAAGCATTTGTAGCTTTGTATTTTTAACAGCTTTTCGAATTGCTCTTAATCGTTCCCAAGGATCTTCATTCAAAAAGCGAATACAGGCATCAAACGTTGCACCGCCCCACACTTCTAAAGCGTGATAGCCTGCTTCATCTAGAGTTTGAATGATTGGCAACATATCACTTGTCGGCATTCTTGTGGCAATCTGGCTTTGTTGACCATCCCGCAAAACAGTTTCTGTAAAAAGGATTTTTTTTGTCATTTCATCTTTCCTTTCTCAATAAGTTGACTGATTGTTTCTTGCATTTCTGCTACGCTATGCTTTCTCTGTCTTCCACAAACTTTGGCTTCTTCTTCGCAGATAAAACAAGTTCTTGGTTTGTAATTTAGTTCCGTACGACTGATGGAATGGCAGGTATGATTCTTTAAATAAATCACGTCCAAATCCATCAAACGCCCTAAAGGATGTGTTTCTTCGATTTCAATGACTTTTCTTTTCAGTTCTTCTGGTGCTTCATTAAGAGCCAAATAATATTCAGAACCTGTTTTTAAATCTCGTTGTTTACCAGCAGCTATTTTTTTAGGAGGAAAAAGAGACTCTAGCTCTTTAATGACAGTTAAAAAGGCCAGTCTTAGCTGCTCATTGTTTTTTACAGGTCCTGGAATATTCATCGTAGCGCTTAATAAAGCACTTGTAGGGTACTTTTGTAAAAATTCTTGCTGAATTGTTACTCGTTTTTCTCTTGCATCCAGCATTTCTAACAACGTAATCGCTTCCCCCTGTAGATAGCATTTAGACATTTCTGACCACATCGATAATTGACCCATCACGGTATTCGATCAATGCAACTACTTTATCCCCATACTCGATAGCATCTGGTCTATCCACAATGCTATAGGCTTTTTCTTGTAGTTCTTTCATTGTTAATTGTGGAACGTCTAATGTTTTAAAATGTTCTACTAGGTCCTGACGTTCTGGATTAATCGCAATCCCAACTTCTGTCACCACCACATCAATGCTGCTACCTGGTGTTACCACTGTATTCACTTCTTCAACGATCGTCGGAATTCGTCCTCTAATCAACGGTGCAATCACTAAGCTCATCTTACAAGCAGCACTAGTATCTGAATGTCCGCCAGATGCGCCACGAATGACACCATCCGATCCCGTAATAACGTTCACATTGAAATTCGTATCGATTTCCAGTGCTGAAAGGATTGCTGTATCTAGTTGATTGATCACAGAACCTTTACTTAATGGCGAAGCATACATAGTTGCATCTATTTCATAATGATTTTCATAATTACCTAAAGAAACGGCAGATGGATGATCAAAATCTTGAACATCTATAATTTTTTCAACTAATCCTTCTTCTAATAACTCAACCATTGCATTTGTAATACCACCTAAAGCAAAGCTTGCTGTGATACCATCTTTGACCATGGCGTCTTTCAAAAATCTAGAAACGGCTAACGCTGCTCCGCCAGTTCCTGTTTGAAAAGAAAAACCATTTTTATAATAAGGCGAATGCGTAATCACTTTTGCTGCATATTCTGCAATCAATAGTTCTTTAGGATTCTTAGTAAAACGAGTTGCTCCTTTAGCAATGCCATTTGGATCACCGATTGCCTCAACTTCTACGACAAAGTCTACATCGGTTTGCGGGATACTGATTGGTGTATTTGGATACGGCATCAAGCTATCTGTAATCACGACTACTTGATCGGCATACTTCGCATCGATCATCGCATAGCCTAATGAGCCACATGTGGCTTTGCCTTTGGTTCCATTTACATTGCCGTATGCATCTGAGCTTGGTGCACCTAGAAAGGCCACATCAATATGGATATCGCCAGTAGCGATTGCTCTCGCACGACCACCATGAGAACGGATCACAACTGGATTTCCCATGATTCCTTCAGAAATCGCAGCACCAACTTTATCTCGTAATCCACTAGAGGTAATATTCGTTACTACACCATTTTTGATATGCTCAATCAACGGTTCATGAACATTTGCGATGGAGCTAGGTGCAATCGATAGGTTTTTGATTCCTAAAGCCGCGATTTCTTTTAGAACCATATTCATAACAAAATCGCCTTCTCTAAAATGATGATGGAAAGAAATTGTCATACCATCTTTTAATCCTGTTTTTTCAATAGCTTCTCTTAAACTACCTAGTAGCTTCGTATCTCTTGGTCTAACAGGTTTAATCTTACGGCTAGCTTCTTTGTATTCACGAATATTGGCTAGTTCCCCTTTGAATAAACCATATTGTTCAGCATAATTATCTGGAATTTCTTTGCCTACGTTATTTTTCATTTTAGACTTCCTCCTCAGAAATTAATTTTGCTGCAATAGCTAAAGCAATTACTCGCTCTGCCCGTTCAACAATTGGTTTATCGACCATTTTTCCATTAACTGAAATGACGCCTGAACCTTTCGATTCTGCTTCTCTAATCCCCCAGATCACTTCTTTCGCATTTTGAATTTCTTTTTCACTTGGTTCATATACACTATTTACTAACGGAATTTGACGTGGATTGATGACAGATTTACCGTCAAAGCCTAACTGCTTGATCAACTCAACTTCTGCAAGAAATCCTTCTGTATTCTCTACATCTGAGTACACCGTATCGATTGCCGCGATGCCTGCCGCTCTTGCTGAATGGAGGATAAAGCTTCGGGCAAAAAATAATTCTTGCCCATTTGGATAGCGGTGTGTTTTCATATTGGTTACATAATCTTCTGCACCAAGTGCAATACCGATCAATCGATCACTTGCAAGCGCAATTTCACGAGCATTTAAAACACCTTCAGCCGATTCAATTGCCGCCATCATTTTAGTTGTCCCAACAGCGATGCCATATTTTGTTTCCATTTCTGTGATTACTGCCTCTACATCAACAATATCTTGTGCCGTTTCAGTTTTTGGCAAACGAATCACATCTACACCTGCTAAAACCATTGCTTCAACGTCTTGACGCCCCACTGTATCTAATCCGTTGATTCGGACAACCGTTTCTACAGAAGAATAATCAAATGTTCTCAAGGCATGATAGACAAGTAAACGTGCACTATCTTTTTCTTTTAATGAAACCGCATCTTCAAGGTCAAACATCAACGAATCAGCACCGTATAACGTCGCATCTCTTAGCATTGAAGCATTTGCTCCAGGTACAAACATCATGGTTCTTCTTAAACGTTCCATGTATTTAACACCTGCCAGTCTACATTTTCTTCATTAGCAGCGCGATAAACAGCTGCCACCGTTCGAGCTTGAATAGTACAATCCAATGCGCCCTTATCAATTGCCTGAACCTTCGCATTCGTAACAGACAAATGATTCAAGGTCTCTTGTATTTTTTCACGAATTTGACGTCCAAATTGCTTTTCAACACTGCTGTCTAGTTCAATTTGAATTCCTTGTCCACTGTTTTTTCCAATTGTAATCATAATATCGCTTGATTCAGTTGTACCAGCAGATGCGTTTTGTTTGATTTCCAAAATATACACCCCGTTACTTATTTTTTTGTTTGATTATTTCTTCAAACGTTTTGGGTGGAACAAGAGGTTTGATTGCTGCGTAATTTCCTTGTTCCATTAAAGCTCGTACTTTGGTCGCACTGACAACCTCCTCACCAATTTGTTTTCTTGGTAAAATAACTAGATTTAGCTGGGAACCAAAGGTCTTTTTCATTGCCTGATTGTAAATTTTCGTTACTTCTGAAAATGGCTCTTCTCCAACAAATCTAGTTGTTATCGATAAAATAGAAGCAATCTTTTCTTTAAATAAAGTGGCATCCAAAACAGCCTGAACTTGCGCAATACTTGCCTTCGCCTGATCTTTCAAAAAATAAGATGGGAAGGTCGCACTGGATACCATGTATTCTCTTGTTGGTAAAACGACCACATTTGATAAATGGCTAACGCCTTCTTTTACCAAGTTAAAACGTGTCTTTGCATTAAATAGCGAACGTTCCTCAGACAAAACAAAGAGATAAACCGTCTCGGCAGTTTTAGCTGCTTCTGTCACTAAATATAAATGACCCTTTGTAAATGGATTAGCATTCATTACAATGGCTGCATTGTCCTTCGTCTTTGTCCGATGCTTTTTGAGTTCCGTTAAATAGTCTTCAAAATCAGGAAATCCCTGCTCCATAAAAACCAGTTCAGTTGTTGCTGTAATTTCAGTAAAACCTAAAGAACGAAACAGCTTACTGGTTTTTGGCTTTGTATATAAAAAGTAATGGTGATAGCCTATTTCCTGCAATTGTTCTCTTAATGCTTGAACAATTCGAGAGAGCAGATTTTCATTTTGATAAGAAGAATCGATTGCAATACATTTTAAAATATTTTGAAAAAGCGATCCTGTTCCAATAAGCTTCTCCTGATCGTAAATGCCGATTGTAAAGTCTAGCTGATCATCAGGTATCAGATCAGCTTTCATCAGAAAATCTGACCACTGCTGTTTTCCTACCCAATCTCGATCAAGCCAAATTCTTCTGATATCCATGGTTTAACACTTCCTAGCTTTTCGGTGGAAATAATTTATTTAGCATAAACGACGCAAAGTATATCACAAAAATGACCACAAACACGCCACCCCAACCAAAAACTAATAGTTCTAATGATTTTAATAAATCAGCTGACATGAGCCAAGCTCCTTTCCTTTTCTTCTATTCAAAACGCTACGCAAGCAACGCTAATAACAAGCCGCCCGCAATAACAGACGCGATCTGTCCAGACACATTTGCACCAGCGGCATGCATTAAAATGAAGTTTTGTGGATCTTCGTCTGTTGCCATTTTTTGAATCACTCGACTAGACATCGGAAATGCTGAAATTCCTGCAGCACCAATCATAGGATTAATTTTTTCTTTTCTAAACAAATTCAATAATTTAGCAAACAATACCCCACCAACTGAATCCATTACAAAGGCAACTAACCCCAGACCAATAACCATTAATGTATCAATTTGTAAAAATTCTTCGTACTGCATTTTTACTGAAATCGCTAACCCTAGCACAATACTGATGATGTTTACAAGCTCATTTTGCGCTGTCACGGATAAACGATCCAAGACACCACATTCACGTAGTAAATTCCCAAACATCAAGAACCCAACTAATGGAAGAGAAACTGGTGCTACCAATCCAGCGACAATCGTAATCACGATAGGAAATAAAATCTTCGCTGTTTGTGATACTTCGCCAGCACGATAGGTCATGCGGATTTTGCGTTCTTTTTTCGTAGTAACAGCTTTAATCGCCACTGGCTGAATAATAGGAACCAAGGCCATATAAGAATAAGCTGCCACCATAATTGCGCCCATATATTTCGAATTCAAGGTGTTCGCAACGAAAATAGATGTTGGACCATCTGCTGCTCCGATAATTCCGATAGAAGCAGCATCATTTAAATCAAATCCTAATAAAACTGCCGCAATAATCGTAAAGAAAATCCCAAATTGAGCGGCTGCACCAAACAATAATAAGAATGGATTTTGTAACAAAGGACCAAAATCAATCATAGCCCCAATACCGATAAATAATAACAACGGAAATAACTCCGTCGAAATCCCTATATCAAACAACACTTGAAACGGACCTGCTTCTCCACCAGCACTTAATACACCCGAATTGGGAAAATTGACTAAAATCGTACCTAATCCCATTGGCACAAGTAAAGTAGGTTCGTACTCCTTTTTGATACCTAAGTACATCAAGATACCACCGATTACCATCATTACAATACGACCAGGTTCCTGCCCCATTCCTACTACGCCTTCAATTAATGTCTCCACAAACGTCACTTCCTTTTTTTAAAATTAAACTTCTTTTTTCTTATTTAACCGATTGTAATTAATGGTTCGCCAGGATTGACCATATCACCTTGTTGGACATGAATCCCTGTGACTGTTCCAGTTTTTCCAGCTACGATTTCATTTTCCATTTTCATTGCTTCCAGAATCATTAGCGGCTGATTTTCTTGTACGGTGTCCCCAACAGATACTAAAATGTTCAAGATTGTTCCAGGCATAGGGGATGGCATCGCATCATTTCCAGCTGGTGTACTTGCTGGGGGTGTTGCTTGCTCGACCGGTTCAGGTGTTGGAGCTGCTGCTGGTGTAACTGGTGCGGCGATCGGTGCTTGTGGCACACCGCCAACTTCTTCCATTTCTACTAAATACTCTTTCCCATCGATTGAAATTTTGAACTTACGTAACATTTTTTTTCCTCCTAAAATTAAAAGTGTAATAGGCTCGTTTCGTCTCGACTGAAAAATAGGAAATTATGACTGAGGTGCTTTTTGCCTCTTTCATCATTTATCTTTTTTCCGAAGAGCTAGCCTATGAAACTAGATAACACAAAAGTATAATGGGCTCGTCCAGCTCTGACTGAAAAATAGGAAAAATTGACTGTGATGCTTTTTGTCACATTCAATTTTTATCTTTTTTCCGAAGAGCTAGCCCGTGGAACTAGATAACACAAAAGTATAATGGGCTCGTCCAGCTCTGACTGAAAAATAGGAAAAATTGACTGTGATGCTTTTTGTCACATTCAATTTTTATCTTTTTTCCGAAGAGCTAGCCCGTGGAACTAGATAACACAAAAGTATAATGGGCTCGTCCAGCTCTGACTGAAAAATAGGAAAAATTGACTACGATGCTTTTTGTCACATTCAATTTTTATCTTTTTTCCGAAGAGCTAGCCCGTGGAACTAGATAACACAAAAGTATAATGGGCTCGTCCAGCTCTGACTGAAAAATAGGAAAAATTGACTACGATGCTTTTTGTCACATTCAATTTTTATCTTTTTTCCGAAGAGCTAGCCCGTGGAACTAGATAACACAAAAGTATAATGGGCTCGTCCAGCTCTGACTGAAAAATAGGAAAAATTGACTACGATGCTTTTTGTCACATTCAATTTTTATCTTTTTTCCGAAGAGCTAGCCCGTGGAACTAGATAACACA
>NZ_MIKA01000022.1 GCF_001730295.1 Enterococcus plantarum
TTTTCGCATTATTTAGTTGTTCTTGTGCCGTTTTTGATAGTTTTTGATACTGTTCCAACGCCTTTTTCATTTCGGCTGTTTCGACATGAAAGCCCATTATTTGCTCCTTTCTTTACGTTTTTATACACTACTCCGTTGTGGCCATTCTAGAAAGTGTTTCATAATAAGAAATGGCTTCTTCTGTCGTCATGTAGGCTGTAGAGATTTGTTGATTTAATACTTGGGTCGCCCGTAATACATCAAAGGAAAAGGCATCTTCATATTCATTTGTATAACTTTCGGCAATTACACGTTTGATCATCATATTTGAAATCAAAATGGGATCATTTCCTGGGATTTCTCCAAATGGCCATAGTCGTCCTAAATAATCCACAATGTATTGATCAAAACCGGACATCAACGGGACTTTTCTTCCAGTGAGAGTGACAATTGCACCTAATTCGCCATCTTGAAACATACCTGCTACACTTTCTGGCAACATACTTTCATCCAGTTCAACGGTTGTTCCAACTGGATAAATTGGGGCAAACGCAACATCAATTTTGCCAATGTATTGTAAAAATTGGGGGATAGTCAATACCACCTGACTTGATTGGCGATCAAAGGTAACCATTTGTTCCTCATAATCAAAAAATACGCTCAACTTGGCACCGACCATAGGTTTATGTTCAAATTGCTGTTCTAAATCCCGATATGTTTTATAGACCGATTTTAATAACTGGAAATTTGTTCCTAAGAGAACACCCGTTAGAATCAGCTCTTCTGTCACTTCAAAGGTAAGTGATTCATCATTGATCAAAACACCTTCAAAGAATTTCTTTGAATCATAATTTGCCATCACTTAAACCTCACTTTGGCTGTATTTTGTTCAAATGATTTAGATGCTTGTTTATCCTCATTTACAATGTTTTCAGCAACTTGTTTCATTTTTTGTGTATCTGTCCTCGAAACATTTTTGAAAGACTCTACTGTATTTACTAGTGTCTTTTGTGTCTCTATCACTTTTTTAAAGCGTTTTAAGGTTGTTTTACCTAATTCATTAATCGTAGGTTTGGAAATACTTGAAACAGCACTGTCTGCTTTTGAAACTACTGCATCCCAAGCCGCTTTATCTACACCTGTTTTTCCCATCTATGATCACTCCTTGTCTCAAACTAAAAGATAGACGCCAAGAAATTTTTTGCCATATCAAAAGCACTTTCTACAGCACTTAGCAAATCTCCTTGTTCTAATTCTTTTTTTGCTATTTCTGCATCTAGTTTTGCCATATTTTGTTGATAGGAATTTTCCTCTTTATGCAAGGTTGTACCCATTTTTTGGGCCTTTTCATCAAATTTATCTCGAAGTGTTCCTTTAAATTGTCCTGTGCTTAATTTTGTTGGGTATTGCTTCACTTGATTCTCAAATTGCGAAAAGTTCTTCATGGAATTATTTAATTTACTTTTTGCTTCTTTTAGACGTTCTAATTTTTTTTGATTCTTATCATAATTTGCTTTTCGTTCGTTTCCAATTTGTTGCCATCGTGTTGATTCTTGTCTATTTTGAGCATTCTTTTCCTGACGCTTTCTTTCTGCAGCATCGTCTTTACTCATCGCTTTTACCTCCTTTTACACTTAAACTATCAACTATTCACTAACCAACTTCACTCGACAAGCATTCCGACCCACAAAGAAATGAGACTCATCTAGCTCAACTGTTGGTTCACTATAGCCTGATTTCACATTGATAAATCCTTGATCCGCTAAACGTGTACCGATCATCCCTGCTGGGATATTCGTACGTAGTCGTTTATTAAAGTCATCGAAGCTATTTTCAATTTGTTTTTGATTGCCTTGGAAAATAAAGTAAATCTTCACTTTCGCGGCTTTTCTTAGGTACACGTCAATTGCATCATTGGTAATGAATGTCTTATCTCCAAATACATGCGCCTCTGGAACATAGACAAACATTGGTTCAGGATCAGTTGCGTCCTGACGAACCTCGATTTCGCTGACTAAATCATTTACAAAGGTACTGTAATCTGGTTCAGCAACCATCATGTCAAAGCTTTCCGTAAAACCACCGAAACGTTCTGAGCCGTTAAAGACTACTCGTTGCGCTCGTCCTTCAAAATGTTTTAGATTTTCGACAATCACTTTTTCAATATATTCTGTTTGTTGCGGTGAATCGTCTCCAATCACAAAATAGCCATGTTCTTGTGGGTCAAATCCGACTACATTCGTTGTTTCTTTATCCAAACCAATTGGCAATTGCATATTTTCCAGCATCATTTGTGTTTGTTTTGACTCGTAGAAATCAGCCATTGAAACCACTTTTGCAAGCATCGGAATCTTAATAGGACGTTCACCAGTCCAGTCTTTATCCATTGCTTCTATCTCTTGCTCTAAATGATTTAAGCGGTCAATATCATTTTCGCCATGTGTTGGAAGAAAGACTTGAAGTTCATGCGGGTCATCTAATTTGATTTGTGCTCGTCCAATGATTTCTTGCGGAATCAATGCATCTCGGCCAACAACATCTCTGATTGCACCTTCTTCTACAAGGAATAGACCGATGTGAGACGGTATATTGCTTGCCATGCTCATCTTGAAGGTAGATGTTCTAAGAACAGATAAAACAGCGTACAGACCTACACTGGCCCCTTCTCGTAGCAATTGGTTCACAACAGATTCAATTTCTTCTTCTAACGGACTTTCCTTGATGGCATCAAATCCGTCAATGATAGTAATGACTACAGGAAGTTTGTTTCCTGATTTTTCTTCGTATTGCGATAGACTGGCTACCCCATAATCGGTAAATGCATCTTTTCGCTCTTGAATCTCTTTTCGGATTCGCTTCAAGAATTTCACTAATTTCTCTTCTTCTTCTAAACGCACTAAATCTGCGACATGAGGAAGTTTTTTCAGCGGAAGTAAACCATTTGTACCGAAATCAAATAAATTAAACTGCACTTGACTCGGTGTATTTAGTCTCGCAAGATTCATTACTAATGTTTGAAGCGCCGTTGATTTACCAAAACCAGGTGAGCCATAAAACGCCGTATGTGTCAGTTCATTAAAATTAAAGTTGAACACGACTTGCTCTTGTTTAGAAGGAATATCCATAAAGCCAAATGGAACGCTTAATTGTCTTGTATCGCTCCATTCCTTCGATAGAATAGGCGAATCAATCACTGTTTCTAGTGGAGGAAGCCAAGGTTTTTCTGGTAATACCGCGTTGGTTTCTTCTGAATACGCTTGGATTGCTTCCACAATGGCATCCAACTGCGTTTTTTCTTCTTCCTTTTTCACAACAGTATCTTCTTCTTGTGACAAATCGGCTGTTAATAATTCGTATTGTCCCAATTGATTGATCAGCCAAATACGTTCATCCACTTTTTCTTCTCGTGAAATAAACGGATCATAATTCGCTCCGCTCCAAGCAGATTGGAATAGTTCATAAATTTCGTTGTTTCCGACTTGTAAATACGCGCGACCTGGTTGCGTGATCGTTGCCGCATCTGGTGTTTTGATGATTTCATTTGAATCATTGGCATCGGCTACTTTCAACGCTAGTTTGAAACGAGAGTTCGACCAAATTTGGTCATCCACAACGCCACTAGGTTTTTGAGTCGCTAAGATTAAATGGACGCCTAACGAACGACCGATTCGAGCCGTTGAAACAAGTTCCGCCATAAAGTCTGGTTCATTGGCTTTTAGTTCGGCAAACTCATCACTGATTAAGAACAAGTGTGGCAGTGGATCGCTTGGGTATTTTTTCTTTTCTTCTGGATCTGTAATTGTTTTGCCTTGTTTATATAATTTTGTATAGCCATTGATATGATTCACTCCAAATTGGCTAAATTTACGTTGTCTTTTTTGTAATTCTGCCCGAATACTTTGTAAAGCTCTAGCAGAACTTGCGCCATCTAAATTGGTAATAGAACCCAGTAAATGAGGTAAGTCAGCAAATAAATTCGCCATTCCTCCACCTTTAAAGTCAATCGGTAAAAAGCCAACATCTTCTGGTGCAAAGTTCACCGCTAAAGATAAGATATAACTTTGAACGATTTCTGATTTACCAGACCCTGTTGTACCAGCAACTAACCCGTGAGGCCCATGTGCTCGTTCGTGTAGGTTAAGGTAAACAATATCGTCTTTACCGCGCACACCTAATGGAACCGCTAATGATTTAGACGTATCTGCTTTTGTCCAACGTGTGCCGATGTTTAATTCATCAACTGCTTTTACATCGTATAATTCAAGAAAATCGATTGCTTCTGGAATGGCATTCTTCTCCACTTCAACATGATGTAAATTTGCCAATCTCTGCAACGCTTCTTCAATCGGATAAGCCGTTGGTAAATGAGTCGGTACAAACGCTTGATTCACATATTCATTATTTTGGTTGATCAAGATCGCCGCTTCACTACTTTGGTAATCGATCAATGTCGTCGTTGTTTCAGGCAACATCGGTAAGGCATCTTTCCCCCAAATCACGGTCACACCATACGGACTCATGTCTTCTGCTAAAAATTCATTTAGCCCATGTCCAGATAACCAGCTCTCTTCTAAAATAGAGAATACATAATGCGGCTGGAATCGAATCTTTTCATTGCCATTTTCTTTCAGTTCTTGTCTTCTTTTCGTTAAAATTTGGTAAAACGAGTTAAGCACCATATCCCGTGTTTGGGCATTATGGATGATTCCTCTTAGATTCAAACTGCGAATCTTCAAATGAGGCAGCCAACGCCACGCATGCCAATTGACATCATAGTCATTTTCTGGAACCAGCGTCACAAATTCAACATCTCGGTATGAATGCAACATTGAAATTTGGAATAAGAGCGTTTGGATCGCTGTTCGTAATACTGGATAATTCCCTGCTAGCCCCACTGTTTGATCCATCAAAGGAATAACAATTGGTGCAGCTTCTAATTGTTGATACGGCCAAACGAGTTGTTTTTCCGCTAGCGAACTTAAATCACTTTCTTCATTCGCTTGATATTTTACAGAAAAACTTGAGTTGATTTCGCCAGTCCCAACATGGATTTTTAGGAAATCTTCGTTGGTGGTCATGCGTTCATAAATTCGTGCTTGGTAGTCTTTGGCCATCAAGGCAAGATCATTCATTGAAGGATACATATACGTCAGAGCGTGCTCTTGTTCTTGTTGTAAAAGGGAAATGTCTCCTTTTTTCTGAATCAGGTATTGTCTATAAGAGCCTTCGCTACGTTCATTTTTCTCTTTGGTTTCTTTCTTATTGGTAAAATAACTCGAAACAGAAAAACCTGCCGTTAATAAACTAGCGCCCCCCATACTCAGCATCATGATCGGATTTCCGCCACTTAAAAAGCTTGTAGCACCACTTAATACCACCATTCCTAAAGGAGGAACCAACGTTCTTAAGAGTTCATTTTTTCCTTCTTTTTCTTTCGGTGTCGGTGTCATTACTTCTACATCCATCTTCGGTTCTTTTAAATGGATACGCGGGCTTCGTCTGAATAATGGAAATTCTGATGGGTATTCAGGTTGGTAGTTTTGTTCAATGATTTCAAATGGATTTAATGTAAAGTCAGTACCTAAATTTGTGAGCTTCAGCTGATTTTCTCGTACTTCTATAATCAGTTTATCAATCACTAGCTGATCGCCAGTACCAAAGTCAAATTTTCCTTTAGCAATTCGTTGTCCGTTGAAATAAATCGTTTCTTCATTTGCGTAAATATCAACAGTATAATTAGTCGTTTTTGCCTCAACTGTAACTGAAACAAATGCCGGAGTTGGTAGACTAATTGCGGAGGAAGCCGTAGAAGAGATCGTAAAATCTTTTTTGGGTTTGCTCGTCGCGATTGTTTGATATTCCGCTGGTTTTACTATTATAAACGTTGTATTATCTTGTTCGAATGGTTTGTTATCAAGTAAAATTTGTTGTCCATCATAAGATAGTGAATGTCCGTCAATCGTTCGTTCTTGTTTTGAAGACGTTAGCTGGTGGTGCGAAAAGTCATCACCAAAATAGAACACATCCATAAGAACATCGGCAGCTGGCTGCATTTGATCATCAATAGGAACAGTTGACTCATCTTCTGTTTTATTCGTTTTCAGAATCATCGGTTGCCCCTCCTAATAATTTCATATATTTAGCAATCGCTTCTTCGTATTTCGTCAATAGCTCTTGTTTCTTTTCACCATTCATTTTTGTGTCTAGTTTTGTTGCTTCGTATAATTTCGTATAGGCATGTAAAATGAATTGATTGTCTCCTACGTTTTGCGCAATATCAAGGGCTTTTTCGAACGCACCTTTTCCGATGTAGATCCAATATAAAAGTGTATTTTCGTTTGATTTTTGAGAAATATTATTCAAAATCATCTCTTTTTGCTCATTGGATAAATTATCTAGTTGTATTGAGCTTACTGCGTAAACATATTTCGCACTTTTAGGCAAGGTTTCTGGTGTATCTTCTTTCAATGTGCTCAATACTCCTGAATAATCATTGGCAATGTAATTCGCTTCTGCCGTAATGATTCTTTCTTGTGTAGGAACTTCTTTCAATGCATAATTTCCAACAAAGAAACCTAGAACAAGCGTTGCTAACAGCAACACAAGACTGCCCCATTTAAACACTGTATAGCTTTTTTTGTTAACTAATTGATTTTGTTTTTCTTGTTTCATTTTTTGGATAACGACTTGTTCACTGATCATTTGATCGATTTGTTCTGGTGAAAGTGCGGCTTGAATATTTTTAGACAGAGGATCTTGTAATGTGCCAGATCCTTCGATCAACCGTTCGTAATCTAATTTTGGATGAAGAATAAATAGAATCAACGCACGATACTGTTTTAAAAAGTCTTCTTCATTCGTCACATGTGGGACAACTAGATTCATAAAACCTCTATGTGCAATCGAAAGTTCTTCTCCAAAAAGAAAAATATTTCTCGGGTGGATAAATGGTTGAATCGTAGAATGGATAAACGGCTCAATAAAGCGAATTTTTTGTGCTAAAAGCAGTCTCTTAAATGGAGACATTTTTTTTATTGCTTCATCGATTGGTACCGCGTAGTTATCTTTTTCATAGGATAAGACTAACTGCTCTTCTGTTGCCTCCAACAGTTCTCCAGCTAATAATGCGTCTCTTTTTTGGAGAACGGCTTGAAATTGATCCAGCTCTGCTAAGCGGTATTGATTCGCTTGTAATGTGACTAATACCTTGTCTTTTTGAACTTGGATATCTATTTTTTCTGATATATCTTTTACTTCACTCACGTCATAGGCCCCTTTATTTTTTCATTGTCTCTTTCACAATTAATTGATCTCCGTCACCTAGTGCATAATTGGCCAGAAGAACTTCTCCGTTTAACTTAATTGCTTTGTTTAGTATCTCTAATTCAAATGTTTCTGGTAAAGAGATGTTTAGTAATTCTAGTGATTCTCTCAATAACTCTTTTAAACGATTTCCAGAAACTTTGATAGGAATCTGTAAATCAATAATTTGTTTCCCCACATGTAATCCAATACCAATAGATGTGTCTTTCCTCATAACATTCTACCTTCCTATCCTTTTTTTAACCATGTAGGAAATGCTCGACCTAATATGATTCCAAGTCCTACGACAAAGAGGCCGCCAACTACACATAGTAAAATGAACCCGATATTATTGCCTTTTTTTAACCCTGAGTCGCCTGAATCCAAACTATCATTCAGTGTGTAACCATTTGAGAAAAGAAGGGGCGTTATTTCTTGGGTAACAGTACGTTGTGCTGGTGTTTCTTTTACAAAAACTTCTTTTTGTGCATTTGTAATCAACTTCATTTTTTCTTCATCTAATTGTTTATCCTGAGCAGACATGTCTTTCATAAATAATTGATTAATTGTAAAGGTAGTAGAATTATTCTGACTACCTTCATTCTTTTCGTAAATCACTTGATTATTTATTTTTAAATCGCCAATATCTGCATGAACAGGAACACTTTGTAAGAAAATGAACAGTATAGGAACAAACATTCCTTTTAAAATCGTTTTAACATCAATTTTTAGTCTATGTTGCATCGTTTTTCTCCCTTACAAATAATAGAAAAGATCATACGTTTACTTTTTTGTCTTCTGGTTTCACCCAAAAATTCAATAGAATTCCACTCAATGCTAGGATTACAAGTATCAGATAACTTACCCAACCAATACTGGCTCCATTTAGTAATGCCGTAAAGCCATTTTGAATATTTTGTAATGGTGACACTCGATAGAGTATATTTGTAAATGTTCCTGTTTTAGTCGCCACTCCTAGTAATGGTGTCAGCATAAAGAATAAGCCTAATGTTGCTCCACTAAGATAAAGCGTCAGTAATCGGAACTGTCTCATACAGCCAAGGGTCAAAAGTAATCCCGCAAGTAATACTAAAAAGGCGTAACTAAACCAGGCTATTTTAGCATTCGACCCAACAACAAGACTTAAATTAAGGGCAAATGCGATTGACAATGCTACGCTGCTTATTACTATGACCGTCACATTCGACGTGTTATACCAAGCTCTTGATGGATTCATCAATAAATCCGTTTTGGATACGTTTCTTCGCTTCATGTATTTTTGCATCGCTGTTGCGACCAAAATAATAATAAATGCAGCGATGATTGTTGCATAATAAGGAATCAAAGAATTTTGTCTTGCTTTTCCAAAATCGCCTTTTTCTTGAATAGGATTTGACAAGAAGTTAAAGACCGTTGAATTATCTGAACCGCCATTTCTGGTATTTGAAAGAACTTTGTCAAATTTTTCTGCATATTTAGTATTATCATCTGTTTTTTTATGCACTTCTGTAACGGTTTTGTCTAAATTCGTTAAGATGTCATTTGCATCTGTTTGCACCTTATTTGTAGATTCTTTCAACATCTTAATCGTTGGAGCAACGTCTTTGACTTGTGCCGCAGATTCTGCTGTTGCTTTAGCTGTTTCAGTTGAACTACTAACCAATGTCTGGATATTTTTTACCAAGTTTTCTGTAGTTGAATTGATTGCAGCCGTATCATTCTTTTCAGGATGCGCATTTGTATCCGTAATGACAGATTCTGGTGCTACTCGTTCTGTTTCTTTCCATGAATTATAAGTTGCATCAATGTCTTGATTCGCCTTATCGAACCATTCTCCCAATAAAGAGGCTTCCTGTAGCATGGTATCTGGAATCGTCATAAGATTTAACGTGCCGTATAAAGTCAGTGCTTCGCCTTCGTTTTTATCAGTACTTGTTCCGATTGTAGCGTTTAACTTGTTGATCTGCTCTTCAATGTCGTTATATAGACTGTCTCCATTTGCCCTATAATTTGTGTAGAGCGACTCCGAAATCTGAGAAACTTTTTTTGAGTCAGTGATATTATCATATAACCAGTAAACAGAATCAGGTGTAGCTAACTCATTGAATGTTTTATCTGGGTTGCTCGTAACATAATCAGCAAAGCTATTCAGACTTAGCTGCGCTGGATCAGCGTAAAGAGTTGTCAATTTTTCAGCTGCTGATGTTAATGTCGTGAACAAACTAAAGAGTTCAGCTAAATCTTGTTTTAGAGGCTGATCTTTGTCTATATAAGCAGCCAGTTGTCCAGAGTTTGTTGAATTGATTGAACTCCAGGAATAATAGCATACGAAATACTCATAGTCGGTATAATCATTTGGATAAGTCCATTTTATCTGGGAATTAATTTGGTAAGACATCTGAGATTGAGTAGGTTTTTTGGGCGGATCACTACTCCCTGTGTCCTTAAGTATGATGGCTATATTTAGCTGTGTTCCTTCTATAGAAACAGCTGCTGTGTAGTCTGAACCAGATAATTTAGCAATGATTGCCTGTTCCAAATTTGCTCTAATCTTGTCCAAATCAACAATTTCGACCAGACCGCTGCTTCCTACCTCAAAAGTATGTGAGAATTTTAAAGATTGGGTTGTTCCAGGTGTCAACTTTATCTCCACTGTGTTTTTTACATTGAAATCAGATGAGATATCTTCTTTTTCAGCTGTCGATACTATATTGAATTGATTGCCATTACCCGTTAAAGTTGGGTCATAATGTGTCACTATGTTATATGAATCCCTTAACTTATCGCTTTCTGCTTGTGTTAACAATCCTTTAGTCACTAACGTATTTAAAAGAATGGGAAAATCCGTACTTGATGGAAGAGCAAGATTTTGTAATTGCGCAAGTTCATTTTTTACAGCCGTTAAGTATTCCCCGTCTTCCGTAATTTCTGATTCTTTCTCAATAGGTGATAATAACTTTGAGATAGCTAGCTTAACTTGGTCTTCTTTCGCATTATCTGAATTGGCGTTTCTATCGTTGTAATACTTTTCTGCCACATCCTCTTTTAACGTTGTTAATTCCGCTACTTGTTTTTCCAACTCTGTTATTTCACTCGTTAGCTCTTCAATTCTCTTCCCTTGTGATTCTTTAAATGAAGAAGCATTCGTCAAAAAATTGGCATAAACGCCAGAATCATTCGTACCCTCAGATCCCTTTTTAAAAAACAGAGCCAACTGATTTTTTATGCTATCATCGAAACCGTCAAATTGAGCTTTGTATCCGGTTAAATCGTTTTGCCATTGATTCTCTAATTGCTCTGTTTGTAGCTCAAATTGTTCATTAAACTGTTTAATAGCTGTTGCTAATTTTTCATTTGCTTCATCTGCATAATCATTCACAGATTTTTGTACTTCCTCTGTTGACTGGCTATTTGACTCTAAAGCACTATTGTTACTCTCCATCAATTGCTTCACTGATTGAACAAACGCTTCTTGTTCCGACGTAAACATTTTATTGTCTTCGTCCAATATACTTGCTGTATCAATGACACTTGAAAAATTAGTTGGCACTTCTTTAAAGGGTAGATAAATTGTTTTCTCCAAATTATTTTTGTGATCCGTCTCTAATCCAACAATTTGATTGACGTTTTGTTGTGCTTCAGACAGGTTTCCTACAATACTTGAAAAATACATTTGTACGATTCTTTGATTAAAATCTTTTAAAATGTCATTCACTTTGACCTGAATCGCCTGATTGGTTATCTCATTTTGACCTTCTCTTACTTGATATTCCACCAAAGCTTTTTCAGGATTTATACTTTGCAATGAAAGCAATCGTTCAGAGAAATCTTGTGGAATAATAATCTGTGCATCAAATTGTCCATCCGCTACTCCTCGACTAGCAATATTTCTGGTCGTAGTCTCCCAACGGTTAGCGG
Source organism: Enterococcus plantarum (assembly GCF_001730295.1). Classification (GTDB taxonomy): domain Bacteria; phylum Bacillota; class Bacilli; order Lactobacillales; family Enterococcaceae; genus Enterococcus_L; species Enterococcus_L plantarum. The sequence goes on from NZ_MIKA01000022.1 coordinate 11,200, forward strand.
TATCTTGATTGATCAAGGTGACAAAGTCGGTGCCCAGAGAATATTTCTTTCCTTCAAAAATAGTTCCTTTGTCTTCATTAACTAACACATACTGCATTTTTGTGACCTTTTCATTAGATGTTTGTTGAACATTATCACTTTTAAAACCAATATAAGAAAGAATAAATAAGAACAATAGGCTACCGACAACGATCGAAATAATAGGAAGATATTTTTTTAGTTTATTTTTCAATTTGCTCTTCTCTCCTAATTTAAAAGCGTAACGGGCTCTTATAGCCTTGGAGACAAATATCCTTGTGTCGTTTTTTTCAGGCATATTTTATCTTTGTTCCGAGACCTTCACCAAATCGGTACTACTCTAAATCCATCAATAGTGTTTCATAGCCATCCATAAAGCTTTAGCTCTTAGGAATTGATGCGATTGGAGTAGTCCCTAGTGGCTAACCCGTGTAGCTAAATAATTAAAAAGCGTCCGCGCAATGAATTGCACTGACGCTTTTTATTTCAAAACTAATTTAGTTTAAACCGAAAGAACTTGCATCTTGTTGGTCACGTTGTGCGACTGTATCAGCATATTTGTTCAATTGACTATTGATGCTGATCAACAATTCTTCCATTTTTTTAACGTTTCCTTCTAATTGATTGTATTGTTCTAAATACGATTGAAACGCTTGACCTTTCCATTCTTGTGCGATTTGTTGATTCATAGAATTTACTTTACGAATCGCATCTTGGATTTGTTGTTGTGATTGTGTATACACCTTCGCTTGTGATTTCAGTTGCTCGGGTGTGACCGAAATTGCTCCTGCCATTATAATCTCTCCTACTCTATATTAAAATTGTTTCCATAAATAGTATATCGGTCACTAAGTATACTTGTCAATGTTTTTTAGAAACAAATTACGATTTAAAGGAAATAATAAACTTCCAAATGATAATTTTTAATGTTTTATAGAATAGATATTTTTTTTATTTGTAAAATATTTATATTAAATCAATCCAATCGTAAACTGATTGCTTGTAGATAAAACTCTCTATGCTTTTCATCAGAAAATAGATTACTAATTGAGTTTATTTTAATGAAGGACTCCCAATTTTTTTGTTCATGGTTAAAATCGTGAGCTAGTTTATTCTGATATGTTAACTCACTAAAACCAAATAGATAATCCTCATATAAGTTAAATGCTAAAATTGTTAAACGAATAGACTCCTCTGTTTGCCATTCCGCAGAAATAGATTCATATTTAGCTCCTAATTCTTTTGAATAAATTTCGTTAAAGTGAATTCTGGTCACTTCCGCTAATCCTAGCAAATAAATTAAAGAAAACTCATAGCAATTAAATTCTTTGTCTTTAGTATTTTTTTCAAAAAATGTTATATGTTCTTGGTTTTTGAATATAAGATCACGATTCATATTGATATCTCCCATACATTTTTATTCAAACATATTAATTAGATATAGATTAGTTTTCTATTTAAATTGATGTATATATTTATTTTACATTAAGTTTACCATTTGATAGATTATAAGACAATGAGCTTAGTAATATTTTTTCGATATGTATCAAAATTAAAAACATACTAAGATTAGAGGGTAAACTTATCGACGGATGAGTTTACCCTCTATTTGCCTATTTTTAGGTTTATAGTAAGGAGTGAAAGGAAGATC
>NZ_MIKA01000023.1 GCF_001730295.1 Enterococcus plantarum
TCTCATAATAAAAGTTGAACACAATCCGAAGATTGTTAAGCTCATTTGTTTGCTAGCATATTGCTTCGCTTTGTTAAAAATTGTTGTTTGTTTTTACCGTTGTAAAAACAACCTACACATTTGGTTCGTCTTACTTTGTTCAGTTTTCAAAGGTCTACTGTATTACCTCGCAGCAACTTTTATATCATACCAAATCTTCGATTCGATGTCAACACTTTTTTAAAAAAAGTTTCAAAGTTTTTTTCTGCTCGATGTTATCGAATGTTTCGTGACAACTTCATTAGTTTACCAGGTTGTTTGTTATTTGTCAACAACTTTCTTCCTGATTTTTTAAGTTTTTTTGTCGTTTTGAATTAACAACTTTGTTATTCTATCATGATTATATTCTTTTCGTCAAGCAGAAAAAAAATTATTTTTTCGCTTTAACTCAAGCAACCAGTTATCATCAGAACATTAATAAATATAACAATACTTATTGTAAAATGCAACTAGAAAATGTCTATTTTACATTCTTTTTTTCTTAGCGAACAAACAGCCTATAGTTCACGTGAGTATTCGTTTTTCCTGTAACATTTTTTATTATAAATGATCTATTATTCGTCAAAAATAAAAATAAAAGAGTAAGAGTTTAGCCTCCTACTCTTTTATTTCGCTTTTATTTACGATTGGAATATAGATTCTAAATATCGTTCCTTGGTGAACAACACTTTCCGCATCTATTCTTCCTTTGTAATTTTCTACAAGTTGCTTAGCAATTGATAATCCTAATCCATTTCCGCCTTTATTGCGGGCTCTTGCTTTATCCACTCGGTAAAAACGGTTGAAAATTTTCTCTAAATCTTTTTCTGGAATTCCTTCACCAAAATCTTGAATCGCAATTTCGAATTCATTTAATGTTTTTGAGATTGAAATGTGAACTTCTTTTCGAGATGTTGAATACTTTACAGCGTTATCCAAAATGATGATTAGAAGCTGTTCAAAGTGATTCCGATAAATACCTAAGGTCACTTCGTGTAATAAGTCATCATCTAAAGTAATAACAAAATCTGGGTATAAAATTTTAAAATTGTTAAAGACCTGGTACACCACTTGTTTAGCATTTGATGTATGATTTGAATATTGAACGTCTACCTGCTCAGCACGCGATAGATCTAACATTTCTTGTACTAAACTCTTCATCCTTACAATCTCTTGTAGACTAGCTTCCAAAGATTCATCCAATATTTCTGGATCCTCTTTCCCCCAGCGATTCAACAGATTCAAATGACCTTCAATAATTGCAACAGGTGTACGTAACTCATGAGAAACATCTTCAACGAATTGTTCTTGTTGTTCAAGGTATCGTCTCATGCGGTCTAACATCTCATTAAAAATCTCCGCAAGGTCTGCCAATTCATCATTAGAATGAATATCCGGCATATGAATATCCGACTGTGGATCTTTTCTAATCGTGTCCATTGTATCTCGTAAAACTTTCAAGGGTTTTAAGAAATAGGAAGACAAAATAAAACCAAGTATACTACTTAATATGAATGAAATGATCTCTAAAACGACTAACGTCAATAATAAACGGTTTCTAATATCATAAAAAGAAGACAACTCATAAAAAGCCTGAATGAACCCGATCTGTTCTCTATTCTCTTTTGAATAAACAGGTTGAATAATCAAAAAACCCGTTCTATCATCTAAGGTTTTGATTTCAGGCTCTAGTTTCTGTTTTTTTTGCAACTGACTTTGAACTTTTTGAGTCTCAAATACTAATGTGCCATTTGTATCGTAAACAGACAAAAACAATGCTGGTTGTCCCAATTCAGAAAGCATTGTGTCCATTTCCATCAATGACCCCTCTACAGAGACTTTTTTGCTATCTAACTCATTTTCATCTACGGTAGGTGTTTTTAGTTTCTCGTAAACATCCGATATAGTTAAATTCCCATCTGAATTGGCTAAACGATTGCCTACTTCTGAAATCGTCCTTTCTACATTTTCACGTTCCTTTTCAACGATAAGCTTAACAGAAGATTTATAAGTGATCACTGCAAATATAGTAAATACAACAAATATGAAGAAAGAACTTGCAGAAGCCCACTTGATTGTCAAAGAAGGCCCCTTCAGTTCTTTTTTTGTTGCTTTTTTTATTATTTTCACGAGCGCATCACATAACCTGTTCCACGAACAGTTTGAATGTAACTCTCCTCGCCTGGAACATCAATTTTATTACGTAGATAACGGATATAAACATCTACCACATTGGTTTCAACTTCTGTTTCATAACCCCAAACTTTATTTAATAAGACATCACGGGCTAATACGACATTGACATTCTCCATCAAAGTTAATAATAATTCATATTCACGTTTCGTTAATTCAATCATTTCCGAATTACGGCGAACAACGCGATTTTCTTTTTCGATTGTTAAATCACGATACGTAATCGTTGTTTGTTTTGCTACATTTTTGTCACCTTCGATATCGATTCGGCGAAGCAAGGCACGTAAACGTGCTAGCAACTCTTCTATAGCAAATGGTTTTACAATATAATCATCCGCCCCGTGATCTAAACCAGATACTCGATCAATAACAGAATCTCTTGCCGTCATCATGATAATTGGTGTATTTTTGACTTGGCGTACACGGCGACAAACTTCAAGCCCATTCAATTCAGGCAACATCAAATCTAAAAGGATAGCATCCCAATCATTATTTAAAGCCGCTTCTAAACCAGTACGTCCATTGTAGTGAACCTCCGTAGTGTAACCTTCATGTTTCAGCTCCAATTCTACAAAACGTGCCAAGTTCTTTTCATCTTCAATAATTAGAATATTACTCATTGGTTATTTGTCCTTTCTCTTTAAAAGCTATCTTAAAGCCTACCCATTATACCCACTTTTACTCCAAAAAGCTAGTAACAACCTATTTACCTCTTGTAGCAGAGAGAAAACCATGAGAAGCCTTTGAATCCCATGGTTTTCCATCCTATTATTGTTCATTATACCAACTATAGTGGTAAGTACCTTCTTTATCAATACGTTGATACGTATGTGCACCGAAATAATCTCTTTGCGCTTGAATCAGATTTGCTGGTAAACGCTCAGAACGATAAGAATCATAATAAGCAATTGCAGAAGCAAATGTCGGTACTGGAACGCCTGCTTGAACAGCGATCGACACAACATCACGAACTGATTGTTGATATTTTTTCGTGATATCAATAAAATACTCATCTAATAGTAGGTTTTCGATTGTTGGGTTCTTATCATACGCATCTGTGATTTTTTGTAAAAATTGAGCACGAATGATACATCCTGCACGCCAGATCTTGGCAATCTCACCAAAAGGTAAGTCCCAATCATAATCTTCTGAAGCTACGCGCAATTGAGCAAATCCTTGTGCGTAGCTCATGATTTTACTAAAGTAAAGAGCTTCACGAATTTTTTCAATTAATTCTTTCTTGTCCCCTTGGTAAGCAGGTGCTTCAGGCTTAGCTAGAACTTTGCTTGCTTTCACACGTTCATCCTTATAAGCAGAAATGAAGCGAGCAAAAACAGATTCTGTGATCAATGGTAGTGGAACACCTAAATCTAAAGCACTTTGGCTAGTCCACTTACCTGTTCCTTTATTACCAGCAGCATCCATGATCACATCCACGATTGGTTTTCCTGTTCCTTCGTCATCTTTACGAGTTAAGATATCTGCCGTGATTTCTACAAGATAGCTATCTAGTTCACCTTGGTTCCATTCTTTGAAAATCTCGGCCATCTCATCAACAGATACACCAAGAATATTTTTCATTAAATCATATGATTCCGCAATCAGTTGCATGTCTCCGTATTCGATTCCGTTATGTACCATTTTAACATAATGACCTGCACCATTTGGACCAATATATGTCACACATGGTTCACCGTCTTCTGCTTTAGCTGAAATTTTTTCTAGAATTGGCGCAACTAGTTCATACGCTTCTTTTTGACCACCGGGCATGATTGAAGGTCCTTTTAACGCGCCCTCTTCACCGCCAGATACACCAGTACCGATAAAGTTGATTCCTGAATTAGCTAGTTCTTCGTTTCGACGAATCGTATCTTTAAAGAATGTATTCCCGCCGTCAATCAAAATATCTCCTTTATCTAAATGAGGTAACAGTTCTTGAATTGTCGCATCTGTTGCAAAACCAGCTTGAACCATTAACATAATACGACGCGGTTTTTCAATAGAGTCTACAAACTCTTCAATTGTATAAGTCGCTTTGAAATTTTTATCAGGATGTTCTTCAACGACATCCGTTGTTTTTGAACCTGTACGATTAAATAGAGCTACTGAGTATCCTCTACTTTCGATATTCAAGGCTAAATTTTTTCCCATTACGGCCATTCCGACTACGCCAAATTGTTGTTTTGTCATCTTGTATCCTCCCACTATCTTTGAAAAAAATTCATTAGAATTTTCTTATAATCTACATCATTATAACGTAGAATGCTTGATATGAAAACAAAATAGTTCGATTAATTTGATTTATTCTTGTTAATTTTTTTAGAATCTAGACATTTAAAGAAAATTGTCGATCAAATCAGTTATTCTTAAGCAAAATAAATCCCCTAGGCTCCATGGTTAGCCTAGGGGATTTTAACATTTTCAAAAAAATGTTTTTTATGCTTCTTTAGAGATTACGTCTTTTCCATCGTAATGACCACATGCTGGACAGACGTGATGGCTTTTTCTCATTTCACCACAGTTTGAACATGCGTTCAAGCCTTTAATCGTTAATTTGTAATGAGTACGGCGTTTGCCCTTTTTAGCTTTTGAAGTTCTTCTAGCTGGTACTGCCATTGGTGTTCCACCTCCTTGTAAAGATGTGTGCATAAAATGCACGATATATTCCAATCTTACTGCTTATCGTCCTCATCAGATGTTTCACTGAACAATTCGGATAATTTAGCAAGACGAGGATCCATAGTTTGTTGTGCTTCTTCTTGTCTTTTTTGTGCATACTCTTCTTCTGAGAGAACTTCCCAGTCATTGCCCTTCGGCATATCTTGGCTTGTTTGTTCTTCTTCTGATAACACTTGAATTGGAATAGACAAAAGAATGTTATCTTCGACTGATTCATCTAAATCAATTGTTGGTTTTTCCAACAAGATGATTTCTTCATCCGCCAAACGTTCATCTCTTTGCTGATATTGTTCCAGAGTCATAAATACCTCATCAACATCAATCGAAAGTGTAAGAGGAACAGGTGCTAAAGAACGTGAAGATGGAACTGTTACAATAACATCGATTTTATAGTGAAGCAAGTACTCTTCTTTTCCTACATTTAGTATCCCGGTTGCTTTGACGGGACTAACATCTAGAATAAGATTATCTCTTTTCATCAAAGACGCTTTTAAATCAAGTGTCTCCGAAAATTCACAGGGTTCGTCTTTGTATTTGTTTAGTTCTAGTAAAGACCATTTCATATTCATCACCTCATAACGCAACAAAAGCAATTATACAAGGCTTTGAAAGCTTTGTCAATGAAATTTTCTTGACAGTGTTTTCTTCTTTCAATTTTTTTCAGCTACTACTATTCTATTCATCATTCTTAGTGGTAAAATAAGGCAAAGGAGGAGTTAGCATGAAAGCTTTTGAATTTAAAAACGTCTCATTTATTCGGGATAAACAGATGTTGTTACATAACGTGAATTGGTCTATTGAAACATCCGAAAATTGGGCTATCATTGGATTAAATGGCGCGGGAAAGACCTTGCTTTTGCAATTGATCTGTGGGTATTTATGGCCAACTAAGGGGCAACTGGTGGTTCTAAACCAAGTATTCGGCGAGGCCTCCATACCCGAGCTACAGCGAAGAATCGGTTGGGTCAGTACTGCCTTGCAGTACCGCATGAAAAATGGCGAGACAGCAGAGAAAATTGTTCTATCTGGTAAATTCGCTAGTATTGGTATTTACCAAGACTATTCGAATAAAGAGCTAGAGCAAGCCAAAATGATTTTAAAAAATGCTGGCGGTGAATCGCTTATCGGAAAAAAATACGCTGTTTTATCTCAAGGAGAACGGCAATTGGTTTTGATTTCTAGAGCTTTGATGGCAAACCCAGAATTATTGATCCTAGATGAACCTTGTAATGGCTTAGATTTATTTGCTAGAGAAAAACTTTTATCTCAAATACAGCATATATCTGAACAAGAAAATCGCCCTACATTGCTTTATGTTACCCATCATACTGAGGAAATTCTGCCATGTTTCAATCACCTGATGCTGTTGAAAGATGGCGAAATCTTTGCTAAAGGAACACAATCTGAACTATTCAATGAAGAAAATTTCGCTAATTTTTATGCTGAACCGATCCAAATTATTCCTTTAAAGGATAAACGTTTTGCTGTTTATCCTAAATAATAGAAATGGAGGCTAAAAAAGTTAGAGCTTCGCTCTAACTTTTTACTCCAATTTCACAACGTCGTAACATCTTTTGTTTCAGTCAGTTTAAATGACTCTATTGCTGCTAAGAATTTTTCTCCGTACTTCTCTAACTTATTTTGTCCTACACCTTTGACTTGCAATAATTGAATTGAACTTTTAGGTAACTTTTCACACATTTCTTTCAAGGTGCTGTCGGAAAAAATTAGATATGGCGGTACACTTGCTTCTTGTGCTAAATCCATACGTAATTCTCTTAGTGTTTCGAAAAGCCCATCATTCACAACAACTTTGCGAACACGTTGATCTTCTTTTCTAAAGACTGTCTGTTTACCTAGTAAAACTTGAATCCCTATAGGCGAAACAGATAACAGGGGATATTGTCCATCAGAGGGATTTAAATATCTTTCGGCTGTTAAATAATCGATTAATTGATTCACTTCTTTTTGTGTTCGATCCTTCATTAAACCATAAGTAGGCAAACGATCAAAATGCCACTGGTCGATTTTTTGATCTTTAGAACCCGTCAGAACTTTTCCTACTAATCCCTTACCAAACTTTTCACCCATTCGTTTCACACAAGAAAGAACTTTTTGAACATCTACTGTGATATCGACTAATTCACGTTCATCTAAACAATTAGAGCAGCGACCACAATCAGAACCTTTCTCCCCAAAATAACGTAAAATGAACTTTTGCAAACACATTTGTGCATTTGCATATTGAGACATTTCTCTTAATTTCATGTATTCCTTTTGCTTATAATCGATCGTCATTTCTGATTGGTCAATAAAATATTGCTGAATTTGAAGATCTTGAGGTGCGTAAAGTAATATAGCATCACTCGGGAGCCCATCTCTACCAGCTCGTCCAGCTTCTTGATAATATGACTCGATGTTTCCGGGAATTTGCGCATGAATCACAAAGCGCACATTGCTTTTGTTGATGCCCATACCAAAAGCATTTGTAGCAACCATCACTTGAATTTTATCAAATAAAAACTCTTCTTGATTGTGGTTTCGGTCTCCTTCGTTCATGCCGCCATGGTACATACCTACTGCTACTTTTTTACTGTGTAGTAAGTGGTAAATCCGTTCAACTTCTTTTCGAGTGCTTGCATAGACAATACCTGATTGTCCTTGGTTCAACTTTAAGTACTCTAAAAGAAATAAATCTCGATTTTGATCTTTAACAACTTGAAAAGATAGATTCTCACGCGCAAAACCAGTCTGTACCTGATTATCTTTTGGGATGTGTAGTTGATCAAGAATATCTTCTGCTACTTGAGGTGTAGCAGTTGCCGTAAGGGCAATCACTGAAGGTTGTTGTTGAAACTCTTCAATAATCGCTGCTAAGCGTAAATAACTTGGACGAAAGTCATGTCCCCATTGAGAAATACAATGCGCTTCATCTACTGCCAATAAATCGATTGGCACATGTAATAATAATTGCTGAAAATCAAATGATTCCAGTCGTTCAGGAGCTACATATAAAAGCTTGACCTCACGATTAACTGCCATTTGAACCCGCTTGTTCATCTCTTGTTGCGTAATTGTACTGTTAATGAATGTTGCAGGGATTCCCATCATATTCAACGCATCCACTTGATCTTTCATTAATGAAATCAACGGCGAAATAACCAACGTCAGATTTTCTAGTAAGAGTGCAGGCAATTGGTAACAAATAGACTTCCCCCCACCAGTTGGCATAATACCTAAAACATTCTCTTTATGTAAAACATGATTGATGATTTCTTCTTGTCCTTGACGAAACTCGTCATATCCAAATTTTTCTTTTAGTAAGCCTTTGATGTCAATCATGAAATTCTCTCCGTTCTTTGTGTCTGGTTGTTATTTTAGCACGCACTATTAGGCAATACAAGGAAGGATTTCCTTAATTTGTGAAACAATTCGGGTTGTGTGAAACATAGTGCTAGTTTCCTTAAAATTAAAAACGGCTAATTAACAAAGGTTCTGCAATAGCATACGCATTTTTTTACGTTATTCATTAAAAGTTATCCACAAAAAAAAGACAAAACTGATTAAGTTCTGTCCTTTCTTTATATGATTAAAACTTATTTTTTCTTTTTACTTGCCTTTTCACGTTCATTTTTATTAAGAATTTGTTTTCTCAAACGAATGCTTTCTGGCGTTACTTCACAATATTCATCTTCATTCAAGAATTCTAAAGATTCTTCTAATGTAAGAATTTTTGCTTTTTTGATTACAGATGTTTGGTCTTTATTAGCAGAACGAACGTTAGTCATTTGTTTTGCTCTTGTAATATTTACAGTCAAGTCATTATCACGGTTATTTTCACCGATGATCATTCCTTCGTATACGTCAGTTGTAGGTTCTACAAAGACTGTTCCACGTTCTTCAATGCTCATAATACTGTAAGTCGTTGCTTTACCAGTATCAATTGAAACCAACGCACCTTGATGACGTCCACCAATTGTTCCTTGAATCATTGGTAGATATTGGTCAAATGTATGATGCATGATACCATATCCGCGAGTCATTGATAAGAACTCAGTTGTGTACCCAATCAAACCGCGAGCTGGCGCTAAGAAAATCAAACGAATTTGACCATTACCAGTGTGGATCATATCTTGCATCTCGCCTTTACGGAGGCTTAATGATTCGATAACACTACCCATGTATTCTTCAGGAGTATCAATTTGAACACGTTCAAACGGTTCGCATTTTACGCCTTCAATTTCACGTTCAATAACTTCAGGACGAGATACTTGTAATTCATATCCTTCACGACGCATATTTTCAATCAAAATTGATAAATGCAATTCACCACGACCAGATACCGTCCATGAATCCGGACCGATTGGCTCTACGCGCAATGATACGTCTGTTTGTAATTCTGCCATTAATCGCTCTTCAATTTTACGTGAAGTGACATATTTACCTTCACGACCAGCAAATGGAGAGTTATTAACTAAGAATGTCATTTGTAATGTTGGTTCGTCAATGTGTAGAATTGGCAATGCTTCTTGATTTGCAACGTCAGCAACAGTTTCACCAACGAAAATATCTTCCATACCAGAAACAGCAATCAAATCGCCTGCTTTTGCTTCATTGATTTCAACACGTTGTAAGCCAAAGAAACCAAAGATTTTAGTAACACGGAAATTCTTCACGCTACCATCCAATTTCATTAAGGCAACTTGATCGCCGACTTTCATTGTTCCACGGAACACACGGCCGATACCGATACGTCCAACATAATCATTATAGTCTAATAATGATACTTGGAATTGTAATGGTTCATCTGAATTATCAATTGGAGCTGGCACATGTTCGATGATTTGATCAAAGATTGGGGCCATTGTTGGTTCTTGATCTTCTGGGTTGTCAGAATCACTTGAAGTTCCATTTAATGCGGATGCATAAATAACTGGGAAATCTAATTGCTCATCATCTGCCCCTAATTCGATAAATAATTCTAAGACTTCATCAACAACATGTTCAGGACGTGCTGAAGGTTTATCTATTTTATTTACAACAACGATTGGTGTCACTTTTTGTTCTAATGCTTTTTTCAATACGAAACGAGTTTGAGGCATTGTTCCTTCATAGGCATCAACAACTAAAACTACACCGTCAACCATTTTCATGATACGCTCTACTTCACCACCGAAGTCCGCGTGTCCAGGTGTATCTAAAATGTTGATCCGAGTGCCTTTGTAATCAACTGCTGTATTTTTAGCTAAAATCGTGATTCCACGTTCGCTTTCAATCGCATTCGAATCCATTGCACGTTCTTGTAATTGCGTGTGTCCATCTAAAGTATCTGATTGTTTTAAAAGTTCATCTACTAATGTTGTTTTACCGTGATCGACGTGGGCGATGATTGCCACGTTTCTAATATCTTCTCTGTATTTCAATGTAATTGCTCCTTATCCTTTTGCCTTACGTCACTTGTTCATTAAATCCGACTGTTTATTATACCAAATTTTTTTCATGAAATATAGTCTAAAGCTTTCAAAAGTTCTGAAAACTTCATATTTTATTGCCTTTTTTTGAAAAAATACCATATTTACTGAAAAAAAGCAATGTTTTCTGTGGAAATAGTATCTCTTTTCTTCGACATAATGAAAACCTATTATTTATTTATGAATAAATTTTTCCTGCATTTCGGTATAAGCTTTGGGTGTTGCTGCTATAAAATACTCTCGTTTATCAAATGCTAAGGGATTTCCTTCTATATTAGAGTAACTAAATCCAAATTCATTTATCAACACCAGTCCTGCGGCATAATCCCATGGACTCAAATTGGAGATATACCCGATATGATTGCCTTTAAGTATAGCAATCAACTCTACTCCTGCACAACCACTAACTCTGATTCCCATACTTGCATGCCCGATTTCTCCAGCAGAGTATATATTTTTACGATACATATATGCATTCATCCCAATTAACCCTTCTGACAAAGCTGCATCTTTTGGTTGTGGTAACCTTCTATCATTCTGGAAGACGCCGTGATCTTTTTCTCCCCAATATAACTCATCTTTCATCACATCATAAATAAAACCTAATTGTCCAACACCATCTTGATAAACGGCGATCATAATACAAAAATTTTCATGCTCCATCACGAAATTCATCGTACCGTCAATTGGATCAATGATCCAAACACGACCATTTAAAGAATCGAGGCTATTAAACCCTTTTTCTTCGGCTAATATTCGATCGTTTGGATAATGCTGATTTATTTTTTTGATAAGAAATAATTGCGTCTCTTCATCAATATTGGTTACTAAGTCAGTTCTGCCTGATTTTTGTGAAACGTCAAGTTCATTAGTTAAGTTAACTCGAATATAGTCTGCTGCCTCTTTTAACCATTCTTTGATTTCAATGATCATTTTTTCGTTTGTCATTTTAATCAGCTCCTAGTTTCAATCTGCCTGACTCTTGTTTTTTTGCTTGTTGAAGTGTTCGATATAACGAGTATCCGGATGCTTTTTGAAATTCGTTGCCTAACCGTTTTTCTTCTCCAATACTTCTAACTACTGTTTTAAATTCTTTGTACGTTTTCAAAAAAACTTTAGTGTCGATTCCGGTTTCGTTCGCTTGTTCTACCGCAGACCACAAGTTGGTCACAATTACCATTTCGTTTGTTGTCCAGTCTAAATCTAATGGGTATTGATAATCTTTCATGCTTTCACCTCATTTTCTAGTTTATCATAGGCTAAGAATATTTTTCTACAGTTCATTCGTTTCTTTTCTTATTTCGCCAATTTGTCCATATAGGCAAGAACAAAACACCTTTTTCTACCTCTACTCTTTGAGCTGAGTAAATTCCAGCATTCCCTGAACACATGTAGCTGATCAAACAAATCATAAAGAAATATAAGGCGGCTTCACTCCCAAAAAGTTCGATTCCCATGATAAAACAAGCAATCGGCGTATTCGTTGCACCTGAAAAAACACCAATAAAACCTAATCCAGCCAAAAATGGAATCGACAAGTGCAGAATTAAAGCTAAACTACTGCCTAGTGTTGCGCCAATTTCAAATAAAGGTGTCACTTCTCCACCTTGGTACCCTGCCCCTAATGACAACACTGTAAAAAATAGTTTCCCAATAAAATCAAACCAGTGATTCTCTCCATAAAAGGCGTCTTTCAATAATGGTAAACTTAACCCAAGATAACGCTGTGTCTTAAAAATAAAAACAGCAACCACTACAATAATTCCTCCGATGAAGTTTCGTAAAACAACATTTGCGAACCACTTCGTATAGATTGTTTTAACCCAGACTATCGAACGACTAAAAAGCCAACCGACTAAGCCAAAACAAATACCGGCAACTATTATTTTGGTAAATATCAGTAATGACCATTCTGGAATCGGTCCCATAGCATAATGTGTATGCGTTATACCCAGCGACTCAGTTACAAAATTTGCAAAAATAGCAGCAAAAAAACTCGGAAAAAGTCCATCTGATCTTAGACGCCCAATCACTAAAACCTCTAGCCCAAAAAGTGTCCCGGCTAAAGGTGTCCCAAAAACAGAACTAAATCCAGCACTGATGCCACTGATAATGACAATTTCCCGTTCAATTTTATTTAGTTTAAAGAGACGCCCGATTGTATCTGCTACCGTCCCCCCCATCTGTACAGCAGTTCCTTCACGACCAACTGACCCACCAAATAAATGGGTTGTGATTGTACCAAATAGCGTCAATGGAATGAGGCGTAAGGGAATATTTTCCTGTTCCCCATTTGCTTGATCAATCACAAGATTATTTCCTCTTATTGAATTCCCTCCAAATTTCTTATAAAGAAACGCAAAAATTGCCCCACTGACTGGCAGTAAAAATAATAGCCAAGAATTATCTACTCTAATTTGCGTCACAATATCTAAACTTTTTAAGAAAAATGCTGATAACGTACCCATTACTAATCCAATCAAAGAAGCAATCATTAACCATTTAACCATATAAATGCTCACTTTTAGCGGCATGTTTAATTCCTTTTTCATTCGATCACTCCTTATAAAATACATTAACTTCCCATGCTGTCACTACTTAGAACCACGCTGATTAATTATAACAATTTTTATAAAAAGAAACGAGAAAAAAATTATGAGTTTATCCTATAAAGGTCAAAAAAGACTCATTTGAACGAAATCTGACTTTCCCCTATAAAGCACTTGCAATACCTCAATATTATGCTACTATAAAAAAGAAAATTTAATCGTTTTACTTTATTTACTCTATACATTATTCTTGTCTTCGAAAAAAACTGTAGAGAAAGTCGACAAACGGATTGTTCTCTCAAAATGAAAGGATGTTTTCATTGAAAGAATTAACACATGGCAATCCTGCAAAATTGATTTTTTTCTTTACGATTCCATTATTGATCGGAAATATTTTCCAACAGTTTTACAATATGGCGGATATGATCATCGTTGGGCAAACGTTAGGAAAAGATGCTCTAGCGGCAGTTGGTTCAACTGGTAGTATTACTTTTTTGATCATTGGTTTTGCGCAAGGTTTGACAGCTGGTCTTTCCATTTTAACGTCACAGCGTTTTGGCGCACAAGACTACCGAGGGGTAAAGAAGAGTTTTGCTACTGGAATCATCATTAGCGGGGTCGTAACGATTGTTTTAACTATTTTGAGCTTGGTTTTTGTTCGACCAATGCTTCATCTTATGCAAACACCACCCGAAATCATTGATGATGCCCAAACCTTTATCTCAATTATTTTTATCGGTATTTTTGCTGCAATGGCATTCAATCTATTATCAAATGTGATTCGAGCCCTAGGAGATAGTCGTACGCCCCTTTTATTTTTGATCATTGCTAGTGTTATCAATGTTGTACTAGATTTGATGCTGATTCTTACCTTTCATATGGGGGTCGCGGGAGCCGGAATTGCAACTGTTACAGCTCAAATTGTATCTAGTCTACTATGTATTATCTATATTCGCTGGAAAATTCCTAATCTTCAATTACGAAAAAAAGATTTTTCGATAGATAAACATGAGTTTCGAGCTCATTTGAATATTGCTTTACCTATGGCTTTTCAGTCTTCGATCATTGCTATTGGCGCGATCATTTTACAAGCGGCTTTAAATAGTTTAGGAACTGATGTTGTCGCTGCACAAGCTGCTTCAGGGAAAATCGAACAATTTGCAACACAACCTATGATGTCCTTTGGAATCGCAATGGCGACCTTTACTGCCCAAAACTATGGAGCAAAAAAATACAAACGAATTTTACAAGGGGTTAATCAGTGTCTGGTGATGAGTATTGGTTTTAGCCTACTTGCGGGTGGAATCGTGATTCTCTTTGGTCAAAATTTAATGACTCTTTTCGTCAGTTCAAAAGAAACAGAGGTACTCAATCTTTCACAAATTTATTTTAATGTCAACGGTAGTATGTATTGGCTTTTAGCCATCTTATTTATTATTCGCTATACATTGCAAGGTCTTGGCCAAAGTGTGATTCCAACGCTAGCTGGTATTATGGAGTTGGTCATGCGTTCTTTTGCCGCCATTATTTTAACTGCTTCATTAGGTTTTGTCGGTGCAGCACTAGCATCTCCACTAGCTTGGGCAGGTTCTGTAATTGTGTTACTTGCTTCTTATTTTAAAGCGATCAAGCGACTAAAAAAATTAGAACATAAACAATTAATTGAAACTAAACTAAAGTCTTCATAAGTGATCTTAAAAAAAACGACCGATTCTCAAAAGAAAATCGATCGTTTTTTTATGCTATACAGATTGTTTTCTAGGGAAATAGTGACGCCATTTCGCTTTAACTGAGTTAGTCATTGGTTCAGAGGCTTCTTTAACCGCGCAATATTTATCAACCATTGTAACAATATAGCTTTCTTTGTATTTTGGAGGAGCAATTGTTGCGCCCCACATATGTTTAATAATGATGTCGCGTTCTAAGTCTGAAAGTTCTGTTAGTTTCTCAGCATTTTTCACTGCAATTCTTGGATGCATATAAGCATGAGTTCCTTCGTCGAACTTCGTTGTACGCCAATCATAATAGAATAGGTCGTGCAACAATCCAGCACGAGCTGTTGCTCTAGCATCACCATTCCACTTTTTAGCTAATTTATAACTATAATAAGAAACACTGATTGAATGATCTAAACGAGTTGAGTGAACATGCTGCGTGTAATTTCCTAAACGCTGTACTTCTTCCGTTTCCAACAAATCTTCCACATAAGACATATATTCTTGATCTTCACGCCATTTTTCAGTCATTAATTCTGGTTCCACCTTTTTAGAGACTTAAAGTTTCTGTTTTTTTTACTTGCTGAAAGTATAGCACCTTGTTTTTCTAAATACTAGGTTTTTTCAATGGCGTAACGAAACTTTAATATTTACTTTATAAATATACTTCTTTATTTGCCATTTTGCTGTTTCGAAAATTCAGCTTTGATTTCTATAAACGATTGAAATACCCGTAAAAATTGAAACAGCTGAGCACGATTTTCGAACTCTTCTCTAGTTTTAGGTAATTCTTTTTTTCGATAAACTTCATATACTTGGTCGATTCGGTCTAAAATATCTTGTCCATCATTATTTTCTGCAAATGTTTCAGCTGTATATTGCAACAATTCTTGAATATTTCCAACTTGTTCAGGTTCAACTGTAATGTTTTCTAAAATCCGCAACATATCTTTCAAGCTATTACTTTGCAACCGTCGCATCGTAAAATACTCTATATAATAATGATTCGAAGAAATCAGCTGATTTTCTGAATGATTTTTCGCCCAATTTTCTCCTGTTCGAATAAACGCCTTTAAGTCATTGCATTTTTCGAATAAATCCCTTTCTTTAACATGCTGATTCAAGTAGGATGCCATATTATTTAATATTTTACGAAACATCGTTTCAATCACTTCTTGATCTTCTTTCAATCGTTTTTCTGTATCTGGCATGTATAAATTCATCACTAAAGCAAATCCAACACCTATCGTCATTAATAAAAACTCATTTCCGATGATCGACCAAGATAAATCTTGTTCGACAAGATATTGCGTCACTAAAACAGAACTTACTACGATACCATCTGAAAGCTTAAAGTAAACAGCTCCTGGAATAAATAAAAGCAAATAAACGCCAAATGCTAAAGCATTAAATCCTAAAATAGAAAAGCATAAATAGGCAATTACAGTAGCTAGTGCTAATGAAAGTAGGCGATAAATTCCCGTTAACAATGACGTTTTTTTCGTGTTTGTGACGCTCAATACAGAAATTATTCCAGCAGAAGCTGGATATAATAAGCCTAAACTTTCAGCAACGATCATTGACAACATCGCACTTACTGCTGTTTTGATTGTTCGTAATCCAATTTTCATTTGACCGCTCCTCAAAAATTGATTAATCTTTTGTTTTATACTAGTAATTTTACCTCTATTTCGGTTATCATGAAATAGAAAACTGATTAAATGTTGATTATAGGAGAGAAAGCTCATGGAAGTCGGTCCTTTTCGTTTAGGTATGCGGACATTGAAAACAGCATTAGCTGTGATGATATGTATTATTTTATTTAAAGTATTAGATAGGGGTGCACCGATGATTGCGGCTCTAGCAGCTGTTTTTTCCCTTCGACAAGATTTAACAACTAGTCTGACTTTTGGTAAATCTAGAATTTTAGGAAATACTTTAGGTGGCGGGTTAGCGATTCTTTACTTTTTAGTGAAGGATCTTTTTTCAAATGATTTCATGGTAGAATTATTTTTCCTGCCACTCTTAGTGATAATCGTGATTGTTGTCTCTGACGGTATGAATAATAATTCTGGGATAATCTCGGCAATTGCTACATTGTTACTGATTTCTTTAAGCATACCTCAAGGGGAATCCTTTTATTTCGCTCTATCTCGAGTGATCGATACGTTTATTGGAACATTTATTGGTATCGGGCTGAATTTCTTTTTTAAACCCAAACCAATCGAAGAAAAGCATGAAATTGAGGAGGATTTAGCCGAATTGGCAAAGAAAGAAGAAGAATTGGAAAAACTCAAAAAGAAAGTACAAGATCGCGTTAATGCCGAAAAAGAACACGATGAGATTGAAAAATAGAAAAAGCGACTAAAATCATATCCGATTTTAGTCGCTTTTTATTATTCTTTATCACCTGATGCCTCTTCGCCATAGAAATTCACATTGCTGTTTGTTCCTTTTTTTGAAAAGTTTTCAATCAATTCTTTAACATCTAAACCTGTTGTTTCTTTTAATGTTTCTTGTGTTCCAGCTAATAAATTCGTTGCATAATTAGTGATACGGTTAGCACCCGCATTTTCACCACCGCCACCTGTATCGACGACAGAAATTTTATCAATGTTGCTAAGTGGTTGAGCAGCTTCTTTCATTAACTGCGGTAACATTTCCATTACCATACTTAAAACAGCAGCTTCTCCGTATTCCTTGAAGGCATCCGCAATTTTTTGTTTTGCTTCAGCTTCAGCAGCTCCACGAGCTAAAATAGATTCGGCTTCCGCTTGCCCTGCCAAGCGAGTTTGATTGGCTTCGGCTTCGGCTAATGATTCCACACGGAAACGTTCGGCTTCCGCTTCGGCTACTTCACGAGCTTTTTGCGCTAAAGCCTCTTGCTCTTTAGCATAACGATCAGCATCCGCTTTTTTCTTCACTTCTGAATCATATTGTTTCTCGCGACGAACAATTTCTTTTTCTTCCAACTCGATTTGTTTTTGACGCTCGATGACTTTAACTTCCATCTCTTGGGCAATAACTTCTTGTTGGGCTTTAGCTGTTTCCAAATTGTAGGCTTGGTCAGCTTTGGCTTTTGCAATATCTTGGGCTTCTTTATAAGTTGCTAGTTTTAATTCTTTTTCTTTTGACGCTTCTGCGATTTCAGTTTGTCGTTGTAACTCAGCTTGTTGAGATTCTTTTTCTGCTTCTGCTTTTTTGATACGTGTTTCCTTCCAAGCTTCAGCTTCAGCAATATCTGCATCTCGTTTAACTTGTGCGATTCTTGGTTTCCCTAGAGAATCCAGATAGCCATTTTTATCGCGAACTTCTTTAATGGTAAATGATACGATAATTAAGCCCATCTTTGCTAAATCCACACTGGCAACTTCCTGCACACTTTGACTGAATTTATCACGGTTTTGATAAATTTCTTCTACCGTCATTGACCCTAAAATGGAACGCAAATGTCCTTCTAATACTTCACGTGCTTCATTTTCAAGTTCTTCACGTGTTTTTCCTAAAAATTGTTCTGCTGCAGTCGCAATTTCTTCAACTGACGATCCGATCTTAATGATTGATGTTCCGTCACACATTACTGGAACCCCTTGTTCAGTGTAAACTTCTGGAGTGGATACATCTAATTTACTTGATAATAAACTAATTCTGTTTGATCGTTGGAAGACTGGTAGTACAAAAGCCCCGCCGCCGCGCACGATTTTTATCTTATTTCCGCTTTCATCGGCATGAACATTCTTACTTCCTAAGTAACTCCCACTAATAATCAATGCCTCATCCGGTTTGGCTGTTTGATATTTTGAAATAAACACAATCAATAACATCAGTAAAATAAAAACAACCAGAACAATTGGTCCTAAAATCCCTAATTCCATTTTCTTCTACTCCTTCTTTTTTATAATTGTAAACTTCCTTCATAAGGAACCACGTAGCATACACGCTCTCTAATTTCAATGATCAGTACTTGCGCTCCTCGTTCGGTCGGTTGATCTTGCGGAGCGTAGAAAGCGGCTGGTCGGCTGATTGATCCAGTGACACTTTTCAATTGGATCTCTCCCATTCCACCAACTGGTATCGGAGTGATAACGGTTGCTATATTCCCTTCCATGTCTTTTTCTGAAATCGAAAGGGTCGATTCCGCATTTTTCATCGGCACCAATACATAAAAATTCAAGAAAAATACTAGAATTGACGCCACTGCTCCACTCACTAGAAATACCATCAGATGATCCCAACCAAGCAATCGCTCTCCTAAGTACCCAAATAATGAAGTAAATGCCAACCACGGAATTGCCAACATTGGATCGATTGGCCCGTCAAAATCAAAGATGTCTCCAAAAATCACTAATAAAACAGCAATTCCTGCACAAACAATCAAGGTATAAAGATAAATTGTTTCAATCGGAACTCCTCGTATCACATTCTCACTCCTTTCTTTTTTCTTTGGCGTTTTTTTCTCCTTATTCTTTTAACAACCTCTCCCATTTTCTCCCGACGTTCGCATGAAGATACTTATATTTTACCAATACTTTGTACAAAATGACAGCTAATCTTATAAAATCATACAAAAGACGTAGATGTTTCAATTAATGAAAAGAGACCGAGAAATAACTCTAAGAGTCACATCCCAGCCTTTTTTCATTTTTTTAACTACTTTATTCATTTGATTTCAATGCCTCAATCATATCGACTTTCTTCAGTTTTCTATGCATAAAGAACATGACCAGTAATGTAAAGAACAGAGTGATCAACGCTGAATACATATAGCTAAGCCAATGAATCGTTGGCGAGAACATCAGCATATCAACTTCGACTGTTGTCAATACATAACTGTGAACAAGCTTTCCAAAGAAACAGCCGATGAAAATCCCGATCATAGTTAAAATAATATTTTCCCGATACACATACATCGTGACTTCTTTATCGTAAAACCCTAAGACTTTGATTGTTGAAAGTTCCCTGATTCGTTCAGAAATATTGATATTCGTTAAATTGTATAAAACTATGAATGCCAATAAGCCAGAAACTGTAATCAAGACCCAAACGACAATATTTAAACTATGAATTGTATCATCTAAAGCATCACTTGAAATTGATAAAAATGAAACATTTAAAACGTTTTGATTTTCCATCAATTCCTTCCCGATTTTGTTTTCTACTTTTTCACTAGGTGTTTTGTCAAAGAGTAAAAAGTCCGTATTGTAGCTAGGGGATTTTTTAAAGATTTTTTCATAATAGTCCGGAGACATGTACGCAAAGTGTCCTGTATAATTTTCAGCAATAGCACTGATTTTAAGCTTATATTCCTGATTGTCACTATTTTTCAAAACAAGTGTGTCACCCATTTTATAATGGAACAGATTCGCTAATTTTTCGTTAATGATCACGCCATCATTAGTTAGCTGGTATTTTTCAGCTGATTGTCGATCATTGAATAAAATGAATTGATCGATTTCTTTCGGCTTCTCAGGTACATAGATAGAAACATCTTGTTTAGCACTAGACTTTTTCGTTGTTTTTAAAGATTCAGTGTATAACGGCATCGTCTCTTTCAAGCCATCGACTTTATCCAATACAGCTTGGTAGTTCTGCTCATCTTTTTCGGATTTATCTCCTTTAAACGTCACAATTGCCTGATAGTGCCAAATTTTATTAAATTGGACATCTACGATATCTGAAATGGAATCTTTTAAACCAAAACCAGTGATGATCAATGCCATACAGCCGGCTATTCCTAAAACGGTCATTAACATTCGTTGTTTATAACGGAACAAATTTCGTGCCGTAACTTTTTGTATAAAACTTAATCGATTCCATATGGGTTTAATCCGCTCTAGCCAAATTCTTTGTCCGGCTTTAGGTGCCTTAGGACGGAGTAAAATCGCTGGAGTGCTAAATAAGTCGATTCGTAAAACCACCATCGCAGCACCTGCCGTACATAGAACAGCCACTAATATGCCAATCAGACTATAGCTTAAATACCATGGCGTAACAAAGTCTGGAATGTTATATAATTGTCCATACGCATCAAAGATAATCGTTGGAAATAAATAATAACCGACGAACAACCCTAAAACAGCACCACATAGACTTGCGATTGCTGCATAAACTAAAAATTTAAACGCAATTTCTCCATTGCGATACCCCAATGCTTTTAGACTCCCAATTTCCATCCGTTTTTCCTCAACCATTCGCGTCATCGTTGTTAAACTCACTAATGCTGCGATCAAGAAAAAGAATATTGGAAAAACAGTTGATAAGGAAGAAATCCGATTGGCGTTATCTTCATATTCAGAATAACCAGGATTGTCATCTCTTGTAAAATAATAATAATCAGCCGCTTTTAGGTCTGCTAATTCTTTTTGTTTTTTTTCTAATTCTTTTTTGGCGTCATTTAGTTTTGTTGACGTTTCTGTCTTTTTCTTTTGAAACTCTGCCAACCCTTCTTCGTAGGCTTTTTGCCCTTCATCTATTTTTGCTTGCGCCTCGTTTAATTTTGCTTGACCGTCAATTTTCGACTGTTCCAATTGCGCCCGCCCAGCTGCTAGTTGTTCTTTTCCGGAAGCTAACTGCGCTTCGGCTTGATTGATTTGCGTTTCAGCTGCTACAAGTTGTTGTTGCCCTTCTGTATATTGTGCAATCGATTGATTGATCATATTGATATTTTGGTCAAGGGTTTGTATACCTTGAGTAATCTGAGCTTGTTGTGCCGACAGATTGGCTAAAGCACCATTGATTGTTCCCATAACAACAGCAATATTGGCTCTTTCAGGTTGAGAGAGCAATTGATTTGTCGCGGCAGTGATCTCTTCTGGCGACCCTAAAGCTTGTACAGCTGCTTGTATTTGTGGTGCTGCATCTGCAATACTTTCTGCTAATGTATCATCTGGCACTCGATCTAAAAGAGCAACAGTGGAGGCTAAACTTTGGTAACCATTGACTAACTGATTTAATGATTCGCCCGATCCAGCTAACTCGTTCCGTTGCTGTTGTAATCCTGGTAAAGCATTTTGACCTTGCGCAACTTGAGTTTGGGCTTGCGCTAATTCATTTTGCTTTTGTTCAAGTACACTTTTTTGCGAAGCAAGTTCATTTTCACCCGTTGTGATTGTTGCTTGATTTGCTATGAGTTTGTTCTCTGCGGCTGTGATTTGTTCCGTGTAGGTCGCTTGCGCTTGTGCTAGTTCTTGCTTTCCTGCTGCTAATTCTTGTTCGCTTGTGTTAAGTTTATTTTCAGCATCTTTCAGCGCGTTCTCGCCATCAGAAATTTCTTTTTGCGCTTTTTCAACTGACGTTTTTGATTCTTGACGAATTTCTTCTGCTCGTTGTTCTGGACGATTTTTAAGTGCTTGTTTGACTGATGTGAGTGCTTTATCTCGTTTATCTTTGTACTCACTAGAATAGCTGTCTAAATCATCTAGACCTTTAAACAATAAAAGAATCTCAGTATAGGTGGAAAGAGCCATGTCTTCTTTAGGTACTACTGCAAAAAAATCTAGTGATCCTTTGCCAATTGTCGTATTTCCTCGAGAGGTGTTCTCGATATATTCCGGTGATTGCACAAAACCAACGATTTTAAAGGTTTGTTTTTTTAGTGACTTGTCTTTGTCATCTTCCTTTGAAAGTGTCAGTGTTTCACCTAATTTATAGTGTCCTCGCAATTGAGCTAGATCATCTAAGGCGATTTCGCCACTCTTTTTGGGCATCCGACCTTCAATCACTCGATAATCGATCATTGGTTGCTTTTCATCTAAGTCATAACTAACAAATTTTACTGCTACGTTTCGCTCACTGATGACAATATCTTTTGTGTATCTAGGAGAAACAATTGCCACATCTTTGTCTTGCTTAGCTTGTTCAACATCTTTTTCCGTTAACCCCAGTGTAGAGACAATTCGAGCATCCGGTAGTTTTTGGTTTTGATAATAGTTTGATGCAGTTTGGGTCATGTCTGGTCCTGTTGCTTTTAGTCCGACAAAAACCATGACACCAAGAAAAATGATGCCCATAATTGATATAAAGCGGGTTTTTGATTGCTTGATTTCACGAAAACTTGTTTTAAGTAACGCAGTTTTTTTCAATACAGCCACCTACCATTCTATCTCAGATACAGGTTTTGGTTCATCGTTAATTGTCACACTTCGAACTTTAGCATCATTGATACGGATTACGCGGTCCGCCATTGGGGCAATTGCTGAATTATGTGTGATAATGATGACAGTAGTTCCTGTTTTACGAGCAGTATCTTGTAAGATCGTTAGGATTTGTTTTCCAGTTTCATAGTCCAATGCTCCTGTAGGTTCATCGCACAGTAATAATTTAGGCCGTTTAGCAATCGCTCTAGCAATCGTTACCCGTTGCTGTTCCCCACCAGATAATTGGGCTGGAAAGTTATCTAATCTAGCACCTAAACCAACTGATTGCAGCACTTCCTCAGGATTCAATGCATCAGAAACGATTTGAGATGCTAATTCAACATTTTCTTTGGTCGTCAAATTCGGTACTAAGTTGTAAAATTGAAAAACAAAGCCAACGTCATTTCTACGATAGGTGGTCAATTGTTTTTCATTGAATTTTGCAATGTCGGTCCCATCGATTACGATTTGCCCTTCGTCACACGAATCCATTCCACCTAAAATATTCAGCACAGTTGATTTACCTGCACCACTTGGTCCTAAAATAACGGCAACTTCGCCTTTTTCTACTGAAAAACTAATCCCATCATTTGCAGCAATCGTCGTATCACCCATATGATATCGTTTATATTCATTTATTACGTCAATATACGCCATTTAATTCAATCCCCTCTCAAAAGAATTTTATCATAAGTAGACAAACAAGTCCTCTGACAAGTCAAAAGCGTTTTGATTTTTTATATTTTTTTCGTATAATGTATGGATGAGATTAAATCAACGAAAGGATGAGTCTGAAAATTTTACTCAGTAAATAACTTTTCTTTCTCAATCTCTGATAGTAGTTAGGAGAAAAATCATGGCAAGAAAAAAACAAAAACCCCCATTTAACCCAGCAGTGATGCTTGTGGCGGTTTTAATAATTTTGGTATTGGGCGTCTTTGGCGTTCAAGTTCCAGATACTATTCAAGAATTATTCGGCATTCACACTCAAGAGAAAACCGAACCAAGTACAACAAAACCTGTAAGTTCAACAAATCCTGGACCAAAAGAATTAGGGCCTGCAACCTTTTCAGCTACTGAATTAGCTGATAAAAAAAATGGCTGGATTGATTACCACTCTTTAGACTCACTCGGACGAGCAACTGGCGCTGACGCCTTATTGAAACCCACGATGGTCAATACAGGAACTTCTGCGAATAAAGACATTCGTCCCCCTGGTTTTGTGTCTGGTTTAGAACCAACGAATCATTCTAGGGGTCATTTGATTGGACGTCAACTTGGCGGTTCAGGTGATGATGCAAGAAACCTCACCACTCTTTATCAAACACCCGTCAATACGCCTTTTATGACTAAATATGAAAACCAGATTCGTCAAGCATTAGATAAAGGTGAAACCATTCGTTATCGTGTTACACCTGTTTATGAAGGAACAAAATTATTATGCAAGGAAATTGAATTGGAAGCAAAAGGACTAAACAAAAATACAACGGTTGATTTTCGAGTGACGATATTAAACGAGCGCTAGGTACTATTGATTCGAATTGCGCAAATATCACCTATTAACATTCTTATATTAAAGCGAAACGAGCCTGTTTCATGTTTAAACTAGGAGGTACCCTAATGGATTTTCAACTAATCAAAGACCAACTTACTGTATGTGACCCGCAACAATTTTTAAGCGTGGTGTTAGAAAATCAACAAGATGAAGAAAGTACGATTATTTTTAGTCAAACTATAGAAGAACAGTTTGAGCAAAACGTACAGTATCTTTCTTCTGATGAAACGGTTGATTTAGATGATATTACACGTTGGAAAGAACTTGGATTTCTAGTCGTGGCTCAAACGATTGATGGCGATTATATTGCTGGTACAACTGAACAAACTTTTGTCATTCCTGTTTCACTTTATACATCGGATATTGAAACATATGAGCTTGTCTTAGCAGATTTTTTTATTGCCTATACAAATGGAGCAATTCATTCTAACATCTTACCTTCAAATTAAAAATGCAGTAAAAAATAGACAAATGTAAACCCTGAAACGTTTTACATTCGTCTATTTTTTATTTTTCCTCTAGACTTAAAACCAATTAGTCAAACGCTTTAAATCCAATATCTTTGCGATAAAAAGTACCTGTTGTATCTGTATTATTCAACACGTTATATACAGCCTCTTGAGCCTCTACTAGTGATTTACCGCTGGCTTCAATAAGGTAAACACGTCCGCCATTTGAGACTAGTTGTCCTGCAACTTCCTTCACTCCCGCATAATAGACTTGTTCTGACTCTAAATAGGAAAAGTTTGGGAGCGGATTCCCTTTTTTATAGTCGTTTGGATAACCCTCGGCTGCAACAACTACACCCAAACTGTACCCCTCTTTTTTCCACTGAATATCTGGCTGTTTCCCTTTTAGTAAATCATCAATAATTTGAGCAAAATCACTTTCTAACCGTTGTAAGACGACTTGTGTTTCAGGATCACCGAAACGAGCATTAAACTCAATCACTTTTGGCCCTGTTTTTGTAGCAATCAATCCTGTATACAAAATCCCGGTAAATGATCGGTTTTCTGCCGCCATTCCTCTTACAGTAGGTTTTACAATTGTTTCAACTGCTTCTTTGACTAAACGATCAGGTATTTGTGGTACTGGGCTATAGGCGCCCATACCTCCCGTATTTGGACCCAAGTCATTATCATACGAACGTTTGTGATCTTGTGCAATCACCATTGGATAAACTTCTTGACCTCGAACAAATGCGAGCAAAGAAAATTCTTCTCCCGAAAGAAACTCTTCGATTACAACTTTAGCACCACTTGATCCAAATTTATTTTCTTTGAGCATCTCTTTCAATGCATCAATTGCCTCATCAGTAGTCTCAGCTACAATTACCCCTTTTCCTGCAGCTAGCCCGTCCGCTTTGATAACAATTGGCGCCCCCTTTTTAATCACATAATCTCGTGCGTCATTAAAATCAAAAAAGGTTTGATGATTTGCTGTCGGTATTTTGTATTTCTTCATGATTTTCTTCGCAAAATCTTTAGATCCTTCAATGAATGCTGCCTCTTTAAGCGGCCCGAAAGCCAATAGACCAGCGGCTGCAAAATCATCTACGATTCCATTTAACAATGGAATTTCAGGTCCGATGAATGTCCAATCGACTCCTTTTTCTTTAGCAAATTTGATTAATCCGGAATGATCGTTTTCTGCAAGATCTACTAATTGTATCCCATCTTTTTTCATTCCATCGTTTCCTTTAGCGCAATAAACAGTCTTTACAATAGGACTCTGCAGTAATTTTTGTGCAATCACATGCTCCCTACCACCGCTTCCAATGACTAAAATTGTTAATCCCATTAGTATGTCTCCTTTTAATGTCTAAAGTGTCTGATATCTGTAAATACCATGGCGATTCCATACTTATCTGCCATTTCGATTGACTCTTGATCTTTGATACTCCCACCTGGTTGAATGATCGCCTTAATTCCATTTTCCCCAGCGTATTCGACACTATCTCCCATCGGGAAAAAAGCATCGCTGGCTAGGACTGCCTCGCTGACCTTTCCACCTGCTTGTTCGATTGCAATTTGTACGGACCCTACTCGATTCATTTGACCTGCGCCAATGCCTAAAGTTTGGTGATTATTTGTCACCACAATAGCATTGCTCTTAACATGTTTGACCGTTTTCCATGCAAATTCTAGCGCTTTTAATTCTTCCTCTGTCGGTTGTCGTTTCGTAACGACTTGCCAGTTTTCCACTTTTTCTTCGACAATATCTTGATTTTGAACAAGCAGTCCACCTAAAACTGACACTTTCTCATCTTCTCGCGCTTGATCCTTTTTAGAGAAATCTAACGTCATCAGGCGAAGATTCTTTTTGCTACTTAAAATTTTGAATGCTTCTTCTGAAAAACTTGGTGCAATAATTATTTCAAGAAACAGTTGATGCATTTTTTCAGCTATTTCGCTATCCACTTCACGGTTTAACACAATGATTCCACCAAAAATAGAGACTGGATCTGCTTCATATGCATATTGATATGCCGCTTTGATTGTTGCCCCAATCCCGATTCCACAAGGATTCATATGTTTGACTGCTACGACAGCTGGTTGATCAAACTCTCTAGAAATACGAATCGCCGCATCTGCATCTTTGATATTATTGTAAGAGAGTTCTTTACCATGTAGTTGCTTCGCATTCGCAATTGAAAATGAAACGGGTAATGCAGTTTGATAAAACACAGCTTGCTGGTGACTATTTTCTCCGTAGCGTAATATTTGTTTTAAATCATAAGTCAAAGTTAATGTTTCAGGGTCTTTTTCATCAACACTATCAGTCAAATATTCTGCGATCAACGCATCATAAGCTGCAGTATGTCGAAACACTTTAGCTGCTAATTTTTGTCTTGTTGGCAGAGTTGTTTCTCCTATTTTTGAAACCTCAGTTAAAACATGCGTATAGTCTTTTGGGTCGACCACAACCGTCACAAATTTATGGTTTTTTGCAGCACTTCTCAACATACTTGGTCCACCAATATCAATATTTTCGATTGCTTGCTCTTTCGTTACTCCTTCTTGTAAAATTGTTTCTTTAAATGGATATAAGTTTACACACACAATATCAATTGGCTGAATTCCATGTACTTCCATCGCTTCCATATGACTAGTCAAATCACGGCGACCTAATAACCCTCCATGAATTTTTGGATGTAATGTTTTAACTCGACCATCCATCATCTCTGGAAAATCGGTTACCTCCTCTATAGGAATTGTGGGAATTCCTTCTTGTTCAAGAGTTGCTTTTGTTCCTCCTGTAGATATAATCTCAATCCCTTGGGCTACTAATCCTCTCGCAAACGCGATTATTCCCGTTTTATCTGAAACACTGATCAATGCTCTTCTTTTTATCATCAAATGCGCTCTCCTTGCTGCGTTTTTATAAGTTCTGCTAAAACCGCAGGAAATAATTTATGCTCCACTTTGTGGATTTTTTCTTCTAGAGAAACAAGTGTATCTGTCGCGTCAATTGTTACTTTTTCTTGAGCAATTATTGGTCCAGTATCTATGCCGTTATCCACATAATGAATCGTTACACCTGTCTCACGTACATTTCCATAAAAAGCATCCCTGATGCCATGGAGACCAGAAAAATCTGGTAATAATGAAGGGTGAATATTGATTATACGATTTGAAAATTCTTCTAACAATGTCGGCCCAATGATTCTCATATATCCAGCTAAAACCACCAAGTCAATTTGCTCCTCTTCCAAAAGATGGAGGATTTCTCCTTCATATAATGCTTTTGATTCAAAATCTTTTGGTGAAAATGACACAACTGGAATTGACATTGATCGTGCTCGCTGGACAACATAGGCATCTTTTCTATCACAAAACAACAAAGTAAGCTCTGCATTGATTGTTCCGATCGCAACAGCTTCGGCAATTGCCTGAAAGTTGCTTCCATTTCCTGAGGCAAACACGGCTAATTTCATTTCTACACCTCTTTAAAGGTAATACTTTGTTTCTCTTTAGTAATGACATTTCCAATAATATAACTTGGTTCGTTACATTCGTTTAGAATCCCCTGAACATCGTCGATTTTTTCAGGTGAAACAGCTAAAACCATTCCAATCCCCATATTGAAAATCTCGTACATTTCCATTGGTGGAATTTGACCGTATTTTTCCAATATTGAGAAAATCGGCAATGTCGGCCAGCTATCTAAATGGATTTCCGCTGATAAATTTTTTGGGAGC
Organism: Enterococcus plantarum; assembly: GCF_001730295.1. GTDB lineage: Bacteria > Bacillota > Bacilli > Lactobacillales > Enterococcaceae > Enterococcus_L > Enterococcus_L plantarum. Next base: position 28,517 of record NZ_MIKA01000023.1, read on the forward strand.
ATCCTGGGGATATTTTCCACAAAACCGCCCCCAGTGATATGCGCAATCCCATTCACTAATTCCTGTTTAATTAACGGTAGTAGCATCTTTGCATAAATTTTGGTGGGAATCAACAGTTCCTCCCTTAATTGTTTTCCATCAAGTTCTGGAATCACTGTTTTTCCAGTCATTTGGTGCATCTCAAAAAAAATTTTACGAACAAGAGAGTACCCGTTTGAATGTATTCCGCTAGATGCTAATCCCAAAAGAACGTCTCCTTCTCGAATATTTTCACCTGTGACTAATTGGCTTTTCTCTGCAATGCCCACTGTGAATCCTGCCAAATCATAGTCGTTATCGTTATACATACCCGGCATTTCAGCTGTCTCACCACCAATTAATGCGGCTCCAGCCTGAAGACACCCTTCCGCTACACCTGCTACCACTTGCTCCAAGTGCTCTGGTCTGTTTTTCCCTGTAGCAATATAATCGAGGAAATAGAGGGGTTCTGCTCCCTGTGCAACGATATCATTGACGCACATCGCCACACAATCAATCCCAATCGTGTCATGTTTGTTTTCTTCAATCGCGATCATTAATTTTGTTCCAACACCATCTGTTCCCGAAATCAAGATAGGTTCCTTCACTTCCACCGTACTTAAATCAAAACAACCACCGAAACCACCAAGTGCACCCATCACACCCATTCGTTCAGTACGTTTAACATGTTTCTTGATTCTTTCTACCACTTCATAACCTGCTTCAACATCAACGCCCGCTTTTGTATAAGCATTTCCCAATATAGTTTCCTCCTAACGATTTATGAACGGTATTCTTTTTTAGCTTTTTAGTTTATTGTGGCAAAATTGATTTTATCCTTCAATGTTGCTTGATATTTTTCTTCATAATCATATAAAGGTGTCGGATAATCACCATTAAAATAAGCCATACACAACCCAGAATAAGGTGCCTCATAGTTAAGACCAATGGCATCGATCAACCCTTGCTCACTTAAAAAGCACAAAGAGTCTGCTTTGATCAACTGTTCGATTTCAGCTACTGAGTGATTTGCAGCAATTAATTCTTTTCTTGTTTGAATATCGATTCCATAAAAGCAAGGAAATCTTAGAGGAGGTGACGCAATACGTACATGGACTTCTTTTGCCCCCGCATCTTTAAGCAATTGTACGATGCGACGACTAGTCGTTCCGCGGACAATTGAGTCATCCACCATGATGACACGCTTCCCTTCGACTACGCCACGAACAGCAGAAAGTTTCATCCGAACTCCTTGTTCTCGCAATTCTTGTGTGGGTTGAATAAAGGTTCTAGCGATATATTGATTTTTTACCAAGCCCATTTCGTAGGGAATACCACTCGCTTCTGCATAACCACTCGCTGCTGAAAGAGAAGAGTTTGGTACTCCGACTACCATATCTGCTTCAATTGGTGCTTCTTTTGCTAACCGTTTGCCCATATTTTTGCGAGCTGTATGCACGTTGACACCAGCTATATTAGAATCTGGTCTAGCAAAATAAATATATTCCATTGAGCATATCGCATATTGAGTGTCTTGAGTGTAACGCTCGATTTTATAGCCAGTATCATCAATGATGATTACTTCACCCGGTCCTACATCACGAACAAATGAAGCACCAATAACTTCTAATGCGCACGTTTCGCTGGCAATCACATACGCCCCATTTTTCATTTGACCGATGGATAAGGGTCGAAAAGCATTAGGATCGAGCGCCGCAATCATTGCTGTCTCTGTCATTAAAAGATAAGCGAAACCACCTTTGATAGTCTGCAGGCTTTCTTTTAGTTGTTCAATAAAGGTCGATTGTTTGCTACGCCGAATCAAATGCATCAAAATTTCGGTATCCGAATTGGAATGAAATATCGCGCCGTCTTGCTCTAGCTCTTTTCGTAAGCTTTTTGCATTCGTTAAATTACCGTTATGTGCTAAGCCACAGGCACCATCATAAAATTTAAATAGAAACGGTTGAATATTATCTACACTACCATTTCCTGCAGTAGCATACCGCACATGACCAATCGCTGAATTTCCACTCAAAGAAGTTAAAGTCCGATTCTCTTTAAATACTTCTGAGAGTAAGCCTAATCCTCGGTATCCATTTAATTTGCCATCATTATTCGAAACAATCCCAGCACCTTCTTGTCCTCTATGTTGCAAGCTATGGAGTCCAAAATAAGTCACACGAGCCGCATCAGGATGTCCCCAAATACCAAAAATACCACATTCTTCATTTAAACTTTTCACTTCATAAGACATGGAATCGCTTCCTCCCACAGCCCTTTAGCTGTTTGTGTTATCAATTCGATTTTTTGATCTTTCGTTTGAATACTGATTTTCCCGCTAACCGTTACTTTTCCAATCAACACAGCTTTTTCTTGCATCATTTCTTCAAACATTTGTTGGTTTTCTGGCCTGACTGACACTATAAATCGTGACTGGGATTCTGAAAAGAGGAATGAGACTGGCATAGCCAAATCTACTTCTATGCCTAATTCATTTTTAAAAGCCGACTCTGCTAATGCAATTGCTAGTCCACCTTCCGAACAATCATGAGCGCTTTCGAGCATTCCGGCTTTAATAGCTATCAGCACTAGCTGTTGAATTTCTTTTTCAACCGCTAAATCAAAGTCCATTATTTTTCCTTCAATGAAGCCAAGCATCATCTTTTGTAATTCACTGCCATTAAAATCATCTTTTGTCTCGCCAAGAACGTAAATCAAATCATCCGCCATTTTAAAATCTTGGGTGGTAATATGCGATAAATCTTCTATCAAACCAACCATTCCAATCACTGGCGTTGGATAAATGGCCTGTCCGTTTGTTTCATTGTATAAAGAAACATTTCCAGAAATCACTGGTGTTTCCAAAACTTCACAGGCTTTAGCGATGCCGTCTGCTGAGGTCCAAAGTTCCCAAAATCCTTCTGGTTTATCTGGCGATCCGTAATTTAAACAATCGGTAATAGCAAGTGGTTGTCCGCCACTTGCCACAATATTTCTCGCAGCCTCCGCTACGGCGATCTGACCACCGATTTCCGGGTTAAGATAAAGATAACGAGCATTACAATCTGTTGTCATTGCTAATGCTTTTTTCGTTCCACGGACACGCAAAACAGCGGCGTCACTTCCCGGCAACACAACTGTATTCGTTTGTACCTGAGAATCATAGGTTGCATAAATCCTTTTTTTAGAGGCAATCGTTGGTTGTTGCAATAAATCCATCATCGTCTTTGTTCCGTCGATAATATGGGGGTGGAAATTCTTTAATGCTTCAAATTTTTTGATTCTCGCTGGTTCTTTTCGTTCTTTATTATAAACAGGTGCATCTTCTGCCAATGCATCGACCGGTAAATTCGCTACCTCGACACCTTTATGGTACAAACGATACAATCCATCCTCTGTTACTTTCCCAATCGTTACAGCGTCTAATTCATATTTTTGAAAAAGTTCAACAACTTTTGCTTCATGTCCTTTTTTAACACAGATCAACATTCGCTCTTGAGACTCTGATAACATCATTTCATATGGTGTCATTCCCGTTTCACGCTGAGGCACGTCATCTAAATCTAAAATCAAGCCAGTTCCTGCTTTGGATGCCATTTCGGCACTTGAAGAAACTAGTCCAGCGGCACCCATATCCTGAATTCCTATTAAAATATCAGCATGCTCTAGAATCAATTCCAAACAAGCTTCAAGCAATAATTTTTCCATAAACGGATCTCCAACTTGAACAGCTGAGCGTTGTTGGTCTTCTCCTTCAACAAACTCTTCTGAAGCAAAAGTTGCGCCATGTATGCCGTCGCGTCCTGTTTTCGCTCCAACATACATAATGGCATTCCCAATTCCTTTGGCCTGACCTTTTTGAATATCTTTATGATCGATCAACCCAACACACATCGCATTTACTAACGGATTTCCTTCATAACATGAGTCAAACGCTACTTCTCCACCAACCGTTGGAATACCAATACAGTTTCCATATCCACTGATACCAGCTACCACTTCCTCTAGAAGATATTTAGTCCGTTCATTGGACAATTCACCAAAGCGCAATGAATCCAAAAGTGCAATCGGACGAGCACCCATACTAAAAATATCTCTGATGATTCCACCCACTCCTGTTGCAGCTCCTTCATATGGCTCAACAGCCGATGGATGATTGTGACTTTCCGCCTTGAACACGACAGCTTGACCATCACCAATATCGACGATCCCAGCTCCTTCACCTGGTCCTTGCAAAACGCGTGATCCCTTTGTGGGAAATTTTCTTAATACGGGTTTTGAGTTTTTATATGAGCAGTGTTCACTCCACATCACAGAAAATAGTCCAGTTTCGGTGTAGTTTGGCATACGTCCTAGAATATCTTTTTCGATCATGTGATATTCTTCATCCGTTAGCCCCCATTCCGAATAGATCCGTTGACTTTTAATTTCCTGTGCTGTAGGTTCTTTCACTTCCATCATGTATTCGCCCTAACCTTTCCATAGTTTTTAACGATTGATTTGAAGAAACGTAAACCGTCCTCCGATCCTAATAAACTTTCTACAGCCCGTTCTGGGTGTGGCATCATCCCTAGGACATTGCCGTTCTTATTGATAATTCCTGCGATATTAGCAAGACTTCCATTTGGATTTTCATCCGCATACGTAAAGACAATTTGCTGATTCTTTTTTAACTGTTCCAAGGTTGAGTCGTCACAATAATAGTTTCCCTCACCGTGCGCTATAGGTAACTTGATCACTTCATTTTTTTGATATTCTGAGGTAAACGCGGTTTGATTATTTACTACTTTTAAGGAAATTGTCTTACATACAAAATGCAATGATTCATTTCGAAGTAAGACACCAGGCAAAAGCCCAGCTTCTGTTAATATTTGAAACCCATTACAAGTGCCAAAAACCGGTTTGCCTTCATCTGCCAGCCGAATCACTTCATGAATAATTTTAGAGAAACGAGCAATTGCACCACACCTTAAATAATCTCCATATGAAAAGCCTCCAGGAATTAAAACACCATCAAATCCCGCTAAACTTTCTTCATCATGACGGACATATTCGGCTTCTTCGCCTAAAATATCTTTGACTGCCCATAAGAGATCCATGTCACAGTTCGATCCAGGAAAAACAATCACTGCAAATTTCATCTCATACTTCCTCCTCGATCTCATAACGATAGGTTTCCATATTAACGTTAGCTAGTAATTTGTCACAAATTTCTTCAATGACTCTTTCGATAGGTTGCGTTGTTTTACTAACTCTGATTTCGAAAAATTTTCCTATTCGTATTTCATCGATTTCACTGAAACCAAGTCGATGAACTGCGCCTTTCACGGCTTCCCCTTGAGGATCTAAAACTGAATTTTTATACGTAACATATACTTTTACGTCATACATTCTATATCACTCCTTTTTTAATTGAATGTTTGTTCTAATCGATGCAATACTTCTTGATATACGGGAACGATATCTCCTATATTTCTACGATAAACATCTTTGTCTAAATGATCGTTTGTTTTTTTATCCCATAGACGACAAGTATCTGGCGTGATTTCATCTGCTAATAGAATAGTGCCATCTTCTCTACGACCAAACTCTATTTTAAAATCAATCAAACGAATATTGATTTTTTCAAACAACTCAATAAGCAATTGGTTTATCTTGTGTGCCTCATTTTTTATAGTAGTCATTTCTTCTTCCGTTGCAATCTTTAAAATCTTAATATGATCACCATTAATGATCGGGTCATCGAGAGAATCATCTTTGTAATAAAACTCCAAAATTGGAAATTCAAGTTCTTGGCCTTCAGGGATCGCTAATCGTTTTGCAAAACTACCCGCTGAAACATTCCTCACGACAACTTCTAACGGAATAATTTCAACCTCTTCAACTAATTGTTCGTGTTTAGATATCAATCTAATAAAATGATTATGGATACCTTTCAACTCTAATTGCTCAAAAACTAGAGCTGTAATTTGATTATTTAATATAGACTTCCCAATTACAGTGTCTTTTCTAATGCCATTTAATGCAGTTGTTTGGTCTAAATATTCTACTCGTAACGTTTTTAATTCATTGGTTTTAAACAATTTCTTAGCTTTTCCTTTATATAATAACTTACTTTTTTCCACAGTCCTCCACACTCCCATTTACGTATCATTTATTATAACAAACCATTTTAAGTTCGTCTTTCTATTTGTTTACAGTTTAACAAGATGATTCTCCACAGTCAAACATTTATTAACATTCAACATATTACATCTCCATATTGTTCGTTTTTTAGCATTTAATCTTAGTTTTAGATATTAAGAAAATCTTGTAAGCATTTACAGCTATTAAGAAAAATGGTATGCTAATCGAAAGTAATTCTTTAAAAAATCTACTATCATGTTTTCGTGATTCGGGATAATTTTTTAGGAGGGAACACAAGGATGACTAGCGGTTATGACAGTTTAGCAAAAGAATTTTTGGCAGAATTAATCCCTGAAGAAAGAACAAAATTATACAATGATTTACTTGCCTTAGAGGAAGTCCACAATTTAAATCAAGGGTGTACTTACTATACATTTAAGAATTTGAAACGAGCATTTCATCGGCATTCAGAAAGACGTAAACGAACCTTCCGTTATATGAATAGTCTGAATAACGAATTGACCATACATCAAATACATGAACAACACTATTTTAAAAACTACTACTGTATACATGTCTATTTCAACGAACAAGAATGTACATATCTTTTTATAGAGCAGTTGCTTTCTATTCTAAAAACACCCGAGGTTGCACGGTTACGTAGCTTCGAAAAAGTGATGGTTTAGTACTAAAACACAAAAAGACAAAACTTCTCAACAGTTTTGTCTTTTTCGTGTCTAAAGTATTGATAACCAAATAAGATGGCTCTTTAGACCAAACGTAGAGACTAAGACATAACTATACAAGTCATATCTCAGCCTCACGAAATCTGAATAAACGGTGGCGAACCAGAAGTAACCTCTTCAGAAATAAGCTGAAATCTACAAAAATTCGAAGAGCAACTTTCGTGGATTTCAGCTTATTTCTCGGAGTTCCAAATTCTACTTTTATCGGTTATTTTATACCAATCCTACACGTTTAAAAATAAGATCGACATTTTTCAAATGGTACTGATAATCAAAAGCATCATCTAATTCTTCTTTTGATAAAATTGAAGTAATGTTTTCATCCGCATCTAATAGTGGTCTAAATGCTGTTTGATTATCCCACGCATAGGCTGTTTTGGGCTGTACTAAATCATATGCTACTTCCCGAGACATACCATGATCGATCAATTTTAACAACACACGTTGGCTATAAATCAAACCATAAGTAGCGTCCATATTACGTTTCATATTTTCAGGAAAGACCGTTAAATTTTTTACAATAGTAGAAAAACGGTTCAACATATAGTCTAGTAAAATAGTTGTATCTGGTATAATGATTCGTTCTGCAGAAGAATGAGAAATGTCTCGTTCATGCCACAATGTAACATTTTCATACGCTGTGACCATATGACCACGAATAACCCGAGCAAGACCTGTCATATTCTCAGAACCAATTGGATTGCGTTTATGTGGCATTGCTGAAGACCCTTTTTGACCTTTCGCAAAATACTCTTCAACTTCTCTTGTTTCAGATTTTTGTAATCCACGAATTTCAGTTGCAAACTTCTCAATACTTGTTGCGATCAAGGCCATCGAAGATACATATTCCGCATGTAAATCCCGAGGTAATACTTGAGTTGAAATTTCTTGGGCTCTAATGCCCAAATGTTCACACACATATTCTTCAACAAAAGGAGAAATATTTGCAAAAGTCCCTACTGCTCCACTGATTTTTCCAGCTTCTACACCTTTTGCAGCATGTTCAAAACGTTCAACATTCCGTTTCATTTCTGAATACCATAACGCTAACTTTAATCCAAATGTTGTCGGTTCAGCATGTACACCATGTGTCCGGCCCATCATAACTGTATGTTGATGTTCCTTCGCTTTTTCCCCAATGATTGCTGTAAATTTCTTTAAATCTGCACGTAAAATATCATTTGCTTGTTTCAATAAATAGCCGTATGCAGTATCAACGACGTCTGTACTGGTCAGGCCATAATGAACCCACTTACGTTCTTCACCTAATGTTTCAGACACCGCACGTGTAAAAGCAACTACATCGTGTCTCGTTTCCGCTTCGATTTCTAAAATGCGTGCTACATCAAATGATGCATTATCACGAATTTTTTGTACATCTTCTTTTGGGATATCTCCCAATTCGGCCCATGCTTCATCCGCTAAAATTTCTACTTCTAACCACGCATTGTAGCGATTTTCATCTGTCCAAATTGCACCCATTTCAGGTCGTGTGTAACGATCAATCATTCGTTTGTTTGCTCCTTTTTAATCCCAAATATTGGTTTGATATATATCTTCTAAAGTTTCAAAAATATCTTCTGTTAAAATCGTGATGTGCCCCATTTTTCTATCTCTTTTTGCTTCTGCTTTGCCATAATAATGAAAATGCCAATCAGGTTTCTCAGAAATCACATCCATTGTTTCGTATATTTCATCTCCTAAAATATTGACCATTACAGCTTCTGATAAAAGCTCAACTTCTGGCAGTGGCCAGCTACAAATACCACGAATGTGCGCATCAAATTGACTCATCGAACAAGCTTCAATCGAATAATGGCCCGAGTTGTGTGGTCTAGGAGCCAGTTCATTTACATAAATGCCACCATCATTTGTTAAAAACATCTCAACAGCCAAAGTCCCCGCTAAATCAACAGCTTCTGCAATAACACGGGCAATTCGTTGCGCTTCTTCAACAACTTCTTCAGTCACTCTTGCCGGAGCAATCGTTTCATGTAAAATATTATTTCGATGGATATTTTCAACTACAGGAAAAACGGTGAACTCTCCTTGTCCATTTCCACTTACTAATACCGATATTTCTTTTTCATATGGAATCCAAGCTTCTAATACACAAGTTCCTTCTCTTAGAATATTCATTGAAGGTGCTAGATCGGACGTACTGTACAAAACAAATTGTCCTTTCCCATCATAGCCACCACGTGTTGTTTTTAAGACACATGGATAGCCGATTCCGTCAATGGCATCTTGGATATCTGTCGGACTTACGATTGTGGCAAATGGAGCGATAACAATATTGTTCGCTTCTAAAAAAGATTTTTCGAGTAAACGATCTTGTGTAATAGCTAAAAGATCTGTTCCTTGCGGGATATTCACCAAATCTTGAACGTGCATCAATGCTCCAACGTCAACATTTTCAAACTCGTAGGTCAAGACTTGTGAGCGCTTTGCCAGCTCTTCTAAAGCTTCTATGTCATCATAATCAGCTAATAAATGCCAATCAGCGACTTGAGCAGCAGGACAATCAACAGTTGGATCTAAAACACCCACACGGAAACCCATTTCCCGTGCGCTGAGCGCCATCATTCTTCCTAATTGTCCGCCACCGATAATACCGATCATTTGTCCCGGTAATAAAGGTTTATTCAAGTTCATCACTACTTTCCATCACAGTTTTTTCAAGAAATTTACGCTTGGCGTCTAATTTCCCTGCTAACTCTACATCATACATGGAAAGCATCTGAACTGCAAGCAGTCCGGCATTCTTCGCCCCGGATTCTCCAATTGCAGTAGTCGCTACAGGGACACCAGCAGGCATTTGGACGATTGATAACAATGAATCAAGCCCATTCAATGCTTTTGATTGAACTGGAACACCAACTACTGGTAACGTTGTTTTGGATGCAATCATCCCAGGTAAATGAGCCGCACCTCCAGCTCCAGCAATGATCACTTTGATGCCACGCTCACGCGCTTGCCCAGCAAATTCAAACATAAGGTCTGGTGTACGATGCGCCGATATCACTTTTTTTTCATAAGAAATGTTAAATTCTTCCAAACAATCGCACGCATGCTTCATTGTTACCCAATCCGACGTACTTCCCATAACTACTGAAACCATGATAGACATACCATTCCTCTTTTCTTTCTCTATTCTTTTACATTTTATCAACGGAAATCTTATGTGTCAAAATAAAATCGAATATTAAAGTTTTTTTTAATATTATTGTTCGTATTGAACGGATAAAAAAAGAAAAACCGGAGGAACATCCGGTTTTTTCACTATCATAATGGTTCAGTTCGATCCTCATTTTTAAGACCGTTAAACAATACATTTAAAATAATTGCTGTCAAACTACTCATGACGATACCATTCCCTGTAAACATCCTTACTGTTTCAGGCATTTGTTGGAATAAAGTGGGCAGCATATTAAATCCTAATCCAAACCCAATTGAGATTGCAATGATCAATAAGTTTTTATCATTATTGTAATCAACTTTTGATAACATACGCATGCCTTGCACAGCGACCATACCAAACATCACTAACATCCCACCACCTAACACAGGTTCAGGGATAATTTGAGCAACTGCTCCAACTTTTGGCAATAATCCTAGAGCAATCAGGAAAAATGCTGAGTAATAAATCGGTCGTCTTGTTTTGATTCCGGAAAGTTGGACCAACCCAACGTTTTGAGAAAAACCAGTATATGGGAATGTGTTAAAAATCCCACCTAAAATAACCGCTAAACCTTCCGCACGATACCCTTTTTTTAATTCTTTTTCGCCGATTTGCTTTCCTGTTATATCGCCTAAAGCAAAATAAACTCCTGTCGATTCAACCATACTGACAATCGAAATAATGATCATCAACACGATTGAAGAGATATCAAACGTTGGCTTACCGAAATAAAAAGGCTGTGGAAAATGGAACCATGTCGCTTCCCCAACTGGTGTCAAGTTCACTTGACCTAGAACTGCTGCAAGAACAGTCCCACCGATTAAACCAACTAAAACGGCAATCGATTTGAAGAATCCTCTACCCCAAACCTGGACAACAATGATCAAACCAATTGTTACAAAAGCCAGAAGTAAATTGGTCCCGTCACCAAAATTCGTAGCTGTAGCGAGACCTCCCCCCATTTTTTCCACTGCAACTGGAATCAACGTCAACCCAATGACCGTGATTACAGTTCCCGTTACTAAAGGTGGAAATAGCTTTTTGATTTTAGAAAAAATTCCCGAGACTAATACAACAAAAATACCAGAAGTAATGATTGAACCATAAATTGCACCTACACCTTTATCGCTACCAATCATAATCAATGGCGCTACCGCTTGAATTGCGCAGCCAAGCACTACAGGTAAGCCAATTCCAAAAAATCGATTCACTGTCAATTGCAACAACGTCGCAATGCCACACATAAAAATATCAATTGAAATTAAATAGGTCATCTGCTCTGAATTAAAATTCAAACCCGTCCCGATCAATAAAGGTACGGCTACAGCTCCTGCATACATCGCCAATAAATGCTGAAGACCCAAGACTGCCGCTTTGCCATTTTCAGTTTCTGGTTGATTGTTAACTTCTTTTGTATTTACTTTACTCTCCAAGTTTATGCATCCCCCTCAAGAAATTCAACTTCACCATTTTTCAAAGAGTCAATACGAGCTAAAGAAATAACACGCATACCCATTTCTTCTAATAAAGCTCGTCCATCTTGGAAAGATTTTTCGATGACAATACCAATTCCATCCACAGTTGCCCCTGCTTGTTGACACAATTCGACTAATCCCTTTGCAGCTTGACCATTCGCTAAAAAATCATCAATAATCAATACTTTATCGTCACTTGACAAAAATTTTCTTGAAATAGATATTTGGCTTGTCACTTGTTTAGTAAACGAATATACAGAAGCTGTCAGTAGTTCTTCATCCATCGTTAAGCTTTTTGCTTTACGAGCAAAAATCATTGGTACCTCCAGTTTTTTCGCTGCAAAAAGAGCAGGTGCGATTCCTGAAGCCTCGATTGTAACAACCTTTGTGATGCCAGCATCTGCAAATACTTCAGCGAAACGATAGCCAATCGCCTCCATTAAATTAGGATCGACTTGGTGGGTAACGAAGCTGTCTACTTTTAACACACCTTCCCCTAAAACACGACCATCCTCTTTGATTCGTTGTACTAATTCTTCCATTTTTTCCGACTCCTCCATCACATTTTCTACGCAACTCTTCTTATACAAACAAAAAGACCCTTTTTGCATAAGCAAAAAAGGGTCTGAGACTCTTTTTCACTTATAGACCAACATTTACGGTGTTGGGTAGAGACGATCATCCTTATTATGATCATATATAAGCTTCTTGTTATTAGTATACAATAGTACAAAACTCTGTAAATTTCAATGAAAATAATTGTTTTTTCATTGAAATTTTACAGAGTCACTTATTGTTTCTATGGATCGTTTTTATCTCTTTTTCAGTTGTTCCTTATTTATTTTTTGATAAACGCAGGTTTTCCACCTGATGGTAATGCTGTATTTTTAGGAACTAATTTTATCTCGATTGCTTCTAAACGTTTTGCTAAGCCTTGTGTTCCAGCAGATTGACCATTTTTAGTCCACGCTTGCCATCCATAATCTTGAGAGTGAACGCGATACTGAACATCATATTTGGTAGCAGCCGCACCGCTTAATTTAATTTGAATTGCTTCTAACCTTTTTTTCTTACCAGTCGTTCCGCTTAATGCATTGTTCGACTTAAATCCTTGCCAGCCGATATCTTGAATATGAGTCTTATATTGAATATTTCCACTCACTGAAGGATCAAGCTTAACCTGTATTCCTTCTAGGCGTTTTGATTTACCCACTGAACCACTGGTTTGACCAGATTGTACATAGTTTCCCCAACCAAAATCTTGGAGGTGAGTTCTGTAACTAACTAGATTCGCATTATTGTTGGTATTCTTTTTTATCACCCTAACAGCAAAACTAGGCTTAAAATACGTAGTTGAATTAATCTTCACCACTTCTTTTTCATTTGGCGCATGGATATATTGACCATTCCCAATAGCAATTGCTACATGATAGGTATTTCCTTTTGCTCCCCAAAAATAGAGATCTCCTGGTTCAGCCTGAGCAACACTGATTTGTTCTCCAGCTTTTTCTTGCGGTATCGTATAATCACCGATATTTTTTCCAGTAACTTGTAAAAATACGTAACGAGTCAATCCTGAACAATCAAATACATTCGGTCCTTTTCCACCCCATGCATATGGTTTACCTAAATGTCTTTTAGCTTCAGAAACGACTTGATTTTTTTGAGTGGCTGAAAATACAACAGCACTTCTAGCTGCCGGTTCTTCTTGAATATTTTCTAAAGAAAAATCAGGCATTTCTTGAATCTGTTGAATCTGTTCAGGTGTAAATCCTGATTCAATTGCCGCTTGGTAGCTTTCTTCACTTACTGTTTCAGTCGCTTCGGTAGTACTAGCCATTCCAAAAATCGTAAAAAGTGTAACGGCCGCGCCAACCACGTAACAATATTTTTTCATCAATTCCCAACTCCTAAACCATTTTCATCCATCATAACATAAAATAAATTAAATTCACCTTGATAAAAACATTCTATTTATAATAGAATGTTTTTATCAATTAATCCTCAGCAATTACTGAAGGCAAATAAATAATCAACGGCTAGATAAACGAAAATATGCCCTTGATTATCGTTTGTTACAGTAAAAATTTGCTCTGTATAGGTTAAACATCATTCTCTTTTTCTAAATGTCTATATTTATTCATTTTTTGACTAAAAAGTTCACCGTTGCTAGGCGGTGTATATGTAATCGCATTGGCTCCAGCTTCAATCGTTTCTGTAATTGATTCATCTGTTGGCCCACCTGTTGCAATAATTGGTAATTCAGGGTATTTATCTCGGAAAAACTTAACCGTCTTAGCTGTATCTTTACCAGCACTGATATTGATCATCGTAACCCCTGCTGCTATTTTTTCATCGATTGGTGTATGGATAGAAGTTACCGTGCTAACGACTGGAATATCAATAGCTTCACAAACCATTTCAACTGTTTCAACTGGTGTTGGACCATTTAATACGACACCGATCGATCCTTGAGCTTCCGCGAACAAGCTCATGTAAGCCGAGCGTTGACCTTGAGTTAACCCACCGCCAACTCCTGAAAATACAGGAATATCCGCTGCTTCAATAATACTTTTTGTAATGGCTGGATGAGGTGTAAAAGGATATACAGCAATTACTGCATTTGCATCTGTATTTCTAATTATTGCAATATCTGTCGTAAAAATAATTGACTTAATTTTTTTTCCAAAAATTCGGATTCCGCTCGCTTGCGCAATTACTTTCGGCACTTGAACGATATCTTGTTTTAAAGGTGTTACAATTTCAGGCACCCATTTTTCATTCATTTAATTTACTCCCCTTTACTTCATCTATTAGTGATCATATTGATTAAGATCGTAGCTTTCGATGACATGAATCACTTTATCTGCATATGTTGGATCTGTAGCATAACCAGCATCTTGTAAAGCTTGAGCCGCTTGTTTATAATTTTTTGCCAGAAGAACATGTTCGTATAAACGTGGATTCCATGTTACACCGTTAACAAATAGACGTGTATGATCATCCATTGACTCTTCCCACGTATCATACACTCTAAAATCCCCTTGGATAACGATCCATTCTTCATTGATATATTCACGTGTTTCAAGGTTGACTTTTTTTTGTTCCCCATAGGCCTTGATTCCAAATAAATTATTATACTTTGAAGCAAGCGTACTCTGTCCCCAATTTGATTCTAATATCCCTTGCCCTATTATGATACTAGGTAACACACCATAAGATGCTTGTAATTCTTTTGCATAAGGACTGATTCTATCAATAAACTGCTCCTTTGTTACTTGCTCTTTTTGTTGAGCTGACTCTTCTTCTGTTTTCGAACTGTCTGACAATACATTGATTGAAAAGATAAACGCTACACCAACAATCAACAAACCCGCAAAAAGCATCGGTAAATTCGTTTTTCTCACTTTTTTCTTCTTATACCTTGGACTATTCATACATTCCCTACTTTGTTTTGTATTCGTTCCTGTACTAACTTTTTTTATTTAGGATAATAGCTGACTGATTATATCAGTTTTTCCCTAGACAATCAATCAACTGCAGTTGTAGTCATAGTTGTCGATGTATTCGTTTGTTTTTCAGACGTGGTTGGCGTTGCCGTGGTGCTTGTTGTTTGTGTTTCCTCACTGCTCGTTTTTGTTTTTTCTTTTGGTGTTGAATGACCAAAAAGGACAAAAATCACAGCACCTAATACGATGATGACGGATAAGATTCCTAAAATTTGTTTCACAAAAAAACTCCCTTACTTACTTATTCACCAACGTAAGTACCCATCAAATTTTCATTTACCCAATCTAGTAATTCTACTTTTGATTCTTTTAATTGACCTTGTAGAGTTGCCGGCAATCTGAACGTGACAATATCATCAAACCCCCACTCATCATAAGAAACCGTTACTTTTAGATCAATAAATGCCTGTTCTTTTTCGTCGCGGTTTGCTTTTGACGGTATCAATTCAGCAACACCTGCTCCTGATTGTAACCATTTTTTAGCGATTATTGTTTTTAGGCGTTTGTATTCTGAAATGGCTATGTTTCTTTTTTCTGGAAATAGAATGGTTTGACGTAATATTTTTTGTGTCAGCATCCATTCGTAATCAGAAAATAAGTTTTTTATTTTTTGCATCTCTTCACTTGTTAAATTAATTCTACCTTTTTTCCAATTTGTCCAATTTTCTTCTGTAATTTGGAGATAGTCAGTATAGAAGTGCTCTTCCGTTTCAAATTGTTCTATAATTGCATCGATAAGAATATCTATATACATTTGGTGCATGACTTTCGCCTCCTTCTCCCATTTTACTGAAATTAGTAAAAAAATGCATCTTTTTGAATCATTTATTTCTGTATTTTTAAGAAACACGCCACTTGTTTCTATAAATAATAAGACAATTCAACATATCTGTCCAAAATAATCCATTATTTTTCATTTCTCATGTATAATAAAAATAGAGCTTTTTAATTACTTAATGCGTCAGAAAAAGTGCAGAAGCTCTTTCAACTTTTGTTATTATTGAGTTATGTGGGCTGTTTTCTTAAAGCCGTAAGAGTTTCTCACTCTTGATTTTTTCTTTTATAGAAATGATAACGCCCCACTGCTCTATTATTAAGGAGGATATATATGAAATACTACAATTGGGGAATCATCGGTCTTGGAGAAATTGCAACTAGTTTTACTAACAGCTTTCAACAAGAAAATAGTCAAATAACAGCCGTTGCTTCTAGAACATTAAGTAAAGCTGTAGCATTTGCAAACGAACACGATATCCCCAAAGCTTATGGTTCATTTGAAGCGTTGTTAGCCGATCAAGCGATCGATATCGTCTATATCGCCGTTCCCAATCGTCAACATATCGAACATATTTTAAAAGCTCTGGCAGCAGGTAAACATGTACTTTGTGAAAAAGCGATTACGATGAATAGCGCAGAACTAACGCAAGCTATGACGCTAGCTGAAGAAAAAGGCCTGATATTAGCTGAAGCAATGACTATTTTCAACATGCCCTTATACCAAAAATTACGTAGCCAAATCGACTCCAATCGTTTTGGAAAATTAAAAATGATTCAAGCGCCTTTTGGTAGTTACAAAGAACCTGATCCGTCGAATCGATTCTTTAATCCTGATTTAGCTGGCGGCGCTTTATTGGATATTGGAACTTATGCGGTTTCTTTTGCTCGCTGGTTTTTTACTTCGCAACCCAAAGTTATTGCATCCGTTATGCAGCCATTCTCAACTGGTGTAGACGAACAATCAGCGACGATCTTACAAAACGATGTACAAGAAATGGCGACAGTTTCCTTAAGTTTCCAAGCAAAAATGCCCAAACAAGGAGTTGTCGCTTTTGAAGATGCTTATATTGTGATCAACGAGTATCCACGAGCAGATGAAGCAAAAATTTTCTTTAATGACGGAACTGTGGAAACAATTGTTTCTGGGGACAGTACTCAAGCCTTAAACTACGAAATCACTAATATGATTAAAATGATCGAAGGAGAAATATCCAATCGTTCTCTCTTTTTAACAAAAGACGTTATCGATCTTTTGGACCAAATGCAACAAAATTGGACTAATTAAATAATGCCAGAAAAGTAGGTTTTTTAGTTAAAAAAAAGCTGAGTCAAAAAGGAATTACTGTCCTTTTGCCTCAGCTTTTTTGCTCGTTACATTTCATTCGGCGCATGTAGACCAAGTAAGCGTAAATCTTCTTTAATAATCGTTGCCATCGCATACACTAACGCTAAACGCGCTTCTTTTTGCTCATCTTCAGCTAAAATTTTGACATGTGCATAGTATTTATTGAAGGCTTGAGCAACTTGGATCGCATGTTTTGCAATAACTGATGGTTCGTATTTTTCAGCAGCTTGCATGACAACTTCTGGGAATTTTTGCAATAGTTTCACAACTTCCCAGCTATCTTTATCATCTAAGGCATACTCTTTCGTCTCATCGATTGTGAAATCAGCTTTTCTTAAAATACTCATTGCACGTGCATGTGTATATTGTACATACGGACCTGTTTCACCTTCAAAACGAACAACTTCTTCTAAAACAAAATCAAAGTTATTCAAACGATCATTTTTTAAATCGTGGAAAATAACAGAACCAATTCCAACTTGTCTCGCCACTTCTTCTCGATTCGGTAAATCAGGGTTTTTCTCCATAATTTGGTTATTCGCCAGTTCAACTGCTTCGTTCAACACTTCTTCAAGCAAAACGATTTTCCCTTTACGCGTTGATAGTTTTTTGCCACCTTGTGTAATCAAACCGAATGGTACGTGATGCATATCTTTGGACCAGTCAAATCCAAGCTCATTTAAAACAGCTTTTAATTGCTTGAAATGATTGCTTTGTTCATTTCCGACAACATAAATCGCTTTGGCAAAATCATAATTACGTTTACGGTAAACAGCCGCCGCTAAATCACGTGTGATATAAAGCGTTGCACCGTCTGATTTTTTGATTAGCGCTGGATTTAGGTCATATGCAGATAAATCAACGATTTCAGCTCCTTCATTTTCTTGCAATAGATGTTTTTCTTCTAGCATTGTTACAATTTCGTCCATTTTATCGTTGTAGAAAGCTTCTCCGTTGTATGAATCAAAGGAAACTTCTAGCATTGCATAGATTTTGTCGAATTCTTTTAGTGATTCTGTACGGAACCATTTCCATAATTCAGTGGCTTCAGCATCGCCTTCTTCTAGTTTTTTAAACCAAGCGCGTGCTTCTTCTTCTAGTTCAGGTTGTGTTTCAGCTTCTTCATGAAATTGAACATACAGACGTAATAATTCAGTGATTGGCGCCGATTTGACTCCGTCTTCTGAACCCCATTTTTTATAAGCCACAATCAATTTACCGAATTGAGTGCCCCAATCCCCTAAGTGATTGATACGAATAGGTGTATAACCACTCTTTTCAAGAATAAACGCAATTGAATTCCCAATAACTGTTGAACGCAAATGCCCCATTGAAATTGGTTTCGCGATGTTAGGTGAAGACATATCGATTGGTACATTGCCTTTGTTACCGATCGAGCTATCTCCGTAGTGTCCTTTTTCTTTTGCAATTTGACCGATGATTGTTTGACTTACCATTTTTTTATTCATGAAAAAGTTCAGGTAAGGTCCAACCACTTCGATTTTTTCAAAGTCTGTTCCAGCAATTTTCTCAGCTAAATCAGCTGCAATTTGTTGCGGTGCTTTACGGTAGACTTTCGCCAATGAGAAAGCTGGAAACGCTACATCTCCGTGATCAACTGACTTAGGATTTTCCAATAATTGGGTAACGGTTTCTAATGATAAATCTTCTTTTACCACTTCATAAATGGCTTTTGCTACGATTTCTTTGTTATTCATAGTTATCCTCCTAATAGGTGATTTGTATTATTTATTCTAGCTGCATTATCATTGATTTTGAGAAATGGGTCCTACTTTTTTAAATCAAAGTGGATTGGTGATTCAATAGTTTACCAGAGTTAAACTTAGTGATTCATTTCTTAAAATATAAGCAAAGCAACCTGACTTTCTGACACATTATAAAATGATTCTTTTCTACTTGATTTGCAACAACGATATCAAAACGAAGTGGCGTGATAAACAAAAAAAATCCCTAGTGTTAAAAAACACCAGAGACGAGATTTTCCCGCGGTACCACTCTAATTGTTCGTCCTCTATAAAGACGAACCCACTTAATCTATTAACGGTAGATAGCCGTCTGCCTTGGCAGATTCTCAAAAGTGCGCTTCCTTCATTTGATTATTTTCGGCTTGCACCTTCCCGAAATCGCTTGAATAATAGCTAATGAAGTACTCTCTTTATCGATGAATCATTATTAAACTTGGTTCATTATAACAAATATTTTTCTCTATGCCTAGTCTTGTCTGTTGATTTTAATGTTTAGATGGTCGTAAAGGATAAACTAGGATCCGCGTTTAAGTGGTAATCAGCAAAATGAGCTTTTTCAGCTTCGACAAATGCAGCAGCACCAATCATCGCTGCATTGTCACCGCATAGTCTAAGTGGTGGCACGATAAATGTTACGCCTTGCAGTTCTTCCGTCACTTCTTTGCTTAATCGATCACGCAAGCCTATATTTGCGGCAACACCACCTGCCATAACTAATTGTTTGACAGGATATTCTTTGCAAGCTCGAATCGTTTTATCGGCTAAAACATCGATAACACTCGCTTGAAAACTTGCAGCTAAATCTTTTACTATCAATTCTTCATTGCGTTGTTCAGCATTATGAACCGTATTGATAAATGAGCTTTTCAAACCACTAAAACTAAAATCATAATTGTCTTCTTTCATCATAGCTCGTGGAAAATGGCACGTATCTTCTCCAAGGTGGGCCAGTTCATCGATCTCTTTACCGCTTGGATAGGTTAGACCTAAAACTCTGCCGACTTTATCATATGCTTCACCTGCAGCATCATCTCTTGTTTCACCGATGATTTCAAAAGAACCTGTCTCTCTCATGTAAACTAATTCCGTATGACCACCACTCACTAATAATGCCATTAACGGAAACTGCAAAGGTTCTACAAAATGAGCCGCATAAATATGCCCAGCCATATGATTGACTGGAATCAGCGGTAAATCATGTGCCCAAGCAAATGCCTTAGCAGCGGAGATACCGATTAATAAAGCCCCTACCAAACCAGGACCATACGTAACGCCTACTGCACCTAAGTCATCTGGTTTTACATCTGCTTCAGCTAGAGCATCTTCAATACATAACGTAATTTCTTCTACATGATGACGACTCGCAACTTCTGGTACAACACCTCCAAAACGTTGATGGCTCTTCACTTGAGAAGCCACAACGTTAGATAAAATTGTATCGCCATTTTCAATAACAGCAACACTGGTTTCGTCACAACTACTTTCAATAGCCAGTATCAATTTTCTTTTTTTATTTAAAAAAATCATTGTTTCACTTCCTTAACAGTTAAACACATCACAATCCCGTCTTCTTGTGGATTACTATAATATTTTTTTCGACGATTGATCGCGTTGAATCCTTTTCTTTCATATAAATTTTGTGCATATACATTTGATGTTCGAACTTCTAAAAACACTTGACAAGCATCTTGTTCATTTACTCGTTGAATCAACTGATCAATCAATTGACTGCCATAACCTTTTTGCTGACATTCCTTACGAATCACAACATGCGTAATTTCAACTTCATCTAATACTAAATGATAGCTGACAAAACCAATCCACTTGCCTTCTTTAATTAAGACAAGATAGTGACTTGTTTCTTGTGCTAAATCAACGTCAAATTGTTTTTCTGTCCAGGGTGATCCATGGTCATATGAATGGTCACATATCCGCCAAAGTTTCTTAGCAGCCTGTCTTGTTGGCAACTCTTCTTTTGAATAATACATCGCTTCACTCTTCTTTTAAAGATAATATCATTTCTAATGCATCTTCTTTATTTTCAGTATAATAATGTGGCTTAATGGTATTGGATACAAATCCAAGTTGTCGATAGACCCGCTGTGCATTTTTATTGCTGATTCGGACTTCTAACGAGATCTTCTCACAATTGTTGATTCTTGCAAACTGCTGAACCTCTCTTATCAAGAAACTCCCAATTCCTTTTCCTTGATTTTGCATTGCAACGGCAACATTTGTAATATGAGCATCCTTATCAAAAATACGGCATCCAATAAACCCAATTGTTTTTCCTTCTTTTTGAATAAGTAAGTATAAATGAGGCTCTGCTGCTTGAAGTTCAACTAAAAAAGCCGTTTTTGTCCAAGGTAATTCTCCAGCATATACTTCCCTTTCAATTGAAAGTAAATCTTTGATATCATCGAGTGTGATCCCACGAACATAATACTCTTGTTCTGAGATTTTTACAGTCTTCTCATCATATGGGCGATTCTTAAAAAAAATGCCCAAAATACTATGAAAAAGATTAAATTTTTTCAACATAATTATCTACCTCAGATACATGATCTTTTAACCAGTTCTCTTCTGCTTCTACTCGTTTTAAATAATTAGGTAAAAAGTGATGGATATCCGCTTCAGGTTCACTTACTCTACCCAATTCTGCTAAGACTGCACCGTTTGGAATTTGCCATTCTGAACTAGCACAAATTTCAGCATTAGGGAGAGTGGCTTCAATCAGTGAGCGGAATTTTTCAACATCTTCTCCAACAAAGTAAACAGAATCAATGTCTTTTAGCTGACCAAGCCAATCTTCCATCGCTATATGCCGGTCCTCTATGACATTTGTCAAAACACCGTTAACATATTGATATGCTCCAGTATAAACATTATTTCTTCTCGCATCAAAAATCGGTATGATTGTTCCTCTTACCTTAACACAATTTGCGGCTAACGTTTTTAAACTAGACACACCTACTAATTCTTTATTTAATGTGTAAGCCAATGTTTTGGCCGTTGTTACACCTATTCTTAATCCTGTATATGAACCTGGACCTTGAGCCACAACAATCCGATCAATGTCCTTAGGTGTCATCCCAACATCTTTCACCAATTGTGTGATTGCTGGCATCAACGTTAAGCTATGGTTTCTCTTTACAGTGATTGTATATTGTCCTATTATTTTCTTGTCTTCACAAACAGCAATGGCCAATGTTTGATTTGACGTATCGATCGCTAAAATCCGCACAAAAAATCCCTTTCTTTCATCATGTAGTTGGTTCATTGTAGCATATTTTTGTACGTTCGTAAAAAAACGTGGCAATAACATAAAAAGGGGCGAAAACGCCTCAAGCGCTTCGCTCCTTTTTGTGTTATTATTTGATATTTGCTTCTAAATAATCGATTAACGTTTTACTGATATTTGTTGCTGTATCATTTTTTCTTGAATCTTCCACCATGATCATCGCTGAAAATTTGTTGTTGCTTCGATCCATTGCTAAAAGAAAACTATTTTCTTTTCCAAGCGTATCCTGTTTTTCCTTGATTTCAGCAGTTCCTGTTTTCGCCGCTAATGAAAATTCTGGATTGTACATATTGTGGACATACCCCGTTTCATCTTCAACACTACCAAGCAAATCTGTCACAATCGTATTCGCGGCATTCGAACTAATGACATTATCTTTTGTTTTAGTTTCTTTGTTTAGCTCGATTTTTGGATAAACAAGTTTGCCTTCATTTTGAAATACCGTATACATTGCGGCTTGCTGAATAGGCGTTACCAACAGTTGTCCCTGACCATATCCTGTATCGGCTAGTAAGATTTCTGAATTGAACTTGTCTTCATTCGAAATTTGCGCTGGATTCATTGGGATAGATAAATCTAATTTCTCTCCAAAAATAAATTTATCCAGTCCTTTTCTAAATTTATCTTCTCCCATTCGCAATGTTTGTTGAGCGAAATAAATATTGTCAGAATTAACCAACGCTGTTCTTAGGTTTACAGGACTAGCTTCTTTCACACGCGTCACAAAATAATCTCCCCAAGAGGCATCTTTTTGCCATTTCAACCCATCGATAGCGATTTCTTCTTCTGGCTTCAATGTGCCTGCATCTAACCCAATTCCCCCCGTGATTGTCTTAAAGGTCGAACCTGGTGCGTAGCCTGTCGCAAATCTAGCTGTAAATGGTAAATTCTCATTATTCGCATAGCCATCATATTCTTTTTGAGAAATACCATTAGCCATCTTATTCGGATCAAACGACGGAGAACTCGCTGCCGCTAATAAATCCCCTTGTTGCGGATCCATGATGACCGCACTCCCCGGGCGATTATTAAAGATATCGTATGCTTGCGATTGAACATTCTTATCAAGCGTTAATTGAATTTTTTCACCATCTCTTTTATCTACTTTTTGCAGGACACTTTTTGCATCCCCTTGTGCGTCAGTGATTGTGATATTTCCACCGTCTTGTCCGCGTAACTGTTTATCAAAAGCCTGTTCTAAGCCGACTTTCCCTATCACACCAGTACTACTAAGTGTAGGATCTTTCTCGATATCTTCAGCAGTAATCGTGCCGACATATCCGACTAATTGAGCAGCAGATTCTTTTAAAGGATAGTAACGAACAACCGTATCTTGAGAAGCGGCTCCTTGAGGTAATGTTGTCACTGGATCAAAAGAAACCGTCAAAGGTACAAAAGCATCTGGTTTGACCCAATCTTGTTTGAGTTTTTGCTCAATTTCATCAACAGATACATTGAATTGATCACTGAATGCTTTGATATTATCTGTCTTTTCTTGGCCTTCTCCAAGCTTACCAGGTACGATTCCTACTTGATCAAAAGCTTGATTAACAGCTAATCCTTCTCCATTACGATCAACGATTTCTCCTCTATTCGCCGCATCGATACCAATTGAAATTTTATCCTGGCCTGACATTTCTGGAAAAATCAAATTGGGAGCCCAATTGATTTTATACTGTTGATCTACTTTTTTGATAGTCGTTTTATAAGATAAATCATTTAATTTCCCTAAAGGTGTTGTCATATCTAATTTGTAGGTAAATGTATATTCTCCTTCTTTTTCTTGTTTCACCTTTACTTCTTTACTTTTGATTCCTTCAGCTTGAATGCCAGAAAAAATGGTTTGATATTTTTCTATGACCTGCTTGTTCTCATAACCGCTATCCTTTACTGATGGTTCATCTAATAAATCTGAGAATTGATCAAACTCTTGTTTTGAAAGGTTGTTTAGAAAAGCCTTAGCAGATTTTTCTGCTTTATTTAATTCCTGCTTCTTCTGCCAAGTACCATAAACAACATAGCCTCCGACAGCCGCTGCCAGTATCACCACGCCACTTATTGCTAAAATAATTGTTTTGTTTGATTTTTTCTTACTTCTTCTTTCCAATTTCTCATCCCCCAAGTCCTTGTTTCGACGTTCTTTTCTTTATTATACCTTAACTTATAAAATCTAAGATAGAAAAAAGGAAGTTTTATAAAAAAAGAAAAATTTTTGATTATCGCGCTGCTTTTTTGTGATTGAATTGCCTTTATAATCAGGCTTTGGTGCTGTTTTTCTTACACCAACCTATGGTATACTATTTTTACTTACTACTTTCTTATCTAGCTTCTTGAACTAGTATTCAAAAGAAGGTATAAATGAATCAAGCGAAATACGGCTTTAAATTTAGGAGGAATTTCAGATGGGAATTATTAAAGCAGCAACAAGTGCAATCGGTGGCGGTTTAGCGGACCAATGGATCGAAGTTATTGAACCCGATAACATGAGTGATACAACCGTTATGACAAAAGGCGTTTTTGTTCGTAAAAATGATAAAAGAGGGTCAAATCGCAAAGGAACAGAAGATGTTTTGACTGATGGTTCTGTTATTCATGTTTATCCGAATATGATGATGATTTTAGTCGATGGCGGAAAGATCATTGATTATACGGCTGAAGAAGGATATTATACTGTGAAAAATGATTCCGCACCTTCTGCTTTTAATGGCTCATTGAAAGATGCGATTTCTGAAACATTCGACCGTTTTAAATTTGGTGGCGTAACACCTCAAAAACAACAAGTTTTTTACATCAACCTACAAGAAATCAGAGGTATCAAATTTGGAACATCTTCACCGATTAATTATTTTGATAATTTTTACAATGCTGAACTATTTCTACGTGCACATGGGAATTACTCAATCAAAATTACAGATCCTTTATTATTCTTTTCAAATGCAATTCCTAGAAATAAATCCCAAGTTGATATTAATGATACCAACGAACAATATTTAGCTGAATTTTTAACGGCACTACAGGCAGCAATCAACAAAATGTCAGCAGATGGCGAACGCATTTCTTATGTACCATCTAAAAGCTTAGAATTAAGTAAATATATGGGGCAAGTACTAGATGATGAATGGCGCTCACTACGAGGAATGGAAATCGTTTCTGTTGCGGTAGCAAGCATCTCTTATACAGATGATTCTACTAAATTGATCAATATGCGCAATCAAGGTGCCATGCTTAGTGATGCTGGAGTTCGTGAAGGCTATGTACAAGGCGCAATGGCTCGTGGCATGGAAGCTGCCGGAAGTAATGAAGGTGGAGCAATGAATGGTTTTATGGGCGTTGGAATGGGCATGAATACAAGTGGTAATTACTTTGCTCAAGCGTCTCAAACCAATCAACAACAAATACAAGAAAAACAAAATCAACAAAATGCGCAAGGATCTGATAGTACCTGGACCTGTCCGCAATGTGGAACTGAAAATAGCGGCAAGTTCTGTTCAAACTGTGGAACACCAAAGCCAACAAATGAAAAACCAAAATTAGAAATGAAATGCAGCGAATGCAGTGAAATCGTTGATTTATCTACTGGTATTCCAAAATTCTGTCCACATTGTGGCAAACCATTTCAAGGAATTCCTTTATAAGCCGAAGAAATTGGGTGTGGGACAAAAGTAAAAAATACTTTTGTATCACACCCTAAATGCAAATAAACGGTTGGAGCAGAAGCAATCCTAGCTTCTTTTTCTTCTAATCAACACTCAACTATTTGTAAAAGCGCTTTTCACTTATATTAATTCGCTACTCAAAGAAAGGAACAATTATGACGGATACCTTTACACACAAATGCCCAAACTGTGGCGGTCCCTTATTATTTGATCCGAAAGATCAAATGTTTCATTGTGAATACTGTCTCAGTGTCTATACAGAAGCTGAAGTAACCTCTTATGAATCCTCACAACGAGAAGCACATCTAGAAGATGAGCAGAAGCAATATATTGAAGCTGAGTTAACATTTACAGCCGAATCGCAGAAAGAGGACATGACTCCTGAAGATACGGCTACTTTTAAAGAAGCAACTGGTTCAGATGGTTTGACAAATGATACCTTAGAAGGAGCAATGGAATTATTCAATTGTCCAAGCTGTGGTGCGCAAATCGTTACTGAAGCAACAACTGCGGCTACATATTGCTATTATTGTCATAATCCGGTTGTTTTATCTGGAAGATTGAGTGGTAATTTTCTTCCTGAAAAAGTCTTGCCTTTTGCTATTGAAAAAGAAGAAGCGATTGAAAAGTTCTTAGCTTGGACAAAGAAAAAATGGTTTATTCCAAAAGACTTTTTCAATAAACAACAAATTGATCTGATGACAGGTGTCTATTTCCCCTATTGGGTCGTAGATGCTCAAATCGATGGTCAACTAAATGGGACGGGAACTGCGATTCGTATATGGCGTGTTGGTGATATTGAATACACTGAAACGAAACAATTCGATATCGAACGACAAGGAAAGATTTCTTTTACGGAATTGATCAAAAATGCTCTTTCTAAAAATGTACAGCAAAAAATGGTAGAAGCAGTTCAGCCCTTTTTAATAGACAAAGCTGTTTCCTTTAAAAGTCAATATTTGGCGGGATTTCAGGCTGAAAAAAGAGACATTGAATATGAAACGATCCAAAATGCTATTCAAAATGAACTAAAAGATTATTCTGAATCGTTACTAAGAGATACGGCTTCTGGCTATACTACTTTAACCAACTTACGAACAGATATTTCTTTAAACAGCGAAAAAAATCACTATATGTTGTTGCCGATTTGGGTCGTAACATATCGTAGTAACAGTCAGTCAAAAAAAGTATATTACTACGCTATGAATGGACAGACAGGGAAAGTAAGTGGGATTTTACCAGTTAGTTATAAGCGTTTAGGGTTATTTACATTTGGCATTTTTGCTGCAATTTTAGCTATTTTCTTGATTGGAGGTTGGTTTATATGAGAAAGATCCCTTTTACTCTGTTCGTTGTTCTTTTTCTACTATTTGGGTTTTCGTTAAAAGCCAAAGCGGCAGATGATTCCATCGATGACCAAGCTTCTCTTTTCAGCTCTGAACAAATTACTCAATTGAAAGAAGCGATTGGCCCAATTGAGGCAAAAACGAAAGCACGGATTTTTATTATGAGCAATACGGATAATGATTCAGACTCTACTCGGTTCGCAGACTATTATATGCTTGACCGCATTGGTAAAAATCAAAATGGTATCACTTTTTATGTTGATATGAATCAAAGAAAGTTTAGAATTTCAACTTCTGGAAATATGATTGATTACATGACAGATAAGCGAATTAACCAAACACTAGATGATATTGAACCCAGCATGAGAAACGGAAATTATTTTCAAGCAGCACAAACTTTCCTAGAAAATATAGGTTCCTACTTTGATCAAGGTGTTCCTGGTGGACATTATCGAGTCGACACTGAAACAGGAAAAATTACTCGTTTCAAAACGTTGACTACCACTGAAATCATCATTGCCTTTGTAGCAGCAATTGTTTTAAGTGGTATCTTCTTTGCTATTAGTGTATCCAAATACCAATTAAAATTTGGTACCTACAAATACCCTTTTAGAGAAAAATCAACGCTTAACTTGACGCGAAGAAACGATGTGCTAATCAATTCATTTATCACGACCCGTCGAATCCCTAGAAATAATTCCAATGGCGGTTCAGGCGGCGGAAGCAGTACTCACTCCACAGGCGGCGGAACATTTGGCGGTGGTGGTCGTAGCTTTTAATCCCTAAAAAATAAAACATCGTCTCGTATTATAGTGTGTTCCTCGAATTTTGTTCGTTTCTGCAATTAATTATATTACGAGTAAAAGTCACCTTGTTATTTAGTAAAATACAAGGTAGTATAGAAACAAATCCTTTTTTTAAATAAGTAAATTTAATTTGAATCTTATTAGGGATTTTTATCACCATTATTTTATAAAGCGAGGATATATCGATGAAAAAATTATTAAGTTTAGGTGTGTTAACGTTGTGTAGTATAACGTTGGTTGCTTGTGGAGGCAATAGTAAATCTACCGATACCAAAAAAAATGAAATGACTTCAACTTCCCCCCAAAAAACAGATGATGTCTCTTTTAAAGACGATACATTAAAAATTGAAATGGCTACTCTTAAACTATTATCAACTGAAGTTTTACCTGCTGACGAAAATCTCCTAAGAGAAAAACCACAGTTAGCAATTACTTATGAAGTAACGAACAATAGTGAAGAGCTGATTTCAGCTGCTACAGTTTGGATTGCTTGTATGGGATTAACACAAGAAAGTAAAGATACGATCAATAAACTAACCGTTGGTATGACGCCTCAAGATGAAAAATTTGCAGAATACACGGAACATCAACTGGATGATATTAAACCTGGAGGTACAGTGAAAGCTATTATTTCTTATGACTTAGATGACACAGAAACGCCAGTTATTTTGAAAGCGACTCAAGGAATGGCTGGAAAAGAACTTGGGCAAAAAACCATTAACTTAAAATAATCCTCGCTTTTCAGATATTCATTTGAAAAATGGAATAGCAATCATGAAATTTATGATTGCTATTCCATTTTTTTCTCTAAATTTAACAGTTGCGTGTTAAACAGAAATAACTTCATTGACAGCTATGTACTTTTTTCTCGTTTGATTTATTTTAAGTAATCAACTTTTTATACACCCCTATATAATAATACTATTTACCTCTTAAAATAAACTAAAATTGATTAAAAACGAGACTATCAGAAATCAAATCACATTAGAAGAATCACTAAAGATTGTGTTTCTAGTTATCCCCTCATTCCAAACTCTTTTTCATTTCTTTAAAATCACTATAAAAAATACTCTTGAATAGTTTATTAATAAACTTGATAATAAGCTCGAAAAAAATACCTACTGTGAATATCGCTACCGTTAGCATCATCATGTAAAACAACCCCAGTTTAACTCCTCTATCTTGAAAAACTTGACTAATATTTAGAAAATCTTGTAGATTAATCCAATCTTCTGCATTATCAATTGGAACTGTAGATCCTTTCATTAGATCGCTATCCATGATTTTTGTTGAAACTTCTTTTAATATGCCTAATCTGTTTGGTAATGGAATTCCTTTTATTTGTATCTTTCTGAAGAAATAAGACTCATGAAAAAGATAAACAGTAAACGTCGCAGCAGATACACTGTTTATCAATCTAATGCTTCCTATCTTTAAGCGACTAAACAACTCAAAAATACTTACACTACAAATCATAAATAATATACTTGGGGACCATAGGACATTTATAAAAGGTGATTTAACGAATAACGCACTAGGTTCCTTATAAAATTCGTTCAAATTTGTATTCAAATTTACTTTATACTGAATAATTTGAATCGCAACAAAGGAAACAATACATAACAACAGATTAATTGTCTTCACTTTTTGTAATGGGTTATACAAACGAATGAATCCACCAATGGAATAGACTAGAATTCCAATTACAAAGTTTTGTATTTTTAGATTTGTAAGAACATTGAAGATTTCCATAAAACTTAACAAGAATGTCATAATTAAAATGAAATTTAGATAACTTTTTTTATCTAACCTGTCAAGAAAATCATTGAGAACATACTTGGCAAAGATAATAATAAAAATATAATATCCGATGAACCACCAACCTTTGAGCGCCATATGTATATCCGAATTTGACGAAAGCGGTATTTGAAATTTCCCAAATAAATAAGAGACCCCCATTAAAATAATCGCTAACAAATAAGAACGATTTAATAACTTAACTCCTGGTTTCAATACGTTAATATTTTTCTTGCCAATCAAAAAATATCCAGTTATTAAAATGAATAAGGTATTTCCGATTTGCCCAAAAGTATACATGATTTGAATTGTTTCTAAATGATAAAAATTCGATTTTCCATCTAGATTAACTAATGCAAATCTATTGTAATCTGAATGGTGAATGACTAAATGGTACACAATGATGCCCAGCATAGCTAATATTCTTAAAAGTTCAAAATTCGATTCCCTTTTTTTTGTTATTTTTTCTTTCATAAGTCTCTCCTCCTGTAGTACAAAAAAACATAAATCAATATTACCACAAGAGAACTATTAAGTCTATTTAGTTTGAAAAACCATTCTTTTTATGTAAAAATAATTAATAAATAGAATATAATTACATTTTAATTGTTATTTTATTTTTTCTAACATTATAAATATTTCCCTTAATTATTAGTTATATTATGTAGTTATCATACTTGATTCGTAAAACTCTATTGTATTCGTATTAGGTCAAACCTTATACGAAGATAAAACCAATCCTTTTCCTTTATCTTGATGCATTATCCAATTGTAAATAAACTTCGCATTAATTAGGATAAAATAACATTTTTCAAAAAATAAATAATATTAAAATAATGAAGAAGCACTTGAAGTGAATAAAAAAAATTTGATGAAAAGATGTTTTTTAGATCTTTCATTACTAAAAAAATGTTCAGTCTGTTTTAGATATGAAATTTTAGTTTATGCTAAAAATGAAGAAATATAATGTCATGAAGAAACTAGATTTTGAAGAGTTATCCGTTTATCTTTCTTATTCTATTCACGTTTGAGCAAATAAAAAAACAGACCTAAAAGTCTGTTGTTACGCTTTATCAATCAGACACATGGCGGCACCTACTTAGTGCTGCTTCCTTCCGGATCTGACACGCTTCGTAAGCCCACCATTGTCCTAGCCTTTCGGCAAGATTTAGTATACCGCATTTTTTGATGCTTGGCTAGTCTTTCTGTCGATTTTTTAAAAGTTTCTTTTCTTCCCTTAGTTTTCTAAAAAAATTTGAGAGTAAATCGCCGCATTCTTGCTCCAAAACTCCAGCTTCAACATAGGCTACATGATTGAATCGTTGATCTTCCAGTAAGTTCATCAAGGTTCCTGCTGTTCCGCCTTTTGGGTCTTTTGCACCATAATAAACTTCATTGACTCTTGAAAGAATCATTGCACCACTACACATTGGACAAGGCTCTAACGTAACAAATAATTGAGCACGTTCTAAACGCCAATTGTCGATTGCTGCACACGCCTCTTTGATTGCATACATTTCTGCATGGGCTGTTGCATCTTGACTTGCTTCTCTAAGATTATGTCCACGTCCAATGATTTCTCCGTCTAAAACAACAATAGCCCCAATTGGTACTTCTTTTATGGCTTCTGCTTTTTTTGCTTCTTTGATAGCGTGCAGCATAAACGTTTCTTTTTCTTCTATCGTTAGACTGCTTGTCTTTTCATTCAAGCGATTTCCGCCTCTCGTTCTTTATACTTTTATCTTATTCATGGTACAATAAATTAGTGAGGTGTGTCTATGACTATTGAAGAATTAATTACATTATATCCTAACGGAAAAATCCAGCAAGCCAAGGGCACAAACAATGCTCTATCATTGCCGATTGATGGAAAATACTTTGTCCTTGATAAAGCACTGTTACGAGAAACAGAAATTCATTTATTAAAATCATTGTTCCCTGAAAATGAATATTTTGTTGATCAAAACAAACATCCTTGGTTTGGCTATCTATTCGATCGAACACCCCTTAACCTAGAAGGAACATTTCGTATCATACAATTTCAATTAAAAAAACCAAAAGCCTTTTTACAATCTGAATGGGAAACTAGCATTGAAGAAATCTTCCCAAATCTTGATGATTTCTTTTTTATCAGCGAGAATGATGGCGCTTTAATTGAAAAATATGAAAAAAACTATTATAAATTAGAAGAATTACAAAGTATATTTTTAACTTTGGACGCTGATTTCGATTCTTCTACGACAGCTTTTATTGGTAATTTTTTCCCAGCCAATGAACACTTACCTGCATTATTTAAAGAAGAACAACAGATATTTCAGACCGAAGCGGATCCTATTCGCGGGAAATCGACCTTTTCCTTACCTGATGTGGTATTACATTATTTTACGAAGGACGCGATGAATCAAAGCCAGATCGTTCAGACGTTTGCTAAACAACTAGTTTTGACAAGTGAGATACAACAAATTATCCTTGCTCTTTGGCGGAACCAAGGGAATATTAGTTCTACTTCCAAAGATTTATACATGCATCGTAATACACTGCATTATCGCTTAGAAAAGTTTTATGAGCAAACAGGCCTTTCTTTAAAACGGATGGATGACCTAGTATTTTGCTATTTATTGATTACAAAATAAAATAGTAGGCAACCACTGCGAAAGTGGTTTGCCTACTATTTTACATCATTTCTTCCACAAAACTAACGAAACGATCTTTCAAATTCTCCGTATTGTCTTTTAAAGACTCACCATAAGAAGATATTTTTTTTCGACCGTCTTTGACTTTACCTAAAACGTTCATCATAGAATCAAGCTCATCATCAGATAAATCATCTACAATTCCTAGCAATTTTTCGTTGCCACCAAATTTATCATTTACGAATTTTTTTGCTTTAAATCGATTCGATACGTGGTAAACTTTCTTGACGATTTTCTCAGATGCAATTACCGCTACTGATACACCTGCTACCGCAGCAATACCTAAACCAATACTAATTTTTGTTGATGTTTTCATTATTTTCAGCTCCTTCTTACTATCTATCTTTATGATAACACACTCTCAAAATTTGAGGTAACAAAACAGAATATACCATTCTTAATCTCTACGATTGTTTCCGCCAAATAAAATGATCAGGCGCAGTAATTGTAAAAATGTGGCTAAAGCAGCGGCGACATAGGTCAATGCTGCTGCAAATAATACTTTCCTTGCCATCGGTACTTCTTCTTCTGTCAAAATATTGCCATCTGATAGAATTTTTAACGCTCTACGAGACGCATTAAACTCTACTGGTAAAGTCACTAATTGGAAAAGTAATGCCAAAGAAAACGCCAAAATCCCAATATTGATCAATGTTTGGTTCCAACTAAGTAGTACGCCGACTAAAATAATTGGAAATGACAGCGCGGAGCCAAAATTGGCTACTGGAACGATTGCAGCACGAATTTTCAATGGGCTATACCCGGTATGATCTTGCACGGCATGCCCACATTCATGCGCTGCTACTCCAATTGCTGCAACAGATGTTGACTGAGCCGTCGCTTCTGATAAACTTAATATCTTGTTGCCAGAATTATAATTGTCAGTCAAATCTCCTGTAATTTGTTGCACACCGACATCATTGATCTGTTCTTTTTGCAAAATGTATTGAGCGGCTTTTGTGCCGGTTACATTGTTTCGGCTTTGAATTTTGTTATATTTTCTAAACGTACTATTTACGTAAGCTGACGCAGCCATTGAAATCAACAATCCTACAATCACTAAGATATAGGTTGGATCAAATAGTGCATAAAAAGGCATCATTTTTTCATTCCTCCTGTTCTTTACTTCATTGTATCATGAGTTTCTAAAAAAAGTATAACTATACCTTGACGAATTTATGAACTCTAAAAATGTTTCTCTAACAAAATTGTCACATTATTTTAAGATAATCCGATGGCAAATTTCCTCAAAAACAGGCATACTAGGCATAAGAGGTGACGACAATGAAAAAATTTTTATTTTTTATCTTACCATTCATCCTTTTAACAGCAGGTGTTTGGTTTGGTTATGATTATTATTTTGGTGGCAAGGATTATTATACTCGTGTTGGAGAACCAGTTGAGGTAAGTACTGGAAAGTTTTCAAACGGTGAGAAATATACAGAGTATGACTATGAGCACACCGCATTTGATGAAAAAGGCGAAAAAACAGTTCAAAAAACATACGAAGTTAGAGCAAAACCATTGCGAATCAATGCTTATTTAAAATTAAAAATCAATCCTAGAAAAGGTGTTCTCAGCTGGGAAGAAGTTCCTGAAAAAGATGTTCCTAAAAAAGCGTTGGAAAAATTAAACTAAGACTAAAAAGAGGGTGGAACGTGACTCGTAGAGTCATGTCCTACCCCTTTTTTAGTTACAGTTGATTACTAATTTTTTCAATATTTTTCAACACAATCGATACGGTACCAT
This sequence comes from Enterococcus plantarum, assembly GCF_001730295.1. GTDB lineage: Bacteria > Bacillota > Bacilli > Lactobacillales > Enterococcaceae > Enterococcus_L > Enterococcus_L plantarum. Next base: position 62,811 of record NZ_MIKA01000023.1, read on the forward strand.
CTGGGTTGTTCACAAATTCGATTAGATCGCCATTTCGATAAACTTCTATCGGTACGATCAATTCGATCCCATTGCTCATTTTTAATTTTTGCTTCCCAAATTTTTTCTCTGAAATTTCTCTAGCTTCTCGAACTGGAGGTGTTTTATCAACAAATTTTGATTCATTGACTTCATCTTGATACGCCATCCGTGCTGAAATATTTTCTTTAAAAACTAACTCAGCCACTTGTTCATTGTCGATCGTTCCAGTTTCTTCAATACTTTCATACACGGCTTCTTTCACAGAAGCAATCAACTCAAATTCATCTTCATTAAATTTTTTACCAATTCGTTTCACCGCTTTTTTGATTTCTTTCATATTTTCTTCTATAGAAGGAGCTGGCTGTGATTCAATCACTTTTTCTGAAAAATACCACACTTTTTCCCCTGAAAACTCATAACGTTTTTCTAGGAGCTCGTATGCTAAAGTATCTAGGTTGACGGTCATTCCTTCATCAGGCTTTTGTGATTTCGAAGGTAAAATAGCTCGATTGATGATCAATTTGTTATAAACAGCCTCATCTTCATAATCCACATAATGAGTGTAGCTTTCTTTATAGTTTAATTTGATCATTGCTAAATGCATCACCGTATCTAATTCGTATAAGATGAAAAGAACATCTGCACTCGGCGCATCTTCACTACCAGAATACACATCATACCAGTGTTGAGCCAACTGTTGACTTTTTTGAATAAAATCATTAGGAATTCCTCTCATTTTATCAACAAAAGAACTTTCCTCTGCTAAAATACCTGTTTTTGTTTGAGCCGTCGAAAGCTTTGTTATCTTACTTGTTAGATAAACACGAATATACTCTGTGGTTAAATCTAATTCCTTTGCTGAAAATACTGGTGTTCCTGTTTCACGATCAATAATGTGTAAAATTGCACTTTTTAAATAAATATCCATCTGTCATTCTCCCTTTTTTTAAGCCCTATTTAGTCTACCCGAAAGAACAAAAAAAACCAACTATTTTTAGTATGAAAAATAGAATAACTTGTCTCATCTAACTAAAAATAAAACGAGCAAAAGATCGTTCCTACGAAAAAAGGCCAGGACATCACTCTACAGGTCCCAACCTCTTTTTACGCACTTCTTATTATTTTTCTTCAGCAAACAAGTTCCCCGTCGCTTCATCGACAGGATCAAGTTTGTTAAAAATACCTTTTGTTCTGAAAATATACGTTAAAATAAATGGAATGATGAATGCAATCAACATTGCGCCGAAAAATGGTACGTAGTATTGAGGAACGATAGATAAAATACCAGGTAATCCACCAACCCCAATACTGATTGCCTTCACATCAAACAATGTGGAAAATAGTCCTGCACAAGCAGAGCCGATCATACCAGCAACAAAAGGGTAAACATACTTCAAATTAATCCCAAACATTGCCGGTTCTGTAACACCTAAGTAACAAGAAATCATCGCTGGAATCGAAACTTGCTCTTCTTCTTTATTTCCTCTGTGCATAAAGACTACAGCTAATACAGCAGATCCTTGAGCAATATTTGATAAGGCAATCATCGGCCATAAATTGGTTGATTGAAAATCGGCAATCAATTGTAAATCAATCGCATTCGTCATATGATGCAGTCCTGTAATAACTAGCGGAGCATACATAAAACCAAAAACGGCGCCAAACAACCAGTTAAGAGATGAGGTCAACCCAGCATTCACGATATCTGAAATCCAGCTTCCAATTGTCCAACCAATAGGACCTAAGATCACGTGAGCGGCAATGACTGTTGGAACGAGTGCAAATAGTGGTACAAAAATCATGGAAACTGCTTGTGGTATAACTTTTCTGAAGAAGCTTTCTAAATACGCCAATAAAAATCCTGCTAACATAGCTGGAATAACTTGAGCTTGGTACCCAATCATATTTACTTGAGCAAAACCAAAATCCCAAAAAGGGATATCTGCGGCGGCTGTACTTGCAACAGAATATGCATTTAGTAATTGTGGTGATACTAACGTAATCCCTAAAACAATCCCCAGAATTTGAGTTGTGCCCATTTTTTTAGTAATACTCCACGTAATACCTACTGGTAAGAATTGGAAAATCGCTTCACCAATCAGCCATAAAAATGAATTGACGCCACTCCAAAATTGGGATACTTCAACTATTTTCTGACCCTCTAAAAAACCAAATGGGATCCCTTCCAATACATTGCGAAAACCTAGAATCAATCCCCCAATAACCAAAGCTGGAATCAACGGTGTAAAAATTTCCGCTAAAACTGAGATTGCTCGTTGAACAGGATTAAGATTTTGTTTTGCCGCTGCCTTCCCTTGCTCTTTGGAAACGCCTTCAATTCCTGAAATAGTAGAAAATTCATTATAAAATTGCGGTACCCCATTGCCTATAATGACCTGAAATTGCCCTGCATTTGTAAATGTTCCTTTGACAGACGGAATCTTCTCAATCGCTGCAGTATCTGCTTTATTCAGATCGTTTAGAACAAATCGCATCCGCGTTGCACAATGTGAAACAGCTGCGATATTTTCTTTTCCCCCTACATCTTCTAACAGTTTTTTTGCGTCTTCTTGAAACTTACCCATTTCCTTTGCTCCCCTCTTTAACTTGTATATACAATTAACTTGTATTTGTATAATACTTTATTATTTGATTTTTTACAAGCGTTTTCTTTTTTTAAATGAAAACTTTTTTTGCATTATTTTTCGTCATAGGAACAAAGACTTACATCACAAAACAAAAGCGATGATTTTACTTTTTCAAATTACTGGAAATTATTCCATTAAATGGTACACTTGGATTTACCAAATAAAAATAAAAAAACTGTTTATAACATTAGTAATGACCGGAGGAAAGATGAAAAAAAATAAACTTGCTACTAAATTAAAAAAACGCTTATCAGCTGTTCAAGTTTTAGCTTTGGGTTTTATTGTCTTAATTTTTGTTGGCGGAATACTTTTGACTTTCCCAATATTTTCGCGCAGTGGAAATGCCACGCCATTCATTGACGCTTTATTTACAGCCGTATCTGCGGTTTGTGTCACTGGTTTAACAACACTTAATACTGCTTTACATTGGAACGCGTATGGACAATTGATCATTATGGTTCTAATTGAAATTGGTGGCTTGGGCTTTATGACGATGCCTGTACTTCTCTATTTTGTCTTACGAAAAAAAATAACCTTAAGTACACGAATGTTATTAAGGGAAGCTCTGAATTTAGATGACATGTCTGGTGCATTTCGTTTGATGATATACGTTGTTAAATTTGCTGCTGTAATTCAACTAGTTGGTGCTGCACTCCTTTCAATTGAATTTGTACCCGAGTTTGGTTGGAAAAAAGGGCTTTTCTACGGTCTCTTCCATTCTATTTCTAGTTTTTGTAATGCTGGTTTTGATTTATTAGGGGACAGCTTAACCCCGTATCAAACAAAGCCTTATGTTTTGCTCGTCATTGCTATTCTGATTATTTCTGGCGGTCTTGGTTTTATTGTATGGCAGGATTTGTTGCGCTTTAAAAAGAAACGAAAGTTTTCTTTACATACAAAAATTGCTTTGATTACAACGGGGGCTTTACTGCTCGGGGGCTTTATCCTATTTTTTATTACAGAACACAATGCAAGCAATTTAACAACTGGTACAACCTTTTTTGAGCGTCTAGCCAATACATTCTTTATGTCGGTTACGCCAAGAACAGCAGGCTATTATTCCATCGATTATATGCAAATGACAAACGCTGGATTAATTACAACTATTTTTCTGATGTATGTGGGTGGAACATCTGGATCAACTGCTGGTGGCTTAAAAACGACAACATTTGCTGTACTGGTCATTCAAATCGTTTCAATCTTCAAGGGGCGCACACGAGCTGAATTTAATGGGCGTACGATTCGAGACAGCACCGTCTTTCGTGCTTTAACCTTATTCTTTATCACATTGACATTATGCGTCATTTCAATCATGATTTTAACCATAACTGAAACGATTCCGGAGTCTGCTGGTATTGAGTATGTGGCATTTGAAGTCTTTTCTGCCTTTGGTACTGTCGGACTAACCATGGGTTTGACTCCTGATTTAACAGTTGCTGGAAAAATCATGATTATGTTACTGATGTATATTGGCCGAGTAGGAATTTATACGGTTGGTTTTTCACTTCTAACAAGAGGACAAAAACAACAAGCTAAGTTTAAATACCCTGATGAAAGCGTAATGATTGGATAATAAAAAAGACACACAAAGAATTTTTTCTTTATGTGTCTTTTTTGTTTCTTTTTTCAATTATTTTTATGTTAATCATCGCTTATTTAAAAATAAAAAATCCCACCCTCTAAAGAAGGTGGGAAAAGGAGTTTTACTCTAAAGAGTAAAATGAAAAAATAAAAAGGGTTGTTGTTGGTATGAATTTATAATACTATTTTTTCAAATTAATATCAACTAATAACTCTCGTATACGATAAAAAATTTCAAAAATCGATCAAAAGGGTTTCTTTTTTCATATATTAAAAAAATTTTCTACTTCTCTTTCGTGATAAAACTGTCCTATATGGCCCTATTGATAAGTGATAGTAATAAAAAACATCCCATCTCCATTAGAAGATGGGAAAAAGGAGTTTTTACTCTAAAAGAGTAAAATGAAAAAATAAAAAGGGTTGTTGTTGGTATAAGTGTATAATACTCGGCAATAAATAATTTTGCAAACAATATACTTCTACATTAATGACCGATTTCCATCTTTTCAAATACAAAAAAAACGATCCAACTATCGTTGAATCGTTCTAAAAGGTTTAAATTAGTTTTTTACGATGTTTGTTGCTTGTGGTCCACGTTGACCTTCTTCGATATCAAATGATACGCTTTGACCTTCGTCTAAAGATTTGAATCCGTCACCTTGGATTGCTGAAAAGTGAGCGAATAAATCTGTTCCGTTATCTTGAGTAATAAAGCCAAAACCTTTATCTGCGTTAAACCATTTCACTGTACCTGTATTCATAAATGTGTTCCTCCTAGTGCTTTTAGCACGATTAATTTTGCAATACCTTTGTGATAAAAAAAAGAGGAATTAAAACACCCTTACGAATGAAATGACCTATTAATTTAAATTACAATTATACTACATTTATTATTATACGACGAAATTAGGTAAAAGTATACATTTGATTTCATTTATGAGAAAAAACTCATTTAACTTATTGCCTTCTTCATCTTCATCCCTTTTACTTAGTAAAATCCCACCTCAAATGAGGTGGGATAAGGATAGTTATTTGTTAAGGTATTGATTTTTCAGACTTGTTCAGTTTACTACATAATGACCGCTCATGCAATCATATTTTATTATAAACATCAATTAACTCTGAATAGCCATTTGATAGTTTCTCCATCACGTCAATCAGTGCTTCTTCTTCTCCCCCAAAACTTGCTGCTAGTTCGTTTGATAGACTCTTGAACTCTGAGGCTTTTTCTATAAATCGATCAATATAGATACTAGAAGTGGCTGAAGAAAATCCTTCTTTTTCTATATCTTTTGAATCTGTGGGTATTTTTTTTAGCTCATCCAAAGCTTTAGAAACGTCAATGTTCACTCCAACATAGTTCTCAGTGGTTAAATCAATCCTACCCTCTTCAGCTATGCTGTTACTAACAACATCTCTGGCTTCTTTCGCTGTATCAAGAAACTCTAACATTCCTAATGAAATTTTATTGCCTTCTTTTTTATGAGCTTCTCGCTCTTTCTTCTCTGTTTCACTCATGAACGTTCGCATATTATCGGAGAAATTCTTTATCGGGTCGTTCATTTCTTTAGTGATCGATACTAATTTACTATTTAGCTCTTTTCCTTTTTCATCATGATCATTCAAAAAATCTTTTTCCTGATAATAACTCTCAATTTCTTCTAAAATCAATACTTCTTTTTTTAGGACTGTCAATAAAGGTTTTACATCCTCATCAATCGCCATTTTGGGTTTAGTCGAGAGTCTTTTTTCCGCTTCTTCTATCGCTCGTTGAACTGAACCAATTACTCCGATATACCCGAGTGCAGTTTTATCATCTGTCGGCACAAACTGACCGTCTCCATCCATATGTTTCTGTGCATAAGAATGTTCAATTTTTGCTAATTCACCTGACAAAACACTGAATAAGTCAACATAGGCATTATACTTATCTTTTTCATCTATCTTAGAAGAATAAGAATCGTCATTCGCAATATTTTCTTTTGCCTTTTCAAGCTTATTACAACCAGTCATAACAAAGACCACATTCAATACCAACAAGACCATAAACACGTTACTCTTATTTTTCATTTTAGTCTAATCCCTTTATTTAGTTATGTCGTAATCGCTTTCGTTATCAACAGATTATCGCTTCGTATAATAGATGCGATCCAACGCAATAGTTGTTAATAAAAACGCTTTTTGATCATGTGCATCATCAATCTCGATATGATATTCATCTCCACCTAAAGTCAGTTTTCTTTTATCAATGTCACAAATAATTTTATCCTGCATCGTAAACTGGTGGCTGCCTGTCATTCCATAGCCTAATTTTACTTCTCCAATAGGTGAGTCAATCGTAAATTTATAGCTGAAAATATTTAACGAACGCGCCATAGAAACAATTTTTTGATCATCCACTAAAATATGATATTTTTTGAAATTGTAACTTAAAAATGACCCAATGATACTTAAGAAATTGACATCGGTTTCACATTTCGCCAATGTTTGACCGTCTAAATCTGTAATTTCAAATTTTTCTCTTCCTAAAAAACTTCCTTTTACTTTATATAGTGGATTTCCTGAACCGTCTAAAATCTCATAGGTTGGTTTTAATGCAACTAATTTTTGTTTGATAATATATTTCATCATAAAACTCCTTTTTTTACTCTTTTTTTATACATCCTTTTTATTTCTTTGCAGTGACTGCTATTTCCAATGTGTTGAGTAAGTGATATTCATCGTCATATACTTCCAAATTTACTGGTATCTCTTCGTTAGAAAGTTTAAAGATTTCGTAATATAACATCTCTCCATTTGGCTCTAAAGTGTCTCTATTAAGTGCTTTTGGATTAAGTTTGTCCAATTCGCCTAAAATCGTGGACTTTAGGTATTCGCCATTTTGACGAAAGAAAAAATAGGTTCTAAGTGGTGGGATCGACGTAATGTCTTTTTTATTTTTAAAGTTATAGTAAATGACCAGCGTTGGCTCATCGAAAACATCTCGCAGAATATCTGTCTCCGTGATTTCAACTTTGTATTGATCGGTTTCAATCGTATCACTTTTAGCTACATCTTTATTATCATACGATATTATTTCTAGCTTTTTTGCCTTGATATCCAACATATCAACTCGTTCATTTTTATAACTCGTATAAAGATAGCCTATCGGCGTTCCCTTAATTCGAAGGATATCACCACTTTTGGGCCAATTTTCTTTTTTTATACTAGACAAATTTAAATAAATCGGCGTATTCCGATTTCTCATCAAAAAGATTGATCCATACCATTGTCCATCTAAAGTATCATCCTTGGATTCAACTTGCTTAGGGTCGCCTTCCATTTTAGCCACAAAACTGATATCTTGCTCAAATTGCGTGGAATGTTCGACTAGCTTAGGCAAATTTGCATTCCTGGACAATTCATTGTATAGTTCTTCTTTTTCTTTTACTGAAGTGCTAGACGAAGTTGAAGGCATCGTTTGATCTGAGTAATGCCTCTCAGCTTCTGATTTTGTCTTATTCATCATTGAGCAAGCTGTTGTACTTCCAATCCCAATTAAAAAAATTATCCATAACAACCCTTTTTGTTTCACGTTACCGCTCCTTTTCTTTTAGTATTTTGATATTGATAAATTAATCGTTGGAATTGAGTGATAAGATTTTTCTTTATACCTACATCTTGTAGTTATATTATCATGCACTTTTCTATTTTGTCAATAGTCGTGTTATAATTGGATTGTTAGAACGAACGGATACATTTATTTATGAAAAAAAGGAGAACCCTATGGCACTGAAAATATCTGATTCAGAATTAGAAATACTACGAATAATTTGGGCGCATGACGGGCGCATGATGTTTTCTGAAATTGTTGATGCATTGCATGCTAAAGAATTTGAATGGAAAAATAATACTATTTTGACATTTCTAGCCCGTTTAACTGAAAAAAAAGTGTTACAGATTCAAAAAAAAGGTAGAAGAAATGAATATATTGTCTTGTTGACAGAAAAGGACTATGTCGAAAATGAAACAAAAGAATTTGTTGGAAAAGTGTATGAGGGTGAAGTTAAAGGCTTGATCGCTACGTTGGTTGAAAATGACTTAATTTCAAATCAAGAAATAGAAGATTTAAAAGACTATTGGGAAAAAAATAAAGAATGATTGCTGAAAAACTATTGAACTTACTTATTTCCCTCAGTATTTCAGGTTCAATTCTATTTGGCGCTTGGCTTATAGTTCACGCATTTTTGCAAAAAAAAATGTCAAGACGTTCTCACTATTATTTATTATTGATTGTTCTTTTGCGCTTTATTCTTCCTTTTTCTGCCGACCAGAGTTTTGTGGGTAGGTTCTTTTCGTCATTCGAAACCACTCCTTTTTATGAAACGCTCTATGGGTCTGCCATTCAAAGAAAACCTTCTGTTTTCATTGGAGAAAATGTTATTTTTAAGGACAATATCATTTTGGGAAGTAAAGAACAACCTTTCGCACCGTATATCTTATATTTTTGGTTGGCTATTGTTTTTTGTCTGCTGATACATAAAATCACTAAATACCAAAGCTTTGCGAAGTACATCAAATCGGATTGGCAACCCGTAGATAATCCAGATATTCTAGATATCCTAAGTGAAATTTGTGAAGAGAAAAAAATTACTTCTCCTATCGATCTGTTTACGACACCATTAGTCTCTTCTCCTTTGCTGTTGGGTATTACAAAAAATTATATTGTGTTGCCTCATGAAAAGTTGAGCAAAGAACAGCTTTACAATATCTTATCCCATGAAATAACGCATTATTCAAGTAAAGACATCTATTACAAATGGTTCATGCAATTCATTATATGTATTCATTGGTTTAATCCAGTCGTTTATTTTATTGGAAAAGTTATGAATCAAGAATGTGAGTACGCTTGTGATGAGGGGACTACACGTCATTTTACAAAAGAAGAATTTTATCAGTACGGCGCTACACTGATTGAAATGGCAAAACATCCTGGAAGGTACAATGAGAAAGTAGGTCCGGTCACACTTTATGAAAATACTAACGAAATCAAAAAACGTTTAGACTCAATGCTAATTGCTCAAAAAAGAAAAAAAAACCGTCAATCAATTACGTTTTTGACATTTGTTGGACTGATTGGTTTTGCCTTTAGCTTAGGTTCCTATACAACAAGATCGACACCTGTCGAGGATACATTAGAAGAACAAACTACAGAAACTAGTTCCACTGAAACAGATACAACAAATAGCAAACCTTTGGGTCGGCATTTTTCGTAATAACATTTTTTATCCCACGTAATCTATACAAAAAAATCCGCTCTGAATGTTCAGTTAGCGGATTTTTTGTTCTTATTTTTTCGGTTCGTCCTCGTCCATTTTCAAAACTGCCATGAAGGCTTCTTGTGGTACTTCAACAGAACCAACTTGTTTCATTCGTTTTTTACCATCTTTTTGTTTCTCTAACAACTTACGTTTACGTGAAATATCCCCACCATAACACTTAGCCAAAACGTTTTTACGCAGTGCTTTGATGGTTGAACGGGCAGTAATTTTTTGACCAATGGCTGCCTGAACTGGTACTTCAAATTGTTGTCTAGGGATTAGCTTTTTCAATTTCTCAACAATGACTTTCCCACGTTCGAAAGCGAAATCTTTATGCACAATAAAACTTAGCGCATCAACTTTTTCTGAATTTAATAAGATATCCATCTTAGATAAATTACTCTTACGGTAGCCAATCATTTCATAGTCTAATGAAGCGTACCCTTTTGTTCCTGATTTCAAACGGTCGAAGAAATCATAAACGATTTCTGATAAAGGCATATCATAAATAACATTCACTCGGTATTCATCCAAGTAATCCATCGTCACAAATTCTCCACGTTTTCGCTGAGAGATTTCCATTACAGCACCAACATATTCATTTGGTACCATAATCGTTGCTTTGACATATGGTTCTTCTACAAAATCTACTGTACTTTGATCTGGAAATTCAGCTGGATTATCCACTACGATTTTTGTACCGTCTGTTTTAGTGACATGATAGATTACGGATGGCGCTGTTGTAATCAAATCAAGATTGAATTCTCGTTCTAAACGTTCTTGGATAACGTCCATATGCAGCAAGCCTAAGAATCCACAGCGATAGCCGAAGCCTAAAGCTTGAGAAGATTCTGCTTCAAATTGCAAAGCAGCATCATTTAATTGTAGTTTCTCCAAAGCTTCACGTAATTCTACATAACGTGAATTGTCGATTGGATACAATCCACAATAGACCATCGGATTCATTTTACGATACCCTGCTAATGGTTCTTTTGCAGGATTATCCGCTAAAGTTACAGTGTCCCCTACTTGCGTATCTTGAACCGTTTTGATTGCTGCTGTAATGTAACCAACATCGCCCACCATTAAAAAGTCACGACTGATTGGTTTCGGTGAAAAAATACCCACATCGGTCACTTCAAAGGTTTTATTATTATTCATCATCATGATTTTATCGCCAGGTTTTACTACCCCGTCCATAATGCGAACATTTAAAATAACACCACGATAACTATCATAAACTGAATCAAAAATCAGTGCTTTTAATGGTGCTTCGAGATCCCCTGTTGGCGCCGGAACAAGATCTACGATTTGTTCTAAAATATCTTCGATTCCAATACCTGCTTTGGCACTAGCCAAAACAGCTTCACTCGCATCGATTCCGATCACATCTTCGATTTCGGTACGAACTCTTTCTGGATCTGCCGCTGGTAAATCGATTTTATTGATAACTGGAATAATTTCCAAGTCATTATCCAAAGCCAAATAAACATTCGCCAATGTCTGTGCTTCGATTCCTTGCGCCGCATCCACAACTAAAATAGCCCCTTCACAGGCTGCTAAGCTTCTTGATACTTCATACGTAAAATCGACATGTCCAGGCGTATCGATCAAGTGGAAGATATAGTCTTCTCCGTCTTTTGCCGTATAGGTCAATTCAACTGCATTTAGTTTGATTGTAATACCACGTTCACGCTCTAAATCCATCGCATCTAGCAATTGATCTTGCATTTCGCGATCTGACACAGTTTCCGTCTTTTGTAAGATTCGATCAGCAAGCGTTGATTTCCCATGGTCAATGTGAGCAATAATGGAAAAGTTACGAATTTTTTCTTGTCTTTGCTTCATTTCATTTATATTCATTCATAGTCCTCATTTCTTTTATGAAAAGCTGAATGAGCTTGTGATTTTGTTCAATCAAATCGTACTGGCTCATCGCTCAGATCATTTTCAATCAGCACTTTTCATTATAACAAGATTTCCATCAGAATTAAAGAACTTTCCCGCGTTTCCCTATTATGCTTATAAATCGATTGATAGCTTATAAAAAGACTTCGTGATTTGCTCTATCATCTTGAAGCCTTTATTTCACAAAAAAATCTTTCTTTATCTTTTTTTAGTGATTAATACTCTATTTATTCCCCTTTTTTTGATATACTGGGAATAGAAAAACAATTGGAGATGGAAAAATGGACCAAAAAGAGTTCAGAGAACATTTAGAATTAAAAGCGGTAGATGAGAAATATGTGGATCAGTTTAATGAATTGTTAAGCTATGTCTTTCAATTTACGGAAGCTGATTTAGAAGAAAGTGGCTATGAAAGTAAAAAAGAATTAATAAAATCAAAACAGCCAATTTTAGAGCAATCAAAAGTATTCGGCTGGTTTCATGAGGATCAATTAATTTCACAAATTGCCATTTATCCCTGTGAAGTAAACATTCATGGGAAACTTTTCAAAATGGGCGGTATAACGGGTGTCGGTACTTATCCTGAATATGCGAACCATGGCTTGATGCAGGATCTGATTCATCTTGCTCTTAAAAATATGCGGGAAGATCAACAATGGATTTCTTATCTTTATCCATACAGTATTCCTTACTATCGCAGAAAAGGCTGGGAAATCATGTCAGATAAATTATCTTTCAAGATTCGTGATACCCAATTGCCTAAACAAGTCAATGTTCCTGGAATGATCGAACGCGTGAGTGTTGATCATGAGGATGTCTTTACTGTGTATGCAAAATTTGCTCGTCAAAATCATGGCGCCTTAATCCGTAGTGAGTTTAACTGGGAAGAATACTGGCGATTTGAAAATGAAGACGAACGTACAGCTGCAATTTATTACGGGGCAAATCAAGAACCTTTAGGTGTGTTATTTTACTGGGTAGCTGAAGATGTGTTTCATATCAAGGAAATGTTTTACATCAACCAAGAAGCGCGAAATGCTTTGTGGAATTTCATTTCGGCTCATTTCTCAATGATTGATTGGGCTGAAGGCGATATTTATAAAAACGAGCCCCTAGCCTTTTTGTTAGACGACAGCCAAATAAAAGAAACAATTGAGCCTTATTATATGGCTAGAATCGTGGATGTAAAAGAAATGTTGCTAGCATATCCTTATTCCAGTACCGCAAAACCGTTTCATTTTGTCGTTAGCGATCCAGTTGCTGAATGGAATAATGGGGTGTTTAGTTTATTATGGGATGAAGAAGATCAAGTATCTGTAACAGATGAACCTCTGGGGCAGCCTGTACACATTGATATTCAAACGTTAACTTGTTTATTGATGAATTACCGTCGACCAACTTATCTCCATCGAATCGAACGTTTAACTACGGATAAAGAAACATTGCATTCATTAGAGCGAATTTTGCCTGATCAAGAAGCTTATTTTAGCGATTATTTTTGATCCTATTAAAAAAAATGCTCAACAAAGGATGATTTTATGAAGGACTATCTTGTTATTCCAACTTTGCTAGTCAATACTACTAGCATGACATTATCATTTGCAGAAATAGAGGCAAAAATGATAGACAAGCAAGGATTGCCTGAACTAGCTAAAACGTATAGCGCATGGTGGACAAAAAAAGAGCATTCGTTTTCAAGTGCATGGGCTGCTTATGGCTATCGTGTGGATAAGGTTGATTTAGTAAATCAACTTGTCTGTTTCTCAAAAAAATAAAAGGATACACTAACTTAGAGGTGAAAAAATGAATATATATTTTGCAGGACCAATGTTTGCCAAAGCAGACCTTCTTTATAATGAATATTTAGTAAAAAAAATTCGTGAATTAGATGATTCAATCGAGGTTTATTTACCACAAGAAAATGAAGGGATCAATGATAAGACAGCCTATGCTGACAGTAAGATGATAGCTCTAGCTGATACTGAAAAAGTACTTGAAAGTGATTTACTTGTTGCTATTTTAGACGGAATTACGATCGATGCTGGGGTGGCTTCTGAAATTGGTGTGGCCTATGCTAAAAATATTCCAATGATCGGTCTTTATAACGATACACGCCAACAAGGTGCCAATAATCAAAAGAAATTAGCAGCCTTAGGCGATATTGCTGAAAATCAATTCCATTATCTAAACCTATATACAATTGGTTTGGTAAAATTAAATGGAGCCGTCGTCAGTGATGAGCAATCATTTTTAGATTCAATCAAACAAACGTTAAACAAATAAACACATCGGAGGCTTTTCTATGAAGTTAGAATTTGAGGATAAACAAGAAAAAAATGCATTTTATTTGTTACTTGTGTTCGGTATTATCACATTGATCGTCAATATCGTGAAGACATTTGTCGTTCAACCAACAGAACAATATATGTTGTTGACATTTGAAATGATTGCAGGGATTGCTGTGATTTTTGTCCCTTTTATTTTCACAAAATTTACAGGCTTGGTTTTCCCTAAAATGGTCCGCCTGTATTATTGGTTTTTTATCTGGATCGCCGTTTTTCTTGGCACCGGTTTGCGCTTGATCATTATCGTGCCCTTTTGGGATAAAATTCTTCATGCCGTTAGTCCTATTTTGTTAGTGGCTGTGGGGTATGCGATCATTGGGTATTGTTTACGTGAGTCAGATTTTTCAAAAATCAGTCCTTGGCTATTCATTATCATGGGGTTTGCATTCGCTGGATTATGCGGAGTTTTCTGGGAGTTCTGGGAATTCCTATGTGATTCGCTGGGAAATATGAACTTACAACGTTACATGACAGAAGCTGGACAGCCATATATCGGTCGCGAAGCCTTGATGGATACCATGGGTGACTTACTTACCAATACGATTGGTGCTTTGATTTTAACGGTTTATAGTTTTACTCAACGACATAAACCAGACTATTTTAAAGCTTATGCATTTAGAAAAGTAACTAAATAAAAATAAGCTCAGAACTAAACGACTTTTTCGTTTTATTCTGAGCTTTTCTTGCTATTATTCTACTTCTAACTCAACTGAAATATTCCCTCTTGTTGCTTTTGAATAAGGACATACTTCATGGGCAGCCTTCACTAACGCTTCAGCCGTTTCACGATCGACATCATCGATTTTCACTGACAGAACCACGCCAACTTGGAATCCAGATTCTTCATCACTGAATAAAGAAACGGTAGCTTTTACTGTGCTTTTTGATGTGATTTTTTGATTAGCCATTACAAGTTCTAATGCACTGTTGAAACAAGAGCTATACGCTGCTGCAAATAATTGTTCTGGATTCGTTTTATTTTCTTGATGAGGTCCAGGCGAAGTTACTTGATAACTGAATGATTTATCTGGTGAAAAGACTTCCCCTTCTCTTCCGCCGGTATTGATGATTGTTGTTGAATAGATTTTTTTCATGATTCATTCCTCCAATTCTTATTATCATAGCTCTATCGTACAATTAAATTGTACACAATATTTATACAGATGTACATTAGTTTGCTTCAACTGTAGTGATTTTTTTAATAAAAAGACTGCAAAAAGTGTACGCTTAATCGCTCATTGCTTCTTGAAATCTTGATAATCTATCTGTTATTGGTCAATACTGCCAATTTGCTTGCTTAAAGAGTTGACTTGTTCGATCAAAGCAAAATACTCTTTTTCATTAAAATCCAGCTGAGTCAGGCATCCCTCTACTTGATCATAAATTGCAGTCTCTAACTGAATTGCTTTTTCAGAAAGTGAAATGATCACAATGCGTTCATCTTCACGTAATCTATTTCGATTAATGTACCCATTTTTTTCCATTCTTTTCAACATCGGTGTCAATGTTCCTGTATCCAGCGCAAGTTTTTCTCCAATGTCTGAAATCCGCTGATCTGAGTATTCCCATAAAACTAGTAACACCAAGTATTGAGGATAGGTTAACTGAAATGGTTTTAATGCTTTCGCATACATCCTATTAAATTGCTTTGAAGCTGTTTGTAATGAAAAACACAATTGCTCTTCTAGTCGTCTGTTTTTTTTAGCCACTGGATCCCTCTTTTAATTGCTTAATATAATAGTTAGATTCTACACAATATCGTTTTTAAAATCAATATTTTATACTTACGCGAAAAAATGAGACAGCCGCTTAAATAGGCTATCTCATTTTTGATTTTATTCTTCTATCGGTTCATTTTTGAAAACTAATTGTTCACCTAACAAGCTGATTGTTACTTTGGTTTTAGGTAAGACTTTGCCCGACACAATCTCTTTTGCCAATGGCGTTTCGACTTCTTTTGTAATAAAACGTTTCAATGGACGTGCACCATAAGCTGGGTCATAGCCACTTTCTGCGATCCATGTTTTAGCTTCATCAGAAATGACTAATTCGATCTCTTGATATTCTAAACGTCTTGCCAATTGAGCAGTCATTTTTCCGATAATGCCTTTGACATTTTCTAAGCTTAGCGGTGTAAACAGGATTGTGTCATCAATTCTATTTAGGAATTCTGGTTTAAAATTGCCGCGTAAAATGGTCATTACTTGTTCTTCTACTTCTTCTGGAATCGTTCCTTCTGAGGTCACACCTTCAAGTAAAAGTTGAGAACCGATATTACTCGTCATGATCAAGACCGTATTTTTGAAATCAACTACTCGTCCTTTCGAGTCAGTCAAACGACCGTCATCTAAGACTTGTAGTAAAATATTGAACACATCTGGATGTGCTTTTTCGATTTCATCTAATAAGACGATCGTATATGGATTGCGGCGAACAGCTTCCGTTAATTGACCACCTTCTTCATAGCCGATATAGCCTGGAGGTGCTCCAACTAAACGAGACACACTATGTTTCTCCATATACTCACTCATATCAATTCGGACCATGTGGTCTTCTGAATCGAATAGGTCTTCTGCTAATGCTTTAGCAAGTTCAGTCTTCCCAACACCTGTTGGCCCTAAGAATAAGAATGAACCTAACGGACGATTTGGGTCTTGCAAACCAGCGCGTGAACGTATTACTGCGTCACTTACAGCATCTACGGCTTCATCTTGACCAATGACACGTTTATGAAGTGTTTCATTCAATTTCATTAGTTTTTCACGTTCACCTTCAACTAGTTTTGTTACAGGAATCCCTGTTAAACGACCCACAACTTGTGCAATTTCATTTTCAGTCACGGCTTCTTGTACCATCCGGACATTGTCTTTAGCATTTTTTTCTTCAAGTTGTTTTAGCTCTTCTTCTAATTTAGGAATCGTACCATGACGTAAAACAGCTGCTCGTTCTAAGTCATAATTGTTTTCAGCATCTTCTAATTCATGTTTTGCCTTGTCGATTTCACCACGTTTATTGCTGACAGCATTCACTTCTTCTTTTTCTGTTTCCCATTGCATCTTCATGGCATTCGCTTCTTCACGAAGATCTGCCAGTTCTTCTTGCAATGCATTTAGACGTTTTTTACTAGCATCATCGGATTCTTTTTTCAAGGCAGCTTCTTCGATCTCTAATTGCATCAATCGACGTGTTACTTGGTCAAGCTCGGTCGGCATTGAATTCATTTCAACTCGAATCGTTGCGCTCGCTTCATCGACCAAATCGATAGCTTTATCTGGCAAGAAACGATCCGTGATGTAGCGGTCAGATAACGTTGCTGCAGCAACTAAAGCATTGTCATGGATGTTCACGCTATGATGAATTTCAAATCGTTCTTTTAAGCCACGTAAAATACTGATTGTATCTTCAACAGTTGGTTCTTTAACTAAGACTTTTTGGAAACGACGTTCTAAGGCTTTGTCTTTTTCCATATATTGGCGATATTCATCTAGTGTTGTTGCTCCAATCAAATGCAATTCACCGCGGGCCAACATAGGTTTTAACAGATTGCCAGCGTCCATACTACCTTCTGTTTTACCGGCACCAACAATATTGTGAATTTCATCAATGAAAAGAATGATACGTCCTTCACTTTTTTTCACTTCTTTTAAAACTGCTTTCAAGCGTTCTTCAAATTCACCGCGGAATTTAGCGCCAGCGATCAATGCACCCATATCTAATGAAAAGATAGTTTTGTCCTTTAAATTTTCAGGTACATCTTTGCGAACGATTCGTTGGGCTAACCCTTCGATAATTGCTGTTTTCCCAACGCCTGGTTCACCAATCAGCACAGGATTATTTTTTGTCTTCCGCGAAAGAATACGAATCACATCTCGAATCTCTTCATCACGGCCGATTATGGGATCTTGATTGCCGCTTTTCACTTGTTGTACTAAATCTACCCCATATTTTTCTAAAGCTTTGTATTGTTCTTCTTGATTTTGAGAAGTCACACGATCTCCCCCTCTCATGTCTTCTATATTTTTACGTAATTCTTTTTCTGTGATTCCCTGACTTGTTAAATAGCTTGTTAAACGGTAGTTTTTCAATTTCATCAACGCTAAAATCACGATTTCAGTTGCTAAAAATTCATCTTGGAATGACTCTCTAAGTTTATCTGCTTCACCTAATAAATTAAACAAATTTTGGCTCATACTTTGACCATATTGAATGTTGCTACCCTGAATAGTTGGGTATTCATCGATTGCTTTATCGATTTCTCGTTCAAAAGCGTCTACATCAACGCCTGCATCTGTATAAAAATTACGCCCAAAATGATTAGGTTGCAAAAAAATCTTCCATAGGTGCGCAATATCTATTTCCTGATGATGACGAGTAACGGCTACTTGTTGCGCCTCTGCAATTGCCTCTTGTAATGTCGTTGTCATTTTTTCGATGTTCATAGAATTACCTCCTAAATTTAAAAGCGGAACAAATCGATTTATCCTGTAGAAAATCAGGAAATTAACATTGAAACGTTCTTTATTTCATTGGTAATTTGTCTATTTTCATAAGGATTGATTTGTGCAGCTAGATAATTGTTAAAGCGGAGCGGGCTCGTACAGCTCTGACAGAAAAATAGGAAAATCTGACTGAGGTGCTTTTTGCCTCATTTAGATTTTATCTTTTTTCCGAAGAGCTAGCCCGCGTAGCTAGATAATGTAAAGCGGAGCGGGCTCGTACAGCTCTGACTGAAAAATAGGAAAATCTGACTGAGATGCTTTTTGCCTCATTTAGATTTTATCTTTTTTCCGAAGAACTAGCCCGCGTAGCTAGATAATGTAAAGCGGAGCGGGCTCGTACAGCTCTGACAGAAAAATAGGAAAATCTGACTGAGGTGCTTGTTGCCTCATTTAGATTTTATCTTTTTTCCGAAGAGCTAGCCTGCGTAGCTAAATAATTGTTAAAGCTGAATAAGCTCTTTAATTTCTACTATATAAATAGTACTTTTAACTTATAAAAAAGCATAAGGTCTGATTAATTTTGACCTTATATCGTTATTATACTCATTTAGTCAGTAAAGGTCAAACGAAAAACACTCTTTTTTATTTTCCTTCTCTTTATAATAACGCAACGTTTTATTTTAGCAAAAGATATGCGGCTAATCAGAAAAAAGATTGATATCCAAAATCAATTGGACTCAATCTTTTACTCAATCTTATAGTAATTCTCCAAATCGTTTGACATAGAATTTTTTTACGATCATGACTAGGAATAAATAGGACACTATTGTTAAACCTAACCAAGCAAAGTAATTTAACGGCAGCTCAGCTAATCCTAAACTTTGTCCAAAACTTGTAAACGGTAAAATCGTTCCAACCGCAATTCCTAAAGACGTAATAGTCGTTAAAATAAACGACGCTCTGCTTTGGATAAACGGAATTTTAGGTGTTCGCAATGTATGAATCACCAACGTTTGTGACCAAAGAGATTCTATAAACCAACCAGCGTGAAAAATCGCAATAAAAGTCGCTTGTTGCGCTGGATCTAAATCATGGTAGTTTCCTCCGACTAGTTGAGGACAAATGACAAAATACATTAACAAATAAGTCGTAATATCAAAAACTGAACTTGTAGGGCCCAACCATTTCATAAACGAACCAATCTTTGAAGCGTTCCATTTTTTAGGTTGCTCTAGGTACTCATCGTCTACATGATCCCAAGGAATTGACATACATGAAATATCATAAATCAAATTTAAAAAGAGTAGTTGTAACGGTAACATAGGTAGAAACGGTAAAAAGATACTTGCTACTACAACTGAAAACATATTACCAAAATTAGAACTCGCCGTCATTTTGACATACTTCATGATATTACCAAAAGTCGTTCTTCCTGCTAATAGCCCTCGTTCCAAGACCATCAAGTCTTTTTCAAGTAAAATAACATCTGCCGATTCCTTTGCAATATCAACCGCCGTATCGACAGAAATACCAACATCAGCTTCTTTCATTGCTGGGGCATCATTGATCCCATCTCCCATAAAACCAACGGTATGGCCAGCTTCTCTTAATACTTGAACGATCCGCGTTTTTTGTTGAGGTGTCAATTTCACAAAAATATTATACTTTTCAGCAATCGTTTTTAGTTCAAAATCATTCATTTTAGTAATTTCATTCCCTGTAATCAGTTCTTCATTTGCTAGTCCAACTTGTTTACAAACTGATTTCGTCACCAGAGCATTATCACCAGTCAATACTTTGACCCCAACCCCATGTTTTTTCAACGCTTCCAATGCAGCTTTTGTTGTTTCTTTTGGCGGATCAAGGAATGCAAGATACCCAATTAAAACCATTTCATTTTCATCTGAGACAGAAAACTCATCAATGGTCGCTGGGTTTGTTTTTTGAGAAACAGCTAACACACGTAGCCCGTCTTCATTCAATTCTTCAACGGTTTTCAAAATTTCTTTTTTAAGTGATTCTGTTAAAGGCGTCACGGTTCCTTGATAGTCTACAAAACTTGAAATTTCTAACATTTCTTCGACGGCACCTTTTGTAATCATTTGCGTTTTGCCAGATGTATCTTCGATCACAACACTCATACGACGTCGTTTAAAATCAAAAGGAATTTCATCTACTTTTTTGTATTTAGAAGAATCGATTGATAATTCTTCTTTTGCGGCGTCAATAATTGCGACATCCATTAAATTTTTCAAGCCTGTTTGATAATAACTATTAAAGAATGCATGGCGCAACACTCGGCTATCTTCCTTGCCATCACAATCTAAATGATACTCTAAAATAATCTTATCTTGAGTCAATGTACCTGTCTTATCTGTACATAGAACGTCAATTGCACCAAAATTTTGAATCGCGTTTAAATTTTTGATAATTGTGCCTTTTTTAGCCATACTTGAAGCGCCTTTAACAAGATTCGTCGTCACGATCATCGGCAGCATTTCAGGTGTTAGCCCCACCGCTACAGACAACCCGAAAAGAAACGCTTCAAACCAATCACCTTTTGTTAATCCGTTAATTAAAAATACTGCTGGCGCCATGACTAACATAAATCGAATCAACAACCATGAAGTTTTGCTGATGCCGACTTCAAAATTTGTTTGAGGGTTTTTATCTGAAACATCTTGTGCTACTTTTCCAAAAAGAGTGTTATCTCCTACTGAAACAACAATTCCTTCTGCACTACCGCTAATAACATTACTGCCCATAAAAACAATATTTTCATATTCTGTTTCCACGCTGTTTCCTTTTAACTTGTAATCTGCTCTTTTTTCAACTGGATAACTTTCGCCCGTCATTGCAGATTGAGACACAAATAAGTCTTTTGTTTTGGTTAAACGGATATCAGCTGGAATCATATCACCTGCAGATAATTTTATGATATCGCCACAGACGATTTCTTCTATTGGAAGTTCTACTTCTTTTTTTCTACGGACAACGGTTGCCGTAATCTTTACCATGTTATTCAATTTTTCTGCTGCTTGATTTGATTTAACCGATTGAATCAATGTCATTGTACCGCTGATCAACACCATCGCCATGATGATAAGTACACCTATAAGATCACGATCTGCTGGTGGTGCAATAACATAATCTGTTATAAAGGAAATAATAGCAAGTGCGATCAAAACAATTGTAAATGGCGTAAAATAAGCTTTGATTATTTCAACGAATAGCGGTGTTTTTTTGCCGTGAGTAATTGTATTTTCACCAAATTCCTCTCTTGATAAAACTGCTTGTTGGTTTGATAGTCCCATTTTGGAAGAGTTGAAAAAGGTAATGATATTTTCGGCTGAGTTCCGTGCAAAATATTCATATGACTGATTATTTTTTTTAGTTAATGCTGTTCTTTTATCCATGTACTTCTCCTTCTTTCTAAAACTCTGATTAATGAAATGTAGGATAGTCTAATACAAACGATCATCCTTTACAATCTCATTGTGTTCTCTCTATTTTAGGAATCGGACTGATAGATAAAAGAAAATCTGTTAGCGGAGGAAATTGCTTTTTTGCCCTAGAAACAAATAGACAATAATAATTATAATTTCTTCAACAGATTTCTTTATCCATGAGCCCTTAATCATCTGACTACTGTCATCCATTTGTTTCCATCTCCTTTAGCGTGATATGTTTGATAATTCCGAAATTCCGAGTGTTCTTTTTTGTGCAAAGATTCTTCTTAAATTTTTTTAAGATCACATCCCCATCTGAGTATGCGCTACTTATACGTTGGTAACCAAAATGATCATAAAAGCCCCAAGCTTGTTTACGACCAGTTAAAAATACAGATTGAAAGTTCATCAGCTCTGCTATTTTTTCTGCAAATTCAAGTAATTGTTTTCCTATCCCAAATCCTTGGTACAACTCATCAATCGCAACTTGCTTGATCTGAGCCATCGTGCGGCTTCTTTTTGAAAGAAGTAACGTCCCTACAACTTCCCCGTCAATCATCGCAGCCATATGGAGGTCGTATTTTTCATGAATAGGCAATTCTTTGATCCCTTCCTTTCCAGCACTGGTTTTAAGTAGCTTGTTTCTTAAAAAAATACCTCTCCAATATTCTTCACTATTCCAATTAATTACGTTGACCTTCACTGTTTTACCATTTTGATTCCTCCATTCTTTTAATTGCTCATTTGATTGATTTCTATGATTTCTGATAGTTGAGACAATTCTGAAATAATCGTATTGACTGCTAATACGCCATTTCTTGTCGCTTCGATTTCTAAGAATAGTCTTACTTTTTGTCCTGCTAAATCGGTACAAGAGAATTTAGTAAAGGTTAAACAATATTTATCGAGTAACTGAATAATTTCAGTTCTAAGCATGACTTCACTTGTATTACTAGCAATAACCGAAAGATAGTGAATCGACTCTACTTGTTCGTCTTCTTTTTGGACAGCCAAGTTGTCCATTTTAAACGATAGATTCCTCAGCAAAATATTAACGAGCATCAAAGCAACTGCGCAACTTATTCCTTCGATCACAAACCCCGCTCCGATCAAACTTCCAACAGCAGCTGAACACCATAAGGTCGCGGCAGTATTGATACCTGTTACGCTAAAGCCTTCTCGCAAAATTACGCCTCCAGCAAGGAATCCGATACCACTGACTACTTGAGCGGCTATTCTTGTAGGACTGCTATCATCCTGAATCAAAGTGGATAAAGAAACGAATTGACATGCACCAAATGTTACCAAGGTCATTGTTCTCATTCCAGCTAGTTTTTTTCGCCATTGCCGTTCTGCCCCAATAATCATTCCTGCAAAAATGCTGGCCATAATGTTGATTAAAAATTCATAAGCTTGCTCCTTTCTTAGATTTGTTGTTAGTGTTTGGTATGCTCGAAATGACATGATGTGATTCAGTATTTCGGTTACTTCTCTCTCTTCGTTCGCCAAGTACTGTTCATCATCTACTCTGTCTTTCCTTTTTATACTTTGGTTTTTAGGACCAGAGATGGGGGATCGATATGCCGTGATTCAGTATTTCGGTTACTTCTCTCTCTTCGTTCGCCAAGTACTGTTCATCATCTACTCTGTCTTTCCTTTTTATACTTTGGTTTTTAGGACCAGAGATGGGGGATCGATATGCCGTGATTCAGTATTTCGGTTACTTCTCTCTCTTCGTTCGCCAAGTACTGTTCATCATCTACTCTGTCTTTCCTTTTTATACTTTGGTTTTTAGGACCAGAGATGGGGGATCGATATGCCGTGATTCAGTATTTCGGTTACTTCTCTCTCTTCGTTCGCCAAGTACTGTTCATCATCTACTCTGTCCTTTGGCCAATCGTAGTGATTCACAGCAAAAAACCTTCCGCCAAAACTCAGCGGAAGGTCATAAATAAGCGCACAAAAAAAAGCCTGTATGATCTAGTCGTTGAGTTTTGGCACTATACAACGTAAAAAGCAGAGCTTTTAGCTACCTTATGAAAAGCCTTGTAATCGACAATCCCTGTTCTACCCATTGGCATCTCTCGATGTTTTTGGGCAGTAGCCTGTGTTTGTATAGGAGCCTCACCTAACAAATCTATTTAGTTATCTTACAGGTGAAACTATACCATCGTTATAAAACAAATGTCAATGCTTTTTTTGAAAAAATAATTATTTACTCTATAAAAAACAAAAATGATGAGCCTGGGACATAACTAAAAACGTTATGTTTCAGGCTCTTAGTAACCGAATAAACGGTGGGCGCAGAAGCAACTCCTTCGGAAATAAGCCGAAATTGCTGTAAAACACAACAAGGAACAAGTTGATGTTGCACAGTACCTACTTGGTCACAAAAATTTGAAGAGCAATTTTCGTAAATTCCTTCTTATTTCTCGGAGTTAAAGACTTCTGTCCCAACCTCAAACATTATCGACTTCAAAATGATTAAATTTTTTCAACTTTTATTATTGAATTCCCAACAACTTGTGGTGGAATCGACATAGTCATTGCTGGTAAACCGACTAATGTAAATTGGATTTTATCACCAGTCTTAAAACTACTTTCTGTGAGTCCATCTGCTAATTGTTCCGTTGTGACATTCAAAATAACACCATCATTTTTCATCATGCCAATCATTTTTTCTGGATCTTCAACTGCTTCGACTTCTTTTAGAACTAAACGAGTCGATTGATCCACTGTATCATTTTTTTTAGCATCTTCAACTAAAATAGCTGTAAAAATGGATTGAGATTTTTCTTGATCTTTCATAGTTGAGGTTTCATCGATCATTAGGTCTTTCTCACTACTCATTGACGTTTTTTCACTTCCTTTTGACGAGTCGATTTTATTTTGTGTGCATGCGGCTAAAGAAATCAATGCAATAACCGTTACAAATGTTATAGTAATTTTTTTCATAGACACGCCTCCATTGTTGATACTTTATTATAAACGCTAGACTCTTGCATAGTCCATTACGAGCATTTAGTATTAAGAAAAATTAAAAAAGCAACTGAAGTATCACACACTTCAGTCACCTATACTCAACCTATACAGCAGTCGGAAAAGTCAGCTCTATCCATTTCTTCGATCATTACCAGACATTGTAATTTCTTGAGCCAAGTAACGGATTCGTTCCATGATACGACGAGCTTTTAAGGGTTCTTGTTCTCCACGCTGGGTCACGGATAAATGTTTCTCTAGCTCTTTTAAATCAAGGTTCGATGAAAAGAACGTTACCAATTGTTCTTGCATACGATATTGTAAAATAACGCTTAATACATCATCTCGAATCCAAGAAGTCATTGATTCTGCCCCTAGATCATCAATCATCAAAACAGGTGATTTCTTGACAGCGTCCAACTTAGGTCCAACCATATCTTTACCAATTGCCTGTTTCATTTCAACTGTAAAGGTCGGAAAATGGACAATGGTTGTTACAAAACCACGCTCAGCTAAACTATTCGCAATTGCACCTAATAAGAACGATTTCCCTACACCGAAGGTACCTTGAAGATACAAGCCTTTATAGAATTCTTTTGGATTTGTTGTATACTCGTTTAAAAATTTCATAGTTTCGGCCATTGCTTGAGCACGACCTTGAGATGCCGTATCAAATCTATTCAAACTAGCTTCTCGGACATCTTTAGGCATATCCATTGCTCGGACGCGTTTGCGAATTTCATCTTCCTTTTGCTTCGCGATCAACGCTTCTGTAGGTACATAAGTCACATCGATGTAATGGAAATTCAAGGTTAGTTGAGGCTCATATCCAGGAGCAATCATCGTTGGGTCATTTAATTGATATTTACGCTTTTCTTGAACAAACTCATAAAGTTTCGAATAGCTTTTTCGAATATCATCGTCCGTCAATCGTTCACGATTTTCTTTGATGAACTGCTGTACATCAGTATCTTTAAGGACAACTTCAACCAATTCATTATATCGTTCACTCATATCTCTGTTTTGAATGATTTTTGACATTTCTTTCCCTACATCTTCCATTAATTGCCGCCTCCTTTACTCAAGAAATCTTGAATTTCTTTGTCTAGTCGTGCTTGTTCTTCTTTAGATAGTTTCTGCTCTTCAACCGGATTATCTACCCAATCTGGTAATGTTTCTTGACGAATCGGTCGATTATTTTGTCCATATCGCTGCCTAGTTTGTTTTTGTTCTTTGCCTTTTTTAGCTAACTCGCGTACATGATCGATGGCTTTCTCTGGTGAAAAAATACCACTTTGAGCCCATTCATTAGCAATTCGATTCACATAATCAGCTTTCAACGTAGGTTGCTTTTGAATATTATAAACATAATTGATTAATACATTGATTACACTGTTCGGTAGTCCTGATTTACTTACTAAATATTTAACCAGTGAACGTTCTTGCGGGGTTGTATACCCACCACGTTCATTTTTTAGTGCTTCTAAATAATTTAACGGAAAATTCTTCTCACTATCCATTATCATCTGAATGTCTTGTGTTGAGAATCCGTTCATTTTCAATGAGTTATACCGATATGTCTGCTGATCTTCTGCAGACAACTCAACCGAATCATTTCGTTGAAATTCACTTGGTTTTTGCTTTTTATCAGGGTCATAGGTTCTATAGACTGCTCGCTCAAAGTCCTTTACATCGATCTTACTTGTGTAATAATCAAATGATTTAGAACAAAAATCGATCATGTCTAATTCTGTAATGCCAAATAAGTTATGGAAAACAAATACTTCTTCTTTGAATCCTACACTATTATCTGGCAACTTGATTCCAAGTTTTTCTATCCCTTGCACAAAATATGCCCAATCAAAGCTTTCATTGACTGCACTTGGCTTTTGTGCTGGTCTTGGATCGTTAAAAGATCGTTCCATTTGGCTTAATAGCTTACTTTGAGAAATGATTTGTTCTTCTTTGAATTGATACACCTCTTTAAAGCTTGCTGAAACTTCTGCAAAACCAGTCAAATTAATAAATTTTGGTTTAAAGCGGTCAAATAATTTGTCCAATTTTCTTTGCCCTACGATGTTTAGAAGGGTTAACGATAATACTTCATCTTTAAAAAAACGTTCAGCTGTTTCAGGATGATTCAACCTGTATAAAAAATGTGCGCCAAGTTCAGAATCGTCTTTGACAAACGTTCCTAGTAACCCGATTCCTTCTAATTTCTTTCTAGCTGTTTGAATTTGTTTGATACTCATGTCCATCATCGTAATCAAATCAGCATGAAAAAGTGACTCACTGACACCAGACTCTTCCACTTCGGATAGGAGTGTCAAGTATAAACTAAAAGCTTCGGCACCAATAATTGGTTGATATAAAAGTGTCAATACTGCTTGTTCTTGATTGGATAACGGATACGATAGTGCTACTTGAAAAATACTTTTAGGATGGACTTCTTTCCAATTCTCTTTCAAGGAAAGACCTCCTTAATCATTGGTTGTGTCTGGATTTGAAGATTTTGCTTTGTCTACGATTCCTTGTAATTCTTTTAAGAACACACTCATATCTTTGAATTGACGGTAGACACTGGCAAAGCGAATATAGGCGATTTCATCTAAGTTCACTAAATCTTCCATTACATATTCGCCAACTAGAGTAGTTGAAATCTCATTTTCGCCTAAGCTACGTACTCTATTTTCGACATTGTCAACGATTTGCTCCATTTGTTCCATAGCAACTGGGCGTTTCTCAGCTGATCGGATCAAACCACGTAAAATCTTCTCTCTGTTAAATTCTTCTCGGTCACCATTTTTCTTGATGACTAACAATGGCGCTGCTTCAATTCGTTCAAATGTTGTAAAACGGTAATTGCAATTTTCACATTCTCTTCGACGACGGATTGCACGTCCATCGTCTGCTTGTCGACTATCGATTACGCGAGAATTATTATGATGACATCTTGGACAACGCATAGTGTTCACCTCATTTTATCTAATAATATCTATGTTTAACGTTTCGTTTTAATATACTTCCTATATTATAACATGAAATGCTTGAGAAACCAGCCATTAACGTTTACTTCTTAACCATTTTTTTCTTATTGTTGCGTTCTAATTTTAGAACGATTTTCTGCTTTTAAAAAAAATATAGGTGTAGTACAAAAGTAAAAATCACTTTTGTATCACACCCTAAATACGAATAAACGGTGGGAGTAGAAGCAAACCCTTCGGAAATAAGCTGAAATTCACAAAAATTTGAAAAACAATTTTCGTGAATTCCTTCTTATTTCTCGGGATTAAACGCTTCTGTCCCAGCCTCATTGTCATCTTATAGTTCTATTTTGTCTCGCGTTCCCCATCCTGTATTCCTATGGGTGATGTACCCCCAAATTCGAACAGGCGATAATACGAAGATTGCCCATAACACAGTAAAAGGAAACGCAAAGAACACAATCCATTTGTCCCTTTTTGCTAAATCGTTCCTTGGAATTGAAAGATATGCCAAGGAATAAACCGCACTAAAAGCTAAAGGAGCAATTAAAATTAATGGAAAATCGCTCATTACGAAAAATACCCAATAAATCAATTGATATTTAATAACATTCATCGCTGCAAACATCGCCCAGCCAAATGACTGTCTAAAAAAGACAAAACTGCTAACAGGAAACAAAGCTAAACGCCAAAAACCTCGAATAAAACTTCCTCTGCTCCAACGTAGATGTTGTCTAACATGATGGCTTAGTTTATTTGGTAAATCAGTGTATGAAACGGCTGTCATTTGAGCAACAGTTCGCCCCAACAGCATCGCTGATAAAGTCAAGAAACTATCATCTGAAAATTCTACTCTAACACGACCAAATGTTTCATTTTTATATCCTAATTTTTTCGCTAAATTTAAAACCTCTGCTCTATAAAATGCAATTGGCCCACTATTAACGGCTACGCTGCCGAACATAGAATTCATTGAGCGTTCTATCAGCACCATGTGTCCAATCACCAATAAATCTGTGATCACAGTCAAAAGATTATCCGTAACATTTCTAGTCACGATCACACCCGCAACAGAGTATACACGTTCATCTTCAAACGGAATGATTCCTTGTTCTATCGCATGTTCATCAAAAACAGTATCACTATCGATTGTTAAAATAATCTCATTATGAAAATCGGAAATTTCTAAATGGTTATACGCATTTAACTGAGCTGCTCGCTTTCCACTATTTTTTTGTTTAATAAACTGAAAAGAAACACCTTTTTCAGCAAAAATTTTCCGATATTCTTCTGCAACCTCTGAATAATCAACAAGTGAACTGCCATCATCAACAGCTACTAATTCAGTTGGCAGGAGACTTTGATTTAGGATAGATTCAAACGAGTTTTTAATGTTTTCGATTGGTTCATTATACATAGGCATTAATATATATATTTTTCGATGACTAACTTTTTCATATGCATATGGCGTATATAGAGTACTTAAAACAAGCGTAGCTAATGCGATCCCTCCACTCATTGTAAAAAAAGGCGCAACCCCACTCAACGAATGACGATAACCACTCGGCAATCTAAATTGAAACCATACAACTCCTAAAGAAAGAATCGAAGTAAGCGTAAATAGTAACAAAAGACCATTTTTATTATATATTGTATGCTTGATCTTCTGGCTTCGAGTATTTGCCCAAAAGCCTATTTTATAGCGTCTAACTTGCGGTTTGATTCCTAATTCACGTAATAATTTTCTCTGTTGGGGTTTAAACCTAAAATGAATAATGAGTTCTAGTATAAAAACAATCAACATGACCAATAACGGAAGCTTTCCTGATAGAATAAAACTTTCAATTGACGGGTGAAAAAAGTGAAGCAACTCATATACTGCAATATATGATATGGAGACGATAGGAATTAAATACAAAAAAATTATGCCTAAGAATTCTAATAAAAAGAAAAATCCTTTTCTCATCAAAACATCCTTTCAAAAAACAATTGTACAATGGTTCTAATATGTTTCGTCTAATAACGATAACTCCTTATTAACTTTATCTCTTTGAATTCAAGGTCTAACCCTTTAGGCAAATCTAATTCTACATTGCCCAACTCAATGCTTCGTTTTTCACCACTTATCAACACTTTTCTATTGAGATCACGCTTGAGTACACTTACCATCAATATTGTCTGCTTTCGCTCTTTTTTTAAGGTATCATCATAGCGAAAAACCTGCTCTTCACGGACTTTTGTTAATTTATTTAATGTCAGTTGCTTTTGAGATTGAGGAAATTTAATATCTTTTTTAATATTGATCTCAGTCAATTCTTTATTTGAAATAGCCGCTATTAACTCTTCCCATGTATAAATGTCAGCGTATTTCTTTTCCTTAACGACCACAAAATCTTCTTGCTCATTTGACGTATCATTTAAAAACAGATCATCTGATTTATTTTTACCATAAATTAGGAAAATTATCGCAAGTAGAAGTAACAATGGTAATAGCACTATTTTTAATAGTTGCGTTGAGCGATTCTTTTCAACGTGTTGTTTTTCTTTACGTCTGATTTTTCTTGAACTATCATTCATTATTTTTCTTACCTCCTACTTGAACAATCCATGATCAATGGAGTCATTAAACTGTTGTTAAATCATAAAATAATTGGCTCTTATCTATAATAATATTTTTCTTGTCTTCATAGATATCGTGATCGACAGCGTAAATTACTAGATCATATTGTGTCAGTTGTTGATAATCCGGTTCTAATGTGACAATTGTTTCATCGGTCGACACACTATACGGATGCATCACATCATCATAAGCAACAACGGTTATATTTTTCTCTTTTAATTTTTTTATCAAGGAAATAACCGAAGACATTCGAATATCTGCAACATTTTTCTTGTATGTTACACCAATAACAGCAACAATCATCTCTGTAAATTCTTTTTTGCTCTTAGACGCAAGATGGTTAATTTTCTCTAAATAATAATCAAGCATTGAATCATTGATTTTTCCAGCTGTATCAATTAGTGGTGTTTCAACTCCCCGATCTGCCATCAGCCAAGTCAGATAATAAGGGTCTACAGGAATACAATGCCCACCGATACCTAAATTAGGCGTAAATTTCATAAATCCAAAAGGTTTAGTTGCTGCTGCTTCCAACACTTCTCCTACTTTGATATCTAAGTTATCCGAAATTTTTTGAAGTTCATCTGCTAAAGCGATATTCACTAATCTAAATGTATTTTCATATAGTTTAGCGAGTTCAGCTGTTTTTAAGTTGGGAACGGATGACACATGGCTTCCAAAAAACTCTTTCACTTCAGCTAAGCACTTATCTGTATGGCCCGCAACGATTCTTGGGATCTTTGCACTAAGGGATTGGGTATTTCCTGGATCAATTCTTTCTGGGGAATAGGCGATGAAAAGATCGACTCCGATCTGGTAATCGAGGTTTGAAAACTCTGCAACGAGGTAGTCTTCTGTCGTTCCAGGATACGTTGTACTTTCTAAAATAATCAATGACCCTTTTTTTACTTTATTTTTAATCAAATCAACTGCCGATTTGATATAACTTAAATCTGGAATTTTATTTTTATCAATTGGTGTTGGCACGTCAATAATGTAAACATCTTTTGCGACGATCTGTTGCGCATCATACGTAAAAATCGTTCCTTTTTCTTGTAGCATTTGAACCGTTTCGTTTGATACTGTATCAAGAGGACTTATTCCCTTATTCAGCATGTCCACTTTTCGTTTATCAACATCAAATCCAATTACTTTATGTCTTTTTTTTACATGATTGATGACACTTGGTAATCCAACATACCCTAACCCAATAACTACTACTTCTTTTTTCATTTCACTTTCCACAATCCTTTTCTGCAATCTTTTCACTCACAAAAGATAACACACAGTCAGCACAATTGTCTATGCTACTACCAACAAAAATGTTATTTTATTATATGTATAAAAATGTCCGTTTTACAGTTCAACAATAGGTTTAAAAGAAAATAACGCGTAATAAACATTGTTTATTATGCGTTATTTTCATCTTGTTTTTCATTATTTTTAAAATAACATAAAAAAACAAAAAATAAATTACATTATTTTATCCAAAAATATTTTTCGTCACCCATTTTTGTACGTTATTTTTTGTCTCTAGAATACTGTTTTGATTATCGAATATGATATTTGCTTTTTGTTTTTTTTCCTCTATAGGTAATTGACTATCGATTCGTAGTTGCGCTTGCTCTTCGGATAAATTATCACGTTTCATCAAACGAACTAGCTGAATTTCTTCTGGTACATACACCACAGC
This sequence comes from Enterococcus plantarum, assembly GCF_001730295.1. Lineage (GTDB taxonomy): Bacteria > Bacillota > Bacilli > Lactobacillales > Enterococcaceae > Enterococcus_L > Enterococcus_L plantarum. Next base: position 94,778 of record NZ_MIKA01000023.1, read on the forward strand.
TACTTTATCGACAAACACATCATAACCGCCTTCATACAATAACGGGATATCCACAATAACTAATGGTGCTTGATCTTTTTTGTCATTAATCTCAGTTAAAATTGCTTCTTTCAAAAATGGTGAGAGTACTTCATTAAGCTTTTTTCTTCTTTTTTCATCAGAAAAAATAATCTCACCTAATTTTTTTCGATTTAATGCCCCTTCTCTATTCAAGATTTCTGAACCAAAAACAGCCACTACTTTTTTTAGTGCTGGCTTCCCAACTTCAACGATTTCCCGCGCAATGATATCGGCATCGACAATCGGAAAATTCAGACTCCTAAATACAGATACAACCGTACTTTTCCCCGTTGCAATACCACCTGTCAGTCCTAACACCATGCCCATTGGTTAATTCCTCACTTTCAATGTTTGACACTTTGGACAAAAATGTGTACCCCGTTGCGCCACTTTGATTTTTTTTATAGGTGTTGTACATCTTGGACAAGGTTTCTCTGTTTGACCGTAAACGTTTAGTGAAATTTGAAATGTTCCAGCTTCTCCTAAGGCATTTAAATAAGTCCGAATCGTTGTTCCACCTGCTTCAACTGCACGGCCTAGAACATCAATAATTGCATAATATAATTGTTCGACTTCTTTTGGCTTTAGTGTGTTTGCGGGTTGTTCGGGATGAATTTTTGCTTCCCATAACGCTTCATCCACATAGATATTGCCTAATCCTGTTACCAAACGCTGATCCAACAGTAACGGTTTAATTGCTTTATGATGTTTTTTTAACCCTGTTCGAAATTCTGACAAACTAAATTCAGATGGAATCGGTTCAGGTCCCAATGCTAAAATCCCTTTGTAATTTTGCCCTTGATCCTTTGGTAATAGGACCATACGACCAAATTTCCGAACATCCAGATAGCGTAATTCACTCCCATCGGTAAAAGTGAAAATCACATGCGTATGCTTGGTCCGCTCTTCTTCTGGTTTATGTGTTTCATATTTCCCTTCCATTCGTAGATGAGAAATCAGATCGTAGTTTGTTAACTTAAAAATCAAGAATTTACCGCGACGTTCCATTTTTTCTATTTTTTGACCCATCAACTGGTTCGCAAAAACTTCTGATTCTGGTGACTCGATGATTCTTGGCCATAAAATCGTCACTTCATCGATCGTCTTTCCAACAACTAATTTTTCTAACCCTTTTCTGACTGTTTCAACTTCAGGTAATTCAGGCAATTTCCTTCTCTCCTTAGAAGAAAAAGACCGAAACGAACACATCAAAGTTTTTTAAACTTTTTCGTTTGCCCAGTCTTTTCTTTGATTATTTTAGTTCATTATTTTGCTTCATACCAAGTTTTGCCCCAACTGCTGTCTGTCAGCAATGGTACATGTAAAGCAACAGCATTTTCCATTACATCTTTAACTAATGCGTTTAGTTTTTCTAATTCAGATTCTGGCACTTCAAAAACAAGTTCATCATGTACTTGTAGTAACATTGTTGCTTGCATGTTTTCTTCCTTTAGCCGTGCTTGCATGTTGATCATCGCTATTTTCAAAATATCTGCAGCACTTCCTTGGATTGGTGTATTGATTGCAGTTCGTTCCGCAAAAGAGCGCAGATTAAAATTACGTGAATTGATATCTGGCAAATAACGGCGGCGGTTGTAAAGTGTTTCTACAAATCCTTTATCTTTTGCATCACGAACGATATCTTCCATGTATTTTTTAACCCCAGGATATTTCTCAAAATAAGTATCAATATATTCTTGCGCTTGTTTTCTAGTAATGCCCAAGTTTTGTGACAAACCATAATCACTGATACCATAAACAATCCCAAAATTTACAGCTTTTGCTTGACGACGCATATTCGGTGTCACATCTTCAGGTTTTTCAATACCAAATACACGCATGGCTGTGCTTGAGTGGATATCTTGGCCTTCAATAAATGCTTCTTTCAAATGTTGATCATCTGAAATATGAGCTAAAACACGTAACTCAATTTGAGAGTAATCTGAAGAAAAAATCATCCAGTCTTTTTCTCTTGGCACAAAGGCTTGACGGATTTTCCGTCCTTCTTCTAAACGAATCGGAATATTTTGTAAGTTAGGATCCACTGAGCTTAGACGACCCGTTTGAGTCAATGTTTGCACATATCGTGTATGAATTTTATCGTCTGGCTGAATCACTTTTAGCAATCCTTCAACATAGGTCGATTGAATTTTGGCAATTTGACGGTAAACTAAAATGTCTTCTACGATCGGAGCTTGTTCTTTCAATTGCTCTAATACGTCCACAGCAGTTGAATAGCCCGTCTTTGTTTTTTTAATAACAGGTAATCCCATTTTTTCAAATAAAATCACGCCTAATTGTTTTGGCGAATTCAAATTGAACTCTTCGCCAGCTTCCGCATATATTTTTTGTTCGATTTCACGTAATCGATCTGAAAATTCAATTCGCATTTCTTTTAATCGATTCGCATCCACACGAATACCTGTAATTTCCATATCGCCTAAAATTTTCGAAAGTGGTAATTCCATTTTATAGAATAGATCTGCTTGATTCTTTTCTACTAATTCTGCATCTAGTTTTTCAGATAGAAAATGAATGGCATTGACTTTTCGTGCAAGATGGCTGAAAAAAGCTTCATCATCTTCTGGCAAGCCTTTTTTCGCTCCTTTTCCATAAACGGATTCATCAGAATGGATATCTGTATACCCATAGTGCTGCGCTACACCCTCAATATCTGCGTTGTTATCATTTGTATCTAATAAATAAGCAGCTAATAAGACATCAAACGTAATGCCTTGAGGTTTCCCAACATATCGGTTAAGAGACACATAGGTGCGTTTTGCATCGTACACTATTTTTTTATGTTTTTCTGATAACAACCACTCAACAAATGGTTTGCTTTCAAACAGTTCTAAACTGTTTGTTGTGTAAACTTTTTTCTTGGTTCCCCACGCAACACCTACGATCGGTGAAGTATGGTAATTATCTTCCAACATTTCAACGTATAAGGCCATATCATCGGTAAACATTTCTTCTGTGAATGTATCTACCACATCAAAGTGAACATCTTCTAGCTCAACTACTTCTTCTTCAACATTCAATTTGCTTAGCATTTGTTTGAATTCCATTTCTTTATAAAAAGGAATCAATTTTTCTAAGTCTTTTCCTTCATATTTAAGTTCATCAATCTCGATTTCAACTGGAGAGTCTACATTGATCGTTGCTAGGCGTTTGGACAGAAAGGCTTGTTCTTTATCGTTGATTAAATTTTCTTTCATCTTGCTTTGCTTCAAGCTGTCGATATTTTCGTACACACCTTCGACTGAACCAAATTCTTTCAATAATTTGATTGCGGTCTTCTCACCAATTTTTGTTACCCCAGGGATATTATCTGAAGTATCTCCGGCTAGACCTTTCATGTCAATGATTTGATTTGGCGTTAAACCATCGTATTTTTCAGCTACGTGTTCAGGTGTATAGGATTCTAGATCACTAACACCTTTGATCGTAATATCCACTTTGACAGAGTCTGTCGCTAATTGTGTTAAATCTCGATCTCCAGACAACACAACAACATCAAATTCGTCTTTTGGAACTTTAGTAGCAAGCGTTCCAATGATATCATCTGCTTCATAATTATCTAACTCATAATATTTAACACCTAAACCAGTCAGTAATTCACGAATGTAAGGCATTTGTTCTTTAAATTCTCCTGGTGTTTTCGAACGGCCTGCTTTGTATTCGGGGTAAAATTCGGTTCTAAAGGTTGTTTTTCCTGCATCGAAAGCGACTAATACATGTGTTGGATTTTCTTTGGTCATAACGTTTTCAAACATATTGTTAAACGCATAGACAGCATTTGTGTGTAACCCATTTTTATTTTTAAAACGTTCTAAGGAATTGTGTAAAGCAAAAAACGCTCGAAAGGCTACACTGTTTCCATCAACTAATAGTAATTTCTTTTTTGTCATCTTTTTTCTCCTCATCTTCAGCAAACTGGTTTCCTTCTTATTCTAACAAAAATCCGTCAACTTTGCAGTAGGAAGGAACTAAAGTTCGCAAAGCTTCATTGAAAACAAATAAGACCCGCTCTGCACACTCAGAGCGGATCAATAGGAGTTCACACAAATGAAATTGATTGCCTTTAACAATTGTCTTTCTTTTATGTTTTTATAGTACAAGGAAATTGTGAATATTGTGTGAACGAATAATTGTCAAAATGTAATTTTTTTCAGGATGATAATTGATTTTCAGTTTATATTAGCTAAACATCTAAACCTTCCTAAGACCATTTTGAAGCTTAGATACATTATTGTACACTTCTACTTTTCTATCCAAATAACAAATGTTGATTTTTAGTGTATTGACTTATAGAAGGTATTCATTTATTTGGGGATCATCATTAAGAAGCATTGTATCTATTTTATTATGATGCTGGAACACAATACTAAGAGTTCACCTCTTAACCTCAACAAATCCGAAGAAACAGTAAGAGCAGATGAAGCGGCTCACAATCGTTTTGTCCTGATAAGATGCAAAGAGTTAATGTACTCGTTTAGAAGAGTTGAAAAAAATTGATTTTGTTTCAATCTTCATTTGTTTTTCTTTAAGGAAGTGCGAACTTTTACTATTTAGTAGAATTTATTTTGCTTAAAATTCAACCAAATTACACCTGAAAATACGATTATAAACAGACCTAGCCAAAGAATGATTTGAGATACTCTTTCTCCTGTACTTGGAAAAGCAGATTTTGGTCCAGGCACAATACTGCTCGTAACCGGTTTGAAACGAACTGTTTGTTGTTCATTTTTCAAATCGAAATGTTTGCCAATAATCTCATTTTTTGTTTCTAGTGTTTCTGTAAATACGATGCCATCATTGGAAAATTGCTTTCCGTCAACTTTAAATTCGAATTGCATAGTCATCTCAGTTTTTTCAGCAATAAAGTTTTTTTGATCACCTATACCATTAATGATCGAACCATCTGACAGGCGATGCGCGGTTACTTTCACTGTATATTGATTTCCTATAACTAGACCAGTGATTTTAGCTGATTCTATGATAATTACTTCAGAAGCTGCTTCGAAGATTTTTTCACCATACAAACCTTGAGCAATTGTAGTAATAGTAGGATCATTAAAATGAACGGTTTGGTCTTTATTATTTAGATCGTCATGGGTGGCAATAATTTCAGTATCATGACTTAGCGTTTCAGTAAAGACAATGCCATCACCGCGTAATTCTCTACCTTCTAGCATAAAGTCGAATTCAACTGTTTTTTCTTTTTTATCTGCAGTAAATGTATATTCTTCATGAACTTTTTCATAAACTTCTCCTGTAGATAAACGATGCCCTTGAACTACAACAGTATATTCATTGCCAATAATCAAGTCTTTGATTTGAGCTGTTTCTTTTACTGATACTTTTTGTAGTGGATCGAGCATTTGATTTTGTTCGTCACCAAAAGCTTTCGTTTTGATTTTAGGATCAGTAAAGGTAATCGTTTGCTTTTTGTTGGATAAATCCTTATGCTCAGCGATTGTCTCCTTGTTGAATAATAAAGTTTCAGTAAAGACAATACTGTCACCAGCTAAATCTTTCCCGTCAAGAATAAAATCAAAGGATTGTTCCATTTCCGTTTCAGTTGCCGTAAATACCAATTCCTCTTTTACTTTTTCATAAGGCTTGCCTGTCGATAAACGATAGCCTTGAACCGTTACTTTGTATTCGTCACCAATAATTAAATCAGTTAATACAGCTGTTTCTTTCACCGGTACTTTTGCATGAGGATCAAACAGTTGCAGCTCATTTTTGCCTTGTGCTTTAGTCACGATTTTCGGGTCAGTGAATTGAACCGTTTGTTCTTCATTTGATAAGTCTAAATGGATTGCCATCTCTTCGCTTTCGTAGAAAAGTCTTTCTGTAAAGACGATGCCGTTTCCTTGAAGTTCTTTTCCATCCAATTCAAATTCAAAAGTCATTTCCATATTTGGATTAGTCGCGATAAATGTTTTTGTTAAAGAGGCATTCTCATAGGCTGTTTCATCGCTCAATTTATATCCTTGAACGGTTGTTGTATATTTGTGACCTGCAACTAAATCAGTAAAAGTTACAGTTTCGTTTACCGTTACTTTTTTCAGTGGATTAAATAATTGGCAACCATCCTCTCCTTGTGCTTTGGTTTCAATTTTTGGATCATTGACTTTGATTGTTTGGCCAGAGTCATTGATTTCTTCATGTTTTGCGACTTCTTTTTTGCTGACAGTATCATAGATATACTCATAAAATACAAGTGATCTGCCGCGGTATTTATGTCCATCAACCTTTACCTTGACTACATGAGAGCCTTCATATGCAAGCGGAATAAATGAACCTGTGAACGTTTCTAATACTTCAGCCGTTGCTTGATCGATAATTCTTGTTGCATAAAGATAGGTTCTACCAGTAAAAAGCCATTTGTACTGTATCGTATCTTCCAACTCGAGTTCTTTTGTTGGATCAACAAATTTTTCACCGTTTTTGCCTGTTGCTGTGGTATTGATAATTGGATGTTTCGGCTCGTTATCTACATCTACAATCAATAGCTGACCATCATTTTCTGGCGTTACTTTGAAAGCATAATCATTTTCATTTGGTAAAAATCCATGTAGCGGTTCTAGTTCTTTAAAGATATATCCATCTTTATTATAGATTAAGCTTTCAATATTAATTTCGCCGTTTTCATCAGTTTTAAACTCATCAATTTGAACTTTAGTTACACCTGTAACTTTGTATAATGCAAACGGAACTCCTTTTAACGGTCTATTGGCATCTTTTTCTCGTTTGATCAGTTTGATTGGCTGACGTGCCCAACGGTTAATGAATTGTTTGGTGATCAATTGATTAACCTCTACTATTGCTTTTTGCGGTGTACTATCGATAACTCTACCATCTGGTGCTTTAATTTCAGTTATCGTTACTTCTGTTCCCATTAAGATATCATCAAGTCGAGCAATTCCATCTTGATCAGTCACGCGCTCTTCAACAATTCCCGAATGCTCAAACCTGAATGTAGCATCTGTTAATGGAAGTCCTTCTTCGTCTATCTTGCGAGCAGCTATAGAACCAGTTTTGATAATATTTACGCGTATTTTGGCTTGAGTTGATTCTAACTCACCAGCTGTTACCATCGTTTGTTTTCCTTCCATAACCCAGAAGTACTGAGCACCAGAATTGGGAGCATCTCTTTGAAAGTTAATCTCTCCATTGTTCGAAACTGCTGAAGGAGTGATTCTTAATGTATTCCCTTGCTTACTGATACTTGTATTTGTTCCGTTATTTACTTCACGATAGTGCGTAAATACTCCTCTACTATCATTGATTTCTAGCGTTTCACCAGCAATGATTGTAAATTCTTGTCCATCAAATGATGGTTTTGTTCGATGATTGTTTGCATTTGCATCAATTTGAGCTTTATATGCTGCATAATTAGTTAAATCACTTTGAACGGTATATCCTAAAGATTCCCAAACATAAAATTGGGTAGCAATATAAAATTCGTTAGAATCCGCTCCATTAGAGCCAAAATTAACAATACTATTGACTAGTTTTTTTTGAGATTCAGAAATAAAGCCAACAGATGGATGTGGAACGTAGCCCTCTCCTTCATTAAATGGAACACCGGGCTGTACACAATAAGCTATTTTTCCATCAATTCTAAATTTTTCTATTTTTGAAACTTTGATAAGCCACGTATCACCTAATCGAACTGAATAATTCATTGGTATTAATTCCATTGAACCGACTGCATACGTTTGATAAAACGGAATATCGATTACGTTACCTTTATCATTTGTTACATATATTTTTGCTGTTGGATTTGAATTTACGTAATCACCGTACATATACTGTGCTAATGAAATTATTTCCTCATCGCTCAACCCCTGTACATCATATGGGTCTATTCTCGAAGCCAACTCTTTCGCTGAACGCTGATCTGTTGATTCTTTTGTCATTTTATTTTCATTCTCAATTTCTATATTGTCTGTTTCTAATTCTACAGAAGAATCCGTCGATTGATCAAACGACGCTGAACTATCTTCCGAACTATCTTCCGAACTATTTTCTAACGGTTCATTCTCTCTTGATTCTACTGTTTCTACATTTGGTCGCTGTTCAATTTTTTCACTTACAGAAGTCTCATTTTCTGCATATGCAACAACTGGTTGTAACATAGGCAAAAAATTCGATGTTAAGGTAAATAAAAGAGCCAAGTAGGTCATTATTTTTTTTAGTTTTAGTTTCATTGTTTTCCCCTCACTGAATCATTTTCTGTTATTTTGATTACTCTCTCAAACAGGTGGTGAACGGATAGTCATCGCTATTCCTCCTTTTTGGGTACAAAAAAAGACGACATTAATAGTCGTCTTGCTCAAGCTTTATTCCATTATTGTTCGTTTGTCATCAAAATAATTCTTTAACTTTTGCAGCACAAATACACTTTTTTCATAAAACTCGTGTCCAAACGTGAAGTTTATAGCAATCGTAACTTCAAACTCTATGAGAGTGGAATACTTAAAAAAGTCTCTCAATGATACAGCAATACCTTTTTCGGTTCTAATCTTTCGCCCTAAGCTGTACTGATAACGAAAGCGGTGGACCCACCGGATATTTTAATGTTATTATTATTGGTTGAATCGATATGTTTTTCCATGTATTTTCAATTTTTGATTATAAGCTAACCGCTGACAAATTTCTTTATAGGCCTCACCCCTGCCCGTGAACTTCAATGCCGCGCCTCGATGTGGTCTTTTGCCAATCATTGTCTTCTTATGGTCAAATACCAACTGAATTTCTTGATAAATATCCTTTAAATCAACTGAATCAAATCCTTTATACTGTTTCCCTAGTTGTCCTTCTTCAAAATACATGATACGTCGTTCTATACTTTTTTCCTTTTTCTTGATATACCAATCTTCTGAACGATTAAACAACTTGACATATTTTGCGTAGGTCAGAATATCTTCCTTTGCTATTTTTACTGTATCTTTTCTTCCCATAATGCAACCCCCACTTTCTATTTATTAAAATGACAGTAAAGGTTAAAAAGAAGAAGCTAACCCAAAAAGGCTAGGGCACGCCACTATTTTTAGTGTAACGCGCCCTAGCCTAAATAAACACACAAACAAAAAACAAGTATGAACAAAACGGAATTTAATTCTTACTATACACAGAAAAAAATAAAATTTACTTCTATTTTACTCTGTTAATAATGTAAAAACTTTGCTATACTCTAGATTGTGGCTTGCTTCAGTAAGCTACAGGGGTGCATTCCACGTAAAACAGTCCAAAGCTGTCTTATGGTGGACTAGTATTATGCTGACCTGGGCCTGAGAAACCCGGAGAGTGATACTAGTGCATCTCTATTTTTTTATATTAGCTTCTTCTTCTTAAACTTCAATACCACTTAAAATTACCATGATTTTAAAAATAAAACAACCATTTTTTAATTTTTTGTCTATCAATTTGGCAATTTAAATTAAATTACTAATACAAATTAAGCTATTTAGCCACTTTCTTTATTATTTTTCTATTTGTGTTTTCTTACCTTTTAATTATAGTTTCACAAGACCAGAATTACCACTAGCTGACGAGAAAAGAGCTTTTTTTAGATAAATTAACTAATAAAATTGAAAAATTCTATAAATTAGAGCAATTAATGAACAACTAACATTAATTTTTTTTAATGGGTCATTTACAATCTTTTCTTGTAATCTATAATAAAGGAGAATAATAAGATGCAGTCATTAACGGATGGAGAAACTTTAAAGAAATTACGAAAGCTAAGAAGATTAAATCAAAAAGAATGTTGTCAAGGTATCATTTCAAGACATACATACTCTAGAATCGAGCGCAATCAAACCAGCATACAGTTCCATGTTCTCTTAGAACTACTTGAGCGGCTAAATATTAGTTTTGAAGATTTTTTATTTTTCAAAAAAGAGATGAACCCTCCAATATTTTCTCGAAAGAAGTTATTTGATTTAACTATCGAGACCTTCCAAGAAAGCGAAGGAGTAGAACTTTATTCTTATTTGGAGCAGAATAAACAAAAGAATATGCAAAACTTTCATCACTACTTACTATATAAACAAAAAATGGAACAATTAGATTTTGAAAATAGCGAGAAAATTAACCTTCACGATTTAAATATTTTAAACTCATACATCACAAAATTAAGTTTTTTTTCTATTTTAGATTTAACTTTATTTTCAGATATGTGTAGCTATTTAACGTACGATATAATGAAAACCGCTAGCCTAAAAATCGTTAAACAGATCAAGAATATAATGAATCGGCCAGATACCAAACTTATTTATCAACAGAAACTCCATCTAACGCTTTATACTGTTACCTCTGTTGCATTGGAAAATGAAGATTATAATTTTGTCAAACATCTATTGGGAATAACGAGAGACTTTTTAGATTGCTTTCCTAATCATCATTATTTAGTATTTTTGCACTGTAATACACATACTCTAAATTATAAATTAACTACAAATAACTATTATCTCTCAAAATTATTTATACTAAAAGATTACATGAAAGAAGTCGAAGATTATCAAACTGTTGATAAAATTGAAAAACAAATAAAATTACTAATTCAGCATACCGCTTCAATTCCTTAAAGTGTTATAATTTCATAATTATTTTACTATGTAAAAAGACGTCCATTCTATGCACTCAGAATGGACGTCTGATATTATTTAGTAGACACAAATAAACTTTTTTCCCTACTAATTCATCTTACCAATAATGTGTAGACTAAGGTAGAATATTCCCAGCCGCACAATAAATTTCATACCATTCTTCTCTACTTAATTCAATAGTAGATGCTTTTGCAATCTCTTTGATTCGTTCTTTATTCATACTCCCTGCGATCACTTGCATTTTCGCTGGATGTCTTAAAATCCATGCAGTAGCCAAACCAGTTGACGTACAATTGTGACGTTCCGCAATTTGATCTAACGCTGTATTTAATTCTGAAAATTTGGCATTTCCAATAAATGCACCTTCAAAGAAACCATATTGATAAGGAGACCAGGCCTGGATAGTCATGTCATTTAAACGAGAGTAATCTAAAATGCTTCCATCTCGCTCAATACTTGCATCATCCATCATATTTACATGAATTCCTTGGTCAACCATACCAGTATGTTTGATCCCAAATTGCAGCTGATTTGCTAAGAGTGGCTGTTTCACTGTTTTTTTCAACAATTCGATTTGCATGGGCTTTTGATTACTAACACCAAAATGGTTTACTTTTCCTTGTGATTCAAGCTGATCAAAAGCTGCCGCTACCTCTTCAGGTTCAACAAGTGTATCTGGGCGGTGAAGTAATAAAGCATCTACATAATCAACACCTAGACGTTTTAAACTTCCTTCAACAGATGAAACAATATGCTCTTTTGAAAAATCAAACATTCCTTTGCGAATACCACATTTCGTCTGGATGATGATATCTTCTCTTTTGATCGATGTTTCTTTCAATGCTTTACCAAAAATGGTTTCACATTCGCCGCCGCCATAAATGTCTGCATGATCAAAAAAGTCAATGCCATGCTCATAGGCTGTTTCAATAATTTCCGTGGGGTTCTCACTTCCGTTCATTCTCATGCAACCAAGAATAACGGATGCTACTTGTAAATCGCTTGTCCCAAATTGAATTTTTTTCACTGAAAGACCTCCTAAAATTGTATTCACGTTTATAGTTTAACATAAAATGATGAAAGGGCTTCATTTTACAACTTTTTTAATAATTTTTTCAATTTGGAAAATTACTTTTTCTGAAAAATATGGTTCCACGAGCAAAACCATCTGGGCTTTTTTCGAATTTAAGGATTGATAAATGACGTTAGTCAAAATAATATCAGCATATGAAATAGCATTCGATGTTCTAGCGTAAGCTACAACTAGATTAAACTTGCCTCTAAAAAAGGTACTGATCCGTTGACCAAGTTCTATTTCTTTTTCAAGTGGTAAGTCCGTTAGCAAACAAATATAAATTCTTTTCTCACTATAAACTGGTGAAATAAGTGAACTTAAAATCATGAAGTAACGATAAGTTAACGCATCTTTCGGTATTCGTTGATAAATTGAATTTTCTTGAATCAACTCACATAATCCTACCTCCAGCTTTTCCATAAAGCCTGGATAATTCTCTTGCAAAGTTCTTCCTGATTGATTTTTTTCAAATTTAAAACCTGAAACCAACTCATAATATAAATGGAATCCTAAAAAGGCTACAACACTTGCTATCGAATGACAGAATTTTGTATCCCAAAAAACTTTTTTTAATTTGTTCGTTGCAACCAACGTATTTGAAAAACAACTTGTTTTCTTCAAATAATGCTCTTCAATGATATACGCTTGCATGCTGGCCCCAAAATAGGGTAAAAAATGGGCTTGAATAATTAAATAGAGATAAGATAGCTCTTCAAAATCCCAGTTTAGAGCAACTTCGTCTACTTTCATAACGGTTACAAACTTAGAGAAAATCAAACTATTCTCTATATACTGTTTCCACTCCTCTTTTATCCAAATTTTTTTTCCTTTCTGATAACGCCACCCAGCAATCTGGATGATTCGAAATAGTGTTTCTTTCTGTATATCATTGATTTGCATCTGAAAAAATTGAATAAACTGATTTGTTAATCGTTTGTTTCTTTCTTTTTTCAATAGTAAGAATTTACTTTCTGTTCCTTGGTATGTAAACCAGTAAAACTGCAAGATAAAAGCACGAATTTGTTCCTCCTCTCCAACAAGTTCATAGGTGCCACGTTTTAAATAAATATCAAATTTTTTGATCCATTCGTTAATTTTTTTTACTCGTCTTCTCATACTCGATTCACTGATCAACAAATTTTCAGCCAGCTGTTTTGCTTGAATATCTTCTTCTTCAATAATCGCTTTTAAAAAAGTAACTTCTGGTAAATCGCTGAAATACTGTACTAAAAAATATTCAACATATATATCGTTGTCTCTTTTTAAATAAATTTGATTCTTTGATTCATTGCAAATCGCTAAATGTTCTTCTAACTGATACTGTTTAAAAAGCGTATTTATTTTTTTCATAGATCTGATAATCGTCTTCGTATTAATCCCTAATTCAGCTGAAAGTTTTTCTAATGAACGATTATTATTCGTTGATTTTAGTAAATTAAACAACTTAAGCAGCTTGCTTGATTCAAAATCAAGTATCTCTTTATATTCCATTTCAACCCTCCACATTAAAAATAAACACTCATTATATCAATTGAACAAAAAAAAAATAATGAATAGGCATATAAAGTATACGCACTATTCATTACTTTTCATTTTTTATTTTTTATTTCTTTAATTTTGAATACGTAATGTCACGGCATTTGCTGCAACAATCACAGTACTTAGAGACATTAAAATCGCTCCGACAGCAGGATTCAGTATGATTCCCCAGGGTGCTAGAACTCCTGCTGCAAGTGGGATTGCAATGATGTTATAGCCTGCTCCCCACCAAAGATTTTGAATCATTTTACGTCGTGTTTGTTTCGCTAAATCTAGAAAACGAAGAATATCTTTTGGATCACTATCGGTCAAAACTACGTCTGCTGAATCTATTGCGACATCTGTACCGGCGCCGATAGCAACACCGATTGTTGCTCTGACTAAACTTGGTGCATCATTGATGCCATCGCCAACCATCATGACTTTTTTATCTTCGTTCACGTACGTTTGAATGATCTTTTCTTTCTCTTCAGGCAATAATTCACTATGAAATTCCTCGACTCCTAAGTAATGAGCAACTGATTCAGCAGCTATTTTATTATCACCTGTCAACATCACGGGACTAACTCCTTGTGCTTTTATATCAGAGATGAATTGTTTAGCATCTGGTTTTACGACATCACCTAGTGCAATCATGGCAACTAATTGATCTTCGATGATTAAGTAGCTTAATGTATTTCCCTGTTCTTGATAGCTTTGTTTCAATGAGCGGTCAAAAGAAAGATGCAAGCGTTCGACCTCTTTTTCATTGACGATTTTAATTACTTTTCCATTTACACTACCAATGAGCCCAATCCCAGAAATACTTTGAAGATTTTCTGCTTGATACGGAGAAATTTCTTTTTCTTTTAGATAATTCATGATACCAATTGCTAAGGGATGATTCGCATTATTTTCTAGAGCCCCTATCATTTTTAATGCTTCTTTTTGAGTAAGCTCATTTGTAGTCATTTCAATTCCCGTAACAGTGAATTTTCCTTCGGTCAAAGTACCTGTTTTGTCTAACATAATATATTGCATATCGTTTGCTTGTTCTAATGCATTTCGATTTTTTAATAACAAGCCATGCTTGGCAGCAATCGAAGTAGACCGTGCTATAACTAAAGGAATCGCTAATCCTAAAGCATGCGGGCAGGCAATAATAAAAACAGTGACCATTCGTTCGAATGCAATACTGACATCTTTATCAACAATAAACCAGGTAACAAATGCTAATATCCCCGCTCCAAGAGCTATATAAAATAGCCATTTAGCAACTCGATCGGAGATAGATTCTAATTTTGATTTCTCAGTCTGGGCCTTTTTGACCATATCCATAACTTTAGAAAGATATCCTGTCTCACCCGTTCCTGTGACGCTTATTTCTATCGTTCCACTACCGTTAACAGCACCACCTATTACTTTGTCTTTTTCAGTCTTTTCAACCGTTTTGGATTCACCTGTTACCATTGATTCATCAACTGTAGTACTCCCTTTAATGATTATGCCGTCCGCAGGTATTTTATCCCCTGACCGAACAACCAAGTGATCATTTGCTCTAACATCCTGTAAGGGTACGACTTCTTCACTGCCGTCTTTATTTAGTCGTTTCACTTGATCTGGCAATAGCTCCGCCATTTTCTGTACTGCATCGCTAGCATTGGAAATAGCATTCATCTCGATCCAATGTCCTAAAAGCATAATAACAATCAAAGTAGCTAGTTCCCAGAAAAAATCCATCACGTGATTCTGCGGCATCAATTTATTCATCACAAATGCATAAACACTATAAAAATAAGACACTGAAATCCCCATTGCAATCAGCGTCATCATCGCTGGACTCTTTTGCTTCAGCTCCATTTTAGCGCCACTTAAAAATGGTTCTCCACCATAAAAGAATAAGATAGAAGCCAGTCCTAAGACCAACCATTCTGAACCTGGAAATGTAAATTGAAAAGGTAAATCAACACCCATCATTGGGGATAGAAAAATAATTGGAATGGCAAGAATCAGCGAGAGCCAAAATTTTTGTTTGAAATTTCCCATATGCATGGAATGACCCATACCAGACATCTGCTCATGAGCCATCATTGAGTTATGATCCATTTTATGCATTTTGTGTGTGGGGTTCTCTGTATGTTTTTTTTCACTGCTATTCATTAAATATCCTTCTTTCTCTATTTAAGATTTGCTTTTACAGGAATCTGGTTTTTGAACAATTCTTTATGAAAAAAAAGTAATCTCTTTATTTAAAGCATAGCACAACAACTCTTTTGGGAAAAATAAAGTTACTTAATACATGGAAATATTGTTTCTTTGCGTATATTGTCTATAAGCGATCTTATTCAATGCCACGTATAACTTTTTAGCAACCAAAGTGCGTAAGCTTTTTTCTCTTTTAGCTTATTTCGCCTCCTATTATATGAATCCTTGAAGTATCGATAACTACTTTTCTTTGATTTTTCCTTTATTTCACTGTACATTCGTTTGATTGCTTTTCGGTTCGCTTTGTACTTTTTTCGATTTCCGCCAGTAAATCCATAAAATATATCGATCCCTTCAGAAGCTTTGTTAAGGGGGGAATGTATGAATAGTTCATTTTGAACCTTCTTTAATTTTCTTAGCAATGCTTCAGTTACTTCTCTTTCAAACCCTTGTTTTATAATCATTTTACAAAGTCGTTTATATTCGATTTTAACAACATGATTGTAGACCTGACTGGCATAATCTACCCCTTTATATAAGATATTTGCGCTAAAAGACATGTTAACCAACAACCTATACTGATGTACGCAACTATCTTCTATTTTCTGATTGTTCTCTTGATGGGGAATCTCTTTATTCAGTCTTTCTAAAAATTGATATAAAAGATCATTTTTTTGTTCCTCAACACTAGGTATTTTTTTCATTTTTTCTTATCCTCCTCAAAATAATGAATAATTTTCGGCATTTTTTCATTTGACTCTCTAAAAGAAATAAGTACATTGTATCTAGTCTATTTTTCTATCGCTGAAAGTAGAAACACTCACTTAAAAGTAACCCTATAGTCAACTAAAAACAATGTACACTTCAAAATACCAAGAACCAAACAAAATGTATGTATTTCGGTACAAATAATATAACATGATACAACAGTCATTACAAGAACAAAATGAAAAAAAAACGGTACACCTATTCTGAAATTAATGATATAGTAGAAGAAAAAGTGTTTAAACACTAAATGAGTTTAATTAGCTTTTAATTTAAGGAGGTATTATTTTGGAAATAAATTTAAAAGAAGCTGGCGACAGAATTAAATCCATTAGGAAACACCATAACTATTCAATGGCTCTTTTTTCTAATCTGATTGGAAATTCTAGTGCAAGTACAGTGAACAATTGGGAAAAAGGAAATAACCTGCCCAAAGCAGATAGGTTAGAAAAAATAGCTATACTTGGAAATACAACCGCTGATTGGATTCGCTATGGAGCATTTACAGAGTATGTACAGAAGTTACTGAAAGAAGCAAATTTAAGGAGAAACCTTGATGAGACGCAATTTAGAGAGTTAGTCCAAGTACTGAAAAAGCAAAAGATCACTTATTCTCAAGATTTGAAAATTCTAACTACGGCAAATGAGTTGTTTCCAGATTTATTTGAAACCAGTTATCAATCACAAGTTTCTGAACAAAATACGCTACTGATAGCTGAAGATTCTACGACCTATAGAATTGAACGAAATGATCGTTATAGATCCGACTTTTTACCTATGATCGAAGAATTATTACATGATTCTAGCCAAAGAGAAATCAACGCCTCCGTTATATTTCTGATATTTGATCTGTTAAAGCATACTGAAAAAAGTGAAAAATTCTTAACCGTCTCTCAAATTTTTATTATGCTTTCTGACATACTTACTAATAACATAGCCTATAGAGATACTCCGTTACCAAAAGTACGATATGATGATAATTCCCTATCAGAGCAAACGCTGAAGAAAAAATACGAACAAACAAAAAAAGAGTTAATCCTTTTACTAGACGCATTTTATTCAGAATATAATGAGTCTTAATCTTTCTTGACGATTAGGATAGCATTGGATTATTTGTTACAACTATTTTTCCTTATTAATAGTAAGTATCTTTTATTACAATTAGATGATCCCTTTATTTCTAGAGTTTAAAATTCACCAATTTCTATTAATCTTCCCCTCAAGACAGTATTATTGTTCAGCGATTATGGTATACTTAATTTTGTCTTATTGAAGAACAATGACGATGACTTTTTTTAGAAAAGCCATTGCTCTAAACTGATTAATATAAAGCGAGGAAGGCCACTTGAAGAAAAAATTACTGGTTACACTTTCATTTATGTTATTGGTAAGTACTGCACCAATGACCGTATTAGCAGATGATATCGATCAAAAAATCGAAAATCAAACAAAGAAAATTGAAGATATCATAAAAAATGAAAAAGATGCCAAAGAATACTTGTCTTCTCTAGAAAATGAGATCACAATAATTGAAACAGAGTATCAAAAAGTGCTCTCTGAAAAACAAAAACATGAAAAAGAAATGAACAAACTAAATAAAGATATTGCTAATTTAGAAACTAAAATCAAAAAAAGAAATCAACAGTTGCAAGCTCAAGCTAGAACGACTCAAACGAATCATGAACAAGAATCGATGTTGACAGTATTATTAAGTGCTGAATCGATCTCAGATGCTATTTCAAAAGCGTTAGCTGTCAATACATTAGTCACTGCAAATAATGATATTTTAACTGCTCAAAAACAGGACAAAAAAGAACTTGATACATTAAAGATTTCACTAACAGAAACCTTAAAAACTCTTGAGAAAAAGACCGCAGAACTTGAAGAAAAAGAAGCAGCCTTGGCAGAAGCCAAACTTGAACAGAATGTTAAAATCAACGAAATTGCCGCAAGTCTAGCCAGCGAAAAAGCTGAAAAAGATAAGTTTGTCAAACAAAAAGAAGAGGCTATCAAAAGAAAAGAAGCTCAATTAAAAGCAATTGCTGAAGAAAAGAAAAAAGAAGCAGAAGCGAAAGCAATTGCTGAAAAACAAGCGAAAGTAAAACAAGCAGCTCCTACTCAAACGGCTGAACAAGAAAAAGTTGTCAGTCTTCCTGAAACGGATACTAGTAATAACGACGTTCCTGAAAATAGTCAACAAGCTCCTACTCCACCAGTATCTTCTGGCGGTTGGTCTGCTCCAGTAGCAAATTTAACGGTCACTAGTGGATTTGGAGGTCGTGAAGATCCTACTGGAATTTCTGGAAGCTTTCACGACGGGATTGATTTTGGTGGTGCAAGCGGTACGCCGATCATGGCTGCTCGATCAGGTGAAGTCGTCAGTGCTAATTATGGTGGGATGGCAGGAAACCATGTTGTAATCAAACACGATAACGGCTATTATTCATACTATTTACACATGAGTAGTTTAACTGTATCAGCTGGACAAAGTGTTAGTGCTGGACAAAATCTAGGCGGAATGGGAACAACCGGAAATTCTACTGGAGTTCATCTACATTTTAGTATTTCGACAGGATTATGGAGCGGATTTGTTAATCCCGCACCCTTCCTTGGTTTATAATAGACAGTCAAAGAAGCAGAGGCAGAAGCTTATTTCGGAAGGGATTGCATCTGTTACTACCTTTTATTCGTATTCAGGGTGTGAAACAAAAGTGATTTTTTCTTTTGTCCCACACCCTTTTTATTATCAGCTCATTCATTTTCTCTTCTTATCAATTCGTTTAACCTCTACCTACGAACGTGGTATAATAAAAATAGATAAAGAAAGGTGCTGATTAAAATGATCAATAACTACTCAAACATCTTAGTTGCCGTTGATGGATCTAAAAATGCAGAGTTAGCTCTCCAACATGGTGTTGCTATCGCAAAAGAAAAAGATGCTACCTTATATTTATTATCTGTTGTTGACGAAAATGCAATCAGTCATAGTTCTTACGCCTATTCAAAAGTCCTTGCAGAAGAAAAAGAAGCGATCGAAAAAGAACTGTTAAAAAATATCTATTATGCAACTGAACAAGGTTTAGATAATGTGATACCGATTGTTGAAATCGGCAATCCAAAAGAAATGATTTCATCTGTTGTTCCCACCAATCAAGCGATTGATTTGATTATTATCGGGGCTACGGGTAAAGGCATGATTCAGTCCCATCAACTTGGTACTACAACGAGTTATGTTGTGCAATTTGCCCCTTGTAATGTGTTGGTCGTTAAATAAGTACTTGGTTTTAGTTTAGATATAAAAAAGCGTACAGACAGCTGGTTGAAAGTAGTCTGTACGCTTTTTAAACTGCTCTATTCCTTTTTACATTATTTAATTTCTACGTAACTCAACGTATTTTGATTGAGAAAGGAACAAAGGTCAAAACTACCATAATAAATACTATAGAAATCTTTTCATTATTTTTTCTTATTTGCTTATTCTTAAGTAATCTAAAAGCAACTCGCAAAACATCATATTCGCCCATGAAAACCATTCACGAGTGTACTGACTTGAATCATTTACATTAATTCCTTCATGCATATGATTCGTATTGGCATCTGTTTTGACTAATGTATCCAACAGTTTGGCTTTCTCAAGTTGATTATCTGTCGTTAATCCCTGGATACATAAGGCAATTGGCCAAACATAGTCTTTTGGTGTATGCTCACTTCCCACACCTTTCAACTCGATTCCTTCATAATAATAGGGATTTTCATCAGACAAAATTAACGCACGGGTGTTTTGATAGATCATGTCATCGAGAGCACAATAGCCTAAATAAGGAGCTGCTAATAAACTAGGTACATTCGCATCATCCATCAAAAGATAGTTGCCTAATCCATCGACTTCATAGGCATATACCTTTTGTCCATTATGTTCAACGATTCCCCATTGAGAGATGCCTTGATCGATGTCTTTTTTCAGCCGATTTGCCTTTTCAGCAAGTAGATTGTCATTGTAAATCTCATTAGAAATTGCTTCCATGTAGCCTAAAATGACAACCGCAAACATATTAGCTGGAATTAAATAATTATATGTACAACTGTCATCACTGGGACGAAATCCAGACCAAGTCATGCCTGTATAGTTACAAGGTTCACCTAACCCGTTATTTGAAAGCGTATCTTCCGGTCTTTCACCAAAACGCTCAAAGCGATACATCGAATTTTCATGTTGTTGTTCGGTTCTAAAAACACCAATGATTGTTTCAAGAGCATGCTTAAAGTCATTCGTGAAATGACCAGTTTCGCCTGTTTTTTTCCATAGTAAATAAGCTAATTCGACTGGATAACATAAAGAATCCACTTCATATTTTCGTTCCCAAATCCAGCCATTCATTTCTGTGATATCTTGATGATAGCAATGACCATTTTCAGTTTCATTAAACGCATTGGCATAAGGATCGATCAATATGCACTTGACTTGGCGATCGACTAAACTACGAATAAGTTGTTTGATTCCTTCATCTTCATTTGCCACAGCTAAGTAGGGTTTGATTTGAGCAGATGAATCTCGAAGCCACATCGCTGGAATATCACCAGTAATCACAAATATATCGTCAACTGTTCTCCTGACTGTTGTTTCTAATGTATTATCAAAACAATTTGAAAATACTTCACTCCATCTAGGGTTAGCTGATCGCTCAGCAACTTCTTTTTTTATCTTTTCGATTACTGATTTTGAATAGTTTGCACTCATGCTGATTCCCCTTTTTACTTTCCTTTTAAGATTACTTCTGACTTGATCCAAGATTTTATTGTGTCTTCATGATACATTGCCAAAATTTCTGTATACAGAATGTCAATCACTGTTAATACGGGAATTTGAGGTGATATACTCCCCATATCTTTTTTTCCCATAGAACTAGTTAAGCAAAAAGCATCGGAAAATGCTTGATAGGAACTTTTTTCGTTTGCAGTAATGACAATCACTTTAGCTTTTTTTTCAAATACAATTTTTACTGCTTCTTGAACCGTTTGATTGTCACCCGAAATTGAGGATACTAATACAAGATCTCCTTGTTGTACGCCATGAGCCATCATCGCAATCGAGTGCTCGTCTTTGATTACATTGATAATTTTGCCGAGTCTTGAAAATTTAAATTGAAAATCTTCTCCGCAAAAAGCATTGTAACCAGTTCCCCAAAAATGAATGATTCGTCCCCCATCAATCATTAATGCTGTTTTTTTAACTTCTTCTTTGTCCAGTTTCTCGATAATATCATTCAATAACAACGAATAATTTAGATTTACATAACTGATGCTTGAATCGCTTTGTTTTTTTGCTCCTTTATTGGAATATTTATATAAATAAATCAGTTCTTTGTAGTTTGCTAAACCAATTTTTTTACAAAAACGAGTAATCGACGAATTAGACACGCTAAGCTTCTTTGCTAACGCTTGAATTCCTAATTCTTTATTTCCATTAAGAAAATACTCTGCAATCACTCGTTCCACGTCCGTAAACTTCTTTTGGTTTGCCTGTATGATTAGTTCAATGTAACTTTCCATGCTTGATTACTCCTTTCTTTATCATAAATAAAACAAGAGAAGGCTAGGACAGAAGCGTTTAATCCCGAGAACCACGTAGGTACTGTGCAACATCAACTCATACTTCGCTGTGTTTTACAGCAATAAGAAGCCTTCAAATCTTAGTGCTTTAGCACTTAGAATTTGATGTGATCGAAGCGAAGCGTAGTGATTGCTTCTGCTCCCACCGTTTATTCGTATCTGGGGTGTGAAACAAAAGTGATTTTAATTTTGTCCCATGCCCTTCTCTCTGGTTAGCAAGAAATACCTACTAATTTTGGGCGTTGAGTAATTGACTTTCATCAAATTTCATGTTCATACGGACAAATGGTGCATAAATAGAGATGTCTAACACCACCAAAGCCGCTGTTAAAATTACAGGACTAAAATGGAAGGCGCCTAAAATCCAAGTACTGATAAAAATTGGTTCATTTCCTGAATTTAGTACGACCAGTGGCACGACCCAGCCAATTTTAGTGACAATATAGGCTACAATAGCATTGAAAACGGGTACAAATACAAACGGGATAAACATCAATGGATTAAGCACGATTGGGAATCCAAATATAATGGGTTCGTTGATACCGAATAGTCCGGGAATAAAAGAAAGCTTGGCTACCTCACGACCACTGTATGTTTTCGGGGTAAAAATCAAAATAGCTAAAATCAAGCCGAATGTCGCACCAGAGCCACCAATCATTGCATAAACATTGGTCATCGTATTAGGTGCTACAGAGATATCCGTGAAACTTTTCGTTTCGGCAAATTTTGCAACATTTTCTAAAAAAATAGGTAACCACAATGCTGAAACAACGCCCCAAACTATGTTAAACCCATGTAATCCTAAAAACCACAAGATTTGTTCTAATAAAATAACAACTATAATTGCTGGTAAACCCGTTCCAACAGAAGTTAACGGTTGTACAAATAATTGACTGACTAAATCCATAAAAGAATTAAAATCAAAGGCTTCTATGACAACCTTTATTATAGAACAAGCTATTAATACAATCGAAATAGGAATCAACGCAAAGAAAGAATCAAACACATTGGGTGGAACATTTCCTGGTAGTTTAATGGCAATTTTACGTTTTGCCAAAATCGAATAAAGAAAGACTGCCAATAAACCGACAATCAACGCTGTAAACATTCCTTCATAACTGAAGAAATTATTGGCATACCCTTGGACGATATCAGCAGAACTATCCGCAAAATTCACATTATTGGGTACCATTACAAAATAAGAAGCAAACGCTAATAATGTGGCTAATAATGGATTGATATTGGCCTCAGGATGTTTTTTCATCAATTCTTTTGCATAATTATATGCTGTCGAAAAAACAATCAATAACGCAACGATCCCAAGTGTTCCTAGGTAGACATTTCCAAAAATCGCAGAGGCGCTTTGACCGATTGCTGTTTCCCCAAAAAATGCGTCGATCTGCATCTTGATCAAATTAGAAAATGAGCCAACAACTGTAAATGGAATACTACTGATAAAAGCATTTTTGATTGCTTGTAACACACTGTTATTATCTACTTTATTGGCAATTTTTAATAATGGTTCTTGAATTTTCTCGATATTCATTTTCATCTTCACTCGACCTTTCTTGTGTTATCTTTCAATTGAAATGGTTTTGATTTCTCCTGGTTGAAATGTTCCTAAAGAAACTTCTTTTAACTGCCCTAATAATTCAAGTGTGTCACCATTCAAATCAACAAAACGACAATTTGTCTCAGTTGCTAAAGTTATTTTTTCATTAGAAATTGTTTTTATCAAAGATGGATTGTACAAACGGATATTGATCCATTGGCCATTACGGCTTAATTCTAGTGCACTAAATACCAAGCTTACGTTACTTAAATCAGTAAATTCCTTTAGATCATTCAATTGGTCTACTTTATTACTTTGGAAATATTGAATTGGGTTAGTAAAACGATTCAATGTTTGAATTTGATAATATGGACTTGTAACAGAGTATCTTTGGTATTCTTTTTGAATCATTACTGGGTCGAATTCATCCGCTATGATCAACGATAACGCCATTTCCAGCTTTCCTAACAATTGACTATCTGGAGTAGGAATAGAGCGGTATTGATTACCTGAAGCATCTCCAGGCCTTCTTAATAACTCTGGTCTACCTAAAAATCCTACGCCTCTGAAGAGGGTAATATACAAACTGCTATCTATTACTTGATATTCTTTGATTCCTTTGCTCATGATCGTCCAACTCGAAACGTCATCATGCAGATTTGAATAGTGAATCATCGGATAAATTTCAGTTGGTTCTTCTTTCCATCCAAGCTTTTGCCAATCCTGTATGTGAGGATCTTGGTTCTTTCGTTCCGCAATTCCAAATAACGTATCTGCATAGCTAACTTGACTTTCAACTGGTGTTTTTACAACTAAGCGCATACGATGGTCCATCACTTGATTGTTTAGTTTGATGTTCATATCGATCCGCTTAGAATTTTTGCTTAATGAGACTGTAAAGGTATAGTCTACTTGGGCATTTAATTCACCAGTTTTTCTGGCTTGGAGATCTTTTGGTAATAACCAATAGCCTTTCAAAGTCATCGTAGAAAGAAATGCACCCGATTCCACAATAACATTGGTCGTATCAAAGTTTAATTGATGGATTTTATCGTGATAGGCTGGTGAATAATCATACGTATCGCCTTCGTCTCCTGACTCTTCCACATAAAGACAATCCTCATATGTTTTATCTTGATTTTTTGCTAAAATAGAAAACTTTCCTTGGGAAAAAAGAATTTCGTAGTAATCGTTTTCTATAAGTTTTTCTTCAGTGTTAGAAGATATAGCGCTATCATTTGAGTTCACTTCTTCTTTCACCGTGATGATCGTGTAACCAAGTGGTCTTGTTTTTTTAATAAAACTTACTTTGTGAATATAATAGTATTTTGCTTCATCATACTCACGTTCTGAGCGTCTGACTTCCCCTGCATATACTTTTTTTGTAGACAAAATTTGGCTGTCTATTTCATTGTTTGCCTTATCAAAAAGTTTGATATCCGCGTATTTTGTACTTACTTCTAGCACATATGGATCTGTTCGTGTATAAGGTAGTGTGTTAAATAAAATCAGATCATTTTCTTTGATTTCTTTTATTGATTCAGAAATTTTTCTCACTAGATAGTCTATTGTCGAATATGATAATTGATCTGCTTCTTTGTATCTCGCTAAAATCATTTCATTTGTTTTGTCTGTATTACATCCACCAATACTATCATGAGCATGATTTTTTAATAATAACTTCCAAATGTAATTTAGTAGTTCTCGTTTAAACGGAATTCCTAAATCATCTGCCATCAACATCAATGGTTCTAATTGAAAAATCAAACGATTTTCGATTGTATCATTTAACTTCTTCAAGTCATATCTTGACGAATAAATTGAGCGATGGATCTTTGAGACACTGCCACTTATAAATTCACCTTGAACAGTTGGTAATTCAGTTGTTTTTTCTCTTAATAAGTTAAAAATATGAGGATAATTGCTTTCTTCTATTTGATATTCAGCACCAAATTCTTTGTTCACTTTTTGAATAACTGCTTTTAAATCTCGGTCAATTGCACGCTGATCACCACCAACTGGTAATGTTACGATGTCTGTTGCGCTATCTTCAGAGACAATATCTAGCATTGCTTTTTTCTGATAAAGCTCTCCTTCGACTAGTGCCACTCCTGCATAATACCCATTACGAATATTGATCGTTAATACTTTTGAGCCATCTTCTGCTGTCCAGTAAAACTCCCGACTATTCGTTACTTCATTCGGCATACCTCGCCAAAATACCGCATCTGAGATACCAAAACCATTGTAAATTTTCGGCATATCCTTGCCTTGACCAAATGAATCAGGTAGATACCCTAATACAGTGTGACCACCTAAACGTTTCGACATATCGATCCCAATTTGTAAATTCTTGACCACTGATTCACCAGCCACTACAAATTCATCCATTTGTGTATACCACGGACCGATAAATAATTGATTTGCTTCTACCAACGCTTTGATTTTTGCTTCTTTTTCTGGATAAACTTTTAAGTAATCATCAATAATACTTAATTGCCCATCCAAATAATAGTAATCTAATTCGTTATTTTCCAAGGCATAAATCACTTCATCCATATGATAGGAAAATTGGACAAACGCTTCGTTATCAGAAAAGTACCACTCACGATCCCAATGGGTGTGTGCGACGACATGGATCTTTTTCATTTCATCTTCTCCTTCCATCTTTGTTCTTGTTTAATATACTCTGGATTTTATGAAAAGAAAACGATTTCGGTAATAGTTTCAACTATTTTCTTATTTCTGTTCATTTTATGAAAATAGTATCAATTTGTATCAAAAAAAGACTTTTATCTGGAAAATCGGATAAAAATCTTTTTCGTTCAGTTAGGTTAATACTTCATATTCAGCGATTGTACTTGAAATAATACCAGGACGTTTTTTTTCACCTGTTGCCTCATCTTTTGGTTCTTTTCTCTGATGCATTTTTTTGAATGCTTGACTGTTTACCCAATTTTTTTGATGTTCTTTTGACGTCCAACGACTTAAAACAACTAATTCGGTCACTTGTGGATCGTCTGGTAACGTCCGATGCATTAATTGAAAATTCAAGAATCCATCCACCGCTTCCATACTTTCTTTTGTATGTCCTGCAGTGAATTGCTGAATAATTTTATGAGAGTCGTCTGTTTCTGTTTGAATCGTATTCGTTACAATATACATGTCGTTTCCTCCATTATTCTTTTTTCGTTGGTTCAATAAAATAATCTTCAATGATTGTTCCATGATCGAAATGAAGCACTCTCTGACAGGTTTGACTGAGAAACTCTTTGTCGTGGGTAATCACTAAAACTAAAATATTTTCTTGGTGCAACCAGCGGATCGTATCGCTGACTTCTTCCATATGCATCAAATCCAAGCCGCTTGTCGGTTCATCAAAAATGATGATTTTTTTTCCTGACAATAGAGCACTTGCAATCGCAACGCGCTGTTTTTCACCACCCGATAGTGTTTGCGGATGACGAAATAAAAGTGGCTCTAAGTTCAGCATAGCGACAATTTTATCAAAGTCGTTGGTATTTTTAGCATTCAAGCTGATCTCTTTTTCAACAGTTTCAAAAAACAATTGTAAATTGACATCTTGCATCACAACAAAACTTTCTTTGATCAACTCTTTCGGGCGCATAACCCGTTGATTTAACTTAATAACACCAGCTTTAGGCTTGATCAACCCAGATAAAAGTTTTGAGAACGTTGATTTTCCCGCCCCGTTATGCCCTATAATGCCCGTGATACAGGAGCTAGTCAAGGTTAGTGAGGGAATTTTCAACACAGATGGTTGTTTACGGTAATGAAAATCTAGGTCAAGGCACGTTAAACTTAAGTTATCTTCTGTTTTAAACGGCTCGATCCCTTTTGTAAAAGCCGTCTGATCCAAAGAGCGTAATCCCATTTCCTGAATATCTGTTGAAGATTTTGCCCTCATTTCTTGACTTGTATACCATTCAACAATACGCCCTTTATCCATCACCAAATATCGATCTACCAAATCCGTCAAGTAATATAAACGATGTTCAGACACAATAATGGTCATGCCTTGATTTTTTAATACCTGAAGATAGTCTTTTAAATGCTCGATTGTTTCCTCATCCAGATTACTTGAAGGTTCATCTAATAAAAATAAATGGTGTTTCAACATAGTAGCTGAAGCGAAAGCAATCAATTGTTTCTGGCCACCAGATAAATGAAACATACTTCGTTCTAAAAATGCTTCTAACGAGAATAAACGGGTTATTTCATCGATTCGATTAATCATTTCATCTCTTGGAACACCATAATTTTCCATTGCAAATGCCAACTCAGAATAAACATCGCTGGTAAAAAACTGCGTCTTAGGATTTTGAAAAACAACGCCAATATCGCGAACATAGGCATTAAATTCTTTCGTCAACAACTCTTGATCTAAAATAAAACCTGTTCCAGTTAATTCCCCAGGATACAATTCCGGAATCAATCCATTTAAGATTCTCAGTAATGTAGATTTGCCGCAACCGCTCTTCCCACATAACACGATAAATTCACCAGGTTTAACCTGTAAATCTACTTGTTGAATGATCGTTTCCTGATCCTCATAAGCAAATGTCACATCATGTAAATCAATCATCCAATCATCCTCCCAAATATTCCACTAACAATCAGAATACCAATCAATAAATAATCTTGAACCTTTAAATGAATCTCATAGACGCTAGTGTGTGATTTAGGATTCCCTAATCCACGAACTAAAGCTGCCGAAGATAAATCTAAGGATGTATTTTCGGCCGACATTAAAATCGGGACAATGATGTACTCCATTGTTTGAAATGGATGAAGAAACAAGTCGATAGTAGAAACAGCGATCCCACGATATTTCATTGCATTACGAATACTTTTAAAATCTTGAAAAAGCGTAGGGAAGAATCGAAACAGCACAGTGAGCGGAATAATTAGCCCAAATGGCATGTGGCACTTCTTTAACGCTGCGATCCATTCACTTATTTTTGTCCGATTCATAGCAAATGCCGACGCCATGATCGTTGGCACCATCCGGCGATTTCCTACGAATAGAAAATCAAAGAATGCAGCGATGCCATTATCGATATAAGGAAACAATAAATAATCGCCTAAAACAAGTAACCAAAAAAGACTATAAAAAATCAGCCCTTTTTTTAGACTACCGTTTAGAATAAACAATACAAATAAGAGCGTTACAAACAAAATTTCAGCCTTAAATGGTAAAGGAAACATCAACAAAAAACTGGCAAATAAAATCGTACAAAGTTTACTTCTGGGATCAAACGTTACGTGTGTTTTTTCCATAATTTTTTCCTTTTGCTTTATCAAAGTGTTTCTCATAAATCTTTTGTCCAATGATTATACCCAAAATACTGCAGATAATGACTGTTGCAACACAAACATAAAAACTGGTCGCTGTGATCGGCGCAAAGACTTTGTCGATATATACGGCATCTTTCCCACGAGCTACCAAAGAATCAATATAAGCGTTTTTCATAAACCATAATGGTAATACAGGTCCCATTAGACCAAAACTAAACACAGTATAACTAATCATTGTTCTGAGTTTTTCGGATAATTTGGTACGATACTGGATCCAATCAGCTGCTACCCCACAGAGGATATTTGGCAAAAATGACAACGGAAAATGACCAGAGACTAAAAAGAATAGACCCATCACACTTCCCATGATCGTAATCGCCCCAAAACGCGGAATACGGTTTATTACCAACAAATAGACGATTCCTGCAAAAAGTGCTGTAGCACTAGGAATAAGAATTGAATTAAAGGCTGGAATCGTGAAACGTAAAATAACCATTGCAATCGTTACGACTAAAAAATAAATAGCGGTATAAATACCAATAGAAATAAAATCCTGAATTTTTAACTTTTTCATTCTTTTTATTACCCTTCTTGTTTTATTGTAAATAGAAATAATAGCTGCCCGTACACATCACTAGTAATTTTCAACTGATAACGACCTGTTTTTTCAAATTGTGCACTTGGCATCATTAATTGATTTTCCATTAACTGATACTCTAATGTATAAGCATTTTCTGAAGTTTTTTTCGTTTTAAACCATTCAAATGTAGCTTCTTGTTTGGCTAACTCTTCAATTACGCCTGTATCAATCGACAGACAAATCATCTCACCTTGCGTATAGTCTGATTTAGATAATTTTGGTGGAAATGCCATAGGTTGTTTTAGATACGTCTCAAATCGAACATCTTCAAATCCATCCGCCAAGAGTTCAATTGTGATGGGGTCATTCGCTTTCCATTCATCAAAAAGTTGATACCTCGGTTGTTCTGTATTCGCTAAAAGACCGAACTCTAAATGATTCTCTGGCTTGTGATATAAGTAATCAGGCCAAAGAAGTGGTATCGTTTTGCCATTTTTAGTGACTGTAAAACTATACACGAATTTTCCGTACGCTTCATGAAACTGATCATAGGTGGTAATGTCATACTCAGGTAAAAATTGAACCATTGCGGCATAATTATAATGTGCAAAATAATACATCTCATTCACATATTCTAATTTCTCTTGAATAGCTTGAACATTTGTTTCCTGAACGTTTTCAAGTAATTCTCTAGAACCGTATGTACCATCTAAAAATAGACGCTTTCTTTTATAACTACTAACGGATTCTGGCGCATCTTCATTAATAGGTATTAATGACTGAACTGTTGCCAATTTTTCTCTGAACGTTGTGTATGCTTCGGGCTTACTCAAAGCTAAAATATAGTCTTTCACATGAATGTATACTGGCACTTGTTTAATACTATAGCTGTCGTGCTCGTTTAATGCAATTTTTTTTTGGTTTGTATGAGGAAATCTTCCGATAATTTGCTGAAATTTTTCAGATAATAGATAATCACTTTCTTGAAAATCAGGGCTATCTGCATGATAGAAATCAAAAAATGTCATCGTTGTTTCACCAATAAAATAACTTGGCAATGGCTTGTCCTCAATATAAAGTTGTTCATCAAGCATTACGTTACACTGCTCTGTTTGTACATTATCATAATAAATTGAAAATCCTTTTACTTGTACTTCTTTCATTGAAACACTCCCTCCCCTAGTTGTTTAGTATATCACAACAAAATGATAATGAGAATCATTATCAGTAAATTAACTATTTTCTCTTTCATTGTATTTAATAACCAAAATAGAAGAGTTTGAGCCAAAAGGATCTCTCTTAGCTCAAACTCTTCCACTTCTACTCAACAATCATTCTAATGTGTTGTTCCCGTGTTTTCTTCAATATCGACATCCGTTGTCACTGCTGCTTCGATGGCATAATGTAGTGAATCCGCAATTGTTTGGATTGGCATTGAAGGTGTTCCGACTGGACGATTGATTACTTGAGTTGGTTCAAACGGCACGTGGATAAAACCACCCTTCACACCTGTAAATTCTTTCTCGATCATATATAACAAGCGATACATGATATCATTACAGACAAATGTGCCTGCTGTATAAGAAATGTAAGCTGGCAAGCCATGTTCCTGCACGTTTTTCATCATTGCTTTGATTGGTAACGTGGTAAAATAAGCAGTTGCTCCATCTTCTTCCAATTTTGAACCGATTGGTTGGTTGCCTTTGTTATCAGGAATTCTTGCTTCTGCCAAATTGATTGCTACCCGTTCAAATGAAACAGCGCTTCGCCCACCAGCTTGTCCCACACATATCACAATATCTGGTTTATGTTCATTGATTGCAGCTTCTAATACTTCACCGCTTTCTTTAAAAACTGTCGGTATCTCTAATTTGATTACTTTGGCTCCTGCCACTTCATTGGGAATCATTTTCACTGCCTCATATGCAGGATTAACAGAATCTCCACCAAATGGATCAAAACCTGTGACTAATACTTTCATTGTAACTCTCCTCCTAATTTAGACTCATACTCTATTTGATAACACCTATAATTGTACCACTCAGCGTTCACTCATGAATTGTAGCATGTTTCTCCATAAAACTACGTCAACTTTATTTAAACAAAATCATATAAACGACTTGGAATACAAACATAAAAATTGCTATAAACCATTGATTTTTAATCACACCGTATTTATCTTTCATCTCTAGCATTGCGACTGGAACTACATTAAAGTTCGCAGCCATCGGTGTCAATAACGTACCGCAATACCCACATGTCAATGCCAACATACCGATCAAAGCTGGATTTGCACCATAAGCGAAAACGAAAGGTGCGCCGATTCCTACCGTCATCACAGTAATCGCGGCAAAAGCATTTCCCATAATAATCGTAAATAGCATCATGCCAAACGCGTAGATAATAATTCCGACTGCAACATTTCCTTCAGGCACAATAGTTCCAACTGCAGAAGAAATCACTGTCCCAACACCGGCACTTGTGAATACCGCTCCTAGCGATGCCAAGAGCATCGGCAGCATACTCAAAGGACCCACAGTGCCAAGCATGTCAGCTGCATCATCTAAAAATGTAGTTGGTTTATTGTTTTTAGAATAAAGCATCAAGATTATAATTGCTACTAAAACACCTACCCCAACACCAACCAAGGCACCAAGATTTGTAAATAAAGCAAAGATGATAGCAAAAACGCCAATACTTAATGCCGGAACAAAAATTTTCATCCCTAACTTATCTGACATTTTTTGCATATATTCTTTAGAGGGTAACTTACTATTTCCTTTACTGACTTTTTTTAAAATGGCAGGTATCGTCATAGAAAAAATCAAAATGCCACTGATTATCGCCGGAATAAAGCGACCACCTCCGATTACGATTCCTAATGCACACCAAAAATAACCTGTTCCGTAACGATGAGGGTTACTTTTATCGAACAAATTCTTGATTCCCGTATAAAGTAATACCAAGCCCATCACGATATATAAAATTTCTAATAATTTCTCCCCAAGTAGTATTTCAGAATTCATAAAATAGCTCATGACTAGTCTCCTTTCTTCGCAATATTACCGTAATATTTTTTCATTAAGCGACGGTCTTTCGAATAGAAATAAATGCTGGCCGTAATTAATGCCACCAATGCAACAGGAATTTCCACAGCCGCTAATTGCACTAGTGTCACTTCATACCCTAACTCTTTTAATGTCGATTGAACTAACAAACCGCCCGAACCTCCAATAAATAATACTTGTCCAAAGAACCAACATATATTCTCCATCGCTGAAGCCATTCCTTTAAGCTCTTCTTCGTATTCTTTGTTTAATTCTACATTTTGAGATTCCACAGCTCCGATTGACATTGGTAAAATAATTGGACGAACAAATCCAGCAACACCACCGAAGCTGACATTGAACGCGGCAAAAATCATCCGGAAAACACCGTAAATATCAATGATCAAACCAGCTGAAACTTTTTTAAAACGACGAATCAATGATGCCGCTGATTCCTTTAATCCATTTCTTTCTAATGTTCCTGTAGCCAGCATAATAATAATAAAAATTGCCATTCCTCGATTGCTTACAAAACTCGTGCCTAAAATCTCTAACATTCCTTCTACCCCAATTCCTCCGACAAGTGCCGTCACAACTAAGGCAATCATTACGATCAAAATCGAATCCAATTTCATCGCAAACCCGACGATAACGATTAGAACGCCTAATAAACTAAGAATATTCTCCATTTCTCACACTTCTTTCCTTTTTAGTTAAATTATAATTTAAAAATCAATAACCTCTTTATTATACACAAATTTTGTTTTAATTTTCATCTTTTTCATAAAAATGAGTTAAAAAAATCATCTACTTTAAATGGTACACAGAAAATTACAACTGAAATTTAAACGTTCTCAGCCATAACTTTCTTGAATTTAAGTTAATAAACAATTCGTACCTACTTATCATTATTCCAGCAGCGTTATTACTAGATCCACTTTACTTTTTACTTATCAGTATTTTTAGGTCTTCAGCGATTGATTATGATGAAGGTAATGTGTCCCTGAAAGTTCGGCTACCTCTCCTTTTTTCACAGAATACACTTTATTATCCAGTCTGTCAGTGAAGAAAACGATGAAAAAACCTGTCAAACGACTCCAGTGTATGAATCGTGTGACAGGCTAACTTTTAAGTATTTTTTGATAAGGTCATCACTTGCGTTGCTATTTTTTCTAGGAATGCTCGATCATGTTCTATAATCAGCATTGTTGGTTTTACTGATAAAATCAGCATTTCTAATTGTTCTTGGTTGAATACATCCAAATAATTCAACGGCTCATCCCAAATATACAACTCAGCTGGCTGGGCTAACGATTTTGCTAATTCGACTTTCTTTCGTTGCCCCATACTCATTTGTTCAATACGGTTTTGAAAGACTTCTCTTTCCATCCCTAATTTGTGCAAGTTATTGAGAAATTCTCGATGATCAAGACCATGTTCTTCTGAAAATGTGAGTAAAGTTCCATGGTTATCTTCATAATTTTGACGAACATAACTAATAGTTAGCTTCTCTGGTCGTAAGATTTCTCCGTCACTTTTACCCTCAAAATAGCCAAGTAAATACCGAATGATCGAGGATTTCCCTGAACCATTTTGTCCTGCTAGAGCCAGCCGTTGCCCTTGATTTAATTCAAAAGACAATGGACTAAATAACGTTTCATTCTGGTAACCTAAGACTAGATTTTCAACCGTTAGTAGTCGTTTATGATGCACTGGCTGATAGTTCATGGTCAATGGATCAATATACTCGATATCTTTTAAAAGACTGGCTTTTTCAGATAATTGGGTGTTCATCCGATGTTCGATCGTCTTAGCACGTTTCATTGTACGTGCGGCTCTCGCCCCAACAAAACCAGTATCGTAGATTGCACCACTACCCTTTTTAGAGGCTTTTCCATATTTATCTTGCTCTTTAGACCGAGACCATTCTGCTTTTTCAGCTGCTGTTCTTTTCAAACGACTAACTTCTTTTTTTAGTTTTTCATTTTGAGCAAATTCAAATTCATCTTTGATTTTTTTCTGTTCTTCATATACAGAGAAATTTCCTTGATACAATTCTAATTGGCTTTTTTCAATTGATAAGACATGATCGACCACTTCGTCTACAAACGAACGGTCATGACTAACTACGATAAAGCCTTGACGTTTCTTTTTCAAATACTCAGCGACTTGTTTACGTCCTGTACTATCTAAATGATTGGTTGGTTCATCAATCAAAGGAAAATGCTCGCCCTCAATAAACAACAGCGCTAAAAGTACTTTAGTCTGTTCCCCACCAGAAAGTGTCTCAAAATCACGCCATAGAATTTCTGGCTCAACCTGCAACAGGTTTAACTCTCGCTCAATTTCCCATTGGTCAAAATCACTGATTTCTTGCAAGACATAATAGGTCAGTTGTTGCTTGTTTTTAATCGGCTGGGGGAAATAGAGAAAATTCAATTGATGAGTAATTTCACCGCTGTAAGCTAACTGATTCTGCAAAATTTTAAGTAAGGTCGTTTTTCCACGACCATTTCTGCCAATCAAGCCTAATTTCCATTTCGTATCAACATTTAAATTTGCTTGATCAAATAGTAACGTCCCTTGGGTATCATACCCAAAAGTTACATTTTTAATTTCAATTTTTGACATAGTTTCTTTCACCTCATTAAGAAAAGCGGAAGGACTCTCTTTTATTCCTTCTGTTCTTTTCAGAATCGGCAATAGGTCTACGCGTACACAAAAAGACCCCTTCGTTGAAAAAATCAATGCCAATCCTGAAAATCTGCACACTGCTCCCTTGAAACTTCTCAAGTTACAGTCTGAATGCAGCTTCAACAAATTGACTTAATTTTTCAACGCATGGATCCCTCACTTCGTTTTTTATTGCACTCACTATATCATGCTCATTCAAATTTTGTCAACAACCATGGATCTTCACTAGAGGCCTTCAGCCCCCCTCTTACAACTACTTCTTATAGCTAGAATAAAATAATCAAGCAATCGAAACTAGGCATTTTTTGAACAACCATTTTCATATTTAGGCATTGTTGGTGATTCTTTTTGACAAAATACTTTCAACCTTGTTCGTACTCCTTTTTTCCCTTTCCTTTTCGTTTATACTGTAATCAAACAAAAAATAATGGCGCGACTTTACTGGTTCCACAAAAATGCAGGCTGTGTTTACAGCAAAGGAGATCATACAATGAAAATAGAACATATTGGTTTATGGGTCAGAGATTTAGAACGTATGCGTCATTTTTATGAAACATATTTCGATGCAACAGCTTCTGAACTATACCACAATACAAAAACAAGTTTCCATTCTTATTTTTTAACTTTTTCTGATGGCGCTAGACTTGAAATCATGCAACGAAATGACATTGTTGACCATAATATTGGCAATGAAATGCTTGGTTTTGCTCATTTAGCGATTTCTTTAGGAAGTAAAGAACAGGTTGATGCTCTCACAACTATATTGGTTATGGAGGGATATCCATTATTAAGCCCAACTCGTACAACTGGAGATGGGTATTATTAATCTGTTGTAGCGGATCCAGAAGGCAATCGTTTAGAATTGACAGTTTAACATTGAGAATCGAAGGAGGAAATACTATGGACATAAAAGCGATCGTTTTGGATATTGACGGCACACTTTTAAATGATGAAAAACAATTGACAGCGCAAACAAAAGAAGCGTTGATAGCGGCTCAAAAGAATGGAATAAAAGTAATTCTAGCCTCAGGTAGACCTACTTCTGGGATGCTAAAATATGCGGATGAACTTCAAATGGATCAGCACAATGGATTAGTGATTTCCTATAATGGTGCACATGTTCTTGATGTCAGTACACAAAAAGAATTATTCAGTCAACCTCTTTCAATTGAACAGAGTAAAATTATTTTAAACCATCTCAAACAGTTTGACGTTAAACCTATGATTGCAAAAGACAATTATATGTATGTCAATAATGTATTTGATGGTCTGCTGGATTTAACGTTCTATGAGGGTCCATTCAACATTATCGAATACGAATCACGTGGTGGAAACTTCCAATTATGCGAAAAAGATGATTTAGCTACTTTTGTTGATTTCCCTTTGCATAAAATTCTCGTTGCAGCTCAACCAGACTATTTGCAAGAAAATTGGCAGAAACTTTATGCCCCTTTTGAACAATCCGTCAGCGGCGTATTCTCAGCACCAATGTACTTTGAATTTACAGATAAAGGAATTGATAAAGCCAATGCCTTAGAACAGACATTAAAACCACTAGGTATTGACCGAGAACATATTATTTCTTTCGGTGATGGCCACAATGATCTATCCTTGATTCATTATGCTGGCGTGGGCATTGCAATGGGAAATGCTGTTGAAGAGTTAAAAAGTGCTGCCGATAAAATTACTTCATCTAATAATGAAGATGGTATTGCCGAAGCACTATCCGAGTTATTGTAGGAAATAGAGTGCGGATCCAAAATCCCACTCTATTTTTTATTTCTCACATAATCCGTTATAATTCATTTATACAAAACGAACTGGAAGGTGTTTGCTGAGATGAATTTAATGCTGAAATTAAAAAGCCTAGACAAACTGACAACAAGTGAAGAAGTACTCATTACCTATATTTTGGATTTTCCAGAAAAAGTCATTCATTTTTCTCCAAAAGAACTGGCTGAGCATTCGTATGTGTCGATTTCAACAATTTACCGTTTGATTAATAAATTAGACCTTGAAGGATTGAATGATCTTAAATTTGCCTTGGTCAATTATTTAAATGAGCATACAACCGAACAAATTATCGACATTGATTACCCTATCTCTGCAGAAGACAATCATTATGCTATCACTCAAAAGTTAAAATCGGTTTATAATCAAACCGTTCAGTCAACTATTGATACAAACAATCTCGATACTATAGCTTTCAATGGAAATTTACTCAAACAGGCAGAATTTATTGATGTGTACGCCACATCTGCTAATATCTATTTTGCACAAAACTTCCAATTTCAACTGCAGGAAATCGGTAAACAAGTAAACGTTCCAATCGATGATTTTATGCAAAACCTATCTGCAGCAAACAGTACGCCAAAGCATTTGGCAATCGTTGTTTCTTATGGTGGCCGTAGCTCTAGTGTTAAAAAAATCCTAGAAATTTTAAAGAAAAATAAGAGTAAAATTCTGTTGGTCACTTCAAAGGATAG
Organism: Enterococcus plantarum; assembly: GCF_001730295.1. Lineage (GTDB taxonomy): Bacteria > Bacillota > Bacilli > Lactobacillales > Enterococcaceae > Enterococcus_L > Enterococcus_L plantarum. The sequence goes on from NZ_MIKA01000023.1 coordinate 132,317, forward strand.
TCCTTTACTCAACGAAACAGTGGATGGTGTTTTTCTTTTCTCTTCACTGGAAAACCATTACAACAAAATTTCTTCCTTTTCAACACGGATGTCTTTAATGTATATTTTTGATAGTTTGTATCTTAGTTTCTTCAACCAAGACTATGATAGAAATTTGGCTTATAAACTGGATAATTATCAAAAGATGAATCCTAAATTGATATAATTTTTTCACTCATCAAAAAAACAGTTCAGCTTCGATTAACGCTGAACTGTCTTTTTGATGTATTAGTGATTTAACAAACCTAAATCACTTTTCATCTTCAATACACGATAAACAGATTGATTTAACGCTTCTTCTGAATAACTCCCTTGTTCAATGGCTTGGATGACATAGGGAATCTGAACTTGAAATGAAGAAGATAAAATCAGATCATTCCCAGATTTCAACGCAGCGAGTCCTGCTTCTTCTTGCGTTATAAAATCAGCTAATCCTGCCATATCCATATCATCAGTCATAATGACGCCTTGAAAGCCTAATTCATTTCGTAATAAATCATGAACAGGTTGAGAAATTGAAGCCGGCATTGTATCATCAATACTCGTCACGATATTATGAGAAACCATGATACTATCTGTTCCTGCTGCGATTCCAGCTTTAAATGGTAAAAAATCATTCCCGCGTAACGTCTCAAGACTTCTCGTATCATACACAATCTCTACGTGTGAATCGCGATTATCCCCATAACCTGGAAAATGTTTCAATGTTGACGCAATCTGTTGTTTCTTTAATGCCTCCACACTTGCCTTAACATATTCACTTGTTTTTTCAGCATCTACACCGATTGTTCGATCATAAATAAATGCTTCGGGATCTGTTGCAACATCCGCATCTGGAAATAGCCCAACTTGAATACCATAGGATCGTAGAACGGCTGATTTTTGTTGAATATCCGAACGAATCCCTGTTAACCCAGCCTCTTGATATATTTCCATTGGTGATTTAAATGGTTCTGTTACTAAACCATTGCCCCCACTTAAGCGTGAAACCGTTCCGCCTTCTTCGTCAGATGCTATGAAAAGAGGAATCTTACTGACTTCTTGGTAAGAGGAAATTTTTTCTTTTAACGAATTCGGTGTCTCATTTTCCATATCTCGTCCAAACAAAAGGTAGCCCCCTAAATGGTACTCTTGAAGGCTTTCCTGTTGGGCTTCAATCGGTACACGAGCTAAAAAAAGTTGACCCACTTTTTCTTCCAGGCTCATTGATTTCATTAAATCATTTATTTTCTTTTCCTGCTCCTTTAAAGAAGGGTCCTGATTAGGTTGTGAGGTTTGGCTCTCTTCTACTACTTCTGTACTTGTATGTTTCGTTTCTTCTATTGGTTTTGTTTGTACAGTATTATTACTTTTATTCACTAACCACATAATGCTAAAACTAATCCCAAAAATTAGCAGTAAAATACCAACTGCACTCGTTATCATCGCTTTATTATTGATTGTCGTTCCTCCTTGCTCATTTCGCTGATCTTTATCAGTGTGCTTATATTATAAGTAGGTTTTATCAAAACAGTCAATTTTTTTCACCTGCATACGCCTTATATTTTTGACAAAAAAACGTTACCATGAGATGCTCTTCTCGTAATCAATACAAAAAGAAAGAAGGTTGGATTTTTATGGCAACAATGGTGTTTGTAAATTTTCCAGTCACAGATGTAAAGCATTCTACAGCATTTTATGAAAAATTAGGTTTCAAGAAAAATGAAGAATTTTCTACTGACGAGACAAGTTCAATGGTTTGGGATGATCATTTTTGGATTATGCTGTTAAATCACGATTTTTATAGTAAATTCATCAAAGATAAAAATATTGCAGATACGAAAACGACGAGTGGTGCTTTGATTGCATTTAGTATGGACAGTGCCGATGCTGTGAAGAAATTTGCTGAAACAGCTAAAGCAAATGGTGGTGATTATTATAAAGTGGATATGGGGATTCCTGAAGATATGATGTTTGGACTTGAAGTGCAAGACCCAGATGGAAATTCTTTGGAACCTAATTGGATGAAGATGTAAATTTTCATTTATTGTTTAAGAAGTTGAGATGTAACTCGTAGCGTTATGTCTCGATTTCTTCTTTGCAAAAAAAATGTTGGGCCAGGAATGTTTAATCCCGAGAAATAAGAAGGAATTTACGACAATTGATCTTCAAATTTTTGTGACCAAGTAGATCCTGTGCAACATCAGCTTATTTCCGAAGGGATTGCTCCTGGTCCCACCATTTATACGGATTCCATGTGAGTGGGATATGACTCAAAGAGTTGTGTCCCACTTACTAAAATAGTTACCTTTTATACAATCCAATCCTGTTATTCAGCACTATTATTCTATTGTCCCATTCGTGTACTATTTGTAGGAGTAAACAAATGAGGATTGATTTTGAGAAGTAAAAGTAAAATAATAGACGTCGCAATTGCTGTAGCCACACCACTTAACCCATTCATCACGAGAGAAAACAACCAAGGATTCATTCCCCACAGGGCAAAACTTCCCCAGAATAGAACGCCTGCAATAAAATGCCAGAAATAACGCATCAGTGTGCCAAAAAAAGACGCATATAGAATGATTCGACCACTCTTTGTGTAGTCTTTCTCTCCGATTGCTTGTTGTAGTTTCCCGCTATAAACTCCAGCAAATCCAGCAAATCCAAAAGCTAAAATATACTCAATAATCACTTGTGCAGGCATTAAATAATACACTTGCGCCAATGGAAAATGCAGCAATCCCCAGATAAACGCAGAAAAGAATCCAGCCTTTGTTCCTCTTCTTAACGCATAAAGAGTCAAAGGAATCATTCCCAGTGAGATAGAAAAACTACTCCCAATATTTGTTGGAATAAGGGATAAAACCATTGCAATTGCAGCTACAATCGTTCCCTCAATCCAAACGCGTAATTCTGATGTTCTTTGCATAAAAAAATCCTCCCTTTAGAACGACCAATTCACAAAGGAGGAGTAAAAGTATTTATTTACTCCATCACAATTCCTACGCTCGTACTAACGAACAGGTTCAAGGGTTTAGAGTGGTTACTCATTCTCAGCCATGGCTCCCCTTTGTGATGGGTTCTATTTAATTTTTAGTGGTTATCATATGATTGACAACATCAGAATCGTACCATGCTCCTCTTTAAAAGTAAAGGAATTAGGCATTTCAATCTTATCAGACCACTTGAACCCAACAACGTGTTTGCGGCTTTCTTCTGGTGGGTACATCCTATTGACAGTTCCCCCCTCTTTATAGAAAATATAGGCCATCTCGATATCGTCTACTTCAAAACTAGATACCTCTAATGGATTATACGGAAACTTCATATCTCGTTCACATAAACTTTTTTTCGATCCATGCCAATTTTTTTATCTTTTCTGTAGCTGAGATCGTTTCAAATTCGCTTTTAGAGACCTATTTAAACTCTACTTTACAAACCAATTTATGCTCCTCTTTTCTGTTTGATATAGATTATTATTACGGGAGAAGTTTTTAACAACAACGAATATAATTGAAAAGATTTTTTCATAAAGCACTTGGAATCCGGAAGAGTGAAAACGCCTTTATTCGACTTTGGTAGAAACAATAGCAAATAAGAGTATTTCATTAATTAACGATGCAAATCTCTCCATTTCGCTCATCAAAGAGGTCAGGATCGGATCTTCTTTGGATTTTTCACATTTATTTAGCAATAAATACCTAGAAAATGGCGATGTAGTTTGCTATAGTGGAGATGTTTGAAAAATATAAATTAGAGGTGGACAATGAAAAAATTAGTTAGAGTTAGTATGGTTTATATGATAGTTGGATTGTTAGCGGGTATTTTTTATCGTGAATTTACAAAATGGAATGACTTTACTGGCGAAACACAACTTAGTGTTCTACACACACATATTTTGATTTTAGGTATGTTCTTTTTCCTGATTGTTTTACTTTTGGAAAAAAACTTCCAATTGAGTAACGAGAAAAACTACAAAAAATTCTATATGATTTATAATATGGGGCTCGGTATCACTTTATTGATGATGATCGTTCGAGGTAGTTTACAAGTATTGGATTATCCAGAATCTGCAGCAATAGCTGGAATAGCTGGATTAGGACATATTATAATCACAGTCGGATTAGCTTATTTCTTCCAAGTTTTATTTCAAGCAGTCAAAGAGTAAGTTGATACGATATACAACTCTTTAAAAAATTTATGTTCTCACTGTATGGTCATTCGTTTAACCGTGTAGAACATATTAAAAAGTACGCCCCTAAAGGTAGAACAAAAAAATCTACCTTTAGGGGCGTACTCTATTTTTTTTGCTTTGGAAACAATAAGGTTTTAAAAGATCCATCCAATGTTGTAACTAACAATTGACTAATGGACACTTGATGCTACACACATACTATTCTAAATTTAATTGTTTCTTCAATGCCAATGTAACTTTTTCTTTTTCTGTTTCAGGAATAATTTGATAAGAAATACCTTCCTCACCCGTATAACCATCACCAGTAAAGTCTTCGCCTTGCATTTGATAGCTTTCAATGTTCTCTAGTGCCTTTTGATAATTTTTCATCAACAGCATCATTTGATCTAATGTCATATCTGTCTGGCCATTTTCACCAATAACATCTAACAACTCTTGATAACGAAATACACTTTTCATCGACAGTAATTCTTTAGTCAACTGAATCGTCACTTCTCGCTGTCTTTTTTGTCTACCGTAATCCCCTAGCGGATCTTCATAACGCATCCTTGCGTACTGTAAGGTTTCCCAACCACCTAGATGCTGTTCCCCTTTAGGATAATGGATTCCTTCGGCGTCAAAGGCAAAATCATTATTAACAGTGACGCCTCCGACAGCATCACTTAATGCAGCTAATCCATCCATATTGATCACAAAATAATGATTGATTGGGATGTCTAAATAATGCTCGATCGTATCAATCATCATTTCCTCACCACCAAAAGAATGCGCATGATTGATTTTATCGTATGCCCCTTCTTTTCCAATAATTTCTACGTAGGCATCTCTAGGTATGCTTGTAATCGTTGTTTTCTTTAATTGATCATTAACTGTCACGACCATGATCGTATTTGCTCGAAAATCTGTTTGACGCTTTGAGTCATTTGCAATGCCTAGAAGTAAAAAACTTACGGGTTCACTATTGTTCAGTTCTACTGGCTTGGTGTTTCGATTCAGTGGTTGATATATTTTATCTGCTGTTTTTTGCACATTCTTAAACACAGTCGCGCCATATGCAGATGCACCTGCAACAGCCAATAACACAAGTGTTAAAGCGCCTAAAATCGTTTTTTGCACAAAACGTTTTTTATCATCTGACGTTGAAAATGTCCTGTTAAGGAACATTCTTTGAAGGCAAACGTACGAAAGATTTACCCATGAAAAACTTAAAAGAAATCCACCAATAACATCACTCGGATAATGGACTCTCAAATAAATTCGACTTATTCCAATCAAAACAACATAGAGGATCAACATCGTTTTTAAAAGTTTGTCTTTTCTTTTTTGTGTCACTAACAAAATTGAGCATACCAAGCACATAGCTAAAAGTGAATGACCACTTGGAAAACTGTATGACGAACGCTCAGCTAACTGCGACACATCAGGTCTTGCCCTTGCAACAATATGCTTTAAGATAAACCCCAAAGCACTAACAACCAAAACGTTACTACTCAGCCAAAATGCCAATAATGGTTGTTTTTTCCGCCAAAGTAAAAATGAACTAATTAAGCTTACACTAAAAATTGGTACAATGGTTGCCGTCTTAGCAAACAGATTCACACTGCTCGTAATCATCTCGTTTGGTTTCCAATTAAATTGATAAATCGCTGAATCAATCTGATGAAACCACGAGACATTCTGAACAACTAAAAAGGTCAGCACCACAAATAATATGGTACTTAAAATTGCGGGGGTAAACTTTTTTTCTTTATACGTATTCATGTTTAAAATCCCTTCATTTCATAAATTAAATAACATCGCTCACACATTGTCAGTATTCCTAAAAAAACACAAGTAGGCCCAATGACATTGCACGATCAGTCAATACATTCATTATTCGCCAAAAGAAAAAAGCCAAACATTTTTTTCCTAAGACGTTTGACTTTCAATCAATCTCATCGTCTGAGTTTTAGCACTATACAACGTAAAGAAACATTCTTAGCTATTTTATGAAAAGCCTTAATTCGACCATTCCTGTTTTACACATTGGCGTCTTTCGACGTTTCTGCGCAATAGCCTATGTTTGTATAGGAGCCTCACCTAACAAGGTTATTTATCTATTTATTTTTTTAAGAATACCGTTGACAAAGTTTTTTTTCAAGTTATTTTAAGGGACTTTATTTTTTCTTAATCAATATTAAGGAAGTTTTTTTTAGAAAAAGAAAAGACTGAGACATCACTCTATGAGTCATATCTCAGTCTCAAAGAATCCGAAAAACCGGTAGGAGCAGAAACAACTCCCTCTTCTTTCAACTATTGTTTATTGATCTAGCTCTTCAAATTGAGAATTATAAAGCGATGCATAGTAGCCACCAGCAGCAAGCAACTCTTCATGTGTTCCTTGTTCTTTGATATCTCCGTCTTGCATATAAAGGATTTTATCTGCATCTTTAATTGTTGACAAACGGTGAGCGATAACGAACGATGTGCGGCCAGCCATCAAGTTATTCATGGCGCCTTGAATCAAGCCTTCTGTCCTTGTATCAACAGAAGATGTTGCTTCGTCAAGAATCAAAATCGGTTTGTCCGCTAAAATAGCGCGAGCAATGGTTAATAATTGTTTTTGACCTTGAGAAATATTAGAAGATTCTTCATTTAATTCCATATTGTAACCACCTGGTAAGGTTTGGATAAAATGATGAACATGGGCAGCTTTTGCCGCTTCATAAACTTCTTCATCTGTTGCATCTAACCGACCATAACGTAGATTTTCCATGATAGTTCCTTTAAATAGCCATGTATCTTGTAAAACCATTCCGATATTTTTGCGTAAATCTGCACGGTTAAAGTCTTTGATATTGTATCCATCGATTTTGATCGCACCAGATGTTACATCGTAAAATCGCATCAATAGTTTGACCATTGTTGTTTTACCTGCACCAGTCGGCCCAACGATTGCCACTGTTTGACCAGGATCAACGTGTGAACTGAAATCATTGATGATGATTTTGTCTGGAGTGTAGCCAAAACGAACATGTTCAAAGTCGACCATTCCTTTGGCTTTGTCAAGTTTAACTGGGTTTGGTACTGTTTGTGCTTCTTCATCTTCTTCTAAGAATTCAAAGACACGTTCAGCTGATGCTGCCATTGATTGAAGTAAGTTTGAAACTTGCGCCAATTGAGCAATAGGTTGTGTCAAGTTACGCACGTATTGGATAAAGGCTTGGATATCTCCAACTGTGATTGTACCGTTATAGGCTAAAATCCCACCAAAAATCGCTACAGCAACATAGCCTAGGTTTCCTACAAAATTCATAATAGGTTGCATTAAACCAGAAAGAAATTGTGACTTCCAAGCTGATTTGAATAAAACGTCATTTTGCGTTTTGAATTCTTCAAGAGAGTTTTCTTCATCATTGAATAGACGTACGATGTTGTATCCACCGATTGTTTCTTCGACTTTACCATTGATAACCCCAAGATATTCTTGTTGTGTTTTGAAGTATTTTTGCGAATTTTTCACAACAATTAAAATCAAGATCATTGAAATCGGTACGATCAAAATAGCAATACCGGTCATTTGAACGGAAATCGATAGCATCATGACAATAACCCCAATGATGGTAAAGACTGATGTGATTAACTGAGTGATGGATTGGTTTAATGACTGTCCTAAAGTATCTACGTCATTGGTGATCCGAGATAATACTTCACCCGTTGTACGACTTTCAAAATAATTCATTGGCATGCGATTGATTTTTTCTGAAATTTCTTTACGCATCCGATACGTTATCTTTTGCGAAATCGTTGACATGATCCAGCCTTGAACAATCCCGAAAACAGATGCCACTAAGTAAAGTCCTAACATAAAGAGTAAGATTCCACCAATTTTATTGAAATCAATACCACCGGTTCCTTGATATTTTTTAATCAAGCCATTAAATAATTCTGTGATTGCTTGTGATAAGATTTTGGGACCCCAAATGTTAAATACAGTTGAAGCAATTGCAAAGATCATTACAAAGAAAACGGGTATTTTATAAGCACCAATATAGGAGATTAATTTTTTTAGTGTTCCTTTAAAATCTTTGGCTTTTTCCACTGGAGCGCCTTGTCCAGGTCCGCGTCCGCCACGAGGGCGATTTTGTGTTTGTTCTGCCATTATTATTCGCTCCTCCCTACTCTGCTTCTTCTATGCCTAATTCAGCATTGCTCAATTGTGATTGGGCAATTTCTTGATAGACAGTGGATGATTTCATTAGTTCATCGTGTGTTCCATGACCTACAACACGACCTTCGTTCAATACGATAATATTATCTGCATGAAGAATCGTAGAAATTTTTTGTGCAACAATGATTTGAGTTGCCCCTTTTATATTTTCAGATAGCGCTTTTCGTAACGCTACATCCGTTTTATTATCTAGTGCTGAGAATGAATCATCGAAAATCAAGATTTTAGGATTTTTCGCTAAGGCACGTGCAATGGATAGACGTTGTTTTTGTCCACCAGAAACATTATTTCCGCCTTGAGAAATTTCTCGGCTATAGCCTTTTTCATTTGAATCGATAAATTCTTCTGCTTGAGCTATTTCAGCAGCTTTTCTCATTTGTTCATCTGAGATATTTGCATCGCCAAACTTGATATTTGATGCAATATCACCTGAGAACAAGATTCCTTTTTGCGGCACAAATCCAATAATTTCATGTAATTTGTGTAAGCTCAATTCACGAATGTCTATTCCATCAATCGTGATTCGACCACCTGTTACATCAAACAAACGCGGAATCAGATTCACAATTGTTGATTTACCTGAACCAGTTGAACCGATAATTGCCGTTGTTTGCCCTGGTTTGGCTGTAAAGTTAATGTGGTGCAACACATCTTCATCGGCATCTCCGTAACGGAATTCTACACCTTCGAATTTCACTTCGCCTTTAAAGTCATGATCATCTTTAGGATGTTCTGGATCTTTGATTGTTGGTTCTGTTTCAAGTACTTCTTCCACACGACCAGCAGCTACGTTGGCACGAGGTAGAATAATTGAAACCATTGACAACATCATAAAGGCCATAACGATTTGCATCGTATACGTGATGAACGCCATCATATCCCCAACTTGAAGTTGACCGTTATTCATGTTATGTCCGCCGACCCATACGATCAGCACAGAAATACCATTCATCAAAAGCATCATTACAGGCATCATGATCGACATTGCGCGGTTTACAAATAATTGTGTCTTCATTAAATTCGTATTCGCAACATCAAAACGTTTTTCTTCAAATTTCTCACGAGAAAAAGCTCGGATAACAGGCAGTCCTGTAATGATTTCACGTGATACTAAGTTCACTCTGTCGACTAAATTTTGTAACGCTTTAAACTTAGGCATGGTTGTTAATAATAGGCTTAAGACTAACACTAGAACAGCCGCAACAGCGACACCTACGATCCATCCCATACCTGTTCCTGTTTGGTAGACATTATAGATACCGCCTATCCCTAAGATCGGTGCGTATAAAACAATTCGCATGATCATCACGATTCCCATTTGCATTTGTTGGATATCATTCGTATTCCGTGTAATCAATGAAGCTGGAGAGAATTTCTCCATTTCAGTGTTCGAAAATTGCAATGTTCGTTCATATTGACCAACACGCAAATTTCGCCCAACAGATGCGGCCACGAGTGAGGCAATCAACCCAACAATAATCGCAGCAACCGCTGAAACCAAGGTTAGAAGAACCATTTTCGTTCCTGTTTTGACCATGTAATCTGTTTGGATCTGTTTCGTATTCATGTCTAATGCTTTATATTCACTAAGGGTCAATTGGATCCCCACAGTTTTCATTGAGTCTTCGCCTAGGTCACCTAAGCTCTTCTTCGTTTCGTTACGAGCTGACTCGACTTTGGCTGGCATCGCATCCGTTGTCGTTTTGATTGAATCAGCTAAGGCTTTTGCTTCAGCACCTTTTGCTTGTGCTTTGGCTGCTAATTCTTGTGCTTCAGCACCTTTTTCAGTTGCAGTCGCAACATCTGTAGCAGCAGCTGCCTCGGCACCCGCTGATTTAGCTTGTTCGCCTAAAGCGGTCGCTTCTTCACCAAGTTGTTTTGCTTTAGCAGCATCTTCTCCAACTTTTTTATAGTCTTCAATGATTGCTTTTGCCTCACTTGCATTTGATGAGTCTTTTGATTGAGATGACGCTAACATCATCATTGGTAAATTAAAGATGTCTGCTAATTTAGCTTCAGTCATGCCATCTTGAAGGTTTAATTTATAGACTTCAACCTCTTTGCCATCGATTTTCTCAGTTGTTAGCTTATAGTTATCTTCTATTATTTTTTTCTCGTCATCCGTCATGAACATTTCAATTCCTTGAAGGGATGTTTTCCTGATTTTTTCAGGTGTGGAATATTCAAGCCCTCCTTGTTGAATACCGACATCGACGATACCCGATGTTAATTTTGGTAAGCTTAAATCACTATTTGCCTGTACAACTAAAAGCACAAGAACTGCGATGACCGCATACCAGTATTTGCCGAGATGTTTGAAAATCTTCACTATTGGTCACCTTCCTCTTTCTGGGAAATTTGTTGGGAGTAGTCTACGAATTTCGCCGTTAGCTCGATGAACTGATTCGTATCTTGTTCTCCCATTAGTTTAAAAATCTGAACGATCTTATCACGCATCTCTTTCTTTTGTAACTTGGCTGCTTTTTTACCGCACTCCGTTAATGTAACATTGATACGACGGCGATCATCAGGATCCATCTTACGTTCGATTTGACCTTTTTTTTCTAAACTGCCAAGAACGACCGCGATACGAGCGCTTGATAGGTTCAGTGATTCAGCTAGATGTTTTGGACTAGTTGGTTCACCGTAACGTGCCAAAAATTTGATCACGATACTTTCACCTTGGTTACTTTTTTCTAGTCTGCTAAATGCACTATGTCGATTTTGAACCATTAAACGCATAAGCTCTTGTTCGGCTTCTTCTGCGAATGACATATGACTCCTCCTTTTTTCAAAATAATTACTTCCTCCATTAATAGCTAACAGTGTTAGTAACTAATGCTGTTTGATATTAACGCAAATAGGTTTTAATGTCAATAGTATTGGTTTAAAAATATAAATGAATACGGTTTTATTTCAAAATATTAAGAAATTGTTCTCAATTTCATATGATTTATTTGGGTGAAATGATAAAAAAGGTGGGATATGACTCTACGAGTCACACCCCACCTCTAAGGAATCCAGATAAACGGAGAGAATAGAAGCAACGACTACGCTTTGCTTCCGTCTCCATCTCTTTTTAATTACCCCTATTGATCAAAAAGCAATTATCGTTGACATTTCCCTTCTTTACTAGACTAAATACTAGTCTTATTCCGCATTCAACGCAGCCATCGTAATATAGTTATAAGGTTGATTAAAATGTGGTAAAAAGAATAAATCAAGTAACTTTAATTCATCAATAGTCATTTGCTTTTGTATAGCAAGTGAGAATAGATGGATCGCCATTGAAATATCTGCTCTTGATGACATTTGCGCACCGATAATTCGTCGTGATCCTTTTTCATACACAATACGAATCGAAACTGAGTCGTTTGAGGTCATAAATGCTGGTTTTTGCAAATCTGTATAGTCAGTGAATAAAACGTCTAGTTGATGTTTTTTTGCTGCTTCTAAGGATAGACCTGTGGAAACCATATTTAAACCAAAAATAGAAATACCATTTGACCCTTGAACACCAATTGATGCAAGACTTGTGCCACCAACATTGTGACCTGCGACGATTCCAGAACGTACGGCGTTCGTTGCCAACGCAATATAGGTCGTTTTTCTTAACGCATTGGAGTATAGAGTAGCACAATCTCCTACTGCATAAACTGAAGGATCACTAGTTTGCTGATTTTCATCAACAAGATAGGCACCATTTTCAAATAATTCCAACTGTTCCTTGCCTAACTCATTATTAGGTAAAAAACCAATAGCATTGATAACGAGATCAACCGGATACTCCCCTTTATTCGTTACGATGGCTTCTACTTGTTTTGAGCCTTTATAGGCAGTAGCGATTTCACCAAAATGTAGTTCAATACCGTTCCCAGATAAATTACGATCCATTTCATCTGTAAACTCTGGGTCATAATAGTTCGACAACGAGCGTGGTGCACCATCAAAAAGCAATACCTGCTTCCCACGGCGCTTGATGGCTTCAGCGATTTCAACCCCAATATAGCCAGCGCCGATAACGGCGACTTTTCTGACCGAAGTCAATCCCACTAAGTCATCGACTGCTTGTCCATCTTGAAACTTTTTTAAAAAATGAATATTTTGTAAGGTATTGCCTGGTATTTTTGGGGCTATCGGAACAGAACCTGTCGCTAATATCAACTTATCATATTCCTTGCAAAAGGTTGTTCCATCACTGGCTTTACAAAAGACCTTTTTAGCGTAAAAATCAATTTTTTCAACTGCTGTTTCTAAATAAATGGTCGCACCTTTCGCTTCAAATTCTTCCTTAGTCGCATAAAATAGCTGATCCGATGAGTCAATTTGTCTACCTACCCAAAGTGCCGTTCCACACCCTAAATAACTAAGATTCGAATTTTTATCAATCATTGTCACATCTTGGTCTGGATAATGATCTAGTAAAGCGTTAGCTGCCGCGATCCCGGCATGGTTTGAACCAATAATAATCGTTTTTTTCATTTGTTACCTCCATTTTTTTGAATAAAAAAGCGAAACACATAAGCTTTAGCAGTGCTTCGCCTTTTCAGATTTTAGTTATTATGCTTGTGTAATCGGTAAAATAGTTTCAACTTCTGAATGCGGACGTGGAATCACGTGAACAGATAATAATTCACCTACACGTTGCGCTGCTGCTGCGCCTGCATCTGTAGCTGCTTTTACAGCGCCAACATCTCCGCGTACCATAACAGTCACGATGCCACCTCCAACTAATTCTTTTCCTACAAGCGATACGTTAGCCGCCTTAACCATTGCGTCTGCTGCCTCAATTGAACCGATTAACCCTTTCGTTTCGACCATTCCTAGTGCATCTGATTTCATTATAATTTCCTCCTAAGATTCTATCTATTATTTTTTTTGATCACAATTTCAGTATTGGGCGTTAACCCCAGTGCATTTGCTTCTTCTGTATCAATGTGGCATTCTAAGCCGGAATTTTCGACCGCTCGAATGATAACATTCGCTAAACTGCCACCTCGTTCACCTGGTAATTCAATCGTTACAGACTCACCGTCATGCACACCGAATTGAATTGCCTCATTTGGCAACATGTGAATATGACGTTTTGCGACAATCACACCTTCAATAATTTCGGCAGATCCTTTAGGACCAATTAATGTGATGCTCCCCGCCCCAGTTAAATCGCCAGATAAACGTAAAGGAGCTTTTACTCCTAATTTAAAGGAATCACTTTGTAAAATTTCTACTTGAGTTTGTTTCCTCACAGGACCTAGAATGCGTACTTTTTCTATTGCACCTTTTGGTCCGCAGATCATCACTGTTTCTTTACACGCAAATTGTCCCGGTTGAGACAGATCCTTCAATTTTGTTATCTGATAATCGTAACCAAATAATTTTTCCACATCTTTTTGAGATAAGTGGATATGGCGATTGGAGATACCTACTGGAATCCTTCGAGGTTCCGACGTTGCTGCTGTTTGAGTTTGGTTTGTTTCAGCCAATTTCTCTAGCAATGTTCCCAGTAACTCTTCATAATTATCCAACTTCATCATTCCTTTTCCAGTTAATTCATACTCGCTAAGACTTGACGAACAACATTTGCTAATTTTTCTACATCCGTATCATTGATTGTCTTGTCCTCTGTCGGCAATGATGTCGTTGCAGTGGCTTCTGTTTTTCCGTAAGTAAAGGTTGGATCATCTTGCACTATTGTAGTGACCTCTTTTAATCCGTATGCAACTTTTTTGATGTTTAACAGATGTTTTGGGCCAACGTTTTCTGAAACTGAACTACCACCAAAAGTCCCGCAACCTAAGGTAAACGAAATCGGTAATCCTGTACTGATACCTGTTCCACCTTGGCTGCCTCCAGTGTTCACTAAAATTCGTGAGGCAGGTTTAGCGGCAAATTTTAGTACGATAGACCGATCATTGGTATGGAGACTCATTGTATGACCAATCCCATTTTGCAACAATTGAATACTTAAGTCACACGCTTCTTCCCAGTTATTGACAACATAAAACGCTAAAACCGTTGTAAGTTTCTCAAATGATAAAGGATAGCCTTGACCAACTCCACCTTGCGCGCCAATCAGGACTTTCGTTTCTGCTGGAACGCTAATTCCTGCAGCTTCAGCGATAACGGTTGCTGCTCTTCCCACAAATTTTGCATTCATTGCATACCCATTTTTGAAGAGTAATTTGCAGACTTTATCCGTTTCTGCTTCTGACATAAAGTAGCCGCCTTGTGTTTTTAACTCTTTAATGACAGAGTCTTTATTGACTTCTTCGCAGATAATCGATTGCTCGGATGCACAAATGGTCCCATTATCGAAAGTTTTAGACGCTATAATTTTTGCTACTGCACTTTTTACATCTGCTGTTCGTTCGATATAGGCTGGTGAATTACCAGCACCTACACCTAAGGCTGGTTTTCCTGAACTATAAGCGGCTTTCACCATTCCAGGACCACCTGTTGCGATGATCAAGCTAACTTCTTTAGCATGTAGTAATTCGTTAGTGCCAGCCATTGTTGGAATAGACAAGCAACTAATGATTCCATCTGGCGCTCCTGCTGCTACCGCAGCACGATTTAATAAGTCGGCCGCTTTTTTGGTACATCCAACCGCTGTCGGATGTGGTGAAAAAACAATCGCATTTCTTGATTTTAATGCAATCATCGCTTTAAAAATAACTGTTGAAGTGGGATTCGTTGAAGGAATGATTCCCAAAACTAAGCCAACCGGTTCAGCCACATCAAAGGTACCTTTTTCAGGATTTTCTGATATGATCCCGATGGTTTTCTCATTTTTGATTTCATCATAGAGTAACTGGGATGCCGCATGATTTTTGTAAGTTTTGTCTATCACCTTACCAAAGCCTGTTTCTTCGACCGCTCGTTCAGCTAAACCAAGGGCATATTTACTCGCGGCTGTCTTCATATTTTGTAAAATTTGGTCAATTTGGTCTTCTGAAAAAGTAGCGATTTTATCTGCGGCTTCTTTCCCTTTACGTGTCAAATCACGGGCTTCTTGAACAGAACGTAAATCTTTATCGAACATTTCCATTTGTATTCCTCTATTCGTTAATTATTAAACTATCCATTAGCGCTTTGATCAGTTTTTCTTTGTTTGCACGATGGATATTTTTTTGTGGGATGCTAAAATTAGGCTGCTCTTTTGCTAATTTTCTAAGTTCAGTTACTTTCATTTGCTGCAATTCATTCAGTACTTTTTCTTTTGGCTCTTGTTCAACCATTTTCTTTACTTCTACTATTTCTATTCGCTCTTCTTCCGGTTCAGGTGCCTTTATCTCTTCTATTTTAGTGACTTCTTCCACGAAAGAGAATGCATCGATGTCTGGACGTGGAATGACATGAGAAGCAGCTAAAAGTCCTTCTCCTAAATACTGAACACTTGCAATTGCCGCTTGTATAGCTGTTTCGACTGCTGCGACATCGCCTGTGATCAGCACTGTATTTAGCCCCCCACCAACCTGTTTTTTACCTAATCAATAAACTTCGGAAGATTTCAACATGGCATCTGTGGCTTCGATCAAAGCCAATAATCCTCTAGTTTCAATCATGCCGATTGCTTGATTCATTTTCTACACCCCACTTTTTAATTTTCCAGATAAAATCGTTACTTTTTCTGTCGTAGACCACTGAATAGCCGAGTGTTGTGGAACATAAATAACATCCCCTTTATTTACAGCCAAAACGGCCCCTTCGATCGTCACATGAAGGTCACCTTCTACCACATAGTTTACTGACTCAAACGTGTCTTCTTCGTTAAAATGACCCGTCTCAATTTCTAAAAGTCCAAGGTTAAAATGACCTGCCCCTGCTGTTACAATTTCTCTATACCTGACATTTTCAACGTCATCATTTAGAGGTGAAAGTTTGATTGTAGAGCCCCGAATAATTTTTAATCCACTCGAGTGTTCTTGATAGTCAAATGGACGATCCTGGAACTCACTCATGCCAGCTTCAATCAGCAGTTTTTTTAATAAGGACACGAACTGATCTTTCGTAATATCTTGAGTATCAGACATTGAATGATCATTTTCTGGTTTAGTTTCTTTAAACGTCATGTGGTATTCTTCTGCTAAATCTTTGGCAGAAGGGGTGATAATCGTTTGTTTATCAGTCAAAACAAGTTGAGTTCCTTCACTATGAAGTATTTCTATATCTTTTGCACAAATCAGTTTCTTCATTTTGTCACACTTTCTTTAGACAGATTCACAACTTTCATCGATGATCCCAATTACTGCAGCATCTACAGGAATAGCATCATCTTCTAGCATACGTCTGGCTGCTGATCCTGTCGCGATGATCACTCGATCGCCTATACCTGCACCTATCACATCACAGACAATCATGCGTTCCCCCTCTCTAGAACCTCCAGAAACTTCTGCAAGCATCAGCTTGAGACCATTTAACTTTTCTGATTTTCGGGTCGCCCAAATCGTATCCATCAGTTTTGCGGTTACCATAGGCGATCATTTTCTTTTTTCTTGATTTCTTCCATGGCTGCGATAACGGAAGCGGTATCCCCAAAAATAGCCAATAAAATCATATTTTGTGGGCAACTGCCTCGAATGTCCTCTACTGTGACTCCAACGGCTTTTTCAGCAATATCTGCGGCACAAACCATCTCAATTAATTTACCTTGAACTAATCCTACAGCATCCGGAATACCTAAATTATCTTTTGATCCTCGTCGACGATTTAAAATGGCCAATGTCCCTTCGCCAGGTGTCTTGATAATACGACAATCCATTTTGATTCCTCCTCGTATAAAAGCGTAGCGGGCTCGTCCAGTCTCGATAGAAAAAGAGGAAAAAGAGATTGAGACGCTTTTTGTCTCACTCTATTTTTATCTTTTTTCCAAGAGACTAGCCCGCGAAGCTAGATATGGTAACAACGTTCCGCTTTGCTTCACCTTGTACTTTTTAACATCAGTTTACTTCGTTCGCTGTGTTTCAAACAAATCGCTTAAACCTTTAGAAAATCAGGAAACTGCCATTGAAACGTTCTTTGTTTCACTGACGATTTGTCTATTTTCATAAGGAGTGATTTGTATAGCTAGCTATGTTAAAACTTGATTGGTACAGCTTACGGCAATTCCTAAGGGCGTCACAAACATTGGATTCGAAGGTTTGTACGTTGGAATTCCTGTCACTTTTTCAATGATTGTTTCAATATTTTTGAGACAAGCAGTGCCACCGACTAAATAGATTCCTTCAACATGGTATCCTTGTGTTTGCTGGATGATAATAGAAGAAATTTTCTCAATGACTGGTTTTAAACTAGGTAACAGCTCATCGTGATTCTTTTCATTTCGCTTGTATGTTTCAGCCGCTTCGAATGGAAACTTATAAGCCCCAGCAATCACTAAAGATAAATGTGTACCGCCTGTCGCCTCATCCGCTACTTTGACCACTTGTCCATTTTCTACAATTGAAATTCCGGTTGTTCCACCACCGATGTCTACAACTGCGCCATCTGTTATGTTCAATAATTGATTTGCAGCTGTTGGTTCATCCAACAAGTTTGTCAATTCAAACCCTGCGCTTTGTATCACATTTTTGATTGCTCCACCATCTAATTCATCTGTACCAGGGGGCAATGAGGCTGCGGCATAAACTAATTCTGTCTCTAATTTTCGTTCTACTTCTTCTTTAAGCTCTCTAACCAGTTCAACTGCCCCAATGTAATCCACGACCATACCATCACGCACAACATCCGCATATCGATAAGCACCTGCTACCGGTTTATAGTTTTCATCTAAAACAGCTAACACCACACAGGCTGTCCCTAAATCAATGCCAGTATAATAGGTTTTCGAATCATGTCTTTTGGGCTTTTTTATGACTTTTTCAAACTCCGTAACAAATTGATTACACGCTTTCATTGATTGTCTTTTCATCTGTTTCTCCTACTAATTGTTTCTTTAGTTCAATGATTGTTTGACTCGCTTTTATAAGTAACTGACTATATTGGGGATAGTCAACTTGAATCAGATGGATAATACCATAAACTTTCTTTAATTTGATCAATAACAATCCTTGCTCACTAAAAATATGGACCGTTTCCAATCGAAAATCTTCTATTTCTTTTAAAATAGGTTCGCTATCAGAACTGTCTTTCCCTAAAGAAAGCATCAGTATTTTTTCTAAGTCGATGATTTTTTGACTGACACTCAATTGCTGTTTCATCGCTATTAAAGCCGCTTCTAAGAGTTCAGAGGATAGTACTTCTTTATAGCCATTTAATGACGTTAATGATTGTTTGGCTGCCTCCGTATTCTCTTTCCATTCAGCTTCTGAGACAATTCGAATTTTTTTATCCAAAAGAAATTGCTTTGCTCCAGGTGTTAATCGTACTTGATCCTTTAAACAAAATTGCGTAAATGCCTCTTTTTGATATGTTGTTCTGAGTTCATGTTCCGTCACAAAGTGCATTAGTAACCACCTCTTAACAACCTCTTATATAATTGTTCTAACTCTTGGAGACTTGGTTTTCTTGGATTGGTGATCGTACATTTATCGTCCATTGCTTTTACTGCCATTTCCGGGATTGCCGCTAAAAATTCCTCTGAATCAATGCCATGATCCGTTATCAATGGTGATATTTCTAATTGTTTCAATTGTCGATTCACACCGTTGATCATGGCATGAACGGTAGCTTTAGCAGTTCCGGCTTGAAATCCTAAGCTTTTCGCAATTCTTTGATAAGTAACTAAACTAGGAATTTCCTTTTCTAATTCTAAACCAGCGTTGTATCGAATGACGTGAGGCAGTAACAGAGCATTTGCTCGACCATGTGGGATATGAAACTGGCCGCCTAGCGCATGTGCTAAACTATGACAAATTCCCAGTGATGCTTCACTAAACGCAATACCAGCCAAACAAGATGCATTGTGAACTTGTTCTCGAAGAGCTAGGTTTTCTCCATCATTGACGACAGGAACTAAGTCCTTCCAAATCATTTGTAAGGCTTTTTCACTAGCCGCATCTGTAAAATCAGTCGCATCTGTTGACGCTAATGCTTCCATACAGTGAGTAAATACATCAAAGCCTGTGTCTGTCGTAACATCCTTAGGCACACTAACCGTCAATACTGGATCTAGGATTGCTAGATCGGGCACCATTTGCTCATCAACTAGCGCGTATTTACTATGATTTTGTGGATCAGAAATGACTGCAAAAGACGTTACTTCACTACCGGTACCACTTGTAGTCGGGATACAAATAAGTTGTACTGAGGCATCCTTTTCAGCAGTTCGATACATATGACGAATCACTTTCGCCGCATCCATCGCTGAACCACCACCTAACGCAATGATCCCGTCAGGACTTAGATTAATAGCTGCTAATAAGCCTTTGGTCACAACGTCAATTGTTGGATCAGGTATAATTTCTGAAAAAATGGTACAGCCAATATTCTTATCTTTTAACAACTGTTCTATTTTGGGGGCTAAACCATTTTCTAACATGAATGGATCACAAATAATCAAAACACTTTTGAGGGATAGTGTTTGAATCGTTGACAATGCATCAATCCCTGTAATGATTTTTGTACCCATTTTAAACTGTTTTAACATTTTCAGTCCTCCTTTCCGCTAATTTCTTCGACAAACGTCTCTATTTCTTCTTGATTTAAATGGAGGAAAAACTGCTGATTCGTACACCCGATTTCTTCCAATATTTTTTCAGCAGTTCCTCGTTCCTCCAATTTGTTTTCGTTCGTTTCATAGAGTGCAACACCTATGACAGGCACTCTTAGCACATAAGCAAAGTTAGGTGGATACGTCTTTTTTATACTTGGAATTGGAACTAAAAAGAGCGCTTTGCTTGCTTTTTGCTGTAGCGAAATAATATGTTTGTGCATCCACGGGCTTTCCAGATAAGCACTTGGAACAATAATCGTTTCATCCGTAAAAGAGATATTTGCGACTTTGCGAATCGGCTGATTAGGTTGTTCAATGGCTTCAGCAATCAGAATATTATGTTTTTGATTAGGTCCAATAATGAGAATTCGTTTTTTCATGTTTTACTCACTGAAACAATGTCATAATTCAATTTTTCTTTCAAAATTGTGACAACGGCTTTTAAAGCGACTTCCACACTTTGAACATCTCCACTAAGCAAAACAGATCCCGTAAATCGATCCAAAAATCCAACCTCAACGCCAGCGCTTTTCCCAGCAACATCAGCGGCAATAATTGCTGCTTCCACTGGTGAAATCGTTAAAATGCCAATCGCCCCTTGCGCATCAATCCCTAATGATTCATAGATTTCTGGAATTGGTGATGCAATAACATGTGCTAGTGTTACTTGTTTTCCAGGCACTGACTCTTCAATCACTCGTTTAGGCGCATTCTCTTCCATACTACGACATCCTTTCTAATGACGGACAACTCGAACAGGAAATGCATACTCTTTGATCCAGCCTTCAATACGATCTAAGTCAGTCTCTGAAAGAGAAGGATCACCCTCTACTGGATAGTCCATCCCCAATTGTCCATATTTATTCACACCCAATTTATGATAGGGTAATAAATCAATCCCTAAAAAATTGGGATACTCTTTGTATGGAAGTAAAAAATCAATGATTTGTTTAATTTCCTCATAGCTATCGTTAATCATTTTTAGCATTGGCATCCGAATCTGAACTTGGTAGCCAGCTTTTAACACTTCTTGTAGGTTTTCTAAAATTTTTTCATTGCTGATCCCCGTTAACTCATTGTGTCGAACAGGGTCCATATGTTTCAAATCAAATAAAAACAAATTGATATATTCAGCCATTTGCATTAAGCGATCCATTCGGGAATGACCGCATGTCTCAACAGCGGTATTGATACCATCAGCGCGACATGCCTTTAGTAAGGCTAAAGCCGCTTCTGGTTGTGCTGTACATTCGCCACCACTGAGTGTTACACCGCCGCCTGATTGTTCATAAAATGCATCGTCTTCATGAATGACTTCCATCAATTCAGAAATGGTTTTGATTTCACCCGTAATATTTAGAGCAGCCATTGGACAAACATCCGCGCACGCGCGACAGCCATTACAGGCAATATCGCGACGTACTTGATGATGATCATTCTCGTCCATATAATGAATCCCCATCGGACAAACCTCTACACACGCACGACAATCACTACAAACGCTCTCTTTATACATTACTTGAAATTTGCGTTCAAGCCCTTCTGGATTGGCACACCATTGGCAACGCAATGGACAGCCTTTGAAGAACACAATCGTACGAATACCTGGTCCATCATATAAACTATATTTTTGTACATTAAAAATCATCGCTTGTCGTTCAATTGTCGTTGCGTTTTGGGTCATCATTTTTCATCTCCTGCTCTTAAAACTTCGTTAACATTGTTCGGCTGATGATTTCATCTTGAACATCCTGACATAATTCAACAAAGAAGGCACTATATCCTGCTACTCTAACGATTAAATCACGGTATTGTTCAGGGTGTCTTTGCGCTTCTAACAATGTTTCATTGTCTAAATAGTTAAACTGCATTTCACCATTGCCTAAAATGCTGGCTGTTTTTAACAGCGTAATCAAACTTTCTTCGCCTTCTGGTGTATCCAATAATCCGTTCATAATCTTGAAATTATGCACCATTCCCATGTTCATCGTATCGTTTGCCATTTTGGAAATAGATTTCACGATAGCAGTTGGGCCTTTAAAATCAGCTCCTTGCGATGGGCTAATACCATCTGACAATGGAATCCATGCTTTTCGTCCATTTGCCGAAGCACCTGTCATTTGACCAAGTGGCGTATTATTTGAAATCGATAATGTCCCGTGACATAGCTCTGAATATAACGTTTTATATTGACGGTGTTCTGCTTCGGTAAAGTGGATCAACTCTGCCGCAATTAAATCGGCATAATCATCGTCGTTCCCATATTTTGGTGCATTTAAACAATCCGTACGAATTTGCTCATAGCCAACAAAGTCAGCTTTTAATGCGCGATTTAATTCTTCTAATGTGTATTTTTTTTCATCGAAAACGAGTTTTTTGATTGCTGCCATTGAGTCTGCATACGTAGCTAAACCTGACCAAACAACTCCTGGTCCAAAGTTATACATTGCTCCGCCACTTGAAACGTCTTTACCACTTTCCATACAGCCCTCATACATCAATGACATTAATGGTTTCGGTGCTAAATCACGATGGACTCGTTGTGTAATGACCGTTGCAACTGATGACCATTTCGTAATATATTTGATTTGTTCTTTAACGGCTTCTTCAAATTGCTCATATGTTTTAAATTGAGCAATATCACCCAGGTCTGGACAAACTTCTTTGCCATACCATAGAGGAACGCCGCGATTCAAGACTAGTTCGATACAAATCGGCCATTGCGTGTAAGCAGTTGAAGTCCATTGGTACAAACGACCTGCTTTTTGAGGTTCAACACATCCCATTAAGCAATAATCACGTGCATCTTCGATCGATACCCCTTTTGCCAACATCATTTTGATATGAGTATCGTCAAAGTGACAAGCTGGGAAACCAATCCCGGCACGTACCACCTCTACAATTTTTTTCAAGTACTCTCTTGGTGAGCGGTTATGGATCCGACAAGCTAATGATGGCTGATAAACTTTTACATGACGAACTGCATCCATTAATAGATACGTTAATTCATTGGTTGCGTCATGCCCTTCACGTGTCACACCACCAACACACATATTTACGAACGGTTGGTAACCAGCAAAGAATTTAGAACCTCCTTCACTTGTGATCCACATCATTTCAGACATTTTAATCAGCATGCAACCTGCTAATTCGAACGCTTCAAATTCATTCATTTTTCCTTTTTCTAAATCATTTTTGAAAAATGGATACATGTATTGATCCACCCGTCCAATTGACATACCCGTTTGGTTTTCTTCCACTACTAGTAAAGATTCAATCGTCCAGACCGCTTGAATCGCTTCCCAGAATGTTTCAGGTTTATGTGCTGGTACTTTTGCATTGATTTCAGAAATTTTTTGCAATTCTGCTTTTCGTTTTGGATTCGTTTCTTTTTGAGCCAATTGAGCAGCGTATTCAGACATCCGACGTGCGTAAATCATGACCCCTTCTGTCGTATCAATCAATGATTTATAAAAATAGATCTTTTGAATGTCATCGGGATTTTCGTAGTTTAGTGTTTCTAAATGTTCTTTGG
The DNA here is from genome assembly GCF_001730295.1 of Enterococcus plantarum. Classification (GTDB taxonomy): domain Bacteria; phylum Bacillota; class Bacilli; order Lactobacillales; family Enterococcaceae; genus Enterococcus_L; species Enterococcus_L plantarum. The sequence continues at coordinate 155,931 of NZ_MIKA01000023.1, forward strand.
CTTCTTTTTGAATATCCAACATGCCTTTTTTCATTAAAATGACATCATATCCAGGATTGGAGTCACCACCGCCATTTAACTGGTGATAAGAACAGTCGGAAACAAAAGACTCTCCTGATAATTCCCAAACACCTGCTTCACGGAATTGGTCCTCACAATATTCATCAATTGATTTCCCTTTCCAAAACGGAAACAGTTCTTCACGCATAATTTTTTTGTCTTCATCTGAAATAAAGAACGGATCTTGCGGACGACTTGAAATTGTTTCAATTTCTTCTTCCATCCAACGCCAAGCAATATCAGGTGAAAAGGCACCGGCACGTGGTGCGCCGTTTGGTGCGCCTACGATCAACTCATTATCTTGGATAACAAGTGGTGCTGTTTCACAGCAACGTTTAAATGATTTTGCTCTTAAAACATTTTTGGGCATTCCTGGATTTTCTTTTGCGAGTTCAGTGATCACTCTCGCACGATGTGTTGTGATTGTAGGAATTTGTGTTAGGTAATTTTTCTTTAAAGCATCTAAACGAGTTGTGATCCCATTTGGAATAGTAGAATCATTATCTGCTGCAAACCCGCCGCTGGTTGAGCTAGTACTTGTTGTATCATCTGCGACCGTTGCAAACATCTTCATTAAGGCAGTACGTTCTTCTGAACTTAACTCTTTTGTCGCTTCGGCTAATTTTGCCGAAAATTCTTTAATATCCATTTTTATTCCCTCACTTTACAACAATTTATTTTTCCATTATTTTTTTTAAGATTTTTTCTAACGCTTCTGTCTCTAAGTTTACGTCTGGTTCATTTGTTCTATCTTCAATAATTCCATCAAGTGGGTAGCTGATTTCTCGAATATATGTTAAATCTTTAGCCGTAATATTTTTTGCACTGATCCCTTTACCCGTTGTAAAACCACCCAGAATAACTGATACAGGTAAAGTTGATTCCAATCCCATACTTGCCCTAGTCGCCGCCGCATTCACTATCATACGACCAACAGGTTTCTTTAAGGCAAATTCTTTCAGCACTGACTTATTATGAGAATGGATCGCTAACGTATGCCCATTATTTTTTTCCTTCAATAACCGAATCGATTTTTCGCAAGCATGCATCCAATCCGGTTCTAAATAAAAGGCTAAAACTGGACACTTCATTTCATTAGCAAAAGGGTCTTCGTCGTGTATATACTGTTGCTCCGAAACCAATAGTTTTGTTGTGGGTGCTACATTTATTTTTGCTTCTTTGGCTAGCCAAAGGGCATCTTTGCCAATACACAAAGGATTTATTTGATTATTTTTTGGCTGTAACAATGCTAGCAAATGCGCTTCTTCTTCTTTTAATAAAAAATGTGCACCATACTGCTGTAACAATTCTTTCACTTCAGATGCGATGACACCTTCGGCAATTAAATACTGTTCTGCTGCAGGTAATAATCCACAATCATAGGAACGACTCTCTATGATTGCTTTGACAGCTTGTGTTAGGTTTGCTGAACGTTCGATAAAAACAGGTATAGCACCCGATCCGCCATAAATGACCGGCTGTTGGTAATTGGCTGCGTTGATATAGTTTTGATTACCAATAGCTAAAATCATTGAACTATGCGGACTCGTTAATAATTCCTTTACTCCATTTTCTGTAATAGAACTGAGGCATGCCAAACATCCTTTTGGTAACCCATTTTGTTCACAAATCTCTCTGACCTTTTGAAAAACGAGCTGTGTTGTTTTTTGAGACTTCGCATGTGGCATAAGTATCATTGCATTCCCTGATTTTATTCCAATCGTTAAACTGTAGAGCGTATTTAAGGTCGCGCTTTCGGCTGGTAATAGAACTGGGATCACCCCTAATGGGACCCCGACTTGTAGAATATTCCCCGCTGAATCTTCTACACTATTTCCAACACAAACCTGCTGATCCAACTCTTTAGATAACGCTCTCATAAATTCAACGATCAATCGTTCTTTATCGTTGTAATTCCCCATACCGGTTTCTTCTATTTCGCTTGCCAAAAATCGACTAATGTCAGGTTCAATCTCTTTAAGAAGTTGATTGACGATTTTATCAAGATTTTTTTGCTCATATTCTTTTATTAGCTGTTGTGCATCACGAGCTGTTTCAGCTAAAATTCGTGCTTCTTGGATGGATAGCAAATCTTCATCTACGTAGTGCATCTATCCTGCATCTCCCTCCTCAATCGGTAAAAGATTACTTAATTGATAACGATCGATCATTTTATTTAAATCCCCATGAGGGCTTGCAATCACAACTGAGCTGTAGACTTTCGCCCCTAATTTCTCGACAGCTGTAATCCCCGCTTCAACAGCGGACTGACATGCCGAAACATCTCCTTGCACAATGACAGAAATGTATCCTGAGGCAACATTTTCATACCCAACCAACTCAACATTTGCAGCCTTGCACATTGCGTCACAAGCTTCTAGCACAAACACTAAGCCAAATGTTTCAATTGCACCAATTGCTTCATACGTCTTCACTTCTCTTCCTCCTTATACTAGCTATCTATATCATGAACTGAAACAATATCACCGACATATGAAATTGGTCGAGGCATCACATTGTATGCTGTTAAATTGCCAATCTCCTCCGCCGCCTTAGCTCCTGCTGCAACAGAGGCTTCAACAGCCGCTATATCTCCTTTGATCATGATTGTAACTAAAGTAGAGCCAATATTTTCATAAGAAATCAGTTCGACATTGGCAGCTTTTAACATCTCATCAGCAGCTTTTAATGCTGGAACAAGTCCAATCGTTTCAACTAATCCTAACGCCTCTTCGCCACGATATCTCAATGCATTCCCTCCTTATACTGAACGATATTTTTTATCGACATATTTATCAACGGTTGTCATACCATCGTTTGTAATTTTGTAATAAATAACCAATTTGTCATTGTTATCTAAATCATAGCTCGTTAATTCGACTAACCCATTGGCCTCCAAAGCCATCATATGTTCTAAATACAATTTCTCATTAAACTGTTTTTCATGCCCATATTGTGCTTTTAGTTTCTCCATGATTTGGGTAACATCTACCTCTTTTTGATCATACATTTGATTTAAAACAGCCGTTCTACTAGGCAAAAGCATCCTACTCTTCCCCCTTTTTAAATAAGTCCAATGGATTCATCGTTACTAAGATCGCACCGATCACAATAATAACTGAACCTATCACCATTGTTGGTGTTAATGTCTGTCCTAAGAAAATAACACTAAACAGCACACCCCAAAATGCATACGTAACATTCAAAGACATGCCAATCGCTGTACCAACCATCGCATTGGCTTTGTACCATGTTAAAAACGAAACCGCAGCACTTAATCCAGACAAAACTAACCACAAGACAGGTGTTACGGCTGCTAGAGTGCCAAATAGTAAATTAAATGCACCAACAGCTGGAACAACAATGATCAAAACAACGAGCCCTGAGATCAATTGACGTAAATTGACAGCAACATCCGTATCGATCATCGCTCCTCCAAAACTTGAAAAGACACCTTCTAACCCCCAAGCAATCGCTGCAATAAGTGCACAGATAATTCCTAATGTAAAATTGGGTGCTCCTTCTGGTTTCACTAAATTAATAGTGATAGCCCCAGCTACGACGACGACCATTCCTAATACGATTCGTGCCGTTGGTTTTTGCTTAAGAAAAATCCAAGAAAATAAAGCGCCAAACAAACTACATGTCGCTGAAATAGGAATCGCATACGCTCCAGCCATTGCTAATCCAACAAGATAGGCACCATTAGCAATTGGTCCTCCCAAAAGAAAACCAATCACTAACAATTTACCCGGCTTAGTCTGAAGTGTTCTCGTTAGTTCTTTCAATCTGCCGTGTTTTGCGTTATAAAATAAAAGAAATATCCCTGCAAAAAAATCATTTAAACCAGAACAGACAAACGGTGCCGCTAGAAATCCTGCTGCACTAATAAGTGGGTCATAACCACTCGCTACAACAACAAGTGTTGAATAGATGCCATACGTAATCCCTGAAATAATCCCATTACTGATTCCTTTCACTCGAAATCCCTTTTTAGCGTCCTCCATCTTAACATCTGCACTTACACAAGAAATATTTTTTCCACTTTCCATGTCTATTTCCCCTTAATCATTATTTTCAATTATCTATTTGGTAGAATACCTTCTACTTCACTATGTGGACGCGGGATTACATGAACTGATAATAATTCACCAACACGTTCTGCAGCTGCTGCCCCGGCATCCGTTGCGGCTTTAACAGCACCTACATCGCCTCTAACCATTACAGTTACAATGCCGCCACCCACAAATTCTTTTCCAATCAGTGAAACATTTGCTGCTTTTACCATCGCATCTGCTGCTTCGATTGATCCGATCATTCCTTTTGTTTCCACCATTCCTAATGCATCATGTTTCATATTGTTCTTCCTCTCATTTTTGATTTAAAAAACGCTTTCTTTTTGACAAATTCATAATATTCGATACCCCTAAGGGCGTAGTCAATCTATTTTTTATTTTTTTTTTGGTATGTAACACAGTTCACTCTGTACTAGTACAGAAGGGATTCTTAATTGGATTTTCTAATTGAGAATCATTGAGAAAAACAGCGCTAAATCGGCTCTTTAATAAGAGCTGATAATTATTCTTATTCTAATTCGTACTTTTAGTAAGCATTTTTTTGTAGTACACTACATGATCATTTTTTCACATGAAGAAACACTTGCTGTTCTCCAATCATGCCATTACGTACTCTCTTTCGAATAGACTGAAAAAATAAATAACGATTTTAGGTATTGAAAAACCACTATTGAAAGCTCTATTGAATCTTTTAATAACGCCTAAAAAGGTTCCCCTTTAGGGGAACCTTTTGTATTTCCTTACAAAAAAAAGGAGTCACAATCCAAATGGATCGCTTACTCCTCCTCTAGCCTAACATCTAATTTTTTCGGCTGGTATCAATAGTTCAACAACAAACTTATCGACATTCATAGTCGACCAATAATCAATGACATACCGTTGAAACACTTCGTTTTTACAGCGGTAATGATTTGCTTTTGCCCACGCTTTCATTTTTTTATATTGTTGACCGATATTGGCCAAATCACCGAAATGATAGCTAGATAAAAACATCTGTCCACCAATCATTCTCTTTGGCATATTCATATTTTGCGCATGAATCGGCTTTTGCATGATCATCATTTTTGAACAGTGAAAGTCCTCTTCTCCACAATCTTCAAACCGTAAAATAACTGGTCCTGTGATTGCACATTTTTGTTCTTCTAAATAGTTTACCCAAGGAATATTGATGACGGCATCCATATAATTTTGACTAAATTCTTGCTCTAAAAATACATAGTTTTCTTGCTCGAAGTATTTAACATTGACACTTCGCATGCTATTTTCGCTCGCAATCGTTCCTTCTCTAATCAAACCCAACCAATCTGATACAGCAGTAAAACTATCAAAAATTCGTTGCTCTTCAAGTTTTAGTTCTTCTAGCTTCGTCAAAAACATCGTTTCGTGATAAAAATAATCCCCTGACTGTTGAACCCCTTTCATTTCCTGTAATTTAAACCCCATTTGTTTATAATACTTGATTACAGGTATGCTGTTCATTGTTTCTTCCGTATAGTACCGATAACCATTATCCAGACTGACATGATCCGGTTTCAACAAGCCTAGTTGCTCATAAAAACGTAACGTTTTGCGGGAAACATTACATAATTTAGCAACTTCACCAATAGAGTACATTTGATTAGTCTTTTTAGATAGTTTAGTAGTATTCATTAGACATCTCCATTACTCGCAACCACTTATATTATTGAGAATATCTGCACAATTGTCAAGTGAATTTCGAGGTTATTGGTATTTTATTTTTTTGTAAACTCATCATCACTATCGTTGAATATACTGGTACAATTTATGAAACTAGCCTATTTAGTTAATGTAAAAAAGATATAGCTATTGACGATCCCATTTCTATTCCTTTCTTTCACTCTTTTTAGATACGTAATGTGCTACTAATAAAAAATCAATCGATTGATAGAGACGCCTAAGTAGATAATTTCCTTTTCCGCCGATCCGTGTTAAGAACGACATAGCAGTTTCTTTATAGGTCATCACTTTTTCTCCTTCATAATTAGCCAAATTCTAAGCAAAAGATACACAGAAACTAAATAAACACTCATCAGAATTAAACTCCATCTGTTGAAAAATGCTTTATTTAGGTCCTGCCTGCATTAACAGTCACATGCCTATTATTAATTATTCTAAAGATATTATTTTTTGAGGAAACGTAACAATATAAAGTAATTTACACTCTAATTATATACTTATAAACACATTGATTCAGATTATTCAAATGTACAACACATAATTCAAATCTTAATTCAACGAGGTCTTGCCAAGTAAGCTGCAGAAACCTCGTTAAATTGATCACTAAAAAATAATTTAGTTATTTTAAATAGTTATTCAATATTTTCTTATAAATATATGTTATTATTTTCACTTCGTAACATCCCAGTCATAAACCCAGGTTTGCCATCCATTTGCAGCTTCCGAATAAACTAACAATGTATTCCCATTTCTAATTTTGACTAAAAATGATCGAGTTGTTTTATTCTCAATAACGATTGCATCACCATTTACCCAATGCGTAGCAGACGCTTTAAGTTTTACATAATCGCCTCGTTTGAATTGATTATTTGGAGCTTTCTCTGCTTCTGAAACTTTGATCCAGCCATGAATTGTTGCATCTTCTTGTGATTGGATGCGAATTGTATTGTCCCTATTTCTTTGTAAAACATTATATACGCTATTGTATTCATTCAACTTGATCGTCACATTTGAACTGACTCCTTTGTAATTTTTCCATTTCGTTGCAAATTGTCCAAACGTGACTTTTTCATTTGCTTGAATATTATTTGGATTACCATACGAGCCCGTTTTACTTACTTTAAATTTACTTACTAAAATACAGTCCCAATCATATGTCCAAACTTCCCATCCACCTGCAGAATCAGCGTATAAAAGCAATTGGTTCCCTTTACGTGCTTTTACATGGAATATACGTGTCGTTTTGTTATCAATATTGATCGCATTTCCATTGACCCAATGACTTGCTTGTGGGCGAAGTTTTACAACATCATTTCGTTCAATACTGTTGTTTGAAGCAAGTTGAATATCTCGTTCATAAACATTTCCCCCCCATGAATTATCCATCATGCGAATATAAATTGTACCATCATCATTTAAGCGATTTACTCGGAAATTTCGAACCATACTGAAAAAACCAATTTTTGTACCACCTACCCAATTCATTGCGATGTTAGTAAAGGTCACAATTTCCCCTACCTTAAATTTTTTAGAAGGTGTTGGTTTTGGTGGGCGTGTGGCAGTTGCTGATCTGTATACTGTAATCGGTGGTTGACCATTCGCAATCCAAATATTATTATGCGGATTTGTTGTAATACCGTTATATCCAAAGTTACAGTGAAGAATATTTGCTGAACTATCAACAAAAATCCCAGTATGTCCGTATTCCCCACCAGATGCTCCCCGAGTTCCCCAAATAAAAATATCTCCTCTTTGCACTTCAAAAACACCATTTGTCTTTGGAATTTGTTTCCAATTATTTCGTTCTAAATCACCAAACAAAGTATCTGTATTTCCCATACTTCCATCAGGTAAAAAAACCACCAGCTCTTAGCGAAAAGTAAACTGCTGAACTACAATCATAACTATTCGGTCCTAGACGACTGGTCATACTGTAAGAAACCTTTCCTTCTCTATCTTTCATCCATTTAATCATTGTTTCAATATTTCCCATTATTAATTCCTCCTGTTTCAAATTAGTTAACGGCGCCATTAACTCGATTACATTTTAACGAACTTAAAGAGTTAAAAACCATCCATTTACTCCTAAACATCTGTCTAAATACTTTCTTATTACTTTTTTGAATTTTAAAGTCTTAAAAAGTAAATGAATATAAAAAAGAGCTAATCAATCATGAAAATTTCACAACAATTGATCCAGCTCAAACAGCAATATTCAACTTTATCGAGGCATATAAAAAGACAAAACTCTACTACATTTCAGTTATAAAAAAATGATCTACAAACTTAATGCCAGCAAAAACTGGAAGTACAACAAATCCACCAAATGTTTGAAATAAAACTAGTTCTAAAAAAACTAATTAGCTCTGAACCGATATTCAAAACAAATAACGCTGTAAGAGTGTCTAAAAATCGCACGTCTCGATGGACTACATGTAAATTTTGAAGGAAATATATTTAAACTGTTCAGTGTCTTCTTTCGATTTAAAAATGTCTGGTCGACGTCAGCGAATAGACAATAGATACCTGATTGACTTAATAACTTAACTACCCACCCTTAATTATCGTCCACTCCACCTTGGTCGGGCAAACTACTATCAATCCCAATAAAGCTTTTCACTTCATTTGGATACTCATTGATATAAGCAAGTGAATAAACACCAGAAATAGAATGTCCTACTAAGTGATACGAGCTGATATTCAACTGCTTCAACGCCTGATGAAGCTCACTCGTTACATTCTCAATTGAACGTACTTTATCCGTGTCATCACTTAACCCATAGCCGAATGGTTCCACCATGACGACCTGATATTCTTTTGATAACTCATTCACTAGCGGTTGAAAAGCAAGTACAGGAGAACTTGTTAGATAACCTGGTAACAACACCATTTTTTCGTCACCTTTCCCAGTCACTTGAACACGTAGAGATTTGTTATCCACTTCCACTTCTTGACCATAAGGAATAATTTTTTTAGTTTTGTTTTGTAGTTGTATTTTATTATTTGCGTAAATTCCGACAAAAACAAGAAGCACAACCACCAATAAACTTCCGACTAAGATACCTAAAACCCTAACTATTTTTTTCATAGTCATTCCTCAAATCTGTCCGTTTTTCAAAAAATTGGTTGTTTCTTTTACGATTGTTTCCATTTGTGTGTGGTGTAAATAATGGGCACCTAGCAATTGAATCCATTCTCCTTTATCTAACTCTCTCACCTGATCTTGATGCATCTCAAGCCAATTTTTTTGATTCCTATCATTATCTGCAACAAATAATAAAACCGGCATATTTTTTGGATACGTTAAGCCACGAGAATCAGTGAAGCTATTCCTTAATTCTTGAAGCTCATCTTTCATCGCAGGACTACTCATGTTCTTCATCGTCAATAACTTAATCTGTTCAAAGTCAGGGTTATCTTGACTCACGCCTAAACCCGTTTCTGGGCTAACTTTGATCAACGCTCGAAAAACACCTGCCGTTTTTAAGAAGTCAAAGACTGACATATCAACACCCGGCCAAGGCTGTTCTGGTGTGCTAGAATCAATTCCCACAAAGCCTTCCATTTCATTTGGGTAAACTCGGGCATAATTCACCGCATAAAGACCTGCAATCGAGTGTCCCATCAACGTGTACTTAGAAATATTTAATTCTTTGGCTACTTGATGGATTTCTTCTACAATATTTTCAACGCTACGACGTCGATTCGTTTGGCTACTTAATCCATAGCCAAATGGCTCAATCGTAACCACACGATACTCTTTCTTCAACTCCTCGATCATCGGTTTAAAATCTAAATAAGGACTGGCTGTTCCTTGCCCTGGTAAAAGTAAAATCGTTTTCTTTCCTTTACCTTCATCGACAATGTTTATCTCACCATCAAAGACTTTTAATTTCTCACCATAAGACTCAATTCGTTTTGCTTCACTTTTTAAACTTATCTGGTGAATCGTAAAGGTAATTACTAAGGACACAATAAGGATGGTGATTATACCTAAGATTACTTTGCCAAGTCCTTTTAATAGTCTGACACCTAGTGATTTAGTTTTCAGTTGTTTGGTCATTTAGTTCTGCCGCCTTTATCATAATTTGTTGGTCAAGTTTCTCTAAAAACGTATCACTGATAATTGGCATCCCAGTATTCTCAAGCATTGTTTTGGCAGCCATTAATTTTTCAAAAAAGGTCTCTACTGTATTTGGAAACAACGCTTGAATAAACCATGTACTTAAAATCAAGATCGCTAATTCAGCCATTTGTTTCGGTTGAGCGACTGTGACAGATCCATCTTTATTTCCTTCGATCAAACAGGTTTCTACTAATGGTGCCATGATTTCATTCATCGTTCGAATATACATTGAAAAGAATTTAGGATTATCTAATAAGGTAAAACTAAGGATACGAGACTGACTGGCCTCACTATTGAACATCCCTTCAAATAACAGAGCCTGAATTTTCTCTAATCCATTTAATTTATCTTTTTCCATAATTGCTGTTAAGGCAGATTCGTTAGGAATAAATCGTCTGACGACGGCATCTATGATCTCATCTTTAGATGCATAGTGGTGATAAACGGCTCCTTTGGTTAAACCGTCTAAACCTTTGACGATGTCGGAAATAGATGTTTTTTCGTAGCCTTTTTCGATAAATAATTGTGTCGAAACATCTAGAATTAATGATTTTGCTTCCTCAGCTGTATATTTTTTAGCCATTGTGATCTCTCCTTCTGAAAAAACATTCAATCGGTATGTTTTTATCATACGCTATTTTTGAGGAATGTCAAATTGTATTGATTTTATACTTTTTTTGGCTTCTTATTGGGTATTTCGAATACTTAACGTTCGGTAACGTTTAGTTTTAGTACTTGAGTGATCTCATATAACTCAATATCTAATTGTGGTTCCTTCAATAAAAAATTATCCCATTCTGAAGGCTTTTCTTTCATATAATCACATCAAACCACTCATCATTCTCCAAACTTTCGTATCTGCTTCCTAAAATTCTACACGACACTTTTTATGTTATTTGAATCTTTTACAATCGCTATACTAATTGCTTGAACCATTAGTTACATGTCCTTGATTGCATTTTTAGCTACATCATTTCCTGAAACAATTGATTGCTCATCTGCTGTGACTAATATATCACTATTTAATGTGTTCAATGCTGAAAAAATTTTCTCTCGTAAGTGCATCAGAAACTGTGCTATTACTACTAATTGCTTCCACCAAATCAAACTCCTTTATAAATTTAAACGATTATTTTTAATGATAAGTATGAACTAACATAAGTGTTATCTAATAAAGTTCGGATATGTTTAAAATTATTGGGAATGATTATTTCATACATAGACTTTTAATGAAGTTTTTAAAATTAAAAGTTGCGTATTTGTCTGTCAAACTTTCTTAAAAAAATGAATTTTCGTTTTCTTTAACTGCCAATATCAAACTATTTCTGTCGAATTTATAATATGTAAATAAAAAAGTTGAATAAGTTCTCATTTAGAACATTACTCAACTTTTTGTTTATTCACTTTCTCACACTATTAGAGATCGTGTCACTGCTATTTATAATAATAAATTCTTGAATATTTTAGAAAATTTCGAATGATTTAGAGTAACTAATTCGTTATATCTCTAATTAGTTTATAAAGTTCGTCTCGATCAATTAAGTAAACTCCAGTTTTATGAGCTAATTCTTTTGCAGACTTTGTGAAGTAGCTATTTGTAACCACATAAACATCCTCTAAATCATAAAAGCTTTTTCCTGCATGCGCTTCTTGAACAGCTTTATTCCCAACATTTTTCTTATATCTTTTACATTGATAGCCTATCTTCCGATTTTCTTTTTGTGCTAAAACATCAATCCCTTGGTCTCCTTGATATTGTGTCACTTTCACTTTTTTATAATCTGACTTCCTCAACACATTAGCAAAATAATGTTCGAATTTTTCTCCAGTCATTTGGTCAATGTCTTTTAATTCATAATTTTTATTTCTTTCAATAAAAAATGTAATGATTTTGTATATGTAGTTTAGGAGCATAATTCCTACTACTAACCAAATCACTTTATTTTCTAATAAGGGTTTCACTAATGCTAACCAATCACTTGTATTCATATATTCTCCTATAAACATGTTATTTTAGTATAAACTAAAGCTCACCTTGAATTAACTTAATTGATTCATTGTCTTGCCAAAGCGCTCGATCACCAATCACATATAGACGATACTTGGCCCTTGTCACAGCAACGTTTACAATATTATCGTTTACCCAGCGAACGGCTCCTTTAGCAGTCGAATCACAGCCAAGTAAAAATATCACTTCGTTTGCTTCTTTCCCTTGAAAACGATGAACTGTTCCACAATTTTCTTCCAACCAATAATCTAAATAATCGCCTGCAATTCTTTTTAATGCTTCAGATTGTCCTGCTATCTTTTTAAAACCATTGATCACACTCGTAAATGGTGAAATGACATATAGACTAGGCAAGTCAGGTACTCGCCTAAATGCTTCTTCTACATAAGATAATGCGACTTTAGCTTGTTCTAGAACATGATGATCTTTATCTCCCATTTCTTTTCCAGACACATCTTCCCATTTTGATTCAAGTTTAATAAAGGACTGACTCACTATATCTTTTGGTTTGTTTGTACAGCTTATCATCGTGTTGTTGTATGATAATGCATTAGAAATCGTAAACATTGGCTCTAAACATCTTCTATGAACAATCAACGGACTTCCAACCCACTCTTCTTCTTTTTCGCTATTAAGCAATGTCGTACCAATAACATTGATACTATCGGCAAAACTTTGCACAGAGATTTTTTTATCTTGATAATCGGATAATTCTTTTGTAACAAACAAGCGCATTAAAGCATCAACATCATCTGTAACAATTGGTTCTACTTGTTTTGGGTCTCCTACAATAATTGACTTCTTAAATCGCCATAATGCTCCAACAGCCATTTGTGGGGTTGCTTGCCCAGCTTCATCAATAATTAATTGTCCTAAACTTTTCGGTGTTTCAATTCCATCTAAAAATCTAGCTACTGAGGCAAATGTTGTGGAAATAACAGGTGTAATCAGAAAGACTGTATTCAATAAATGCTCATATGCTGCTCGTTTATCTTTAGTAGAAAAGTGACACATTTCTTGCTCACTATTTTTTCTAAACTTCCATAAGCACCCTAAATTAATTAAATTATGTCTAACATATTTCGACGATAAAACAAAATATTTATTGACTTGTAGTGCCAAATAAAATAGTTTTTCTCTTTCACGATTGTATTCTTCTGTCGTCCAAGGATTCGACAATTGTTCTTTTTCATTATTAGAATGTAGCTGTCTAAAGAATTGCTCATCAATAACCGTAATTCCATCAGCCTTTAAAGTACGTACTTGTTCGATATAATCATTTGTGATCACTTCTTTCACTCTATCAAGAAGAAGGATTTTTTGCTTATCATCGTTAATTGATTCTTCCAAATAAGCAGTTTCATTTTTTATAATTTGAGCATTTTTATTGACCTTTTTATATTCTTTTTCAATCTTTACTTCTTCATTTATAATTACTTTCAATTGTTCTTCAAGTGGATTTCTCGATTTTAAAATCAAACTTTTCTGATTTATAAGTTCATCTCGCTTCATTTTCTCTTCTTCAATTTCTGTCAATCGTTGTGTTGTTAGCCATTTGCCTAAAAATGATTTCGATAAATTTCCGATTATCTTCTAATTCTGTGATTCGTTCTTTACAATTTTTAAGCTCACTTTTCAGACTCTCTAAATGATTGTTTACTTCTTCCACGTTTAGTTCTGAAGACTTTCGTTCAGTGTTTTTTTCTAGTAATATACCTTGTATTTCTTTCATTTTTATTTCAAATACACGTATTCTTTCTTGCTCAGTTTTAAGTTGTTTTTCCTTATGAATGATCTGCTTTTTTAATTCATTTTGCTGTAAGTCTGCCGTATATAGCTTTGAATCTCTGACATTCATTATTTTACTAGTTTCAGAAAGCTTTTGTTGAATTCTCATGACTTTTTCTAACTGCTTTTTAAATATAGATTTAGCATTGGCAAATTCTTTTTTATTATCAAATGAATGAGCTCCAATGTTTTTTATGATGGGATCAACAACTTTGTAGTAATAATCTTTCAAATTTTTTCTCTTTCCAAGCGGAGCAGATATCAACCCCCATTCAGAAAATAAATCTACATTTTCCATTTCTTCGTTATTCTTCAGGTCATGTGCTAAAGCTGAAAAATAGATATCTTTTTGCACTAAATCAACTGTTTTTCGTTTATTGTCTTTCGTAAAACTTGAAAATGAAAATTCAAGTGTGTTTTGTTCTTTAGTTAAATCGAATAATTGTTTAATTTCTTTGCACTGTTCTGATGCTAGTGAGTCATGTAAGCTTTCGTACTCTGGTAAATCTTTGGTTATGTTTTCAACAGCTGCATTATTCGATGAAGCAACTAACATACCATATTTTGAAATTTCGTCATTTTTAAATGCATAATAATTTCCAAACTTCTTATCATAACCATTTTCTTTTTTTGTCCCATCACTAAATGTTCTTTTTACAAATGCATCATCTGCTTGGTCATATTCAGATAATAAAGAAGCTACTTTTACCACATTATGTGCAACAATCTCTTTTAGTAGTGTTGTTTTTCCAGTACCCGGAGGACCATTGACTGAAAAATAATCATCTTTATTCGTCAAATAAGCATTAATCGCCACTTGCTGCATCAATGCTGGCTGATGATCTGATGGCCATTTACCTATGGGTGCATTTGCAGGATCTAATAATTCTTTCAAGAAATTATCTTCAGTACGAATGTTTATTTTTCTAGATTTTTCTTTATCAAAAGAATGAGCCATTAAACTTGTCACATAATTCATAAAGTCTTTTGATGGTAATATCTCCTGCTTTAATTGATCAATTACCATCTCAAAGTCTTTCTGAAAAAAACCTGTCATTAGATCGCTATAATCTTCAAGAGAATCGTTTAATCGTTCCAATTCATCTTTCGTTTTGAATCTAGTATAAATCAATGAGCCCTCAAAAGTCGCTTGAATATTTTTCACCCAACGTTTAACAAATATCTCATAAATATAATCATACATTGATTTTAATAATGTATCATCAACAAATAATTCATCGTGTTCTTTCATAAAATACTTCTCGATATTATCCATGGTTTGGTCATATTCCGCAAGAGACATCTTGTTTTTGATATTGTCTGGATAATGGAAACAAATAGCCGTTCCCCAAAGTAAAGGAGAAACTTTAAGTGATCCTTTAATATATGTTCCTTCTTTTGTTACTTTCAAGGCGTACATACAAATTTTTTCACGATTTTTCTCTACGATTTCTTTTTCTTTTATTAGCGAGAAGAGTGCTTCAATTATACTGTTTCGAGCAACTTTCCCTACCATAATATGAATTGCCGCCCCCTCAAAAGGAAACACCTTTATTACTTCTTCTCTTTTGCTTATTGTTTCTTTCACAGTTGTATTTAAAGGGATATTTTCAAAAATAGTTAAAGAATTTGAATGCACTTTTCGTTTTGATAAAACATCTTTTATCTGTTTTACTTGTAATTTAGAAGGGTATGGAAACTTATTCTGATCAAGAAACTCAACCATTCTCCAATATTCGATAATATCCGTCACTAATTTAGTATTTTCCATTTCAAAAAAACCACTTTTCGTTTTATTTTTAAAACTAATTGTACCATATTATCTTTTACTTTTTGTATTTATTATCCATTTGAAACAAATTTTATTCACAGTGTGTCTTCATTCTCTCCATCATTTCCAATACTAAAAAAGTTAAGCAGTTTTTTGATACAGAAACTCACTCAACTCCCTTACTTTTATAAAACCAATTTTTTAAAGTTTTTTTCAAATCATTCCTTCTTAATCATCTAGTTTGTTGTCCTTCTAGAATTGGCAGATAGACGTCTTTGCCCCAAATTTCAGGATGATAGTTTTAGTATAATTATAAATTCCGAATTTTTGTTCGCTTTTTTCCTCTGTTCGCCTTGATTCTCGCTGTCGATTTTTTTATACTTAGTGTATAGAATGGAAATAAAAAAAGCTGAGTAAGTCCTGATTCAGAACATCACTCAACTTTATGACAATTTAATCCTTGGCACCTTTTTGTTTGGCTGGCACCGAACGGAAATGGTCTTGAAAACAGCAGGAACTGTCCGCACAAGTATGCCAATAGTAAACGAATCTCTAGCTTTTTTGTTGTGTCTCTTTTTGATCTACCACTAGAAAGGATTGCTAGGTTTCTTTAAGGTACTATTGACTTATTCAGGTATTGGACATTGCGCCAATGCCTTTTTTATTTCTATTCTAGGTCTGATTTTTATCGATGGTGGTGATAATGAAACGTAGCGATGTACAAGTTTAAAAATAGAAAAATAAAAAACGGCACCTTACAACCTGACTGGAATCACGTTGCAAGGCCCCGGATAAACAGCAACGACTGCTTATCCGAGTTGCCGATAGCGCGTACCGAAGTACTCGCATGTTTTATTGTACTTAATTTTGATTGATTTTACTAGTCTCTTTGCTGGATTCTTCCATCTTTTTGACGATTTCATGTGTTCTTTGGCGAACTATTGCACACGATGAGGCACAGATAGGTCTGATCGTTTTTTATTTTCCTGTTGGTTTTTCAAAAAAATAGGAATGGATGTGTAGTGATGAGTAAAGAACAGAATTTGAAGGCGGTACCTTATCAGGATATTTTGGATGTGCGGAGTGAGTTAATCAAGCTTCGATCTTGGCAGAAGTCGTTGGTTTATTTGGATGAGTTTTTTGATGGAAAGGTTACGAGGAATAAGAAGGATATGCGGATGCGGTATTATTCTTGTCAGCAGTTGTATCAGGTTTTTTCTGGGGATTTTGAGGTAGTTTTGAAGGAGAGTGAGGAGATTGTAGCGAGGATGGTTCAGAGAGGGAAAATATAAATTAGATAAAAGCTGAAAACGAAATTATTTTCAGCTTTTTTGTTTATTTTCATGTTTATGGTAGCGCCAAGATTGTTTGATAAGACTAGCTATATATTCAATATTTTGATTGTCCTTCATAAGAATTTCATAATCACCATTGCCCCAATGTCCCGTTTCACTTACATTTCTAGCTGTATGTTCTGGATCATGAAGTTCACCATATTTTAAATTAATCCAAATTTTTAACGCTTTTTTTTGAATATGAATATCAACAATATTTCGTTTTAGCTTGAAAGAATTATATAGTTTTACTGGTTTAATTTGAATTGCACTATCCCAACTTAAAATAAGCTCCTTTAGCTCTTCATAAAGTTCTTGAATCTCTTCAGAGCCTTTAGCAACATGTTCCTCTTCTGTGTATACTTTGATTTCCTTAGATAGGCCTTTTCTATTTATATCTTCTTTTTTGTGATTGGCAGTTATATTTTGCTTAACTGTAGTTTTAGCTAACATCTCTACATTCATTAGCCCATTCTTGTAATTCTGCACCTTAACTAAATCTATTGGTAAATCTGGATTATTTATTGCGCCAAACTGATAACTAGTATAGTCATTCGCGACAAAAATGATACGTGTTTGTGACCACTCAATATCATTGATACGTTTTATCTGATCAGGATATTGTTCATTGTAGCTTAGTACAAATTCACCTTTATGAGCGACCAATGTATTTAAATATGCATAACCTTGATCGATCACGCTAAAACGTTTCCCTTTTTTATATTCGATGATCACGAAACTTTTTGTTTCTTCATCATACGCAACGGTATCAAGACGAAAGTTATCTACAGAGAATTCTGTAGAAACAAATTTCAAGTTAAATAAAATATCTAAATTAGTTTCGATTAATGTTTGTAATTCTTTTTCGTTGGTAAAAACTTCTTCTTGAATTTCTGTCATTTCTTGTTTGTTTACATTATAAAGAACCAAAACAACACCTCCGTATTACGAATAAAAATTAGTTATTTCTTAGTTTTTCTGTTAAAAATTGTAACTCTTCTATTTTTTTTACAATACGTTTTTGTTCATTTAGAGGAGGTAACGGTATAGGTAGATTTTCCATTTTTTCTTTTGTTATATGAATCATTGTTGAACCATTAGAATTTTTCTTTATTTCATTTTTATTCTCCTTCAAAAAATAATAAATATATTCCTTCATTTTGACTTCAAATAATTCTAACTTCCAAATATGATAATGATAAATTACTTTACCTCCATTCCAAATTTTTGGTCCAAAGGAAGCTGACCAAGCATATAATAAATCTCCTGATTCAGCATATTTATTATCGCTTAAAACCAGGTCAGAGTAATACCAACTTTTATTTGTAAAAAAATTTCCTACTCTTAAAACAGGTGTTAAAGTAGAATTAGAAAGGAGTTCATGCTTTTTATAAGCTCTTCCATTCAACAAGTTCATTACATCTTTTAAACAAACCCACTCCCAATTTTCGGGAATGTGATATGGTATCTCTTTTTCTATAAATGAAGATACTAACTTTTCTCCTTTTGTTCTTTTTTCTTGAATTTCTCCAATCAGGTCACAAGCGGGTTCGTCAGTTGAATTTTGTTTCACTAATTTTCCTTGCATTGCTACTTCTAGAATCTTCTGATCCATTAAATCTGTCAATTGATTAAAATCTTGTAAACTTTGTTCTAACAAATCAATTTTAGAAAATAGTTCTTCTATTTTTTTTACAATACGTTTTTGTTCATTTAAAGGGGGAAAGGGAATAATTTGATTTAATAAATCATCTCTTGTTATTCCAGGTATCATGCTTTTGGCAGTCATTTTTAAACTTCTCATTCTTAAATCCAAATACTTCTTTAAATATAGTAACTCTATACAATTAAAAGTATCTCTAATTGCCATTACTTGTCTAGCTATATGAGCTCTTTCAATATTTAAAAAAGCTTGTTCTCCTATAGTACCTTTAACAGTGATTAACAAGTCATTTTTCTTTGATAAAACACTAGGCTTTTCTGTCCATCTATTAATAGAAAGACGACCATTTTCAAAGTTACTTGCTCCCGTAATGTAAGGTACTAACTTATCATCTGTATTGTATTCAGTTGCTTTTAAATCACGACCAGAAATAAGTTGAACAACTTCTCCCATTCTAACCCATTTCCAATTTTTTGGTATCTCAAAAGGTGCTTCTTCATTAGTGATTTTATGAAGTTTTTTTTCTTTCTTTAGTTTCTTTTCTTCAATAAGCTGTTCTTTTTTTTCTTGCATTTTTTTCAATAACTGTTCTACAGGTTCATCAGTTAGATCTTGCTCGACCAATTTACCTCGCATTGCTAAATCTAATATTTTTTCTTTCAAGACTTTTGTATCAATCATTGATCAATCTCTCCCAACAAGCTTTCCAACTCAGAAACCGTAGTTGAAATAATTTGAGATTTTTCCTTCATTAACTGTAGCATTTCATCGAGTGTGTAGTCTGGTGCAGTACTCTCTGCTTCCAACCATGAAATATCTAACGTTGCATTATTACGAGCCATGATTTCTTCTATCGTATATTTTCGCCAACGTCCATTAGAATTTTCAGGTGTATATATTTCTTTTCGTTCTTCAATATTTTCTTGGTGATAACATGCAATAAATTCTTCAAAATCTTGTATCGTCAAAGGATTGCGTTTTCCAAGGGAGCGCATATTATTTCTCATATCATAAATCCAAACTTCTTTTGTATTATTTTTTTCAGAAGTACCTCTCTCAAAAAACAATACATTGGTTTGTACTCCTTGAGCATAAAAAATACCTGTCGGTAGACGCAAAATAGTGTGAACATTACATTTATTCATCAAGTCACGTCGAATTTGTTCTCCGATACCATCAGCAAATAAAACATTATCTGGAACAACAACCGCCGCACGAGATTTACCGTTTGGTTTTAACGAATTATAAATTGTTTGTAAAAAATTTAACTGTTTATTAGAGGTTTCAAATGTCAAATCATCACGAGTTGCCCGCTCTCCACCTTTTTTTGTACCAAAAGGTGGATTGGTTAACACCACATCAAAGTCTTTCATCCATTTCCCATTCGTAGATAATGAATCCCCCAACTCTAAACGACCTTCAATATCATGTAGCAAAGCATTCATCAATGCTAAACGATGTGTTCCAGGTACCAATTCCATTCCTGAAAAAGCTTCCTTTTTTTGAAATTCAGCTAAGTCAGGTGCAATATCAAAATAATGATCAAATTTATTTTTTAAGTAATGGTCTGCCGCTATCATAAATCCAAATGTTCCAGCTGCTGGATCATTTAAGCGCTCACCTAGTTTAGGGTCTAACAATTCAACCATGACATCAATTAATACTCTTGGTGTAAAGTATTGACCAGCACCAGATTTCGTTTCGCTTGCATTCTTTTCCAGTAATCCTTCGTATAAATCACCAAGACCTTCTTCTTTGGCATTATACCAGTCTAAATCATCAATTGCCTTGATAATTTTTTCTAAATTCTTTGGTTCATCAATCGTTGTTGAAGCATTGTGATAAATCATTTGCAAACGTGAGTCTTTAGCGATTTTAGGATTTGATAAATCCGTTAATAGTTTTTGATAAAACGTTTTTAACTCTAATCCTTCTTTAGAAACTAAATCATCCCAACGATATCCTTCTGGAATTTTGCTCTCAGAGCGATCTCCTTGTTCCTTCATCATTTTTAAGAATAAAATAAATGTTAATTCTGTCACATAGTTTTGATAGCTAACACCATCATCTCTTAAGACATCCGCTAACTTCCATAATTTCTGAACAATTTCGTTATTTGTCATTGTTTCTCCTCTTCCTCCACAATAGATTCGGACCCTTTTTCAAGAGTCCGAATCTTATTATGCATATAAATTATCATTTATAACTTCTACAATGGTATCGACATCATCTTTAAAAATCTGCTTCATTCGATTATACCCACCACTATCTTCAAAAAGTTGATTTTCCTCAAAAAACTCTTTCGCAGTTGGAGCAAGCACTGTTGTTTGAAGAAGTTGCTTTTCAATACGATTTAACCAACTTTCCTGTATATTCGTCCAGTCTGACATTTGATAAACTTTTTCCATTGCATTTTTAATTCGTTGCTCATGAGGTACCAATGGACTTCCTAACGCAGCTTGACGAATAAAACTGATAATATCAGCAGCAATTGTTTCTTTTTTTTCTTTTTTCCAAGCAGACTGTAAGTCTTTTTCATCAAAGTGCTTTTCTTTTAACGTCAATCGAATACTTCTCAAGTCGACTATTGTCAATTCTTTTGGTCGTTTTACAACAATTTGTAATGCAGGAATCAAGTTCATATTTTCTCTTATAAATCGATTAAAACTATCTAAATAATCTCCGGGTCTTTCATTCCCTTCTCCATACCCGCGTGTTTCATCAATAAACGTATCTTTATGATTTGAGATGTACATAGAATAGCGAACATTTTTTGACTGAGCCATTCGTTCAATTTGTTTCACTTGAGATTGTAGTTCTACTTTACTCATTTCTTTTAAATTTTGCAACCATTTATCAATGGAATCTACATTATTTCTCTCCATAAACTCTTCCTCTTGCTTTTCAGTTAAGGATTGCTTTTTTCGTTGTAGCTTTGCAATCAATTCTTTCTTATAAAAATTGAACTCTTCCTCTGATTTTGATTGAAGACTTTCATCTAACAAGTAAGTAATTGAATGGTTTGGATTCTTAACGACTGGTTTCATATCAGAAATTTTCTGTAAACCATCATATAAATGTACAGCATCGTAGATTTTAAATGATTCTTTTCCGATACGCTTACACAACCTTGTTGCTCTTCCTAACATTTGGTCGTAAAGAATTCTTGAACGAACTCTTCTTAAGAAAACTAGATTACAGATCTCAGGAACATCAATTCCCGTTGTTAATAAGTCCACTGTCACTGCAATACTTGGATACTTTTCATTTTTAAATCGCTTAATCATTTGCCCCGAATCATAGATAGCACCTGTAATCTTTTCAATTGCATGTTCTTCAACAATAACACCTTTATCAGAATAAATTTCTTTTAATAGTTTTACAATTTTATCTGCATGCTGATCATTTGCCGCAAATATTAAGGTCTTTTCTTCATCATTTGGATGTATATCTTCGGTTAATCGATCTAGAATTACTCGATTAAATTCTTCTGTCATCACTTTCCTATTAAACTTATCGACTTCGAATGACAGATTATCTTTAAGCTTTGTTTTATCAATTGACTGGCTTTCATTATTCCATACATCAATTTCTTCATCTTTAACAAAAGAAATACCATTCTTAGAAAGCTCAGTTTCAAATTTGTAAGGTGGTTCATGGTCTACAAGATAACCATCCACCACCGCATCGGTATAAGAATACGTATAGATTGGTTCCCCAAAAATTTCTGTTGTATGCAAAGCTGGTGTTGCTGTTAAACCTAAGACAGTAGCGTCAAAGAAGTCTATGACTCTACGATATTGACTCACGTAATCATTCTGATTCATGTATAATAAAGCCTCATCTGACATTTCTCTGTCTTCTGTATATCCTCTATGCGCTTCATCCACAATAATAAAATCATATTGTCCTATCGAAGGTTTTGATTTTTCATTTCCGCTATAAAAAAGTCGATGTACCATTCCTTGAACTGTTGAGATTTGAATCCTAGTTGTATCTTCTGGCATAGCATCCGTAACTTCTTTGACATCATAGATGTCCGAAAAAGCTAATTTTTCAATTTTCGTATCTTTTAATGCATCTGCTGCCTGTGTGCCTAACGCAGTTCTGTCTACCAAAAATAGAACTCTACGAACTCTATCGGTTTTAATTAATCGATACATCAGAGCCAGAGCAGTTCTAGTCTTCCCTGTTCCCGTTGCCATTGCGAGCAACATTCTTTCTTTATTATCTTTTAAACCAGCTTCTACAGCTTTAATTGCTTCAATTTGGTAGTTTCTTTCGGCAAACTCTGGATAGGGCTCATTTTGAAGTTCTTGATCTGCAGCTTGCTCATCACTTTTTAGTTTTTGTTCTAAATCTTTTGGGCTATGCCATGCCTCCAATGCTCTTTCAGCTTTTTGAGGTGTACGGCTATCCCAAAAGTAAATACCTGATTTTTCTTCAATTTGTTTCAAATAAGGACGCCCATTCGTTGCATAGATAAAAGGAACTTTATAATCTCTATCAGAATAAAACAACTCAGTTCCTTCAATTGATTGAACGTTCTTAGCATATTCCTTTGCTTGTCCAATATCTCCTGGTATGTCTTTCTCATATTTCTTTGCTTCAACAATACCAATTAACTTAGTTCCATTAAACAAGGCATAGTCTGCCCACTTATCTCCGCATCTCCATTCTGCAATTGCCATTTTTCTATTTTTTTTAGGCATCGTTTTATTTATTTTGAAATTCAGCTCTTTAGTATCACATTCCCAACCTGCATCTCTCAATTGCTGATCAATTAATACTCTTGTATCTTTTTCGTCTAATGGGTATTGAGAAGTAAACTTCTTTGATGCCTCTCTTCTTTCCTTTTTTGTCTCTGAAGTTTGGGAGATTCCTTTTAGTAAATCTAATGTTTTCTCAAATTCTTTTTGTTGTTTTAGCAGATGGTTTTCTAATGTTGCAATTTTACTTTCTCGTATAGAATCCTCGTCCACTAAGGTTTGGAATTCAGGCGCTTTAAAGGTATGAATATCGTAAACTTCCATAAACCAGCAACCCAAATAAAAAATAAATTTGACTGATTCTTTTGCTTCATCTGTAGTACCATAATTTCCGTTATGAGCTGCTTTATTCCCTATCATTCTAACCCTATGGAAAATCTCTGTAATTGACTTCGATAAAACACCTTTATTACTTAGATAATTAATTTTATCGCATTGATTAAAACCTTTAGGAATATTCATATTCTCTAATCTAAAAATTGCTTCAACCATGGCTTCACTATATTGCCTCGTTTTAATCAATGAAGCATTTGGATCTTGAAAAGCATTTCTTTGTGCAGCCTCTCCCAAATTTGCTAAATATACCCATTTTTTAGAAAAAAAACTAAAATTACTCTCCATTACTTCTCCTCTTCTCTTTTCAAATCAGACAATAGATTAATTTATCGAAAAATTTCACCACATAATATCAAACTTTTTTATAAAGAATATATTCGATTTTCTTGAGTATGTTATTCCTTAAAGTATGTTCCTCTGTATTCATGGCTTTTTTAAATACATTTTTATATTTCTCCTCGATTGAAATGAATATTAGCGAAGGATTATACAAAAAATATTGCTCTCCTTCTATGTTATTCGGCAAAATCTCCTTAGAAATCTCAAAAGATATAGCTACCCTTCGATTAGTTTGAGCCTGATGAATTAGCGAACACCTGATATCATAATAAAATTGCTCTCCATCTTCAGCACTCGTATTACTGATTAAGTCTGGAATTGCTTTACGATAAGCATCACATACTGAGTTACCACAATCATCAGAATAAACAAAACCATTAACGATTTGAAAATAAAGTTCTATTAAAATACAGTTAACACTCATCAAAATAAATCCCCATTGTTCCTTATTAGGGTCTTTTTTGTCATTCCATTGCTTCATAATTGAAAAATATCGAACACTAATTCTTTTTTCCATAGCTTTAATTAATATATTTAAAAGTTGTTCTTCTTTCCCTTCAATCTCTTCTTTATGATATTCTTTCAATTTATCTTTTAGTTTATTTACAGTATCAACATTATTGAATAATAATTCACTATTTTTGAACAATATTCTCACCTCAAAATAATTGTATCATATTTTTTTCATAAATGTATAAATATATAGGTATAACTAGCAATTATGTATGAAAAAAGTTAGAATCGTTAAGTTAATAACAATTCTAACTTTTAATTTTACCCACCAAATCTTGCTATATATAATTTTGATTAGTAAAAGAAACTAATTACTATTAACTATATCCGTTATCTTAAGCGTTCAATTAATTGTTCTAGAGATTCAGTTAATTGTTTAATCTTAAAACAATCTACTCTACCTAAATCTGTTTCATCCTTCTTATCTAGTATCTCTTTTAAAAACATTTCCATATCTTCAACTTCATTTGCATGAAAGTCCTTGGAGTTAATAACTCTTAGATACTCAGAATTAATAAACTTCCAAAGTAGATCAGCTTTGTTATTATCTGTAACGATATAGCGACTAATTTAATCCTCTATCAACATAGCTTTAAAAATATTATTATTTAAGTAAGAACCCACTTTGCTTCATAATACGTAATACTTCATAATCTTGGCTGAACAAACTATCTAATGATTCACCTAAAATTAAAAAGGCTAGGAATACTGATTTAACAGTATTCCTAGCACATATTAAAGGGTTAACCAACAGACCCTTCCATCTCATAAGAAATCAATCTATTAAGTTCAACCGCATACTCCATCGGCAATTCCTTCGTAAACGGCTCCACAAATCCCATAACGATCATCTCAGTCGCCTCAACTTCAGTCAACCCACGACTCATCAAGTAATAAAGCTGTTCTTCCGAAATCTTCGAAACCTTCGCTTCATGCTCTAACGCCACTTGACTGTTATGAATCTCATTAAACGGAATCGTATCTGATTTCGATTTATCATCCATAATGATCGTATCACACTCAATATGTGAAATCGAGCCAGCACTATCTTTTCCAAACGTTACTTGACCACGGTAATTCACTTCACCGCCGTCTTTGGCAATTGATTTAGAAACGATCGAGCTTGATGTATTTGGCGCATTATGAATCATCTTCGCCCCTGTATCTTGAATTTGGCCTTCCCCAGCAAATGCAATTGAAAGCATTGTGCCACGAGCCCCTTTTCCATCAAGATAAACACTTGGGTATTTCATCGTTGTTTTGGCCCCTAAGTTTCCATCGATCCACTCAACTGTTGCGCCTTCGTAAGCTTTGGCACGTTTTGTTACCAAGTTATAAACGTTATCTGACCAGTTTTGGATGGTTGTATAACGTGTATACGCATCTTTATGAGTAAAGATCTCAACGATTGCTGCGTGTAAACTATTGCTTGTATACGTAGGTGCTGTACAGCCTTCTACGTAATGAACACTTGCGCCCTCATCAACAATAATCAGTGTACGTTCAAATTGTCCTGTGTTTTCCGCATTGATTCGGAAGTATGTTTGTAATGGCACATCCACACGAACACCTTTAGGTACATAGATAAACGTTCCACCAGACCAAACCGCTGAGTTTAGTGCGGCTAATTTGTTATCTGTTGGTGGGACTAATTTTGCGAAGTATTTTTTGAATATATCTGGGTATTCTTTCAACGCTGAATCGGTATCTGTAAAGATGATTCCCAATTTTTGGAATTCTTCTTTCATATTGTGGTAAACCACTTCTGATTCATATTGCGCTGAAGCTCCAGCTAGGTAAGCACGTTCTGCTTCTGGAATCCCGATTTTTTCAAAGGTTTCTTTGATTTTATCTGGTACATCATCCCAGTCACGAGCAGGTTTATCGCTGGCTCTTTGGAAATATTTGATTTTTTCAAAATCAATATCAGATAAATCTGGTCCCCATTCTTGCATGGCCATTTTGTTGAATTGTTCCAATGATTTCAAACGGAATTCCAACATCCATTCTGGTTCTTCTTTCTTACGTGAAATTTCTCTAACAACTTCCTCTGTTAGTCCATTTCCCGTACTGAAAATTGGTTTCACATCATCATGAAAACCAAATTGATATTCTTCTAACTCAGGTACAGTACTCAAATTATCTCACGTCCTTTTCTTGATTCCTTACTGACTTCAACTTATTTATTATTCTTCGCAGTGTAATTGTCCTGCGGTTCCTTGTCCGTCATTTTCAACTGCTTGTTCTAATGCTTTCCAAGCCAATGTTGCGCATTTGATCCGAGCGGGGAATTTTGCTACACCACTAAGCATCGCTGCATCACCTAATTTTTCTTCCTCTGGTACATCATTTCCTTGCACCAGCTGAGAAAAATCTTCAGCCAACTTTTCTGCTTCGGCTAATGTCTTCCCAATCACCGCATCTGTCATCATACTTGCACTCGCTGTACTAATCGAACAGCCACTTCCGCTGAAAGCAATATCTTTAATGACATTGTCTTCAATAGCCACTTGCAATTCGATCACATCGCCACAAGTTGGGTTATTCATTTCGATTTTCTTGCTTGATTCTGCTAATGTTCCATGATGATGAGGATGGCTGGAATGATCCAAAATCACTTGACGGTATAAATTATCTAATCTAGATAGAGCCATGTTGGAAAAACTCCTTTGTCGCTAAAATTGCTTCGATCAATCGATCAGCATCTGCTTTGGTATTATAAAGATAGAAACTTGCACGAGCTGTCGCCGGAACGTCTAAATATTTCAGTAATGGCTGGGCACAATGATGTCCTGCACGAACGGCCACGCCTTCCATATCTAACGCTGTCGCAGTGTCATGTGGGTGTAAGCCATCTAAATTAAACGCCAAAACGCCTGTATGATGGGCTGGATCTTGCGGTCCGTAAACCGTCAGACCTTCAATCGCCAATAGTTTTGGTAACGCATAAGCCACTAATTCCGCTTCATGTTGATGAATTTCTTCTAACCCAATCTCCGTTAGAAAATCGATTGCCGCACCTAGAGCGATTGCTCCAGCAATATTTGGGGTTCCAGCCTCAAATTTCCAAGGCAGTTCTTTCCACGTACTGTCATGCAAATTCACGAAATCGATCATTTCCCCACCGAATTCCACTGGTTCCATTTGATCTAGTAATTCACGTTTTCCATATAATACACCAATTCCAGTTGGACCACACATTTTATGCCCGCTAAATGCATAAAAATCAGCATCGATTGCTTGAACATCTACTGGCATATGAGGGACAGCTTGCGCACCGTCGACAACTAAGACAGCACCGTGACTATGAGCTAGCTTAGCCAACTCTGACACTGGATTGATTACACCTAAAACATTCGATACATGCGCGATAGAAACAATCTTGGTTTTATCCGTGATTTGTTTTTTTGCACTTTCCATATCTAAAAAGCCATCTGCTGTGATTTCGATATATTTTAAGGTTGCGCCTTTTCGTTCAGCTAATTGTTGCCAAGGAATGATATTGGAATGATGTTCCATGTAGGAAATCACAATTTCATCCCCTGCTTCGACTGCTAAATCACCATAGCTTTTTGCAACCCAGTTTAAACTAGTCGTTGTGCCTCGGGTAAAGAGCGTTTCCGCTGTTTCTTTCGCATTGATAAAGGCTCTAACTTTTTCACGGGCATCTTCGTACTCTTTCGTCGCACGTTCTGCCAACGTATGCACACCACGGTGGACATTGGCGTTATCGTGTTCGTAATAATAAGTCAGTTTATCTAAAACTGCTTTAGGCTTTTGAGTTGTTGCTGCATTATCCAGATAAACAAGCGGCTCGTCATTTACTTCTTGAAACAAGATGGGAAACTGCTGCCGAATCTTATCTGCGTTTATCATGCATTCAACTTCCCTTCGATTACGTCTACAAATTCTTTTTGAACATCCTTAACAGGAATCGCTGTGATCACTGAACCTAAGAAGCCACGGATAACCAAACGTTCCGCATCATCTTTACGTAAACCACGGCTCATTAAGTAGTACATTTCTTCTGGATCAACACGACCAACACTGGCTGCATGCCCTGCAGTTACTTCATTTTCATCGATCAATAAAATCGGGTTCGCATCGCCACGGGCTTTATCAGAAAGCATTAAGACACGACTTTCTTGTTGGGCATCTGCCCCTTTAGCCCCTTTTAAGATATGACCAATTCCATTGAAAGTTAATGTCCCACGCTCACGGATAACACCATGTTGTAGAATGTGACCTACAGAGTGAGACGCTTTATTGGTTACACGAGTATCGATTCCTTGTGTTTGTTTGCCCGCACTAATTGCCACAACTTTAACTTCTGAATGAGAGCCTTCACCCACTAAATCAGAATCAAAATCAGCAACTACGTCACCATCATTCATTACACCTAAGGCCCAATCAACAGAAGCATCACGCATAATATGTCCACGACGGTTCATATACGTTGAAACATTTTCGCCTAATTGATCCACAGCAGAATATTTCACTTTTGAACCAGCTTTTGCAATCACTTCAACCACGATATTAGCTGATACTTTTACTTTTTGATCGCCAATTGTTTGGAATCGTTCTAAATAGCTAAACTCACTATGCTCATCTGCTACGATCAATACATGCTTGAAGAACGATTCTTCACTCGCTGAATCTTGTATAAAGATTGCTTCGATCGGTTCTTCAATGACAACATTTTTCGGTACATATAAGAACACACCACTATTCATAAAGGCTGTATGGAACGCTGTTAATTTATCTTCATCCATCTCAACCGCTTTATTCATATAATATTCTTTGACTAAATCGCCATGTTCTTGCAATGCTGTGAACATGTCAGTGAAAATCACCCCTTGATCTGCTAATTTAGCTGAAAGTTGTTCAAACGCTGTGATCGATCCTTGTTGCACGATTACTGGATTGTCTTTCATTGCGTCAAAGCTTGGGATGTTCATTGTTTCAGGTGCATACTCTTCAGTATTCACATTAAACAAAGGCCAACGGTGAAATTTCACACGCTCGATCTTTGGTAATTCTAAGTTTCCAGCTTTTTCTAAAGCCGCTACACGTAAGTCCGTCATCCAAGTAGGTTCTTCGTTACGGGCTGAAAAAGCGTTGATGTCGTCAAGATAATTTGCTGTTGTTATTTCCTTCATTTATCTTGTCCTCCTTATGCTTCTTCTTTGTATTCAATACCTAATTCTTGGCTGATTCCTGCATAGCCTTCTGCTTCTAAACGTTTGGCAAGTTCAGCACCGCCAGTTTTCACGACACGGCCTTCCATCATGATATGCACCACATCTGGTGTGATGTAGTTCAATAGACGTTGGTAGTGAGTGATGATCAATGCACCAAAGTTTTCGCCACGCATTTCGTTTACGCCTTTTGACACAACTTTCAACGCATCGATATCTAAACCAGAATCGATTTCATCTAAGATTGCAAATGTTGGTTCTAACATCAATAATTGTAGGATTTCGTTCCGTTTCTTTTCTCCACCAGAGAAGCCTTCGTTTAAGTAACGTTCAGCCATTTCTTCTGGCATATTTAAAAGGTCCATTTTTTTGTCTAATTTTTTGATGAATTCCATTACTGAAATTTTATCGTCTTCATCACGTTTTGCATTGATTGCGGCACGCATAAATTCAGCATTTGTAATTCCTGGAATTTCACTTGGGTATTGCATTGCAAGGAATAAACCTAAACGGGCACGTTCGTCCACTTCAAGATCTAATACATTTTCGCCATCAAACAAGATTTCGCCTTCTGTGACTTCATAATTAGGATTTCCCATGATCGCAGCAGATAAGGTTGATTTACCTGTTCCGTTTGGCCCCATGATTGCGTGGATTTCACCTGTTTTCATGGTCAGGTTAACCCCTTTTAAAATCTTTTTATCTTCGATTGATACGTGCAAATTTTTAATTTCTAAAACGGACATGTACAATTCCCTCCAACTTAAAATTATTGTTTTATCGTTCTCATTCATTTTATCCTAATTGAGAATGATAAGCAATCTCTTTACTAGAATAATTCTTATTTAGTCTAGCTTTTCTTTGTGAAAAAATAGACTTAATTAGAATCTTTCTAAAATGGCTATCTATACTTTCATTAAAAATTACTTTTTTCCTTTTTACATGAAAACAGCCACAAAATTGAACAAAAGATCTATTTCATTTCGATATTATTTCAACTCGAACAAAAAATCTGAAACAAGCAGTTTAAGCACTTGTTTCAGATTTCATTTTTATTTATTTACTGGTTTTACTGATCCATCCCATTTTTTAAGAATCCAATCTTGAACTTCTTTACTGTGCAATGCATCTACTAATTTTTTGATTTTATCACTATCTTTGTCTTCTGAACGAACAGCCACAATATTTACATAGGGTGAGTTATCTTTTTCAAGTAACACTGAATCTTTCAAAGGGTTTAAACCTGCACTATATGCAAAGTTTGCATTGATTGCGACAAGATCTGCTTCGTCATTATTATATGTTGTTGTTAGAACTTCTGGATTGATATTATGGATAAACTTCAAGTTTTTAGGATTTTTATCGATATCTTCAAACGTTGCTGTTTCTAAATCAACCCCATCTTTGACCGTTACTAAATCAGCATCTTGTAAAATTGTAATGATACGACCCCAGTCAGATTCTGAATTTGAGGTAATGACTGTTGCCCCCTCTTTTAAGTCTTTGATATCTTTGATTCGTTTTGAATAAAGACCCATTGGCTCGATATGAATACCACCAGCATTTGCGAAATCATAGTTGTTTTCTTTAACTTGTAAATTAAAGTAAGGGATATGTTGGAAGTAATTTGCATCGATATCGCCTTCAGCTAGGTTTTTATTTGGCAAAATATAATCATCGAATTGAACGATTTCTAAATCAATGCCTTCTTTCTTAAGAATGGGTTTTACTTGTTCTAAAATTTCTGCATGGGGGGAAGCAGATGCGCCAACTTTTAGAACAGAAGATTCTTTTTCAGAGCCAGCTGATTGACTATCATCTGTTTTGTCTTTTGATCCACCACAAGCGACTAAGCCAAACGCCACAACTGCTAATGTTGCTAAACCGAATAATTTCTTTTTCATATTTACTTCCTCCAATTGTTTTCTATTTTGATTGTTTATCGTTTGTCAGAACGTTTCACTAATTGATCACCGACAAATTGAATGATAAACACAATAATTAAGATTAAAACAGTAGCTATCAACGTAACGGTATTATTGTTACGGCTGAACCCTTCTTGATAAGCTAAGCC
Organism: Enterococcus plantarum; assembly: GCF_001730295.1. Classification (GTDB taxonomy): domain Bacteria; phylum Bacillota; class Bacilli; order Lactobacillales; family Enterococcaceae; genus Enterococcus_L; species Enterococcus_L plantarum. The sequence continues at coordinate 187,684 of NZ_MIKA01000023.1, forward strand.
ACCAAGTCCACCACCGCCAATGATTCCTGCCATTGCAGTAAAACCAATCATCGTAATTGTTGTAAGTGTCACACCAGATAGTAGTGCTGGGGTACTTTCGGGAATGAGTACTTTAAAGATTTTTTGGATTCTAGAAGCACCCATTGCATCTGCCGCTTCCAACACCCCACTGTCAACTTCACGAAACGCAATTTCAACTAAGCGAGCATAAAATGGTGCTGCTGATACGATTAATGAAGGAATTGCTGCTGTTGCGCCGATTCCTGTCCCAACTAGTTTTCTTGAGAAATCCATCAATAAGATAATCAAAACAATATACGGAATCGATCGAAAAATATTACTAACAACTGACAAAATACTGTAACATACCTTTGCATATGGTGATTTATTACGACTTAAGCTATACAGTAATAGCCCTAACAAAAATCCGATAATAATAACAAAAATCATCGCAACAATCGTCATGAATAATGTATCAATTGCGGCTTGTTTCATTGATTCTGGATTCACCCGACTGAAATTTAAGTACTTCTCTACAAATGTTTCATTCGCCACGGTGAATCACCTCCAAACCTACTTCTTTTTCTTTGAAGAACGTTACTGCTTTTTCTACTTCAATCGATGATCCAGTGATCATGACTGTAAGTGTGCCAAATGCACCTTCTTTAGCCTGTTGCACTTGTCCTTGAACCACATTGATATCTACAGCAAACTTTCGAATTGCTTGTGAAATGACAGGCTCATTTGCATTGTCTCCACTGAATTGAAGTGTCGCTACAAGTCCCGCTGGATTTTCCTGAATCAGCTCTTGTAATAACTCTTCTGTGTCTTCTTTAGGTTCTAATTCTTGTTGGACAAAGCGTTTTGTAACAGCTTGTTTAGGATCTCTAAAGACTTCTAAAACGTCACCTTCTTCTACAATTTGTCCTAATTCCATCACGGCAACTTTATTGCAAATCTTGCGAATCACATGCATCTCGTGGGTAATCAAAACAATTGTTAAATTCAGTGTTTTGTTGATTTCTAACAGTAGATCCAATACTTCATCCGTCGTTTGCGGATCTAGTGCACTCGTTGCTTCGTCACAAAGCAAGATTTCAGGATTATTCGCTAACGCTCTAGCAATCCCTACACGCTGCTTTTGCCCACCAGATAATTGGCTTGGGTAAGCATCCCCACGACCTTCTAATCCAACTAAACTTAAAAGTTCCTGGGCCCGTTCTTTTCTCACGTTCTTTGGAACATTGGCAAGTTCTAAAGGGAGCATAATGTTTTCTAGAATCGTTCTTGACCATAATAAATTAAAATGTTGAAAGATCATCCCAATTTTTTTTCGAAATTGACGTAGTTCACGGTTCGCCATTTGTGCAACATTTTGCCCTTGGACAACGACTTCACCTTGCGTTGGCAATTCTAAACCGTTTAATAAACGAACCAATGTACTTTTACCGGCACCAGAATAGCCGACGATGCCATAAATATCTCCTCGATCGACTGTCAATGAAACATCACTCACAGCTGTTACTTGTCCACTTTTACCAGAAAATTCTTTTTTTACGTGTTGTAATTCAATTAGAGGCATTTTTTCCCCTCCGCTTTCTTTGGTTTTGCTTCTTTTTTATTATACTACATGCTTTGCGCTGTGTTGTGAAATAATAGACAGATTAATTATCTTATTTTTCATCGGGCACGTTTACTTCTTGTGCCACTCGTCTACCTTTTTTGACGTAGTAACTTGATGGTGATTCGCTAGTAAGGGAACTTCTCTCACTTCATTCGCCAAGTATTGTTCATCATCTACTCTGGTACGCTTACTTCTTGTGCCACTCGTCTACCTTTTTTGACGTAGTAACTTGATGGTGATCCACTAGTAAGGGAACTTCTCTCACTTCGTTCGCCAAGTATTGTTCATCATCTACTCTGGTACGCTTACTTCTTGTGCCACTCGTCTACCTTTTTTGACGTAGTAACTTGATGGTGATCCACTAGTAAGGGAACTTCTCTCACTTCGTTCGCCAAGTATTGTTCATCATCTACTCTGGTACGCTTACTTCTTGTGCCACTCGTCTACCTTTTTTGACGTAGTAACTTGATGGTGATCCACTAGTAAGGGAACTTCTCTCACTTCGTTCGCCAAGTATTGTTCATCATCTACTCTGGTACGCTTACTTCTTGTGCCACTCGTCTACCTTTTTTGACGTAGTAACTTGATGGTGATTCACTAGTAAGGAAACTTCTCTCACTTCGTTCGCCAAGTATTGTTCATCATCTACTCTGGTAAAGCCAGTCGTAGTGATTCACAATAAAAAGCCTCCGTCCCTGTCATTAATCTGACATAAGGACGAAAGCTTGTCTTTCGTGTTACCACCTTGATTTACTATTATTTCACAATAATAGCCTTATACAGTACTTGAACTCGTATACTGTCGTGCTATAACGGGCACTCCCGTAATAAGTTCACATCTGCTCACTTATTCCGCTCAAAGACCATCTTCCATCTCAACTATGTTGCCTATTTTCAGCAATCAAGGCTCTCTTCAAACACGTTTGACATGTACTCTTCTTTTCAAAGCTTTTACTTTTATTGATGAAATTATAGCAATATACAAATAGCTTGTCAATTATTATACTTGGGTTAATTCTGATTCATCAATGTCCGTGAGGATAGCAATCCAGGCATTTTTTTGTTCTGCATCATCTAACACACTAGGGTCTTGCGCAGCTGCTTCATTAATCGCTGCGATCGTTCCGCTAATGGGACTACTAAATTCACTGACAGCTTTTTCAGCTTCCAATTCAATCAGCGAATCCCCTTTTTCCAACGTTTGACCAACTTTAGGCATTGTTGCAAAAGTGATGTTTCCTAGGTCTTCTTGTGCTTCATTCGTTAAACCAATCTTATAGCCAGCATCTGTTTTTAAAACCCATAAACTATCGATTATTTTCAATTCTTCAGCCATTAGTCAATAGCTCCTTCATAGTCAGATTCTTTAAACCCGTTTGCTAAAAATTGATCTCCTTTAACAAAAATCGGACGTTTGATCAACATACCATCGGTTGCCAGTAATTCACTTGCTTCTTTGATTGAAAAGTCATTGACTTTATCTTTCAGTCCTTGTTCTCTATAACGAATACCGCTTGTATTAAAGAAACGGCGGACTGGTAAATCACTTTGTTCCATCCAACTTGCTATTTGTTTAGCTGTAGGTGGATGTTCGATCATATCAATCGTTTCGTATTTTACCTGCTGTTGATCTAACCAAGCTTTTGCTTTCTTACAAGTCGAACATTTTGGATACCAGAAAAATGTGTACATTTCAACGCCTTCTTTCATTTAATAGTCTTCAATCGTTGCTTCTTTTTGATATTTCATTGACATAATCAATCCTACACCTAACATATTTCCTAAAATCGAGGAACCACCTTGGCTAATAAATGGTAACGGAATCCCTGTTAATGGTAGAAGTCCGATATTCGCTCCTATATTTTCAAATACGTGGAATAGAATCATCATGATGATTCCAGTTGCAATGTAGGCGTAAAATTCATTATTTGTGTCAAAACACACACGAATCATGCGATAAATCAAGATAAAGTAGAGTAAAATAATAAAGCAACCGCCAATGAAACCAAAGTTCTCACCTACAACAGTAAAAATCATATCTGACTCTCTAACCGGTACATAAACATCACTGACATTAAATCCTTTGCCAAGTAAACCGCCAGAACCAATTGCAGTGATTGCTAAAGCTGGCTGGAATGAACGGTCTGGATCATGATGGAAAGGATTCATCCATAAATCGATTCGATCAAACTGATACGGTTTAAATCCAACAGAATAAAGAAATTCCCGTCCAGTTGTTGTCGTTACTAAGTAAATCGTTCCTGCTCCAACTAGTAACGCGGCCAAAAAAGTCGGCAAGATAATTTTCCAAGAAATTCCCGACATCAGAAATACTCCGCCAAAAATGGCTAGAAAGACTAGCATCGTCCCAAAATCATCTTGGAGTAAAATCAAGATAATCACCGGCATCGTAACCAACAACATTTTGCCAATCAGCCAAAAATCAGATTTTACTGTCCGATTGACATTCTTCACATTGTGCATCGTCACTACATAAGCCAGCATCAAAATGAATGCTACCTTCATTAATTCCGAAGGTTGAAAAGTCGTTCCGCCAATACTGATCCAGTTTTTAGAGCCTGTTTGCGCCTCTAGATACGGATCATAAAATTTTAGAAGCAAACCCATCATAATCAACCCAATCACATAAAACACCGGGGTCAATCGCCAGAGGAGCTTAGAGCTGAAATGCATGACAATCACAATACTAACACCGCCAACCAAATACCATAATCCTTGTTTCATGAGCATATTGCCGATTTCTGGTCGATTTGGATCATTGCTCAATGCTACATAAAGTGATAGTATTCCGATGATTGAAAGAAGGAATACCGGTAAGATCACACCATAATCGATTCTATTATCTAAATTACGCATTAGTTTATTTTTATTCATTCGTCATCCCTTTTCCTTAAATCATACGCCTTTTATTATAACTTTCTATAGGAAGAAAAGAAAGTATAGTCTTGATGATTTTTGAAAAACTTTAAAGTACAAATTGAGTCGTTATAATTGTATTTTTTTATTTTGACAAATGTGACGTTCAATAAACGCATAAATATCAATTTAGTTATACATTGCATTGTTCCTCAGCAAAACTATATAATAACATTTAAAGGAGATGAATAACGTTGAAAAAGATTTACGTGTTGGGAATTAGTCTGCTTCTATTATCACTTGGTGGCTGTGGGAAGCCTACTGATAAAGAAAACAAATCTCAAGATTCAGATGAACCTTGGATCACGCTCGACAAAGATACGATTGAATCAGATGAAAATGGCCAATTTCAACTTACTGGAAAAGCCAAATACAGCAGTTTTTCTGCTAGTATCATCCAAAATAAGAATGGCCTCAGTTTACAAGAACCACGAGGTGTGCTCAAAATTGAGAAAGACGGTTCATTTATTTGGAAAAATATTTTTATAAATGGACAGGCACCTACAACAGATGTTTCTTTTTCAACTTATAAAGAAAAAGAAAAGATTCAATACCAAGTTAACGTTGATTATAGTAAATTCGTAGCTAAACAGGAAGAAAATAGGTTGATAGAAGAAGAAATCAACGCTACAATGCCTGCACTATTAGAAGAAATTATTGCTTCTTCTGAAAGTATGATTATCAATATTGACAAAAAATATCATAGTTATCGGAGCTTGCTAGTAACAGTACCTTTAGATGTAAAGTATGAACGTAATGGTATGAAGAAGAAATATATGGATACAATCGGCTTTCTAATTCAAGATAAAACGGCCAGTACATTATATCCAGATAAAAAGCAGATTCCTTATATCACATTCCGATATGACAAAACAAATGAAGTTTTAGGCGCTACTGATTTAATTAATCGAAGAAAATTCATTCTTTATGATGAAAGCAACTAGTGAGAATATACGTAAATGAAATAGTATTTCTATTGAATTTAAATGAAAAAAATAGGGGTGTGGGATTAAATGCTTCTGTCCCAGACTCCTATTCAAATTCACCCTTTATATAGTCTGCTAAGTTATTACGAGAATCAAATTATTCTACAAAATCTAAGACTTCTTCATAAGCTTCGATTTGCGCATACAAACGTTGGATCTGCAGTTCATTTTCAATGTAATTGATAGAGTTCCCAAGATTTTCTTGACGTTTGTCTTCTAAGCGTTCGACTTTTTTCTTTGCTTCATTGACTAATTTAGTGATTTTATCAACATTTTCTGACATGATGCATTCCTCCTATATACTTACTTCTTATTTAAGTGTAGGCTTATTTTTGCAAATATACAAAGATTATCTACGAATTTATTACACTTCTTTATAAAAAGGCTCAACATCTTTAATTAACAAGATGTTGAGCCTTTATTTTATGCCAGCTGTAGGAATCGAACCTACGACCTACGCGTTACGAGTGCGTTGCTCTACCGACTGAGCTAAGCTGGCAATACAATGCAAATTATAGAACTAAACTTATTTTTTGTAAAGACAAAAACCTGTCTTTTTTTAAATAAATTTAGTTTTCTGAAATTTTTCTTTAAATGTGGTATAATAAAAGAAGTTAAGAAAGGAAGTTTTTTTGAATGTCTAATTTCGGTAACTTTAATCGTCCTGTTGAGCCTTCTTCTGAAGGGGATTTATTCACTGTTGATACTCAGGTCACTTTCTTGATGCATGGTCAACCACAGACTGGGATTATCACGAAACAATTAAATAATTCTGCTGTAGTGGAAATTGATGAGAAATCTGATAACACTGATTTAATGGTCAAAAGTAATGGTGTGATTGTCATCAATTACAAAAAATTACAAAAAGTATAGACTCTTCCATCCATTATTAGTGGATGGATTTTTTAATTAAAAAAATAGCTGAGTAGAGAGAGTTCATCTCTCTACTCAGCTATTTTGTCGTTTACTTATTTGGTTCCAAACAAACGGTCACCAGCATCGCCAAGACCTGGAACGATGTAGCCATCTTTATCTAGATACTCATCTAATGCTGCAGTATAAATATCGATATCAGGATGTGCTTCTTGTAATGCTTTCACACCTTCTGGCGCTGCAACGAGACATACAAATTTAATATTGCTGCCGCCGCGTGCTTTCAATGCATCGATTGCCATGATTGCTGATCCGCCTGTAGCAAGCATTGGATCCACTACAAATAATTGACGTGCGTCAATATCTTCTGGCATCTTCACAAAGTATTCAACTGGTTCTAATGTATCATGATCACGGTATAACCCGATATGTCCAACCTTCGCTGCTGGAATCAATTCCAAAATACCATCTACCATTCCAATACCTGCACGTAAAATCGGCACGATTGCAACCTTTTTACCAGATAATGTTTTTTGTGTTGTTTCACAGATCGGTGTCTCGATCACAACGTCTTCTAACGGCATATCTCTTGAAACTTCGTATGCCATTAGCATTGCAATTTCATTCACGACTTCACGAAAAACCTTTGTTCCACAATCTTTATCTCTAATAATTGTTAATTTGTGTTGGATCAGTGGATGATCAATAACTTGGAATTTTCCCATGCTCATTCTCCTTCAATAATTTATTCCTTCCTATTGTAAAACAAAATCGAGCGATTGACTAGTCAATCACTCGAATCTTTTACTTATAAAGTGGATATTTTTTTGTAAGCTCACTAACTGCAGCCCGAACTTCAGAAAGAGTCGTTTCATTCTCATGATCTTTTAACACTTTAACGATCAATTTTGCGACTTCAACACAATCATCCTCTTTGAAGCCTCGAGTTGTGATCGCAGGAGTACCAATCCGAATACCACTGGTTTTAAATGGACTAAGCTGTTCAAATGGAATTGAATTTTTGTTCGCTGTAATATTCACACTGTCTAGAATCGCTTCTGCTTCTTTTCCATTTAAACCAAAACCACTAACATCGATCAATAACAAATGATTATCAGTTGATCCGCTTACTAAACGCGCTTCAGGTGTTTGATTGATAACTTTCGTCATCGCTTTCGCATTTTCGATCACTTGTTCACTGTATTCTTTAAAGGTAATATCTAATGCTTCTTTAAAAGCAACTGCTTTACCAGCAATCACGTGTTCTAATGGTCCGCCCTGAATACCAGGGAAGATATTGCTATTGATTTTTTTCGCTAACTCTTCATCATTAGTTAAAATAAGCCCACCACGAGGCCCACGTAATGTTTTATGTGTTGTTGATGTTGTGATATCTGCAAAAGGAACTGGATTTGGATGTAAACCAGCTGCTACAAGTCCTGCAATATGCGCCATATCTACCATTAATTTTGCACCAATTTCATCCGCAATTTCACGGAATTTTTCGAAGTCGATGGTACGAGAATACGCGCTGGCACCCGCTACGATCAATTTTGGTTGATGCTCACGTGCCAAAATACGCACGACATTATAATCGATTACTTCTGTTGTTGGATCAACGCCATAACTTACAAAGTTATACGTTTTGCCACTAAAGTTTACTGGTGATCCATGAGTTAAATGTCCTCCCGCAGACAAATCCATCCCTAAAACAGTATCGCCTGGTTCGATCAATGAAAGATAAGCGGCTGTATTCGCTTGTGACCCAGAATGTGGTTGTACATTTGCGAATTTAGCTCCAAATAATTCTTTCGCACGATCAATTGCTAAGTCTTCAACGATATCAATGAACTCGCAGCCACCATAATAGCGTTTGCCAGGATATCCCTCCGCATATTTGTTTGTAAGAATACTTCCTTGCGCAGCCATCACACCTTTCGAAACAACGTTCTCCGATGCAATCAGCTCCAAGTTGTTCTCTTGACGTTCGTTCTCTTTTTCAATAGCATCCCATAAATCCGGATCAACTGTTTTATAATCCATTAAACAAGCCTCCATTTCATTTGTTTGTACCGATTGTATCATACTTAAAAGCTCTCTACTCGAAAATAGAATCAATTTTCAATATTTTTTGATTTGCTGCTTTTTTTAGACGATTCATATAAGCGATCCCTAACTCTGATTCTGGGAAAGCTTGGGCAAAAATAACATCGATATTCTGTTCATCTAAACTTCTGAGACCAGCAAATAACAGTTTAGTCCCTTGTTCCACTGTATCTTCCCCAAAAGAAAAAATAGCTGTTACCTCAGTTGAAAATGCTGATGTGATACGATCACTTGCAAATAGCCCGATTCGTTGATTTTTACTTTTGGCCCAATTGATCGCTTTGTCAAATACATCTTTATCGCCGTCTATGATCCAGACTGGAACATCAGGAGAATAATGCTTATACTTCATTCCTGGCGCCTTTGGGGCTTCCTTTTCAGTGATTAAATGCTGATCCAACGTCACTTTTCCTACTACCTGTTCCAACTGCTCTTTCGTAATAGCACCTGGTCTTAATACGACGGGAACTCCATTTTTTGTAGTCAAATCTAGAACAGTTGATTCTACTCCAATTTGTGTTGGTCCATCATCTAAAATACCAGCGATCTTACCATGTAAATCATGGTAGACATGCTTCGCGGTTGTTGGGCTAGGTTTGCCAGAAGTATTTGCACTTGGCCCAACCAAAGGAACATTTGCTTCTTTTATCAATTCAATTGTTTTCAGATTATTAGGCATCCGAAAAGCAACCGTATTTAAACCACCCGTAACTGTAGTAGAAAACGTAGTAGGTTTCACATCGAAAATCAAGGTCAAAGGACCAGGCCAAAAAGCATCGACAAGTGCCTTTGTATGTTTAGGAAAATACGTCACATAGTGTGTGACCATTTCAAAATCACTGACATGTACAATCAATGGATTGTCGCTAGGTCGTCCTTTTACAGTGTACACTTGCTTTACTGCCTGTTCATCCAAAGCGTTTGCGCCAAGTCCATATACTGTTTCAGTCGGGAAGGCTATCAGTTCTCCTTGACGAATCAACTCTGCTGCTTCACCAATTTCGTCTGTTGTAAATTGTTTTGTTTCCACTTTTTATCCCTCCTCTTTTTTAGTTGAAACAATCACCATTCGATCATTTCCTGATAAGTCTTGGGCAACTTCTACTTGTTTTTGAGGGAATGCTTGCTGGAAAAGTTCTTTAACGGCCTCTCCTTGCTGAAAACCGATTTCCAAATAAATTTTTCCTTCTGGATTCAGTTTATCTTTTGCTTCGTCAGCTAATCGCTGATAAATAGCTAATCCATCATTTTCCGCAAATAATGCTGTTTTTGGTTCGTATGTCCGAACACTTTCATCCATTAATGCCCATTCAGCATTACTAATATAGGGAGGATTTGAAATCAAGATATCAATCCTTTTGTTTTTTATCGGTTTTAGCGCATCGCCGTGAATAAACTCAATTTCAGCCTCTAGTTGTTGTGCATTTTTCTTTGCGACTTTCAATGCTTCTTCGGAAATATCGATGGCTGTCACTTGCCAGTTTGGACGAGCTAATTTTAAACTGATTGCAATCGCCCCCGTCCCAGTCCCTACATCAACAACAGTTAGAGATTGGTTGGGATTTTCTTTTAAACAACGGTCTACTAATTCTTCGGTTTCAGGTCTAGGAATCAAGGTATGCTCGTTGACTAGAAAACGTTGTTCATAAAAATCACCGTAACCCAATAGATACTGTGGCGGATAATTATTAGCTAGTTGCTTCAAGTCCTCATTGATTTGTTGTTCATCTGCACATGTTATTTCATCTTTTAAATGGAGTAGCCAATCCGTCTTCGTCCACCCCTTTCTTTCTAGAAAAACAAAGAGGATACTGTATCCTTCTTTCCCATGTTTTTCTAAAAAAGAAGAAGCCCGTTCAAGGACTTCAAAATAACGGTTACCCATTTTGCATCTCTTCTAATTTTGATGTTTGATCGTATAACACTAAAGCATCGACGATTTCATCTAATTTTCCAGCTAAAATTTGATCTAGTTTTTGAATCGTTAACCCAATACGGTGATCAGTCACACGGTTTTGCGGAAAATTATAGGTACGAATTCGTTCAGAACGATCTCCAGTACCAACAGCGGATTTACGATTCGCATCGTATTCGCTTTGTGCTTCTTGCTGCATTTGGTCATAGACTCTCGCACGTAAAATTTTCATCGCTTTCTCACGGTTTTTGATTTGTGAACGTTCATCTTGCATCGCAACCGCAATCCCTGTCGGAATATGTGTCAAACGAACGGCAGAAGCTGTCTTATTGACGTGCTGACCACCGGCTCCACTTGCATGGTAGATATCGGTACGGATATCTTTATCCGCAAGATCCAATTCTACTTCTTCTGCTTCTGGTAATACAACGACTGTTGCAGTAGATGTATGAATACGGCCTTGAGATTCTGTTGAAGGAACACGTTGCACACGGTGTGCGCCGCTTTCGTATTTTAATTTAGAGAAGACATTGTCTCCTGAAATCATCATGATTACTTCTTTATATCCGCCAATCCCAGTGATGCTAGCTTCCAAGACATCTGTCTTCCAGCCTTGAGATTCCGCATATTTTTGGTACATCCCGAATAGATCTCCTGCAAATAAAGCTGCTTCATCTCCACCTGCTGCACCACGGATCTCCATAATGATATTCTTATCGTCATTTGGATCTGTCGGCAATAGTAAAATTTTGATTCGTTCTTCAAGAACGTCTTTTTCTTTTTTTAATTCTGATAGTTCTTCTTTCGCCATTTCTGCCATTTCAGCATCTAATTTTTCGCCTAACAGTTCTTCTGTGTCGCTGATTCCTTCTACTACTTGTTTATAGCGGCGATAAACGTCTACCGTTTCGCGAGTATTCGCTTCCTCTTTAGATAATTGCATAAAGCGTTTCGTATCACTAATCACTTCTGGGTCGCTTAATAATTCGCCCAGCTCTTCATAGCGATCTTCGATTGATTGTAACTGATCGTACATAGTTGGTTGCTCCTTTTTCGTTAAGTCACTGTTTTTTATTTTTCCTCTTTTTTACGGAGTTACTTATTTGCTACTTGTTCACCGTCAATTGGCGGATGAAAATAGTGATTTCGACACACTGGATAATAGGCTTCGTTGCCTCCAATTTGAACTTGAGTTCCTTCGTAAACGGGTCGACCATCAATGTAATGTAAATTCATTGTGGCTTTTTTGTGGCAGAACCAGCAGATTGTTTTGAGTTCTTCTAATTTGTCAGCATATAGCATCAAATATTTTGAGCCTTCAAATAGTTCATTACGGAAATCATTCTTCAAACCGAAAGCCATAACAGGAATATTAAGTTCATCTACCACTCTAGCAAATTCAATCACATGTTGTTTTCCTAGAAATTGAGATTCGTCTACTAATATACAGTAAGGTTTATACTCTAGCTTTTGGATTAATTCATAAACATTTGTTTCTTTAAAAATGGGAATGGCTTCTCTTCTAAGGCCAATACGGCTTGAAACGACACCTACGCCATCTCTAGTATCAAGTCCACTTGTCATGATCACAACAGGCTTGTCTTGTTCTTCATAGTTGTGTGCTACTTTTAAGATCTCAATGGTTTTCCCACTGTTCATTGCGCCATATTTAAAAAATAATTGTGCCATTCCTTCGTCGTCACCTCTCGTTTAGTTCCTCTCGTATTTTACTATAAAATCGAAGTTTTTTACAGTGGTAAATTTATTGCTTATGTAGCAAGGGGGTTTTTTGTCAGGAATTTCCATTTTTGATATCATCCTAAATTGTTTGTTCTGTTATTTTAAACACACCTTAACGCTACCAGAATAGTTTTTAGAGTTTTAAAATTCAATTTGGCAAAATTTATTCAAACTTTTAAAACGCTCCATAGATTAACAGAACATACAAAAAATGATGAACTTTGGAAGCCCATCATTTTCCCTCTGCTGTAATAGTTGTTAGTTTTTTAGAAGTATTCTCAAAAGTTGTCTTTGCTTTTGTTACCCATGCACCTTTTGCGGAAGACTGAAAGTTTGAAATATAGTTTGCACTACTACTTTTTAATCGTTCTACTCGAGCTTGTCCCATACTTTTAACCAGTTGCTTTTTCGTTTCTGCCGTTTGAACACATGGCGGAGCAACCATGCCTCGTATCAAAGCTTTTTCCAATTCTTTTCGCAATCTTTTTAACTCCAGTTTCATTTTTTCACTACTCATTTTCTTTTTTTCTCTCCTTCTCTTTTAAAAGAGTAAGTTCATCTTCTATTAATCGGGTTTGTTTCTTATAATGAATCGTGTTTTCTTCTTGTTTATTTTCTAATTCTTTCATTGCCTGATTAACTACCCTATCTCCATCATCTTTACATTGTTCTAATAAATGATAAACTCTGCTCATATTTATTGGTTCACTGTACTCAGCTTGCTGATAATGATAGCGATAATTTTCTGAAAGATTTTCTAACGCACGACCAAATTTTTGCTTTTCATAAAAGGCTTCTTCTAACTCTTCTTCAATCTTTCTTTGGTTCTTTTCATACTCTGATTCTAACTCTGTTAATTTATTTACACATGTTCTCTCCATGAGAGTTTATCCCCCTATTTGTCTCGCTAACTCTTGGTCTGTTTCTACTTGTTTATTTGTGGATGATTGTATTTGACCAATTAATTCATTGTATTCTTGTTGTATCGAAGATAATTCTGATATTTTTTGTTCATATTCTTCTTTTGGTTCTATTCGAACAATTGGCTCTGTTGCACCACCACCATTTAAAGAATCTAATACTTCTCCTTGATGTAATGTAGAGCCTATGGAGTCGGCTGTTTTCAACGTATCAGTCCATAATTTATCTGAATCTTTCTTTGCTTCCCGATACATTTTTTTAATATCATCTATTTCTATTTGAAGGGTTTTACTCATTCCTTGTGTTAAAATCAATGCTTCGGACGCATCTAAATAAATTTCTTCTGAAGCAGATAATCTTCCACCACTTTTTAGAAATTTTGCTCGGAGTAATTCCAGTCCAATTAGTTTTTTTGTTGTATCAGTTTGAACCTTTTTTTGAGCAACATAAATTTTATTTAAATCAAGGGTATGTTGACGAATAAAATCCTGTTCTTCCTTTGTTAAAAAACCAGTAATGTCATGCTCTTTTCCGTTTTTTATGATGATAATTTTTCCTGGATAGATACTTCCAGGAACTCCACTCGCAGCTTTATTTAATGGGTCATTTTCAGATACAAAATAAATAATATTTCCACTATATCGTCCAAATAAATCGGATAATTCTTGTTGATTTGACTTCTTTAAATTTCCTAATAAATTCATCAATGGAGCTGAATTATAAAGTATAATATTCGGTATATTGTGTTCCATACCCATAATAGTTCCATTTCTTCCACCTAAAGAGTGCCCTGTACTGTATCAATATCATAACCATTTGCTTTTAAATTGTTCATAAACTTGTTACTAGCATCAAAATATGCCGAGGAAGGGCCATCTCCTTTAAATGCTATATTCACCCATTGACCTATGTCTTTTGCGCTTTCTAATATACCATTGTCAAGGTTAGTACCAGTAAAGCCAACTACAACTTTTCCTGTGTTGTTATCCAAAAACGCTACGCCACTTGAACTTGTTTTAGGGTCGTAGAATGCATCTACTAGTTGGAGATTGGAAGGGAATTTATCAGCACCTTGTAATTTTATTATTTGTTTATTAATATCATTTTTATCAAGACCATTTACTTGAGCGTTCTCAACTTCATATGAAATTGTTGCTACTGCACTAGTCGCTTCTAAGTCTTTTTTAATCCCTTTATCTCTGATGTCATAGCTACTCATCTACAATATCCTCCTCTGATAAAGGTTGAAAATCGACTAAATCATCAAACACAATTGCTGGTTTTTTAGAAAATCTTATCTCTAACTGCTTATATCCTATAGAACTTCCTTCTAAATCACCTGTTCCTTTTAATAATAATGTAGGCGCTTTTTCAGTTGGAATATCATATCGTTCTCTCAATGCTTGAACATTATTGTCAGTATTTGTTAACTGATATTCTAATTCATACATAGGTACTTCTGGATTGTACATTTTTTTAATATTTTCGTATGTATCTAAATGATTAAAATCACCATACTGCACAAAAAAGTTAAAATTTTGTATCTTATCTTTAATACTATCCTCATTCACATCATCAACTAGATGAAATCCTTCTTTATTATAAGTTACCTCATACTTCTTTTTTAAAACTGGTTTACTCAAATCATTCCATGTTGTAAAGGTGTAATAATATCCCTTCGCTGTTCTTGTATTTCTGTTTAGCCTTAAAATCATCCCCTCTGTAAACAGCCCCCCATCTTCTGATTGACTAATGGACATACTAGAATCAAGTACCCAAACCCCCTTATCATCCTTATCAAACTCATTATCTCGATAGCCTTCCATATCGTAGAAACTTTCTAGATTTGGTGTTGGATACATTGCTAATACCTTATCAAAACTTTGTTCAATTTCTGCTTTATTTTTTGTTTCACATCCAGTTAATCCACTCATTATCATTAGTCCTCCTATAAATAAATATAATTTTTTCAAAATATTTTCTCCTCCTAAACAGGATGAAATTTATTTACACCTTAATCAATATTTATTTTACCAAAAGTAAGATGAAATAGATAGTTATATATTACATTTTTGTTATTTAATTTTTAAATAATGTTACTGATTTATGGATAAAAAAAGAGATAGTATGCTTTTAGCTCACTATCCCTCTACTTAGTATTATTATATTAAACTAAATTATTAATTGCCTGTTGCAATGCTAGTGTAGCATTATCAATATCTAATTGGTTAGCATTAGGATCATCATATGCGTATTTGGCATCATCTAATTTAACTATTAGCGTTGACTATTAATGTACACTGTAATTTAATTCTCCCAATGTTATTACTTTATTAGCTAAGAAAAATTTTTCTATTCTGTTTCCAATCACATTCGTTCTTTTCGCAACACTCGTAGAAATATCGACGCTATTTAATGTGCTTGTAAATTTACTGATGAACGCGATACATTCCCAGTAGTAGACTTACTATTTTAACATCCATTCTTTAATTCCTTTCTAGTTTTATAAATATGACTTATTTCACTACTTATTATCCAATTAAAATTACTTAACTATCTTTACGTTTTTTATTGTCATTATCACGAATTATAACTTGTTTAGAATCGCTGTGTACTACTGCACTAGGTTCTCTTTTTACTCTTGTAAAAAAAGATGAGCCTGGGATATAACTAAAAAGGGTATGTTTCAGGCTCTTAGTAACCGAATAAACGGTGGGCGCAGAAGCAACTCCTTCGGAAATAAGCCGAAATTGCTGTAAAACACAACAAGGAACAAGTTGATGTTGCACAGTACCTACTTGGTCGCAAAAATTTGAAGATCAATTTTCGTAAATTCCTTCTTATTTCTCGGAGTTAAACACTTCTGCCCCAACCTCACGTTTGATTATTCTAAACCAATAGATAAATGGAAACGTTCGATCTATTGGTTTTCTAAGTTTATTTTATTTTTGAGTAGCAGCAAAATTTGCAGCTTCTGTTCCAGATTGACGTCCAAAGATGATGATGTCCGCCACAGCGTTTCCGCCGATACGGTTTGCACCATGTAACCCACCAGTTACTTCACCAGCGGCATACAAGCCTTTGATTGGAGCACCATCTTCTTTTAAGACTTCTGTCTTCGTATTGATCTTCACACCACCCATTGTATGATGGATTCCTGGTGCGATTTTGATTGCGTAAAATGGTCCAGTTGATAAATCATGATCCATTCCTGTTGTACGATTGTATTGAGTATCCGATTTCGTTTGAACCTCTTTGTTCCATTGTTCTACGGTTTCTTTTAGTTTTGCTTCAGGCATATCGATTTTTTGGGCTAATTCTTCGATTGTTTTTCCTTCGACTACAAAACCTTGTTCATTATAAAAATCGATTGCTTTCGCTCGATCACGAACACCTTGGTCAAAGACTAAGTAAGCTGATTTTTCTGGTAACGCAGTAATAGCAGCAGAAACTTTATCACGGGTATCCATTTCATTAACAAAACGCGTTCCTTCTTGCGATGCTAGAATAGCTCCTTCACCGCGAACTACTTCACCAATCAAAAATGATTTGTCTTGTTGCACGGTTGGATGGATTTGAATTTCTTGCATATCCACTGTGGCACCACCAAGTTTTTCGATCATCTTGATTCCATCACCAGTTGTACCTTCTTGATTTGTCGTTACGTAATCTTTTAATTTGGGATCGTATTTTTCAAGCATTTCTTTATTTGCACCAAATCCACCTGTTGTGACGATTACCGCATTTGATTTGATTTCTTTTGTTTCTTTGTCATTTAATTTCACTTTGACACCGTTCACTTGACCATCTTTTTCAGTGATTTCAGTGACATTTGCATTGACGAATAACGGAACTTTTTCTTCTTTGACATTCCGAACAAGTCCATCCACTAAGTAACCACCAATTGCAGAACCATCTGCTGGACGATGTGTACGCTTTTCGCTCATTCCACCAGTGATTGTCAGGTTGCTAAGTTCGATGCCTTTTGTATCTAACCAATCAATTGCATCGGCTGAATGGTCTACAAAAAAGCGTAATAATTCTTTGTCGTTCGTCCCTTTTCCGCCTTTTAGTGTTTCTTCAAAAAATTTATCATTACTATCAGTGATCCCTTCGACTTTTTGGTATTTTGTTTCTGATGCATTCATACCTGAAGACGACTTGATTGTATTTCCACCCGCAACGGGCATTTTTTCTAGAATTGCTGGATTCATTCCCGCTTCTTTGGCTTGTAATGCCGCAGTCATACCCGCTCCCCCAGCACCAATGATCACGATATCATATTGATCCTTCAATTCGCTTAAATCCGTATAACCATTGGCCGATGCTCCAGAAGTAACTTCTGTGCTTTCTTTAGATTCTTTCCTTTTCTTCGCTGTTTTTTCTTGATCACTAGTACAGCCCACAGCAATTCCAGCAAACAAACTCAACGATAGTAAACTTATGATGACTTTTTTCATTTTTTCCCCACCTCGGTAAATTTTATCCAATCAACCCTGATTATTTCATTATAGAAAAAGCCGCTAAAATGTGATTTAATTCACATTCATTTCAAGAAAAAAGTAGCTGGTGCAACTTATTTCACTCCTTTTAAAAAAATAAGAAACAAAACAATGTTACTTCTATCACAATTAAAATAGCATGTTCTTGTTCATTTGTGCTAGATTCTTATTTTTTTTAATCAATTTCTTATTTCTTCTAAGCATTTATTCTTTGTTTGCCCATCATTTATTTTCTGCTATACTTGTTTTAACGATGTTCAGGAGGTCCATTATGAATCGATTTCGGCTTTTATGGCTGGCACAGCGCAAAGGAAGGCGTTTTATTTCTAATAATTTATCATCTATCCAAATCATTGTTTCATATTATATTATTATGACCGTCGTTTCTTACTTATTATTTTGTTTACCATTTTTTAGAGAACCAGGCTCTCAAGTTGGTTTCATTGATATGCTCTTTATGGCGATTAGTACAGTGAGTGTTACGGGGTTGTCTACCTTTGATATTGACTCCGTTTTTAATGACCGTGGTGTATTGCTATTGGAAGTGTTATTTCAAGTTGGTGGACTAGGGATCATGATGATTTCCACAGCTTTTATTATCCTTTCAAAACGCAGGATTTCTTTAAAACAGCGGCAATTGATCATGACTGATATGAATCAGCCTAAGTTAAGTGGCATTGTTCGGTTAATTCGCATCACGTTTACAATCATTTTATGGTTCCAACTAATTTTTGGTACATTTTTCTCTATTTATTTTTATTTTTCTGGCTATTATACAACCTGGTCAAAAGCTATTTTCTTCGGTTTTTACCAATCGATTTCAGCTGTGACCAACTCTGGCTTTGACGTGACTGGTGATTCGATTATGCCTTTTGCTAACGATTATTTATTCTTGATTGTGATCATGTTTTTGATTTTTGTTGGCGGGATTGGTTTTCCAGTACTGATGGAAGTTCGTGAGTGGTTATTTTTTAAAAAGAAAAAACGTGGTTTACCTTTCCGCTTTTCATTATTTAGCAAGATTGCATTATTGGCGTTTGTGATTTTGTTTGTGGGTGGAACGATTTTGATTTATTTATTAGAGAAAGACCATTTATTTGTAGGGATGGGAGAAATTCAGCGTTGGATTACTTCTATGTTTTATTCTATGACCACACGAAATGCAGGTTTGCAGATCAATGATTTAGGTGATTTTCAGATTACGACATTAATTGTTTTTTCTTTACTGATGTTTATCGGTTGTAGTCCCAGTTCTGTTGGTGGCGGGATTCGAACGACGACCGTTGCTATTATCGGCTTGTACTTGTACGCCTTTTTGAAAAGTGAAGATAAAATCAATGTGTTTGGACGCCGAATCGATGACGATGATGTTAAGAAATCAATCGTTGTCTTTATGCTTTCAATGATCATGTGTTTCTTTGCCGTTTTATTTTTAACTGCTACTGAGGATCATCCATTGATTGCAATTATTGTTGAAGTTTCTTCAGCTTTTGGTACGACTGGGTTGTCTTTGGGCATTACTTCAGATTTAACAACGGTCGGTAAGGTGATGATTGCACTTTTGATGTTTATCGGGCGTATCGGCATGCTGTATACATTGATGTTATTTGTACCAAAAGAAACACGAGATATTGGTTATGAGTATCCCTCTGAAAAAATTATTATTGGTTAAAAAACCTTGCTCGACATCACTTCTGATGGGTTGAGCAAGGTTTTTTTCGCTTAAATCAACACATTAACAATCAAATAGAGTAAGAATAAGCCTGAAATCAACCACATTGGTAAAGAGAGTTCCGATTTTTTCCCCCCAACCCATTTCGTCAGAGGATATGCTACAAATCCAAATGCCATTCCATCAGAAATATTCATTGTAAAAGGAATCAGTACGATCATAAGTATCGCAGGAAAGTAGTCACTAAAATCGCTAAAATGTACAGTCTTGATTTGTTGGATCATCAAGAATCCTGTTATGATAATTGCTGGTGCTAATGCCGAATCGGGAATATATGAAAGTAAAGGCAGTGCTAGTAAAGCAAGAAGAAAACAAATACCACTCGTAATCGAGGTGATCCCAGTTTCTCCCCCCTCCTCAATACCTGTTGCACTCTCAGCGGCGGCTACTGTGGGGCTTGTTCCCAAAATACTGGATAATAATGTGATAAACCCTGTGACACGATAGGCACGTAAATATTTCTTTTCATCCGCATCTGGCATCAACCCTTTCAGTAAGCCCATTGACTCAAAGATTAAAATCATGGATAAGGCAAAGACGCCCAATAAAAAGCTTTTAGAAAAAAATGCACTGAAATCTAATTGTAAAAATATGCGAGAATAGTTCCCTATCCCACTCAATGAAAAATGTTCTGCAGGTTGTACCATTCCGAAGAAATTTGCACTGATTGTCACTACAACTATCCCAATAAAAAAACTTCCTTGCACGCCTTTTATAAAAAGAATCACAGTCAAGATCAATGAAAATAAAGTCAATAAGGTTAAACCGTTATCTAAAGGGGCTAGTTGTAAAAAGGTATGTTCTCCTCTTACTATCAAATGGCCTTTTTCCAGTCCAATCAATACAAGAAAAAATCCAATTCCTACAGTGATACCCGTTTTCAATGATTTAGGCACAACTTCTGCAAACAATTTACTTAACTTGGTAAACGCAACTAGTAAATAGACAATACCTGCACAAAAACTAACGGCTAATGCCTGCTGCCAAGTCAAACCTAAGGAAAGAACCAATGTATACGTAAAAAATGAATTGACCCCCATCCCCGTAGTTAAAACAATTGGAGCATCTGCCACAAGTCCAATCAAAATAGAGCCGAGAATCGAAATAAATATCGTACCGAAAATCGTTAATTCTTTTGGCATTCCAGCCTCCGCTAAAATCACTGTATTCACCATAATAATATAAGAAATAGCGAAAAATGATGTTGTTCCTGCTAAGACTTCTCGTTTTATATCTTCTTTTTTAAGTTTTTTCCAATGAAACATGAAAATCATCCTCCTAATAAAAAACGGCCTAGGTTCTGCTAATTCTAAATAAAAAACTTTTATGTAATAAAATTATTTTTTACTTAAATTAAGACAATGTAAGAATACCACATTGTAAGCGCTCTTCAAAATTTTTGAGAACTTTTTCATTTATATATACAGTAATCAGCATAATTTGAAGAACGATTTAATCTCACATCCTTTTTTGTAAGATTCATGGTTTCTCCTCATCTCAGTCGTACATCTAACGGTATAAAATTAATAATAGTAAGAAAGAGTAAAAGGAATTAATTTTTTTTTTCAACTGTGGTATTATAGATTGAGTTTATTATTGAATGGCATAACGATAGTTGATATAAATTGGAGGGCACTTTATGGGAATCAGAAGTCATGTAGCAATCGCCGCTGGTAAAACTTCTCAATGGGTATTACAAACTTTCTTCAAAGGTGGGAGTAGCTACCCTGGAAAATTAGCATTAAAAATCGATCCAAAAATTTTGGATACTTTAGCTAAAGATTATGAAATTGTGGTTGTCACGGGTACAAATGGAAAAACATTGACGACTGCTTTAACAGTAAATATTTTAAGACAAGAATTTGATCACGTACTGACCAATCCGACTGGTGCCAATATGGAGCAAGGAATCGTTTCAACCTTCTTATCTGCTAAAAATAAAGGGGCTAAAAAGAAATTTGCAGTACTAGAAATCGATGAAGCAAGTTTAAGCCGCGTCACAAAGTATATTGAACCAAAATTATTTTTATTTACCAATATTTTTCGAGACCAAATGGATCGCTACGGTGAAATTTACACCACCTATAAATTAATCGTTGATGGTGCTGCTGCAGCTCCTAATGCACCGATTCTTTGTAATGGCGATTCACCGATTTTCAATTCAGTTGAAACGATCAATCCGCGAAAATATTATGGCTTTAATCACAAAGCAGATGAAGAACAGATGGCTCATTACAATACGGACGGCTTACTTTGTCCTAAGTGTCACCATATTTTACATTATAAAATGATTACTTACGCTAATCTCGGGAAATATTATTGTCCTAATTGTAGTTTTCATCGCCCTAAGCTAGAC
Source organism: Enterococcus plantarum (assembly GCF_001730295.1). Classification (GTDB taxonomy): domain Bacteria; phylum Bacillota; class Bacilli; order Lactobacillales; family Enterococcaceae; genus Enterococcus_L; species Enterococcus_L plantarum. Next base: position 209,376 of record NZ_MIKA01000023.1, read on the forward strand.
GTACAATTAACGCAAATGGTGGCGATGGATAATACTTCTGCTGATTTCGTAATCGATGGAGCAGAGTACAGCATCGCAGTTGGCGGTATGTATAATGTATATAATGCTTTAGCAGCGACCTCTGTTGCTGAACACTACGGTGTTTCTCCTGAAAAAATCAGAGCTGGACTAAGCTATGATGAAAAAGTTTTTGGCCGTCAAGAAACAATCAACATAGAAGGTAAATTATGTACACTAATTTTAGTTAAAAATCCTGTGGGCTTAAATCAAGTTATTGATATGATGGCTCTTGCACCTTACTCTTTCTCACTTGTCTCTTTACTAAATGCAAATTATGCGGATGGAATCGATGTTAGCTGGATCTGGGATGGTGATCATGAGGCGTTTGCCCAAATGAATATTCCTGAAGTCATCGCAGGTGGTGACCGTCATCAAGATATGGCTTTACGCCTAAAAGTTGCAGGTATTTCTGAAGAGAAATTAAAAGAAGTTCCAAACTTAGACGACGTGATCACAGCAATCAAAGAATTGCCGACAGAACATGTATATATTTTAGCTACGTATACAGCAGTATTGCAATTGCGCAAATCGTTGGCTGCACAAGGCTATATTACCAGCTAAAAAGACTATTTAATAGCTTATATTCTTTCGCTATTAAATAGTCAATCAAATACGAGGTTACGTAAGACAAAACCTTGTTATCTATATATGAGGAGGAACAAACAGTGCCTAAAGAATTAGTTGTGTGTCATTTATATGGAAATCTGTTAAACACTTACGGCGACAATGGTAATTTACTGATGTTAAAATATTTGGCTGAAAAAATGAATGTAACCTTTCGCTCTGAAATTGTTAGTATTCACGAGCCATTTGAAACGACTAAATATGATTTAGTCTTTGTAGGTGGCGGACAAGATTTTGAACAGTTGATCATTTCAGATGATATCCAGACAAAAAAAGAATCCTTGACTGAATATATTGAAAATGACGGAGTTATGCTCGCAATTTGTGGTGGGTATCAATTATTGGGCCATTATTACATGGGGGCTAAAGGTGAAAAAATTCACGGCATTGGTGCGCTTGATCACTATACGTTAAGCCAAGATAATAACCGTTACATCGGTGATATCGTGATTCATAATGAAGAATTTAATGAAACCTATTATGGGTTTGAAAATCATAACGGTCGAACTTTTTTAGGTAAAGGTGAACGCCCGCTAGGCAATGTTGTTAAAGGTAATGGCAACAATAGTGAAGATGGTTCTGAAGGCGTTATTTACAAAAATGTTTTTGGCTCTTATTTCCATGGTCCCATTCTTGCGCGCAATGAAAATTTAGGGATTCGGTTGATTAAAACTGCTTTAGAAAAAAAATACAATGAACCTTTCAATGTACCACAAGAAATGCAGACTACAGAATAAATAAAGAGTGTGGTACAAAAGTAAAAAATCACTTTTGTATCACACCCTAATGCGAAAAAACAGTGGGAGAAGGAGTAACCCTTTCGGTAACAAGCTGAAAGGGTTACTTCTTATTTCTCGGGATTAAACGCTTCTAATCCAGTCTCTTTTTATTTTAACTTTTACGCGTCAATTCCCGGTTCAGACGCAATAATCGTAAGATTGCCTTCAATGCGCCATTTGGCAATATCGGTCGGTAAAATGAAGCTTGTCCCTTTAGCCAATTCATAACGGTCAGTCTTCATTGATTCTGTGTCTTCAATAATTAAGTGACCGATACCGTCAATAACGGTTGCTAATGTATAGGGCGCATTTTTCTTCAAATTCAATATCCCTTGGACTTGCCATTCATACACATTGAAAAATGGTGTTTTCAAATACGTAATAATGCTTGATTGTCCTTGGTTTTGTTGTTGAATCGATAATTGTGCATTTTTTGCCGGAACTGTCGTCACATCAACAGATTGTTGAATATGCAGTTCTCTTGTTCGACCATGATCATCCTTTCGATCATAGTCGTACACACGATAAGTGGTATCACTGCTTTGTTGTGTTTCTAAAATCATGATTCCTTTACCAATAGCATGAATCGTGCCACTTGGTACATAGAAAAAGTCGCCTTTTTTTACTGGGACTTTCTTGAGCAAGTCATCCCAGCGTTCTTCTTTGATCATCGCTTCAAGTTCTTCTCGGCTCTGGGCATTATGTCCGTAAATGATGGTTGATCCTGGTTCAGCGTCAATAATATACCAACACTCCGTTTTCCCAAGTTCGCCTTCATGAGCCATTCCATAAGTATCATCTGGATGTACTTGTACAGACAAATCATCTTCAGCATCTAAAATTTTCGTCAATAAAGGAAAAACAGCTCCCTTAGCATTGCCGAATAATTCACGATGATTCGTCCAAAGTTCATCTAGTTTTTGACCAGAAAATTCCCCATTTTCTACCTTACTTACCCCATGAGGATGAGCACTGATTGCCCAATCTTCTCCAATTTTATTACTTGGTAGGTCAAAACCGAATACAGTCTGTAGCCGATCCCCACCCCAAATTTTTTCTTGAAAAACTGGCTTTAAAAATAAAGGTTCCTGCATAGTTTAGAGACTCCCTTCCATTAACACTCGTCAATTATACCACTAAAAAGAAAGCGATTCATCTTTGAGTATTCTTTTTTCTTTTAAATAAATTTCAATAAGCTCATCTCTTTTTTGGATATACTCTTTCCGATTATCTGCTGGATGAACTCGATTAGAAAGGAAGATAAATCCTTCTTTTTCCAGAAGATCAATCATCAAAAAAGTGCCAGTATAACCTGTATGAAACAACAATGGTCGTCCTGTTAAATCATCTTTGAGATCCCATCCTAATGAGCGATGTCCTTTTCCACTAGGTGTTTGATCCTTTAATAGCGAGCGAACTGTATCTTTTTCCACTATTCTGGTTGTCTGATGCAGCCCTTCATTCATGTACATTGACGTGAATTTTTTTAGATCATTCAAATTAGTGAAGAGTCCAGCATTTCCAGCATGTTCAGCTAAAACAAACGCTTTTGGATCATGCGTTTGTCCCTGAATCAATCCTCTGATAGGATGATTTTCAGTTGGCACGACTTTAGAAAAATCCTTAGGTAAAAAACTACTTTCGGTCATTTCCATTGGTTGCAGCACTCGTTCTTTAAAAATTTCTATAACATCTTTCCCTAATAATTCTTCCAACATAAAACCAAGTAAAATTGTTCCCGTATCTGTATACATTACCTTGTTCCCTATCTCTACACCTGGCCGAACCTGATTGTAAGCGGCTATTAATTCATCTTTTGACAAGGCATCTCGATTTTCAATAAAACTTTGAATATCAGATGTATGCGTCAAGAGGTGGCGAATCGTTATATTTCCATCTTCAAAGGCTGAGTAATAGGTGTTAAATGGTGCATCAATGTCAATCTGTCCTGCCTCCATCAACTGTAACACGACCGTTGTCGTACAAACGACCTTCGTTAAAGAGGCAACATCAAAAAGTAATGACGGCTTCAATGGTTCGATTTTAGGGATTATTTGAGCGTTCCCTATAGTGTGATCTTCAGATTCTCCTCTTGTTATAAACGAAAAACTGGCACCAGGAAAAACCTTCTCATCTACCAACTCTTCTATTTTTTGTTTTGTTTTTTTATACATGATTTATTTTCCTCATTGTTTGTGTTCAATTTTTATTCGTTAATTTCTAACAAACCACCATTCGATCTGACTAGGATCGTAAATCGTTAAAATCGTTAATTTTTTATCGACAAAAAATTCTTGTTTCTGTTCTTCTAAATGTTGTTTTAGATGCTCCATTTCTGTTTCATCATTTAAGGTTACAACAAAAAAATCTACTCCCAGCGATTTTTCTATGGTAGCTTTTTGACTATTTTGTTCGACTGAATCGTCTAAAAAAATCCAAAAGTTTCGATTATTCATTGTTAACTTATCGGCTGTGTTATTTTCAGGTACCATTCCTAAAATGTCTTGATAAAACGAATGGTGTGCTATTTTATCATTTACATGCAGTTTAAGTCGATCAATTCTTACACCTGCCGAAAGGCTCGAATACAAAACGTTACTTTGATCAATCAACGATTGTATATCCAGTGTTTCAACTGTTTCTTTCATTTGACCTGTTGCGCCTTGATAACTAATTTCAAGTTCATTTCCTTCTGGATCTTCTAAAAATACACTTTGGCGATTTCCATCTTGTACTGATTTCTTGATTGGATAATTATGCGCTGTAATTCTTCGTAAAAGACTACCAAACTCTCCCACTGTTGGAATCAACAAAGAAAAGCAGACAGATTTTTCAAAAGATTCTATTTGTCCTTCTTCAGAAGCCGTTTCCTCTAATATCAGTAATCGACTATCTCTTTTTTGTGAACCAAATATTGATAAATTATTTTCCTCTAGCTTTAAAATAAATCCCAATACATTTTTATAAAAGTCAACCATTCTCTCTACATCGTCGATACGAATTGCAATCGTTTTCACATATACATCTTCAGCTAATTGAAACTTTCCCATTCGTCTTCCCCCTCCGAATGTCTCCATCTATTTATTCTAAACATGTCTACTGATTTCAGCAAGTAAATGCTCTTTTCAAAAAAAATGTCACTAGGAGAGCATTTTGATAAATAGGGGGCTTGCTCCTATACCAATCTAGGGATTCGATCATCTTTTTAACCATTTAGTTACTCTATACCAATTTAAAAAAACAGAGTTTAAATAACAGCTATACGTTCATACTTTAAAAATAATGAAAGTTCTTTGTGAATAGCGCTAACTCTTGGAGTCAGTTCTCAATCATCTAGAAACTCAGAACGCCTAGCCTGCCTGTGTTAATTTACAGCTCATCTTAACTTGATTTTTAGGGTCTCATTTACCACTTGCTTTACATCGTTCACCACGTTTTCGAATGGCTGATTCGCATTGATTATGTAACTGTTTGTGTATTCGATCACTTTACTTTTATTCTTTATTTCTTGATCATATAGAGCACCGCGTTGTAATATGATTTTTGTATCCTCATCTCTCGTTTGTAACCTAGCTAAAATATTTTCTTTAGATACTTCTAAAAAAATTGGAATCACCCTGTTGCCGAATTGGTTTTCGATTGCTTGAAATCCTTTAATTGTTAAAACGTCGTAAGCATAATGATCTGATGTTTTTTCAATCAACTCGGCTCTTCCAACGCCATATTGATACCCATGATATGTATCATGTTCTGCTAACGCGCCTGTAGTAAGTAGCTTCTCAAATCGGTCCTCTGATTCAAAGTAATAATCTATCTCATTTGTTTCCTCTTTTCTGATGGGTCTTGTTGTGTGAGAAATCACCTTGTACGATGCTGGAAAAACAGCTTCAGCTACCTTGGTTTTTCCTGAACCACTAGGACCTATCACAACAAAAAATGGATGCTTTAATTCGGTTCTTTTCACTGATCACTCCTCCTAATATTGACTATACAATAACTAAAGTTTCCTTTCAATGAAAAAGAAAAGCCAAATGTTCTTCTAGTTGGTATCTTTGACTATTAAGAAAACCAGAGCATAAATCAGATGTTGTCTGACCTATTCCTCTGGTTTTATTCATTATTTCAACTCTTGTCCATTCGTTTCGATTACTTGTTTGTACCAATTAAATGATTTTTTCTCATAGCGATTCATGGTTCCTTCGCCATTATCATCTAGATCCACATAGATAAAGCCATAGCGTTTACTCATTTCACCTGTTGAAGCACTCACTAAATCAATACAGCCCCACGGTGTGTACCCTATTAAATCAACGCCATCTTTAATTGCATCTGACATAGCTTCAATGTGACGACGTAAATAATCAATTCGATAATCATCTTCTACATAAAAGTTTTCATCTACTTTATCGATTGCACCTAAGCCGTTTTCAACGATAAATAACGGTTTTTGGTAACGATCATATAATTCATTCAATGCAATTCTTAAGCCTTCAGGGTCGATCTGCCAGCCCCATTCACTCGCTTCTAAGAATGGATTGCGTACGCCACCTAATAAGTTTCCAACTACAGTATCATCCTCTTCAGCTGTTTCATTAACTGCTGAGGACATGTAGTAACTAAAGCCAATATAATCTACTGAATATGTTTTCATTAACTCTAAATCATCTGCACCGATTTCTAATTCTGAAACACCATATTTATCAAACATACGTTGTTGGTAAGCAGGATATTCACCGCGAACTTGAGCATCTGTACAATAGAAATTGAATTCTTGATTTTGAGCCAATGTCGCCATTTGATTCACTGGATTTGCATCGATACTATAAGTTGTTGCGTAAATGATCATACAACCAATTTGCATATCAGGATTGATGCCATGACCAATTTTCACAGCTTTAGCACTAGCCACAAATTGATTATGCCATGCTTGGAAAACATTTTGATAATCGCCTGCACCTGTTGCTTTGACCATTCCTTGACTTAGTGCTGGAAAATGAAACGCTGAATTGATTTCATTAAATGTCATCCAGTAGGTTACTTTTTTGCCATAGCGTGTTAAGACAACTGTTGCGTAATTTTCAAAGAAATCAATCATTTTACGATTTTTCCAACCACCATACTCTTTAGCTAAATGCAAAGGCATTTCATAGTGAGAAATCGTAATTACTGGTTCAATACCATGTTTCAAGCACTCATCGATTACTTGATCATAAAATTTCAGGCCTGCTTCATTGGGTGTAGTCTCATCTCCTTTAGGAAAGATTCTAGACCAAGCAATTGAAAAACGGTAACATTTAAAGCCCATTTTTGCAAATAATGCAATATCTTCTTTAAAGCGATGATAATGATCGATCCCGCGATGATTCGGATAAATGAATTTATCCGAATCGATTTCCCAATTAAATGTATCACTACCTAAAATTTGGAAACGTTGCTTGCCACCAGGCATTGCATCCGCAACTGATAAACCTTTACCATCTGAGCGATACGCACCCTCTAATTGATTCGCTGCCGTTGCACCACCCCATAAAAATCCATCTGGAAATACTGTTGTTTTAGTTGACATATCAATTCCTCCTTATTCTAAAAGCATTGAGGGCTCTTTTCCCAAAACACTAGCCCTCTCAGCAAGTTAACCTAATAGTAAGTTGAGTCGCTTAGTATCGTCGAAAAATAGGAAATAAGATGGTGACGCCTTTAGTCACAGGCTGATTTTATCTTTTTTCCGAGATACTGACTCATGAAGCTAGATAACCGTAAAAGCGTAATGAGTCGCTTAGTATCGTCGAAAAATAGGAAAATAAGATGGTGACGATTTTAGTCACAAGCTGATTTTATCTTTTTTCCGAGATACTGACTCCTGAAGCTAGATAACCGTAAAAGCGATTAAGTGAATTCAATTAACGTACAATCGCCAAGAAATCTTCACCATGTAAAACATCTGTTTGATCCATATCTAATACATCCAAATAATCACCACTATTTGTAACAACGATTGGTGTTACCACAGGATGTCCAGCTGCTTTGATTTTTTCAATATCAAATTTCACTAGCAAATCACCTTGTTTTACTTTGTCCCCTTGTTTCACTACTAATTCGAATCCATCCCCGTCCATTTCAACGGTATCCATCCCGATATGCATCAAAACTTCTGCACCATCTTCCGTTGTGATTCCAACTGCGTGTCCTGTTGGAAATAAGGTTGTGATTTCACCGTTAGCGGGAGCGTAAAGTTCGCCTACTGTTGGTTCGATGGCGATTCCTTTACCTAGAGCTCCTGATGAGAATACTTGGTCTTCGACTTTCTCTAAAGGAACAATCGTACCTGTAATTGGACTTGTTAAAACAATTCTATCATTATTAATTTGCGCTTTTGAGTTCGTTTCTTTGGGAGTTTCACTACCTGCTTCTGGTTTATCGTCAAATTTTAAAATAAATGTTAAAACAAAACCAATTACAAAAGCGATCACCGTTCCAATAACTGCTGCAACTAGACCAGAAGTATCTTTAGTATCTTGGGGAATAAATCCTGGTAAACTCAATAAGCTAATCAACCCAAAGACATAGTTTTGAACATGACTGAAACCGATAAAAGCGCCACCAACTGCACCACCGATACATGCAGCAATAAATGGTTTTTTAAGTGGTAATGTCACACCATAAACGGTTGGTTCTGTAATCCCAAAGATCGACGTAATTGTTGAAGAAAACGCTAATCCTTTTAGTTTTACATTTTTTGTCATAAAGAATACAGCTAATGCCGCTCCTCCTTGTGATAATACAGCTGGTAAAAGCATTGGTGCCATTGTATCTATACCTGTAGCTGAAAGATTTAATAGCATGATTGGAACAAAGCCCCAATGCATACCAAACATAACGAACACTTGCCATAAACCACCCATAACTGCACCCGCAATAATTGGGCTAAATCCATAAATTCCATCATACCCTTTACCAAGCAAATCACCTAAAATGGTTCCGATCGGGCCAATTGCAATAAACGTAACAGGTGCCATCACAAGAAAAACAGCTAAAGGAACACAAATGATTTGTAAGAAAGATGGAATAACTTTCTTGAAGAAACGTTCAACATAACTTTGAACATATACTGCTAAAATAATTGGAATAACAGATGATGTATACGCACTTGCGCCGATAATCACTGGAATTCCAGCAAAACTTAGGGTTTGTCCAGCTAAAGCAGTAATACTAGGATGAACAAGTGCCATTGCAAGACAGACCGCTAAGAATTGGTTTGTTTTGAATTTCTTCGCAGCAGTAAACGCTAAAATAATCGGTAAGAAGGTAAAAATTCCGTCTGCAATCGCAAAGAGGACTACATAGATACCCGATTCGGCTGTTAGCCAGTTCAATGTTACTGCTAACGTCAAGAATCCTTTTAAAACCCCAGCTCCTGCCATCGCACCTAAGAAAGGTGTGAATATAGAAGAAATAATATCAATTAACTGGTTGAAAACATTTCCTTTAGGTCCTTCATTTTTTTCAGTATCATCCTCACCTAAACCACTATGTGCCATCAACTCTTTATACACATCACTTACATGGCTGCCGATAACGACTTGATATTGTCCGCCACTTCTAACAACTTGAATCACATCAGGATCTTGATTCAATTTTTCTGTTTCTGCTTTATCCTCATCTTTTAAGTTAAAACGTAGACGAGTTGCACAATGGACAACACTATTCACATTTTCTTCTCCACCAACTAGCGTTAAGACGCGCTCGGCGATTTCTTGATTTTTACTCATTTTATATGCCTCTTTTCTTTGATTTTTTATATAAAAAAACCTAAACTGAAAAAACAATAATCTACTATACTTACAAAGACGTAACTATAGATGAATCTCTTGTTTTTTCAATCTAGGTTTTGCCTGCTAAACAGTAACAATCCGCTTCGATTGAATGCTAATTTTTTATAAATCGATGTTACACTTTTTTTTCACCAGCAACGCGTTGGATATGGATCGTCAAATAAATTTGTTCTGCTTTGTCAACTGGCTTTTGATATTTTTGGACTAAATAATCACTGATTCTTTGTACTGATTGAAAGGCTTTAGGGTATTTGCTTTGAATCAACTCATAAAGAAAGTCATCTTCTTCATCGTGTGCTTCGTTTTGCAAGTACCGTTGAGCAAAATATTGTAAGTGGGTAACGATTCGTTGATAGTTCAATGAATCTTCATCAAATGGTTTCCCAAAATAACGACTAATGATCGTTAGAATATCTCTTACCATTTCAGTCGCAGACATTGTCACTTCCATATTTCCATTTGCCTGTTCACTGTTCACGATGTGAAAAGCAATAAAACCTGCTTCGCTTTCAGAGAAATCAATGTTCAGTTTTTCTTTAATCAGCGCTACGCCTTTTTTTGCAATAGCATATTCTTTAGGATAAAACTTTTTTGTTTCAAACATCAATGGATTCGGCATCTCTATTCCTTCTTTTGCCCTCATGATCGCGTAATGTACGTGATCAGTCAATGTCAAATAAATATTCGAAGAAAGTTCGATACCCAGTTCTTCTTCTGCCATATCCACGATTTTTTTAACAAGCTCTACTTCTTCTAACGGAATATCCGCAAATAATTGTTGGAACTGACCTGAAGTAATAGAATCTTTCAGAACAAATTCCTTTTCAATAAAAGTCGGATCGATCACATCGCCAATTTTTTTTTGAAAGGCTAGTCCTCGGCCCATGCAGACTATTTCTTCACCTGATTCATTTTTTGTCATAACGACATTGTTATTTAAAATTTTTTCAATATGCATGATGAACCTCACTTTTACAATTACAAACGAAAAAAACCTAGAATCCACCCCAACAAAATAATATGGAAGATTCAGGTTTTGCCTGCCGAACAGTAACAATCCTTATTACATGATTAGCATACCATCTTTCTACTTTATTTGCAACCCTTTTCAAAAACGAAATTTAAATGTATTTTTCATGAAACTTATCAAGAGTTGTCGAACTGTTTTCTAAATCACTTTTAAAAGCATTACAATCTATCCCGTAGTTTTAAAAAAAATTTAAAGGATTCGTTGATGTCTAAATCCCTTTCTACTCCTGATTCTCAATCGCTTTACACTAAAAATAACCTACTACGTCAAAGCAGCTTAATAAAGTAAAAACATACCCTATCATTCGATACAGTGGGCGGCATGAAACAACTTTCTAGGGCTTATTAGTAGCATAAAAACAGGAGTTCTACTACTGAATACTAGTTTTTTTATAGAAATTAAATAAAAACATTGATTTTCTTACTTTTTATTAGTAAAATAGTTTTTGTTTATAAATAATAATGATACTTAGGTATTTAAAGGAGACTTTACATGTCAAAATTACTTGTTGTTAAAGCGCACCCACTTACTAAAGAAGAATCTCGTTCTGTCCGCGCGTTAGAAACATTTTTAGAAAGTTATCAAGCTCAAAATCCAGCTGATGAAATCGATGTACTTGATGTCTATGCTGATTTCGTTCCTGAAATAGATGAAGAGTTACTTTCCGGATGGGGTGCATTACGCACTGGTACTGAATTTACAGCTTTAAATGAAAGCCAACAAACAAAAGTTGCTCGCTTCAATGAATTAACGGATCAATTTTTAGGAGCTGACAAAGTAGTTATCGCAAACGCTCTATGGAATTTAAATGTTCCAACTCGCTTAAAAGCATGGGTTGATACAATCAATGTGGCTGGAAAAACATTTAAATATACTGAAGAAGGACCTAAACCTTTAACTACTGGTAAAAAAGCTTTACACATTCAATCGAATGGTGGCTTTTATGAAGGACAAGATTTTGCTTCCCAATATGTAAAAGGAATTTTAAACTTCATCGGTGTGGCTGAAGTCGATCAATTGTTTATCGAAGGAATCGATCACCATCCAGAAAAAGCTGAAGAATTATTAAGTGCAGCAATGGACCAAGCAACAACTTTAGGTAAATCATTCTAATAACAAAAAAAGGGTGTGGCAAAAGGAAAAATCACTTTTGTTTCACACCTTAAAAATGAAAAAAAGAGGGTGGGATAGAAGCAATGCTTTCGGAAATAAGCTTCTATCCCGCCCTCTTTTTTCATTCTAATTTATTAAGTTCTTCTTCTTCGTGATATAAACTTGATACATCTTTATACCATTCGAATATATGCGTAATTATGACTTTAGCTGCGGCATAAACAGGTATTCCCAGAATGACTCCTACGACACCGAATAATTTCCCAGACGTCAACAGCACGACTAGAATCGTCACTGGATGGATATCTAACTGGCTACCTAATACTAACGGTGAGATTAGACGGCCTTCGATTGTCTGTTCAATAATAAAAACAACTAAAACTTTAGCCAATAATACTGGTCCGCCCACAATTCCTAAAAATACAGCTGGTACCATCGCTAGAAATGAACCTAGATATGGAATCAAATTCAAAAATCCAGCTGTTATTCCTAGCGTAATCGCATAATCGAGTCCGATAAATGAAAAACCTAGAATAAACATTACAGCAACTGCAAATGCTACTGTTAATTGCCCGCGTATATAAGAAGAAACTTGTGAGTTCACTTCACCTAATACTTTTAATGTGGGTTTTCGCATTTTATTCGGTAAAAACTTCATCAAATAAGGCGCTAATTGCTTCCCATCTTTTAAAAGGTAAAACAAAATAAATGGCATCGTGATAATCGCTACTACGATAGTCGCAACAGCTCCGACAAAGCTTCCTAATCCTTGGACCGTAAACGTAGAAATATTACGAATAATATCCCCTAAAGAACTGACCAGCTTATCGCCCATATCTTCTAACTGACTACGAAACTGCGCAAAGAAAGGTTCACTTAAAATTTCTTGCATTTTTTGATCGATCGTATCAATATATTGAGGAAAATGATTACCAAAACTAACAGTCTGTTCTTGAATTTTAGGAACAATCACTACAAGTCCCCAAATAATCAACGCTACGACGATGATAAACAGTCCGATAATACTCCAAATACGGGGTACTCGTTTTAGTTCAAGATAGTCGACGACAGGATTCATTAAATAATATAAAATGCCCGCCATGATCAATGGCAAGCCAACAACGCCAATAAACTGCCAAACTGGTTCAAATAAGTATGATACTTTTGTAAATACTAATAAAATTAGCAAAATCAATAGCACGATCAATAAGGTGGTTACAACTTGATTATTTAAAAACCAACGCCAAAACCAAGATAATCGTTTCTCTTTATTTTTCTCTTGTTCCATTCACTTACACTCCACGAGATATATATTCTATTGTTGAACCAACCTTGAGTGTTGGAAAGACTTTAGGCGTGAGGTATACCCCATTAACAATTGCATCCTCTTTTGGTACATCCGCAAAAACCAAGGTCACATGAGCAATGCTTTTTAAGTTATTATTTGCAAAAGATCCAACATAATCAATCGTGTACTCTTGGTCATCGATCTTTAGTAAATCCCCTTTTTTTACTTCTAAAGATTGATCTTCTTGAAATTTTTGAATCACAGAATATTCTTTTAAAGCCTCTGTGGCGCTCTCACCAAAAAGTATGATCATCGGTTCTTTTTCATCTAATGCTCGACTACCAATTTCAGTAATTACAGCTTTCATATATTTATCGCTCCTTCTTTCATTAATCAACCTTTATTATAACATATAACTTTTTTTCTTATTCTATAATTCGGACTTTGAGCACCATAAAAAAAGACAAACAAGAATTCAAACATTCTGTCCATCTTTTGATCGTTGTAGAGAACTATAGTTAAAATGTGTTTAGATCTTTAAGATAAAATCGTTACAGCTACTTGTCTTCTCCACCAGTTGATACATTGAGATACATCTGAAAAATGTAGATCGATGATATTCCCTTTAATTGCACCACCAGTATCACTTGCAATAGCCTCTCCATCCCCCTCGACATATAATTTTGTACCCAGTGGAATCACACTGGGTTCAACAGCAATTGCCCTTGGATCTACACGTAAATCTTGAGCTGTAGCAGTTAAATTGCCTCACCCTATAATCCTTCATTACTTGAATAAGCTGCGGCTTCCATCATCATGATTTGTCCCTCTGGTTTAACAATTTCAGCTTCTGCTTTTTCCTTGTTTAAAGGCTTTGTTTTCTGTTATTGAATAAATCAATGAACTCGATAAATTTTGTGCTGACTCTTCTGACACAACTGTGTAACTATCTAAGCTCTTGATTTCATTATTTTTATTCTCTGCAGCATAGACAGGAATGAGTGAGCCGTTAACAAAACAGGAACTGATAAATAAAATTGGTAACCATCGTTTCTTCATTCATTAGATCCTCCCTAAAATTCATACGAGAGCTATGATACCATGTCGTTGATCTTTGATGGCTACTATTCAATTAAGGATACGTTACAATCTGTTGGAAAGCGCTCCAAAACATGTTATAAGAGCAATAGTTAAATTTTGTATCAATCAGGCCTGATATGACGGACTTTCTATTTTCTTTTTAGAAATGATATGAAATTTTTATTTAGCCTTATTTGTTATATTTTCAATAATTACGTATGTAAACGCTATCAAAAGCCTTTATATTACAAAAATGTTGAAAGGAATTTATAGAACATCCATTATTTTAAACTGAGCAAAAAAAGCAACCCAAACAAATGTACGGTTTGGATTGCTTTTTAATATGGTCTACTTAAAAAAATCTAGAATATGAGTCCAAATTTCTTCTTTGAACACATCTTTTGGATTTCCTCCACCGACTACTCCGTAACCGATCATGGTGCCGGCTACAAATAAAATAATCACTAAAGAAATCACTACTAAAACTTTCAACAAAGTCACTATAATATAGCGTGTCGAACTCATATCTATTTCCCCTTTTAGCTAACTGTTGACAGTGTCTTTTCTGTCGCTTTTTCGTCGTTTACTCGTTCCACTTTTGCTCCTAATTTTTGAAGCTTTTCGTGGAATTTATAGTATCCGCGATCTAAATATTCTAGATGTGATACACGTGTAATACCTTGGGCACGTAATCCTACTAAGATCAACGCAGCAGCAGCACGTAAGTCAGTTGCTTCTACAGCAGCACCTTGTAATGCTTGACTACCATTTATAATAGCGATATTGCCGTCCATTTTCACATCAGCATTCATTCGCTGCATTTCTTCTAAGTGTTGGAAACGATTTTCAAAAACAGTCTCTGTTACAACACTTGAACCATCTGCAACCATTTGAATCGCAGTCATTTGTGCTTGCATATCTGTTGGAAAACCAGGATGCGGTAGTGTTTTAATATCAGTTGGTTTGATCACTTTAGGACCAATAACGCGTAAACCGCCTCTTTCTTCACGGATAACAGCGCCCATTTCGGTTAATTTAGAAATAAGTGGACGATTATGTTCAGGAATTGCTTCTTCGATCAAAACATCTCCTTCGGTCATCGCAGCTGCAACCATGAATGTACCGGCTTCAATACGATCTTGAACAATTGAATGTTCAACGGCATGAAGTTTATTCACCCCTTCGATACGCATCATTTCAGTACCCGCACCGACAATTTTGGCACCCATTTTATTTAGGATGTTCGCTAAATCTACGATTTCAGGTTCTCTCGCGACATTCTCAATCACGGTCGTACCTTTGGCTTTAACAGCCGCCATCATGATATTTTGAGTCGCCCCAACACTTGGGAAATCTAAATAAATCGTATTTCCGATCAATTCATCAGCAATCGCTTCAATGTAGCCATTTTTCTGAATGATCTTCGCACCTAACGCTTGGAAGCCTTTTAAGTGTAAATCAATTGGTCGCTTACCAATCGCACATCCACCAGGCATAGCAACTTTAGCATGGCCGTTGCGAGCCAATAAAGGACCCATGACAACAATCGATGCTCTCATTTGACTAACATACTCATAATTTGCTTCGATGCCTAAAGGTTGCGTTGCATCTATAGTGACTTGGTTATTTTCTTCATTAAATTCGATATCTACATTTAAGTGTTTGATTACTTGGTTCATTGTAAAGACATCAGAAAGAATCGGCACATTCGTTAATGTTGTTGTTCCTTCTTCTGCTAAAAGGGTAGCTGCTAAAATTGGTAATACTGCATTTTTAGCCCCTTCGATTTTCACAGTTCCTTTTAATTGGTTACCACCATGAACAATGATCTGTTCCATTTTGTTCCCCCCAAAAAAGTTAGAATTGGATGCTTCGACCCAAAATCTTTTCTATTATACCACTATTTAACAACAAATTGTATCTTTTCTTTTTATTTGTCAATCCTCATGGAAAAAATACACTAAATAAGTTACGGCATAACGCTAGAAACTCTAAGAAAAATGAGCTTACAGTGAAGCCGATAACTATTGAAAATAATACGATCAGTAAGCGTACTTGAGAGGTTTGATGTGTCTTAAAAAACTGCTCTATTCTGATAGATTGCATCGCCCAAAAGCTAACATAAATAAACATCATATGGCAGATGATTCGAATTACTGCATCAACACCAAAAAATTGCATAACTTTCTCCTTAATTAAAAAAAGTAGTGGGCTCATCTAACTTCGACTGAAAAAACAAAAACAGAGTTGTGACGTTTTGGTCACAGGGATAGTTGCTGTTTTTCTGAACGATTTCTTAAGCCTCATTAAGTAATATAAAGATAGTTTATCATAGATTGTCTCAAACAAAAAATAAAGATTCTTAACTTTTATATAAATAACATATGTATACTGTTTTTTTACTATAAGAGATGGCTGAGACAGCTCATTTTCGTTGTCTCAGCCAACCATAAATTTACGTATGTTTTGACACATTGATCCGATTGATTGCTCGGTGAAGTGCAACTGTTGCACGGCGTAATTCATCTGTGTTAGCATTTTCCTTCGCTTTTTCAATCATACGTTCAGCTCGTTGTTTAGCACGTTCTGCACGGCTTACATCAATATCTCTTTCACGTTCTGCACTATCGGCAATGATCGAAACGACATTATCACGAACTTCCATAATGCCGCCATTAACAGCAATCCAATCGACATGTGTATCAGAATCAGTTCTTTTTACGCGAACTTCATCAATCGCTAAAGGAACGATGATCGGTGCATGTTTAGGTAAGATACCAATTTCGCCATCTGTTGTTTTTGCAACAACAATCGCTGCATGATGATCATAAACTAATCCATCAGGAGTCACCACATTGACAGTTAAATAATCCATTTCTGTGTCTCCTCCTTTTAGTAGTTCAACGTTTTAGCTTTTTCTATAACATCTTCAATTCTACCAACGCTACGGAAAGCTTCTTCCGGTAAATCATCATATTTTCCATCAAGAATTTCTCTAAATCCTTTGACTGTATCAGCAACCGGAACGTACGATCCTGGTTGTCCTGTAAATTGTTCAGCCACGTTAAAGTTTTGTGATAAGAAGAACTGAATGCGACGGGCACGACCAACCAAGATTTTTTCTTGGTCAGACAATTCGTCCATCCCTAAAATGGCAATGATATCTTGTAATTCACGGTAACGTTGCAATACGTGCTGGACTTCTGTCGCTACAGCATAATGCTCGTCTCCCACAACTTCTGGTGCTAAAGCACTTGAAGAGGAGGCCAACGGATCCACCGCTGGGTAAATACCCATTTCAGTCAATCGACGTTCCAAGTTAGTTGTTGCATCTAAATGAGCGAATGCTGTTGCAGGAGCAGGGTCAGTATAGTCATCGGCTGGCACATAGATTGCTTGAATCGATGTGATGGAGCCTTTTTTAGTAGACGTGATCCGCTCTTGTAATTGCCCCATCTCAGTTGCAAGTGTTGGTTGGTACCCAACCGCTGAAGGCATACGGCCTAATAAGGCAGAAACCTCAGAACCAGCTTGCGTGAAACGGAAAATATTATCAATGAACAATAACACATCTTGACCTTCAACATCACGGAAATATTCTGCAATTGTCAAACCAGTTAAAGCTACACGCATACGTGCACCAGGAGGTTCATTCATTTGTCCAAAAACCATGGCTGTTTTTTCAATAACACCAGAGTCTTTCATTTCAAAATAAAGGTCATTCCCCTCACGCGTTCTTTCACCAACACCGGTAAACACAGAGATACCACCATGTTCTTGGGCAATATTATGAATCAATTCTTGAATCAAAACGGTTTTACCAACACCGGCACCACCGAAAAGCCCAACTTTACCACCTTTTAAATAAGGTGCTAGTAAGTCGATCACTTTGATTCCTGTTTCTAAAATTTCATTACTTGTGCTTAATTCGTCGAAAGCTGGGGCTTTCTTATGGATACCGCTACGGACTGCATCTTCTGGAAATGGAGCTTCTAAGTCGATCGTATCACCTAAAACGTTGAATACACGACCCAATGTTTCTTTCCCAACTGGGACAGAGATCGGTTTTCCAGTATCGATAACTTCCATTCCTCGTTGAAGACCATCTGTGGACTCCATTGCGATTGAACGGATAATACCGTCACCTAATTCTAAAGCTACTTCTAAAACGACTTTTTGTTTTTCTTCGCCATTTTTGTAAACGACTAATGCATTGTTTATATCTGGTAAGGATTGATCTAGTGAAAATTCCACGTCAACAACGGGACCGATTACTTCAACAATCTTTCCTGAACTCATGTGTCTTTCCTCCATTTCGTTTGAAGAGGTATAAAAGTGTCAGGCTTTCGACATTTTATGCCCTAACGAGGTCGTGATAAAAACCTGTCTCCTTCTATTACTTCGTAAGAACTTCTTGCCCTATAGGCTCAAGTCTTGATTATTACTCTAACGCAGCTGCGCCAGCTACAATTTCGGTGATTTCTTGTGTAATCGCGCCTTGACGAGCTCGGTTATAAGAAATCGTCAAGTCACTAATAATATTTTGTGCATTATCAGTGGCGGTTTTCATTGCGGTCATCCCAGCAGCATGTTCTGCTGTTTTCGCATCAATTATTGCGCCATAGATCAAGCTTTCTGCATATTGAGGCAATAAATTATCTAAAATCGCTTCTTCTGAAGGTTCTAAAATATATTCCTGCTCATAGGTTGTTGCTTCGTCTGGATCTAAATCAGAAATCGGTAGCATTTTCTCTACACGAAATTGACTTGTTAGTGAATTGATATGGTGATTATAACAAACATACAACTCATCAAACACTTCATTTTCATACATACTTGTTGCTGTTGAAACAATTTTTCTAACTTCATCAAAACTTGGTTGATCACTTAAACCACGAAGTTCATATGCAACATTTATTCCACGTGCTTTAAAAAAATCTGCGCCAGTTCCGCCGATTGCAACCAAAACATACTCATCTTGCGATTCATGATCATCTGCCATCATTTTCATCGTTTGTTTCAAAATTGAACTATTATATCCGCCGACCAATCCTTTATCAGAGGTGATGACGATATAACCGGTTCTTTTAACTGGACGTGATGTCAGCATCATATGAAAGTTGCCATTTTCTGATGCTTCCCCAGAATTATATGAATCCAATTCTTCCAGATCACTTAATTGAGCAGCAACAAGATGCGTAACGATAGAACGGATTTTTGAGGCGTATTCTTGAAAGCTTCTAGAAGCCGCTTCTGATTTTGTCAATTTAGCACCAGAGACCATCTGCATGGCATTAGTAATTTGACTTGTTTTTTTAGTTGAAGCAATGCGTTGTTTGATTTCATTTAATGAAGCACCCAATTCTTGTCACCTCTCTTACGCATTTTGAATTGATTCAAGTGTATCTTTAGCTGTTGATCCTGTTAAATTAGCAGCATCAAAAATTTCTTTAAATTCGTTGATTGCAGCATCTAGGTCTTCTGATTTTGGCAAGTCTTTCGTTGTGCGGATCGTTTCAAATAATTCAGGATGTTTTCCATCTAAGAAGTCGAATAATTCTGATTCAAAATCCAGAATTTTAGCAACACTGATACTATCTAAAAATCCATGAGTTAACGCATATAAAATCACAACTTGTTTTTCTACAGCGAGTGGTGCGTGTAATTTTTGTTTTAAAATTTCAACTGTACGACGGCCTCGGTTTAATTTGGCTTGTGTTGCCGCATCTAAATCCGAACCAAATTGAGTAAATGCTTCTAATTCACGGTAGCTTGCTAAATCTAAACGAAGCGTACCTGCTACTTTTTTCATTGCTTTGATTTGAGCTGAACCACCAACACGTGATACTGAAAGACCGGCATCAACAGCTGGACGAGTCCCTGCATAAAACAAATCACTTTCTAAGAAAATTTGTCCATCAGTGATTGAAATAACGTTTGTTGGAATATAAGCTGAAATATCTCCGGCTTGGGTTTCAACAAATGGTAGGGCCGTCATTGAACCGCCACCTAATTCGTCACTTAATTTTGCCGCACGTTCTAGCAAACGAGAATGTAGATAGAACACGTCACCTGGGTAGGCTTCACGACCTGGAGGACGGCGTAATAGTAATGATAGTTCACGATAAGCTACCGCTTGTTTTGATAAATCATCAAAGATAATCAAAACATGTTTGCCGTTATACATAAATTCTTCACCCATCGCAGCTCCTGCATAAGGGGCAATGTATAGTAATGGCGCTGGTTGAGAGGCTCCTGCATTTACGATGATTGTATAATCAAGTGCACCATACGCTCTTAAAGTTTCAACTTGGTTACGTACAGTTGATTCTTTTTGACCAATCGCAACATAGATACAAATGACATCTTGCCCTTTTTGGTTGATGATTGTATCAACGGCAATAGATGTTTTACCTGTTTTACGGTCACCGATGACTAATTCACGTTGTCCACGGCCAATTGGTACTAATGCATCAATTGCTTTAAGACCTGTCTGCATTGGTTGATCGACCGATTTTCTTTGCATAACGCCTGGTGCAGCTGCTTCTACTGGACGAGTTTTCGTTGTCTTGATTTCGCCTAATCCATCGATTGGCTGACCTAACGGATTAACAACACGTCCAATCATTGCTTCACCAACTGGAACCTCCATGATTTTACCCGTACGTTTTACTTTATCGCCTTCTCGAATAGTCTCAAAATCACCTAAAATGATAATACCGACATCATTGGTTTCTAGATTTTGCGCCATTCCATATGAACCGTTAGAAAATTCAAGTAATTCTCCACTCATCGCATTTTCTAAGCCATGGGCACGAGCGATTCCATCCCCAACATATGTGACAGTCCCAATTTCTTCGACTGCTAATTCTTGTTGATAATTTTTGATTTGTTCCTTAATCAAGGCACTGATTTCTTCTGCTTTGATAGCCATTCAATTCACCTCTTTATTGTGCTGAACGTTATTTTAATAACAATTCTTGGATTCGTTGTAATTGTTTGTGGATACTACCGTCGATGACTTTATAATTGGCTTCTATGATGACTCCGCCAACGATTTCAGGATCGATTAGATTGATTAAATTAGCTTGTTCGTACCCTAAAAGTTTTGCTGCTTTTTCTTCCATCAGTTGATGTTGTTCTTTGGTTAATGGAACTGCCGTCAAAGCTGTGCCTAAAAGCAAGCTCTTATGTTCATCATAACGTCTTTCATACTCATCGATCATCAATAATAAATCATTCATACGACTATAGTTATAAACAACGTATAAGAAGTTTTCTATTGTTCCTTCAAACCCGCTAACTAATTGTTTCATGATTTCATCTTTTTCGTATGGTTCAAGACGTACATCGCTTAAAATATCGCCTAATTCTGGAACTTCGTGAAAAATTTCTCTAAGTTTTAATAAGTCTTGATAAATGCTGTCGGCTTCTTGTTTTTCAATTGCCAATTCAAACAAAGCTTTACCGTAGCGTTTACCCACTGTGTACTTATCTAGCTTCATTTGACTTACCTAAACCTTCAATATAAGAATTGATCAATGAATCATGTGCATCTGGTGTCAATTCTTTGTTTAAAATTTTCTCTGCAATTTGTAGAGACAAACTCGCTACTTCATCTTTAACAGATGCCAATGCTTCTTCATGCTCTTGAGAAATGTCGAGACGCGCTTTTTCTCGTAAACGTGAAACTTCATCATTGGTTTCTGCTAGGATTTTTTGACGGTTTTGGTCTCCATTCTCTTTCGCATGTTTGATAATTTCTGCTGCTTCTGATTTAGAAGAAAGTAATTTTTGTTGACGTTCTTCTTGTAGTTTAGCAGCTGCGATTCGAGATTGTTCTGCAGAATCTAAATCGTTGGCAATTTTATCTTCACGTTTTTTTAACATATCAGTGATTGCTTCCCAAGCGAATTTCTTGATTAAAAGCATTAAAATTAGAAAAGCGCCACTTACGACAATCATTGTGCCAATTGTTGTACTTGGTCCTGCTTCACCGATTACTAAATGATCTAGCATGAAGTTTCAACTTCCTTTCTCTGCAATTCTCTGCGGTGGTTGGCTACTATTTTTTGTATAGCATAGTTTAGTCCACCTTATTTTAGTGAAAATTTGGATTTTCTTTTAAAATAGGTTACTGTTCATCATCAGCTCTGCCTTTTGGTTAGAACTTTGAAGTAAGCCTGATGTTTTTGGCAATCTTCTTTGTTTTTGGAAAAGCTTGGTGTTTCTTTTTTATAGGTTACTTCTCTCACTTCGTTCGCCAAGTACTGCTCATCATCAGCTCTGCCGAAGGCAGTCGCTGTGATTCGCAGCAAAGAAAGCAGTAACGCGTGGCGTTTTAAAAACTCAGCGTCCTGCCTTCTAAAGGGATTATTTAAGCACTAATAGCAATGCAATAACTACACCTAGAATAGGAACCGCTTCGATTAGGGCTACCCCGATAAACATTGTTGTTCTAAGTTGTCCAGCCATTTCTGGTTGGCGTGTCATTGATTCGATTGTTTTTGAGATAACTTTTCCGTTACCATACGCTGCTCCGACTGCTGCTCCGAAAACTGCGATTGCTGCTGCAATATAATTTAATCCGTCCATTTTTGTTTTCCTCCTAAGAAATAGTTGTTTTTTTATTTAGTGTTTATTCTTCGACTTCAACTTTGTGAGCCATGTAAACCATCGATAGTGTTACGAATATAAATGCTTGAATCGCACCGATAAAAAGTGAAAAGGCTAACCAGATCATTTCTAATGGTATTGCGAGCGGAATCGTCCAGAGTCCTACACTAGATACAAGTCCTGCAATCAATCCAAGTAATACTTCACCGGCAAAAATATTTCCGTATAAACGTAGCGCCAAAGTAAGCAAGTTCGTAAATTCTTCCATTAGCTTAATTGGCATTAGAAAAGATACTGGGCTTAAAAAGCTATTTCTGAAATATCCTTTTAGTCCAAAACGGCTAACACTGAAGAAATGTGTTAACGCAATCATGATCAATGCTAATGTCAACGTAACCATCGGATCGGCTGTTGGACTCTTCCAATACGTATAATCACCGATAGCGACTTTTGTCACTAAACCAATGATATTCGCAACCAAAACGAACATGAACATCGTGAATGCTAGTAGGTGAAAATTTGTTACTTCTTTACTTGGCATATTGTCGGTAATGATTCCTCGAACAAAATCAATAGCATACTCAATTACATTTTGTTTGCCTTTGGGTTTCATTTGAATATTCCTTGTGCAGAAATATACTATCCCAAAGACAATGACACATGTTAACAGAACCATTAAACAAATCGTTCCGTCAAACCAAATTGGCCCAACCTTGAAGAGTAGTGTCTTCTCTTCCAAATTATTTCACCTCTTTTCCAACAAACTTGCGAGAAGCTTACAAGGCTTCTATTTCTTAACCACACGTATCATACCACCAACGATGAATAATTTCAAAAGAATTTCATGAAAATTGGACACTTCTTTTAATATGACAAAATAGTAAAAGAATAAGGTCCAGTTAGTACTTGGCGGTACAATAGTCAGTTACTGAAAAAACGATGAAAACTCATCATTTCCATTACACTCTACCAAATTTTACACCTAAGATAAAGCAAAGAAAATAAATATGCGAAAAAGAATAAAATCAAGTTTAAAATGGTGTCATTTTATTCAAAAAATAAATCAATATAGATACATTAACGTAAATTATTTTTTAGTGTTCTGCTTATTTCACGATTGATTTCTTTTCGTTTCAAATCTTCTCGTTTATCGTATTGTTTTTTCCCTTTGGCTAGACCGATCAACACTTTAGCATACCCATTGCGGATATAAACTTTTAATGGAACGATTGTGATTCCGGTATTTTTTGTTTCAGCAATTAGTTTAGCTATTTGCTTTTTGTGCAGTAATAATTTTCTGGTCCGTAAAGGATCATGGTTGAAAATGTTTCCCTGCTCATAAGGACTGATGTGAACATTGAGCAGATATGCTTCGCCATTTCTAATTCTGGCAAAACCATCTTTTAAATTGATTCGCCCGTTTCGAATTGATTTTATTTCTGTTCCTTGTAGCACAATTCCAGCTTCCATTGTATCAACAACAGTATAGTCATGCCTTGCTTTACGATTTTGGGCAATCAGCTTGCCTTCCCCTTTTGGCATACCCATTCCTCCGTTTTCTATTTTTTCTTCTGTTTTTTCGTCTTTTTCTTTTTCGCTACTTCTTTATAAAATGGTTTTTTGCCTTTTTTCTTGTTTTTCTTTTGCGCAAAAGGTTTCTTATCTGTCTCTTTGCGATCAAACGTGCGTTTTCGGCGACCATCTTGGCGTTTCTTTTGTTTTGGTGCTTCAATTTTTTCGACTTCTTCGGCTTCTAAAAATTCAAAATCGATTTCTCTGGTTTCAGGATCGGCTTTGTCTACTTTGACTTTGACTTTTTGACCGATTTTTAAAGTCATTCCTGTTCGTTCCCCAACAAGAGCCATGTGGTTTTCAATAAAATGGAAATAGTCCTGCTTTAAATTATTGACGTGGATTAAGCCTTCGATTGTATTCGGTAATTCTACAAACAAACCAAAACGCGTCACTGAACTAATAATACCGTCATATTCTTCACCAATTTTATCAGCCATAAATTCAGCTTTTTTCATTGAGTCAACTTCACGTTCTGTTTCAACTGCTCGGCGTTCCATTCTTGAACTGTGGTCGGCAATATCTGGTAAGTCTTGCGCCCATTTTTCTTTTCGTTTTTCAGAGACTTTCCCCTCATAACTACGGATCAAGCGATGAACGATCAAATCCGGGTAACGACGGATTGGTGACGTAAAGTGCGTATAGTATTCTGCTGCTAAACCATAGTGACCATAGTTATCTTCTGAGTATCGTGCTTGTTGCATGCTCCGAAGTAACATTGTATTAATAACTGCTTCTTCTGGTTTGTCAGCGACTTGTTCTAAGACTCTTTGTAAGTCTTTTGGTGTAATATCCGTCTTGGTTCCTTTAACTAAAATACCTAATACCGCTGCAAAATCGAAGAATCGCTGCATTTTTTCTTCTTTTGGTTGTTCGTGGATCCGATAAATAAATGGTAATTTCAATTCATTGAAGTGCTTAGCAACTGTTTCATTCGCTGCTAACATAAAAGATTCAATCAAACGTTCTCCAACGCCACGTGTACGCAGTAAAATGTCATGGGGATGACCTTGTGGGTCCACTAAGACTTTAGCTTCACGATCCTCAAATGAAATTGCTCCACGTTTTTCTCGCATTTGCTCAAGAATTTGATGTAGTTCGCCCATTTCGTTAAACATCGTTACTAACTTTTTATAACGTTTCATTGTTTCTGGCTTTTGTTCTTCTAACATTTCATTGACAGCCGTATAGGTCATTCGTTCAGTCGTTTGGATCACACTTTGGAAGATATCATGATTGACAACATGTCCTTCAGGCGTTATCTCCATCTCACAGCTCATTGTAAGTCTTGGCACATTAGGATTCAGTGAGCAAATACCATTAGACAGACGTTGTGGAATCATCGGTACTACTCGATCAGTTAAATAAACACTCGTTCCTCGTTCATATGCTTCTTGATCCAATTCGCTGCCTTCAGTGACATAATAAGAAACATCTGCAATATGCACGCCTAAGAAATAATTGCCGTTGTCTAATTTACGGACTGTCACTGCATCATCTAAATCTTTAGCGTCTTCCCCATCAATCGTGACGATCATTTGATCACGTAAATCTCTGCGACCTTCCATATCCGCTTCTGAAATAGTGTCTGGTACTTGGTCTGCTTCAGCGATTACTTCATCAGGAAAACTTGTTGGAATACCATGAGCTACGACAATCGACAAAATATCCATGCCTGGATCATTTTTGTGACCGACTACTTTTTTAACGATCCCTTCTAAACTCTTCGGGTATTCTTTTTCAGGATAGTGGGTCACTTCTACAATCACGATACTACCATCAACAGGTTTGATTCCTTGTGCTGCAATATTAAACGTTAAACCTGTCATTTTTTTATCTTTGGGCACAGCATATCCATATAGATCTGATTCGCTTACTTCTTTTTCATCATAAGCGACAAATTCGCCAACGACTTGTGTGATTGCACGTGTTTTGATTTCTACTATTTTTCCTTCAGCCCCTCGATCTGAAAAAGCATCTGCTGGCTGGACGATGTCGATGACAACAATATCGCCATCCATTGCAAAGTTAACAGCTTCTTTTGGAATATAGACATCTGCTTCTTCAGGGTCGATGGTCACAAACCCAAACCCTCGTTCATTCGCACGAAACGTCCCTTCGATATCTCCATTTTTTTGCGGTAAACGAATTTTTCCTTTTTTATTGAATTCTACTAATTTTTCGCGTTCCATTGTTGCAACAGTTTGAACCAACAGCTTAAAATCTGAGCTCTTTTGCAGTTGCAAGCCTTCTGCAATTTCTTCCATGGAAAAGCTTTTTTTTGTATGGTTTTCCATAAAAGATAGGATTCTTTCCTTGATTGTTTGTTTTGTCATTCTTTCTCCTCATTCCAAGACAATGTATTTAAAAATGCCATCACGTCTTGTTCTAATTGTTTATGATCTGGTCCAATTGTCAGCACATGTCCGCTATTTGGATACCAGTTTAATGTAAATCGTGTTTGGGTCAACGCTTGAGCTGTCTGATAGACCCCATGTGGGTCAATCATTTCATCATTTCCAGCTTGGGCCATAAAAACAGGAACTTTAACTTGTCCCAGATTATTTGCTGTTCGTTCTGAAAAAGATTGAATGTCTTTTAATTGAGCGAACGATGCATCTTTGATTTTAACCATTCGCTCTGCTCGTTCTTCTGCTGAGACACCAGCTGTTTTTAGCACCTTGTCAGCGTAAAGGACAAAATTTTCTGGCACCTTATTTTTGACTGGGAAAATGGGTGAGCAGAAAAAGCCTCCACCGATAATGCCTTCTACTTGGCTTGTCAATGCACTCATCGTAAAAATACCACCCATTGAAAGACCAAAGACAGCAATTTGCTGGTACCCTTTATCTTTTAAAAACTGCACGGCATCTCGTGTATCTTGCCACCAATCATTCGTATTTTTTTCCAAAATATCCTCTGGTGCCATGGTTGCGTGCCCAGAAAAATTAGGAGAATATACGGTATAATTTTCTTTCTCTAAAAAACGGCTCAACATCCGAACATCGTTACTACTTCCTGAATAAGCGTGCAACAGTAACACTGCACGGGAACCATTTTGCGTAAATAATGGTTTAGGTAGACTTATTGTTTTCACTATCTGATTCACCTCATTCTCATTTTAGCACATTATTCGTTGAAAACCTTGTGAAAAGAAAGTTCTTGCAAGAACTTTTCAGAGCTCGCATCCATTTTTTAATCAAAGAAAAAAGAGCCTAGGACATAACTAAAAAGGTTATGTTTCAGGCTCTTAGTAACCGAATAAACGGTGGGCGCAGAAGCAACTCCTTCGGAAATAAGCCGAAATTCACAAAAATTTGAAGAGCAATTTTCGTAAATTCCTTCTTATTTCTCGGAGTTAAACACTTCTGTCCCAACCTCTTCAAAGGTCTTACTTTGATGATAATAATACTAAAATAAATAATAGTAACATCCAAACAGCACCAATAATTGCTGTTGCGCGTTGCATAACAGCTTCAAATCCACGTGCTTTTTGTTTACCGAAAAGTTTATCTGCGCCACCTGTAAAAGCACTTGCTGCACTGTTTTGTTTACTTGGTTGCATCATAACGGCAATAACCATCACTACTGATAGAATGATTACAAGTGTTAAAATAAAATTATACATAGTCTAATTCTCCCTTATTCACAAAATACATCTATTATACTTTAGCATATTTTTAATTCAAATACCAGTTCAATTTGAATTCCTTTGATTTTTTTCATCTAAATTGTATGAAAATGTGATCTGTACTTCTTCTTTCAGTACAGATCACATTTTCTATGTTCTTAGAACATCATGGTACTCAGTTTTCTCATCAAACTCTTTTTTGGCAAATGGACATAGCGGAATGATTTTCTTTCCTTCACGACGCGCTTTCTCTACTCCGTTGAAGACTAACTTCTCGGCTAACTTTTGACCTCTATAAGCTGGGTCTACAAACGTGTGATCAATGATCATCATTTTATCTCCGGCATTTGACCATGTCATTTCACCGATTTCTTTGTTGTCGTCATTTAACAATACAAAACGATCTTGTTCTGCTCTGATTTCCATCTTTATTTTCCATCCTTTCGAATGTACTTTAAGGCGCCACTTGGACAGGTATTGATTACACGAATATTTTCTTCAATACCAGCATTGTCAGCAATGATCCACGGTCTGCGCCCTACTTCAAAAACATCTGGATTACCCAAAACACAGTTCCCAATATGAGCGCAAATATCTTTACTATAATAAATATCCAGCTCTTCTCCTAAATATTTACGATAGCCTTGGGCTAAAAGCATTTCTTCTGTTACTGGTTTATCCTTTATTTTGCTACCATCCATGATAGTTCCTCCTTTTTTCCTGAAAGAAACCAATTCGTTCTTTCGTAAAAATGTTGTCTTAAATGACCCTTTTTTTCTTCTTGATTCTTCTACTTTCTTTCCTTTTCTCAACTTCATATATCGCTCTTGTCATAAATAAGGAGATATAGTTAAAGATAGAACGGCTACCTAGAATCAGTGGTAGATAGAAAAGAACATTTCTTGTAAAGAGTGATGTCAACATAAAGAAATCACCAAAGAATAAGAAACACGCAAGAAATGCGACCAATAAAAGCCCAATCATGATTTGTTTTTTCAAATCCAATGGCCGAGCAGCTCTAAGTAACACTTGAAAACCGATACATCCTGTCAACAGCACACACATTGTAGATACATCTTGATGCGATAAATTAAACCACATTCCAGCAAGTTGCAATACTAAAATATTAAAAACTACTGTCAGTGCTCCTGGAACCGAAATTCGCAGTATATTGGTTAAAAAATGGCCTTTGATTCGCTGATAATTCGGCTCTAATGCTAAAATAAACGATGGAATTCCAACGGTTAAGGTGTTGATTGGTGTTAATTGTAACGGCGC
This sequence comes from Enterococcus plantarum, assembly GCF_001730295.1. Taxonomy (GTDB): domain Bacteria; phylum Bacillota; class Bacilli; order Lactobacillales; family Enterococcaceae; genus Enterococcus_L; species Enterococcus_L plantarum. The sequence goes on from NZ_MIKA01000023.1 coordinate 238,279, forward strand.
AAATGGATATGGCAAGAATAAAAAGATAAATGTTACTGCAAGAATCGCAGAATAGATTGTTTTTACCATATACATTGAAGCAACTCGTTCAATGTTATTGATCACTCTACGACCTTCATTCAACACTTGAATCATTGAACTAAAATCAGAATTCAATAATACCACATCAGACACTGCACGAGCAGCATCACTTCCACTAGCCATTGCTACACTGACATCTGCTTCTCTTAATGAAAGAATATCATTAACACCATCACCGGTCATACATGTTGTATGCCCATTTTGTTTCAAAGCTTGAATCAATTCTCTTTTTTGATAAGGTGTCACTCGCCCAAAAACGGTCGTATTTTCGACTAATTCATTAAAGTTTGCCGAATCAGGAATCGTGCTCATATCAACAAACTTTTCTGCTCCAGTGATTCCTGCTTGTTTCGCTATTTGTGATACAGTGACCGGATTATCACCTGAAATGACTTTTAGCGTTACATCTTGTTTTACAAAATAAGAGAATGTATCCACAGCATTTTCACGAATCGTATCCGCAATGATAAAAATGGCCACCGTCTCTTTTTCTTCCGGTAATGTTGGACTTGTGAGTTCTTCTGAAAAATGAACCAAAATTAGGACACGATCTCCTTGCTCATTATAGGGCGCTAGTTTTTCTCGTAACGCTTCAGGGACGTCCGAGTAAATAAATTCTGGTGCTCCCATAACAAATGATCCTTTTTCTTCAAATGTCACACCGCTCCATTTTCGATCTGAAGAAAATGGAATGACTTCTTTGACATTCCACACAGATTTTTCAAGTGGAAACCTTGTTCTGAGTACTTTAGCTGTAGCATTTTGATCTGATAACCCTGCCATCATTTCGCTCATAGCACGCTCGATTTCACTTGCTGGAAATCCAGCTTGAGGAATCAGTTTTTTAAATGTTAAGGTGCCATCTGTAATAGTTCCAGTTTTATCCAAACAAATCGTGTCCACACGTGCCAGTGTTTCAATACAAGACAAGCGTTGTATCAATGTTTGTTTTCTAGCTAAATTGGCTGCGCCGACAGCAAATGCCACACTTGTCAACAGCATCAACCCTTCTGGGATCATACTGATCAACGCCCCAGAAACACCTAAAACGGATTTTGGAAAAGATTGAGTGGATTGATATTGTGACCAGAATAATAGCAACCCAATCGGAATAATAGCAAAGGTTAATCCTTTGATCAAAAGATTGAGTGAATTCATCAATTCAGACGTCGAACGTTTCTCTGTTTTTGCTTCTTTGGATAACTTAGAAACAAAATTATCTTCGCCGACAGCGTTGATCTTTACAAAACCTAACCCTGAGGTAATAAAACTTCCACTCATGATTTTATCACCGTTTTGTTTCGTGATTTTATCTGATTCCCCAGTCAATAAAGATTCATCGACCTCCATACCATTTGCATGAAGTACGATACCGTCAGAAGGAACTTGATTTCCTAAAGTTAAGACTAGCACATCCCCCAAAACAATTTCGTCTTGAAAAATTTTAACTAGCTTGTTTTCTCTTAAAGCCATTACTTCCGTTTTATTTACGATAGACAATTTATCGATTGTTTTCTTTGCATGGATCTCTTGAATAACACCAATTGCTGTGTTGATAATAATGATCCAAAAAAATAGCGCATTTTTAGGATAACCGACTGCAAAAACTGCCACTGCTAAAAACAAGTTAATAAAATTGAATAATGTCAACGAGTTATCTAAAATAATTTGTTTTGTAGTTCTAGATAGATCTTCCACTTCTTTATTGGTCTTACCTTCAGTATAAAGTTGTTGTACTTCTTGATTGGACAGCCCTTTAATATCGGCTGGTATCCGAATATCACTATCATCGATTTTTGGTGCGTTTTCTTCAGACGAAGAAAACGCTACTTTATCTATCTCTCTTTTTTTCCTAAACAATTTTTTCATCTTTTCAATCACCTTCTTATTCCTTTAGTTAGTACAATTGTAGAATAGTTTATCCACTATTTCAGATAACTAGTTTAATTTTACACTTTTTTTAACCATTTTAACAAAATGAAGGCATGTTAATTTGATTTTAGATGTAAAAAAAGGAAAGACTCCATTTTAGTCTTTCCTTTCACTCCATATTAGAGTGAGACCTGACAGCTGTTTTACCTACACCTAGTATGTCACCATTTCAATCCACTCACTCCATATTAGAGTGAGACGATACTCGTGTGAGACTAGGCATGCCAACACTCTAATTTCAATCCACTCACTCCATATTAGAGTGAGACTTATTATTTTAGACGTGAAAGGTTATAAGAAGTGTATTTCAATCCACTCACTCCATATTAGAGTGAGACGAGAACTTGCAGGAGACATCAACAATCCTAGTTTTATTTCAATCCACTCACTCCATATTAGAGTGAGACCACACGTTTCAGCATATTCTCAAGCTCTTTGAGTGTATTTCAATCCACTCACTCCATATTAGAGTGAGACTCTCGCCAAAAATCAGCATGTGTATTGTCCCATTATTTCAATCCACTCACTCCATATTAGAGTGAGACCCAAGATTTCAAGCAAACCGTGGAAAGGTTTCAGATTTCAATCCACTCACTCCATATTAGAGTGAGACGTAAAAGCCTTAAAAGACGAATTAAGAGCTTTTAGGATTTCAATCCACTCACTCCATATTAGAGTGAGACGACACTGTCGGATATTTTACCCTGAAACAAATTATTTCAATCCACTCACTCCATATTAGAGTGAGACTCATTTTTTTGTACCTAAAGCTAAAGCAAAAAAATATTTCAATCCACTCACTCCATATTAGAGTGAGACTGTTGTATTACTCAAATTATTATTGATCGTATCATTTCAATCCACTCACTCCATATTAGAGTGAGACAGAAAATATTTTTTATAAATGTAAAATTATCTCATTTCAATCCACTCACTCCATATTAGAGTGAGACGGGAAAATGGGACGTAGAAAATGACCATATAAGTATTTCAATCCACTCACTCCATATTAGAGTGAGACGCGGACGGCAAGTTTTCAGCGTACTTTGTAATAATAATTTCAATCCACTCACTCCATATTAGAGTGAGACGGGGGTCTTAATTTTTATAACCCCGTGTATGTAGCATTTCAATCCACTCACTCCATATTAGAGTGAGACAGGTTTAACAGATGCGATTAATAATATACTAAGTGATTTCAATCCACTCACTCCATATTAGAGTGAGACTGTGAAAAAATAGGATTATCTTCCATAATTTTTCCATATTCTTGATTTTCTCAAATAAATCTACATAACTATTAAAAAAAGATGAGAAAAATACAGAAATAGCCTTTTTCACCCATAAAGTTTGGTGCGGGTCCCTTAGTGATTTTATGTGTACTTGAGGTTCGCACCAAAATATTAGTCATTCTTTTCCTAATGTTTACTTCCAAAAATCGTCAAAAATTGAAATTGGCATATGACGTTTATGTTGTGTTTTTTTATACCAACTTTCAATCTTTTCTTTTGCTTTTTCTGATACTACTTTTCCTTCGAGGTAGTTGTCGATATCGTCATAAGTGACACCAAGCGCTACTTCATCAGCTACTAAAGGTTTATCATCTTCTAAATCAGCAGTTGGGATTTTCGTATAGAGTTCAGCCGGTGCGCTTAATTCTTTCAGCAATGCCTTGCCTTGACGTTTGTTCAAACGGAATAACGGTAAAATATCTGCTCCGCCATCCCCATATTTAGTATAGAAACCAGTAACATTTTCTGCCGCGTGATCTGTTCCAATGACGGCACCTGCTTTTTCTCCTGCAATTGCATACTGAACGATCATTCGTTGGCGTGCTTTCATATTTCCTTTATTAAAATCATTTATTGAAACTCCAGATTCTTTAAGGGAAAGCACACTTGCGTCGATTGCCGGTTTGATATTTACCCGTAACGACACATCCGGCTCAATAAAGTCTAATGCTTTTTTAGCATCCGCTTCATCAGCCTGCTCTCCATAAGGCAAACGAACAGCGATAAATTGATATGATTCATCCTTAGTTTCATTACGCATCTCTCTCATTGTTAACTGAGCAAGTCTGCCAGCTAGCGTAGAATCTTGACCACCGCTGATTCCTAAAACAAAGGTTTTTAAAAACGGATACTTATATAAATAACTTTTCATAAAATCAATACTTTTTCGGATTTCTTCTTGCGGATCTATTTGCGGCTTTACGCCTAATTCTTCAATAATTACATTCTGTAACGGCTCCATAGAAAATCCCTCCTAATTTAAACACGAAACAAACGAGTTAATCCTACAACAAAAACGGAAATTGCCACTAAAACGTTCTTTGATTCATTGCCAATTTCTCTAATATCATAAAAATTGAGTTGTATAGTTAAATACTGTTTATTTCCCTTCAGTCAATGCTTTTACATCCACACGAACTTTTTCAAGTAAACGCATTTTATGATTCCAACACTCTGTTGATAGATCTACTGGGTATTTTTGTGGGTTAAGATCACGCTTATACTCTTCCCAAAGTGAATCAAGATTTTCTTTCGCATACCGTTTGATTTCTTTTAAGGTTGGCATGTCATAGACACGTTTTCCTTCAACAAAAATATCTTGCAATACCGCTCTCGCTTCAAAATCTCTGACGGTTTTATTGATAAAGGTGTGTACTGGGTGGAACATGTAAATTTCCTCTTGCTCACGAGGATCTTCATCCCATAATGTCACATAATCACCTTCAGATTTCTTGTCTGATTTACGTGTAATACGCCATACTTGTTTTTTCCCAGGTGTTGTAACTTTTTCAGCATTACTGGAAAGTTTGATGGTGTCTTTCATTTGACCATCTTTATCTTCGATTGACACTAATTTAAAGACAGCACCTAGGGCTGGTTGATCATACGCCGTGATCAATTTTGTCCCAACACCCCAAACGTCAATTTTTGCTTTTTGCATTTTTAAACTCAAAATCGTATTTTCGTCTAAGTCATTTGAAGCATAGATTTTAGCCTCTGTGTATCCCGCTTCATCTAATTGTTCACGCACTCGTTTTGAAATATACGCCATGTCCCCACTATCGAGACGGACACCTAGGAAATTGATTTTATCCCCCATCTCCCTCGCTACACGGATTGCACTTGGAACTCCTGATTTTAAAGTATCATAAGTATCGACTAAAAAGACACAATCTTGATGAGTTTGTGCATAAGCTTTAAATGCATCATAATCATTGCCATAAGATTGTACTAAGGAATGAGCATGCGTACCGCTAACTGGAATACCGAAAATTTTACCAGCGCGAACATTGCTTGTCGCATCCGCTCCGCCAATGTATGCGGCACGAGTTCCCCAAACTGCCGCATCTAATTCTTGGGCGCGACGAGTCCCAAATTCCATCAAAGGATCATCACCGATCACAGATTTGATGCGTGCTGCTTTAGTAGCAATCAAGGTTTGGAAATTGACCATATTTAAAAGAGCTGTTTCAATCAATTGACATTGGGCTAATGGACCTTCTACTTGAATCAGTGGTTCATTATTAAAAACCAAATCACCTTCTAATGCAGAACGAACAGTACATTTAAATTCAAACTCTTTTAAGTATGTCAAAAAGTCCTCTGGATACTCTTCTACGTCTCTTAGATATGCGATATCTGTATCTGTAAAAGTTAAGTTTTCTAGATAATCCACCAAGCGTTCCAAGCCAGCGAAAATAGCATACCCATGATTAAAAGGCATCTCCCGAAAATAACATTCAAAAACTGAATGTAGATCTGCTCTGCCTAATTTCCAATACGTTTGCATCATGTTGATTTGATATAAATCTGTATGTAACGTTAAACTATCATCCTTATAAACTTTCTTCATCTCATTATGCCACCCTTTATTTTTTCTAAATTTTAATTCTTATTATATCAAAAAGCTACCTTTTTAACTAAAACCTGATTTTTAAGATAGTTTTTTCTTGAAGATAAAAAACTTACTGAAAAAGTAATTCAATACCACAACTGCCACTTGTGTCACCATCTTTGCCCAAAAATCTGAAATATGCAGCCATTCGATCATTAAAACCATTAATGCCATGTCTACGACAAATGACAAAATACGATACCAATAAAACAATAGCATTTCTCGAATAAAAGAACCAATATCCTCATGATTACTCGCAAAAACAAAATATTTATTGGTGAAAAATGCGAACAACACAGATAAAAACCAGCCGATTGCATTGCTTATTTTATAGTCGATCCCTAAGATATCTTTACAGATGAAAAAAATCACTATATTCACTATCGTTGTTGCTACACCAAAAACCAAATATGATATTACTTCTTTATATTTATGAAATAATTCTTTCAACGTCCACGCTTCCTTTCGTTCCTCTCCTTATTTTATCAAAGATAAGATAGAAATCCTACTGATTTTCTAGTTTATCATCGTTCATTGTTCAATCACTTTCACATAATCAGAGAAAAAAGTTCATTCACCAAACTGATTGACGCTATTCTTTCGTTCATTTAACACATTCTGACTAAACAAAAAACCTTGAAAAAGCCGTCGTCCAACTTTTAGCAAGGTCTCAAATTTTCTTATGACGGATCAACATTTTTTTGAATGACAATGATATCTTTTCTTGGTGCACTGAAAGAATATCCTTTTTGTTGCATGTCATTTTTAACGCCAATATGAACGGTTACTTCTTCTCTTGTTGTATTTAACAACTTTTTAATCACATAATCAATTTCTTTTTTGGTAATCTTCTTTTTAGTGTTAATCATGATGATGTCGATTTTATCAAAGGCATCAGCGTAGACAATTTGAGTCCGGTCTAATGCATATAATTTAAAAAATTTAATCGCTTTTGTACCAAAAACGAACTTAGTGATATTTGGATAAAAATACTCTAAGTCTAGATTTCTATTGATTGGTGTTTCAATTAATTTCATTTGCTCCGCTCCTTCCTAAGTTTAATAGTTTGTCTTGATAACTTTACATAAAAATTTTACTCTTTCCTTGACCCTTTGTAAATCAAAAAAGTGAGTTTTCATTAAAAAATAAAAACTATGTTATGCTATAAAAAAGACTTGACCTTAACGTTAAGTAAAGGTTTATACTCATTTCAAACGGGAGTGAAACAGATGGACTATACGATCAAAAAAAATGCTGAACTATCCGGAGTCAGTACCCGAGCATTACGTTATTATGACGAAATCGACCTGTTAAAACCTGCGTATCTCAATTCTTCTGGTTATCGTATTTACGGAACGAAAGAAATCGACAAGCTGCAGCAAATCCTTTTTTATCGTTCATTAGATTTAAAACTAGAAGTAATCCAAAAACTACTGAACAATCCAAATTACGATCCCGAGCATGCACTACAGGAACATTATCACCAGTTATTGGAAAAGCGTCAACAGCTCGATTATCAGATTCTAACTGTAGAAAAAACAATCCGTTATAAAAAAGGAGAAACGACTATGACAGATAAAGAAAAATTTGTAGGATTCAAACAAGAAAAACGACTAGAAAATGAACAAAGATATGGCAAAGAAATACGTGAAAAATACAGCGAATATACTGTTGAAGCCTCTAATAAAAAATGGTTAAACTTAACAGAAGAAGATTTTGCAGGTATGGAACTTGCTGAGAAGGAGATGTTTGTAGCCTTGAAGATCGTGCTAGACACCAAAGACTATCGATCACAAGAAGCAGAAACAGCCTTCTTGAAACATAGAGAATGGCTTCAATATACTTCACCAGTTTATTCAATAGAAATGCATAGAGGCCTAGGAGAACTATACATTAGTGATGAACGTTTTGCTGCTTACTACGATGACCGAGCAGGAAATTCTGCTGCTCAAACACTAAACCAACTAATTCAACATTTTACACAATAGAGAAATGACTAAACCTATGAATCGTTTTAAGGAGCCTGGGACATAACTAAAAACGTTATGTTTCAGGCTCTTAGTAACCGAATAAACGGTGGGTGCAGAAGCAACTCCTTCGGAAATAAGCCGAAATTCACAAAAATTTGAAGAGCAATTTTCGTGAATTCCTTCTTATTTCTCGGAGTTAAACACTTCTGTTCCAACCTCCTTAAATCTAATGAACGTATTATAAAACATTAGTTTCTTTCTAGATCATTCCCACTAATCCTAAAACATTCCTACAAAAGCCAAACCGAATAAAATTAATAAAAAAATCGTGATTGCTGCCGATTTAAGTCTTCGCTTTCTCTGTTTAGCAATAAAATTAGCATTTTTTAAACGCGCTTGCTTATAACTGTCAGAGTGTTTGATTTGCGTAATATCATAATAGAAAAAATACAGTGGTTGTTCCAGAATATTTTCATCTAATTCATCGGTAAAACCAACTAACAACGTATACTGTCTGATTTTTGATGGGAAATTTCTGCTATTCTTCTTTTTTAGCTTTACATATAATTCTTGATCGCCTAGAAAATAGTAAGATTGATCATCTTCTTGAATTTCGATCGACTCCATTTGTTTAAATTCTTCGGGTAATTGCTTTTCAATCCGTTGAAAATACGCATCAAACACTTCTGCACGTAAGTAACGAAGTAAATAGACGACTGCGCCTAACTCCAGCAAAAATAAAAATACTAAAAGCCATCTAATAAAAAATTCAGATGCCCCGATCCCAATAGCTGTTACCAACATAATGGCTAGTAAAAATAATAAATATTTTTGGTAATGCTTCATATACAACTGTCTGATTCCAGATTGATAATACTGTAAATCATGCGCCACATTCTCTTTTAATTCTTTCATTGTTACTCCCCCAAGTTTTAAATCGATTTCCTACCTAAAGCATCATACTATTTTATAAACCGTTCCTTGCTTTAAGATTCTCACAGAAAGTACTTCCTGACAATCTGCATTTTTATCTGTTAATGATCTCAACGAATCTTGCTACTTGATGATTTCTTCAAAAATGAATGTACCCACGCCACCCTCTAAACAATCACCGATGACCCGCTGACATTGCTCTTTGACAATTTCCTTCGCATTCCCAACTGCAACAGGAATATCGACAACAGCCAACATCGCTAAATCGTTTTCGCCATCACCAATACCATAGCTACGCGCATCTGGGAAATTCTTCATAAATTCTTTGATTGCATTTCCTTTGCTGCTCTTTGGATCGACGATTTCTAAGCATTGTGTAAAGGAAGAAAAAACTTCCGCTGACTCACTACTCAATACCTCACGCAATCGTTCATGTTCCTCATCGCTTGCTTCCATCAATTCTATTTTCATCACTTTTAAGTCTGGATGTTCAGTCAAATAGGTAAAGGGATCTTCCACATGTTGACATTGTTCTTTGAAGAAGGCTTCTTTAAAATCCATGATTTGTTTGCCTGCTTCCCCCATCACTTCAAGTTTTTTCCTCAAGGCTAAAATATTCGCTTCATAATTTTCAACTGGTTTTAAAATGATTCCTTCATTTGTGTGAATATGATAAAAAATATTCCGTGCTTCTAAAATGGCGATGACTCTCTCGCATTCACTCATGGATACACAATGATTATATTGAACGGGTTCACCAACTAATTTATGTCCCCCACCATTACTAAAAATAACATCGCACTCACTGTCTAATTCATCCATCAATTCTGTCAATTGTGCATAACCACGGCCACTGATAAACACAAAATGATCCCCTTGTTTTTGTAATGCGTAAATCGCATCATAATTGACTTTCGGCACTTCGCCAGCCAAATCCTGAAATGTTCCATCTATATCACAAAACACAATGTTCATTCATTAAGCTCCTTTTCTTTATCGGCTCATCACCCCTTTAGGAACAAGATAAAATAAGAGTAAGCCTTTTTATTTCAACTATCTGAGTATAGCATAATTTTTCTGAAAATTTTTAACTTTCTTCAATTTTACAGTTGACCGTTTAAACGAAGAAAGTTAAAAAATCTGTATAAATAGCCGCTAACTACATCGGTTATTTATACAGATTCGCTTAATTGCTGTTTTGACTTTTTGTTCTATTCATACAGGCTTAGTCCGTGTAATCAACGATCGTCGCATAAAGCTCTTTTAACTCCTGCTTACTGTCAAACCCTCCCAATAATGATTGTGACACCTTCTTTTTTTCTACAGCCTCTTTATCATTGCTGTATACTACAGCCTTTGCTGACGTCGGTCGTTTCGCGACTTCTTTGTAATCTTCTTTAAAATGTTGAATTGATCTATTGGACAATTCATTAGACAAGTCAATGATTTCTGTACTTTTTGCTAATAATTCATCATAATTGTCTTTAGGATAGGCTATTTTCTCACCGTAAGTTGTCATTGAAAGACTTTGCGAAGTCAACCGGACTTCTTTTTTCTCTTTATTAAATGAATATTTTAAATCTACTAGCGCAAAAACGCTTAGCTCGTTTCCTTCATTCAAGGGATAATAGGCCCGCACTTTTAGTTCGACACTTGAAGCGTACATTGTATATTCAGAAACTCCTGTTTGCACGCCTTCAGTCATAACATCATTTTGCAGCATCCCTTTGACTTGTGAGATAAACTTTGGAATTTTTACTTTAAACTTGTTTTCTAATAAATCAAAGGCTTCGTTTTCCTTAATTTTAGGATAATCAAACGTTCCAAATGGTTTATCTCGTTTTTCATGCCAGGTAAGCTGCTGATGTTCGACTGGGCCTGTCTGTTTTTTGGAAGAACAGCCACTAATCATTAGCGCACCTACGATTATCACCACACATAAAAGATAGGCGTTTCGTTTCATTATTTGTCCTCTACTTTCTCTGCTTCATTGAACACGACGATTGGAACAGCTTTTGCCTCTTTGAAGACTTCCTTTGCTGGAATCAATTAAACATCACGATCATCTTTTAATTCATATAAACTAACACCTTCAAGTCCGTTTCCAACATAAATTTCTTTACTTTTTTGTTTGATTAATTTTGGAATATCCAAAATTGAATTGTTTTCCATACTCGCTTTGTTCATTGCGCTTTTTAAGACAGTCACAATCGAATGAATCGTTGCAGGGGATAAATTCAAACCTGTTAAATAGTTTATAAACTCTTCAACATCTCGACTTTTCACAATAGTCAATTGCTTTTTCCCTAGAAAAGGAATAATGTATTTATCCATCCGTAAACGGTAACTTGAATATGTTGATCGCTTGATTTTTTTTCGCATCAATACATTTATATATATTTTCACCTTTTCTGCTCAACTTATAACAGCCTTTCCGAAAAATTTTGATGGCTAAAAAATATAAATCTTTTTTCTAAATCTATATCGGTCAATAATTATTGGATAACATACAATCAAAATAGAAGAATTTATCGTTAGATCCAGCCAATTTTTATTTATTACTAAAAATAAACCTCCAGTATTCTCATTTTTTATCAAAATTATTAAAAACGTGATAAAAAACGAACTTGTTCTTTATAGACTGTGTTCTCATTTTGATATAGAATAAATTAGTAGTTCTAATTAGAAAGCGATTACATCTTTGTTAGATTCATTATTTTCTTATAACTGCTACATCCAAGAAAAAAATTTTTGATTTATAGTCAACTTCATTATAACAATAAATATTTTATTTTACACTATTTTATATCAAAATCATATTTTTTATTCGATATACATTACTATTAATAACATATTCACTCTTTCCCATCATGGGTAAAGCCCATTCTTAAAGGATCACCCCCTTAAATGTTATATTCCCTTTCCTATTAATCTTTGAAAAAGAGATTTAATCAATCGCAACCGTCTTTTAGTATTTTTCGAACCTGCAAGAAAAATTTTATGGTAAAATGATATATCTACATAACCTATTGATAAGGAGCATGATTATTGGAAACAAAACCCTTTTTCTCAGGTAGTCAACTAAAATGGATCGCTATCATTGCTATGTTGCTGGATCATACAGCAAAAATTATTTCTTTTCACCCTTTTTTTACACATTCTGTTCCTTATGGGAATGAAACGAGTTCTCTGATTCAACTAAGCCAAGAAATCTTTCCAATTTTTATTCTGATTGGAAGGCTTGCTTTTCCTTTATTCTGTTTTTTATTAGTAGAGGGATTTATCCATACTTCAAATACTAAAAAGTATCTGATCCGTTTGTGTCTATTTGCTTTAGTTTCTGAGATACCGTATGATTTGGCTTTTTCTCATCAAGTCATTGATCTAGAAAGTCAAAATGTCTTTTTCACATTGTTGATTGGTTTATTGGTAATCATTGGGTTGGAGAAATTACAAGATTACTCCATAAAAAATGTGCTATTCTCTATTGCTATTGTTGGGACTGGAATTTATTTAGCCGAATGGCTGCGAAGTGATTATGGTGGTTGGATTGGTATTTTGTTGATTGTCGTTTTATATCTATTAAGAGATTTTCTGCTATTAAAATGTCTTTTAGGGGCATTGGTCCTTTTACAAAATAGTTGGTTTGGGCTATTTGCCTTTATCCTGATCTATTTTTACAATGGACAACGCGGAAAACAGTGGAAATATTTTTTTTATTGGTTTTATCCAGTTCATTTGTTGGTATTAATAGGGATTCAACAGTTTTTGATTATTCCTCATTTCACCTAAGTATAAAATCAAAAAGCAGTTTAACATTGTTACATGTTAAACTGCTTTTTGATTTAGCTATTGCTTGATTACATCATACCGCCCATTCCCATAGAAGGGTCCATTGGTGGCATACCACTTGCTCCTGCCGGTTCTGGTTTATCTGCGACAACTGCTTCTGTTGTTAATAACAAGGCAGCTACTGATGCAGCGTTTTGTAATGCTGAACGCGTTACTTTCGTTGGATCAACGATTCCAGCTTCGACCATGTTTACCCATTCGCCATTAGCAGCATTAAACCCAGTACCTAACTCGATATTTTTTAATTTATCAACGATTACTGAGCCTTCATATCCAGCATTTTCAGCAATTTGACGGATTGGTTCTTCTAAAGCACGAACAACGATTTTCACACCAGTTGCTACATCGCCTTCTGCCTCTAAAGCAGCTACTTTTCCGATAACATTTACAAGCGCTGTACCACCACCAGAAACCATACCTTCTTCAACGGCAGCACGAGTAGCATTCAATGCATCTTCAATACGTAATTTTAATTCTTTTAATTCTGTTTCAGTTGCAGCACCAACTTTAACTACCGCAACACCACCAGCTAATTTAGCCAAGCGTTCTTGTAATTTTTCACGGTCAAAATCAGATGTTGTTTCTGCAATTTGATTTTTGATCAATTGAACTCGAGCATCGATACCAGCTTTTTCACCAGCGCCTTCAACAATCGTTGTATTGTCTTTGTCTACAACAACTTTGCTTGCATTTCCAAGATTTTCGATTGTTGTATCTTTTAATTCAAGACCTAGATCGTCAGTGATTACTGTGGCTCCTGTTAACATAGCAATATCTTCAAGCATTGCTTTACGACGATCACCAAATCCTGGTGCTTTTACAGCAACAACATTGAATGTTCCACGAATTTTATTTAAAACAAGTGTTGGTAAAGCTTCTCCATCAACATCATCAGCAATAATTAATAATGGACGGCTTTGTTGTAAAATTTGTTCTAACAAAGGCAAGATATCTTGAATATTAGAGATTTTTTTATCTGTAATTAAGATATATGGATTTTCTAAGACAGCTTCCATTTTATCATTGTCTGTTACCATGTATTGAGATAAGTAACCACGGTCAAATTGCATTCCTTCAACTACGTCTAGTTCAGTTTCGATTCCTTTTGATTCTTCGATTGTGATGACACCATCGTTACCGACTTTTTCCATTGCATCCGCAATTAATTGTCCTACACGGTCAGAACCAGAAGAAACAGCAGCAACTTGTGCAATTGCTTCTTTTGAATCTACAACTGTTGAAATGTTGTGTAACTCTTCGACTGCCGTTTTTGTAGCCAATTCGATACCACGACGAATTCCTAGAGGATTCGCACCAGCAGTTACATTTTTCAATCCTTCACGAACGATAGCTTGGGTCAATACTGTTGCAGTAGTTGTTCCATCTCCAGCGATATCATTTGTTTTAGAAGCAACTTCAGAAACTAATTTCGCCCCCATATTTTCAAAATGATCTTCTAGTTCGATTTCTTTTGCAATCGTAACACCATCATTTGTAATAAGTGGTGATCCAAATGATTTTTCTAAAACAACGTTACGGCCTTTAGGACCTAATGTTACTTTTACTGTGTCTGCTAAAATATCTACTCCACGAAGCATTGCTGCACGTGCATCTTCTGCAAATTTGATTTCTTTTGCCATAATTCCTTCACCTCAAAAATTTTATTTTTTCTATTTAAAATGGTTTTTTTATTAAAAATGGATTACTCAACAATCGCAATGATGTCTTTACCAGAAACGATCAAATAATCATTTCCTTCATATTTAACTTCTGTTCCTGAATATTTTTCAAACATTACTGTGTCGCCTTCTTTAACATCGGCAGGAACTTTTGTACCGTTTTCTAATACACGGCCTTCACCTACTGCGATAACTTTTCCTGTCTGAGGCTTTTCTTTAGCAGCTGATGCTAAGACGATTCCTCCTACTGTTTTTTCTTCTTCTTTCGCGACTTCAATAACGACGCGATCGCTTAATGGTTTTAACACAATAAATCCCTCCATAAAAAAATATTTATCTTTTTAGCACTCTTAGTTATCGAGTGCTAACTCACACTATTTATAATACTCATTTCCTTTTCATTTTGCAAGTCTTTTGACTAATTTTATTCAATAATCGGTCAAAGAACGAAAGTTTCTGTTCTTAAATTGATATATTTCTTTTCTACCGTTCATTTCATGGTAAAATAAGAACAGAAAGAGAGGCGATTGAAATGAAACAAAGAATTACAGGAGCTTTAACAATAACAGCACTTTACCTCATCATTGCGAATGTTGGTAATTTCTTTTTTGGAGTAAGCAGGCGTTTCGACTGGACAACGACATTATGGGAAGCAGCCTTTTTCTTCGTATTTATCTTTCTGCTATTAGGCTATCGCAATAATCATAAAAAATAATAGTCATACGAAACAAATGTCAACTATGGTATACTTTTTACATTCTGCAATTAATGAAAGGAGTTTTCTGTTTATATGCCTAAAAATATGTCTATAAAAAAAGTAAGTTTATCCATGGTCCTTCTATACGGACTTGTATTTTTTTCTCCCTATATTTTTAGCCCTTTTTCATCTGATATCGTAATCAGTGGTACAACCTTCACTTATATCTTAGGTGCTGGCTTGATGATTTGGCTCTACATTATAAATAAAAATACTGCCGTTACAACAGTAGAAAAGGAAGCCAAATTGACTTCACCCGTTTTCATCTACTTACTAGGTGTCAGTGGTATTTTCTTAGCAATGATTATTCAAGCCGTCGTTTTTGGTATCGAAACAGCGATTACAGGTGCAGAACCTAGTTCACAAAATACACAAAATATTATTGCCGTTATTCTAGCGAATCCTTTGTTTATCCTAGCAACTACGATTGGTGGTCCTATCATGGAAGAATTTGTTTTTCGTCGTTCTTTGATTGGTTTGACTGAAACGTACACTGGTTTTTGGATTGCGGCAATCATTAGTTCTTCTTTATTCTCTGTTATTCATCAAGATGGTCATTTCTTTGTCTATTTTTTCATGGGCTTCTTCTTTGCTCTATTATATAAAATGACTGGGAAAATTTGGACCTCGATCATCGCTCATTGTGGCATGAATACGCTAGTTGTGATTGCTCAACTCGTTATGCATTACGCAAATATTGAATTACCTAAATAAAAAAATTCCCCTATGATTGCCTTTTTTAAGGAGTGCAACCATAGGGGTTTTATATTATTCTTTTTCGTCTTCGATTTCAGTATCAGCTAATTCATTATCATGATGCAAGAAGTAAATCAACGTTTGTAATTCGTTGGTCAAATCAACATTTTGAATCAACACATCTGTTGGTGCTACTAAACGAGCTGCTGTAAAGTTCAGAATCCCTTTAACCCCAGCATCTGCTAATTGACTAACCACTTCTTGTGCTTTTCTTGCTGGAAGGGTCAAAATTGCGACCTCAATTTGCTGTATGCGAATCTGTTCCATCATATCCGTCATTGGATAAACCGGAATACCATCTACGATTCTGCCAACGATGTCGTCGTTAACATCAAATGCGCAGCTGACACGAATACTGTTACTTTGATGAAATTTATACTTCAATAAGGCACTTCCTAAGTTACCTACACCAATCAAAGCTACATTGGTTAGCTCATCATCATTCAATGTTTTTGCAAAGAAATTCATCAAGTTTTCCACATCGTAACCATAACCACGCTTGCCTAATTCGCCAAAATAAGAAAAATCTCGTCGAATTGTTGCACTGTCTACTTGTACTGCTTCACTTAGTTCAGTAGATGAAACTTTATTTTTGCCTGCATCATGCAGAATTCTCAAATAACGATAATATAGGGGAAGGCGTCTTGCCGTTGCTTTTGGAATAATTTGGTCTTTCACAATCGTACCTCCAATACTCTAAATATACACAAATATCCATCTCTCATAATAGCAGTTGTTCCAGATAAAAAGCAATCTTACAGCTCAAAAAAAGCAATATTTTTCAAACTTTCTTAAAATTGTTCTGATTATTTTTCTCTCTAGTCGCTGGATGGATGCTTTTTCCGGTCAATTTATGCTACACTTAGGGCATTGAAATAGAAATGAGGTTACAACATGATTTTACTCCAAGCAAATCAAATCGCCCGTTATTTCGGCGCAAACACTTTGTTTGATAACATACAAATGGAAATCAGTACAAATAGCCGAATAGCTTTAGTTGGCCGTAACGGTGCTGGTAAATCTACTCTGCTAAAAATAATCGCAGGAATCGACGCACCTGATGCTGGTACGATTGCTAAAAATAAAACAGCCAGTCTGGGTTATTTAGCCCAAAATACTGGACTTGATTCAGATAAGACCGTTTGGGATGAAATGCTAGAAGCTTTTGTAGAAGTCATCACACTGGAAAAACGAATGCGTGAACTTGAATTGATTATCAGTGAACTGCTGCCTGATGATTCAAAATATGAATCGATTATGAAAGAATATGATCGCTTGCAACATGACTTTTCAGAAAAAAATGGTTATGGCTATGAAAATGAGATTCGGTCAGTTTTGCATGGTTTTGGATTTAAAGAAGAATTTTATTCAAAAAATATCAGTACATTATCGGGGGGGCAAAAAACACGTTTAGCTTTAGCGCGGATGTTACTGCAAAAACCAGATATTCTGATTCTGGATGAACCGACTAACCACTTAGACATTGATACCCTTTCATGGTTAGAGAATTATTTGCCTAGCTACTCTGGAGCCCTCTTGATAGTTTCACATGACCGATATTTTCTAGATAAAGTAGTGTCTGAAGTTTATGAAATCAGTCGCCACAAAATGCGTTATTACAAAGGCAATTACTCAAAATATTTAGCATTAAAAGCAGAGCAACTGACTAGTGAATGGAAAGCCTACGAGAAACAACAAACCGAAATCAACAAATTGGAAGATTTCGTAGCCCGAAATTTAGTCAGAGCATCCACAACTAAAAGAGCACAAAGTCGTAGAAAAACCCTAGAGAAAATGGAGCGTTTAGACCGACCTCAAGGCGATGAAAAATCAGCTAATTTTCTTTTTGCCATCGAGAAAGTTTCTGGAAATGTTGTCCTCCAAGTAGAAGACGCTGCGATAGGTTATGACAGCCATATCCTATCAGAACCTGTTTCACTCGATATACGTCGTCAAGAAGCCATTGCTTTAGTTGGACCTAACGGAATCGGCAAATCGACTTTATTAAAATCGATCATTGGAACGATTCCTTTCATTAAGGGAAATGCAACATTAGGAACGAATGTTCAAATTGGTTATTATGACCAAGAGCAAGCGAACTTGCATGGGACAAAAACAGTTTTAGCTGAACTTTGGGATGAGCATCCTACTACACCCGAAAAGGATATTCGTAATATTCTAGGCAGTTTTTTATTCAGTGGAAATGATGTCGAAAAAACCATCCCTCTTCTAAGTGGTGGAGAAAAAGCGCGCGTTGCCCTAGCAAAATTATCAATGGATAAAGAAAACTTCTTGATTCTTGATGAACCGACAAACCATTTAGATATCGATAATAAAGAAGTTTTGGAAAATGCTTTGATTGATTACGAAGGAACCCTTCTTTTTGTTTCACATGACCGTTATTTCATAAATCGTATTGCAACGAAAGTCATTGAACTATCTGAGTCTGGTAGCAAACTTTATTTGGGCGATTATGATTACTATTTAGAGAAGAAAAAAGAAGAAGAAGAATTGGCTACACTATTAGCTGAGCAATCCTCTGTAAAACAAGCTGAAATTGCAAAACCTAAAAATGATTTTTATCAAAATAAAGAACAACAAAAAATCTTACGTCATTTAAATCGTAAAATAACACAAATCGAAGAAAACTTAGCAGCATTGGACACAACGATAGCACAATTAGAACAATCGATGAGTGATCCCGCACTTGTGGATGATCATATGCAGCTAATGTCATTAAATGAAGAATTAGAATCACAGCGGTCACAACAAGAACAATTGCTGACTGACTGGGAAAATTTTAGCTTAGAACTTGAAGAAGCAGAAGAAAATAATTGACGAAAGGCAGGTTTCATATGACTTTAAAACGTATGAATGTAACGAAACCTAAGTATCAGCAAATTGCTGTAGATGTCGCAGCTAAGATTGCTGATCAAACATTTACAGTTGGAGACAAAATTCATGCACGCTCTACTCTGGCAAATAAATACAGTGTTTCTCCTGAGACAGCCCGAAAGGCAATCAGTGTCTTAGTTGATTTGGAAATTGTCCAAGCGAAACACGGTAGTGGGTTTTATGTTCACTCAATGGAAAAAGCCAAGCTCTTCGTCGACCAATACCAAGATGTCCAATCGATTCATGATTTAAAAGATGATCTGATTGCGAGTGTTAAAAAACAAAAAGAAGAGTTAAGTCAATTCTCGGAAATACTGGATAAACTTGTTGACCAGACGAAGCGTTTTGATTCACTCAATCCATTAAATCCAGTAACATATACACTGACCGACGAAGCATCTCACCTTGAAATGACAATCAGTGAATTAAACCTGTGGCAAAGTACTTCTGCTACTTTGATCGCAATCAAACATGGGGATGAATTACTTGTTTCTCCTGGTCCGTATGCAAAACTTACCTCTGGCGATACAATTTATTTCGTTGGTCATGAATCAACATTACAGCGTGTTCAGAATTTTTTCTATCCTAATTCATAATACAAAAAGAACAGTTGAACTCTTTAAAGTTTGACTGTTCTTTTTAGTTTCTCATCTAAATGCCCCTAATTTGACAAAGTGACTACACGATGTTAATCTAGAATGGTCACTTTTTTTACAGAAAAGAAAATGATTTTCTTTACATGTAAATAAAGTTTTAATGTTAGCTAGTTTCATCAGCTAGTCTTTCAGGATGGAAAAAAATGTCGAAATCTTTTTTCCCTATTTTCTCGAAGAGACTGAACGATTTTACTACGCTTATAGAGTTATCTAGCTTCGGAGCTGGACGAACCTACTCAGCTTTTAAAAATAAGGAGGAATTTTGTTTTGCCCAAAGTAAAAGTATCGCATTTAACAAAAATATTCGGTAAAAAATCAAAACAAGCACTGGAAATGATCAAAGAAAACAAAGATAAGACCGAAATCTTGAAAAAGACCGGTGCTACAGTCGGAGTTTACGATGTCAATTTTGAAGTAGAAGAAGGAGAGATTTTCGTTATAATGGGTCTTTCTGGTAGTGGTAAATCTACCTTGATCCGTTTATTGAATCGTTTGATCGAACCAACTTCAGGAGATATTTTTATCGATAACCAAGAAATTGCAAAATTGGATAAAGAAGGACTTAGAGAGGTTCGTCGAAATAAGATGAGCATGGTTTTCCAAAATTTTGGTCTCTTCCCTCACCGTACAATTTTGGAAAATACGGAATACGGTTTAGAAGTACGTGGCGTTCCAAAAGAAGAGCGAACGGCTAAAGCAGAAAAAGCGTTGGAAAATTCGAGTTTATTAGCTTTTAAAGATCAGTTTCCTAATCAATTATCTGGTGGGATGCAACAGCGTGTCGGATTAGCTAGAGCCTTAGCTAACGATCCAGAAATTTTGCTGATGGATGAAGCCTTTTCCGCTCTTGATCCATTGATTCGTCGAGAAATGCAAGATGAGTTAGTCGATTTACAGGACAACGTGAAAAAGACGATCATCTTTATCACACATGATTTGAATGAAGCGTTACGTATCGGTGACCGAATTGCTTTAATGAAAGATGGTCAAATCATGCAAATTGGTACTGGTGAAGAAATTTTAACAAATCCAGCTAATGACTACGTTCGTACGTTCGTCGAAGATGTAGACCGTTCGAAAGTTTTAACCGCTCAAAATATTATGGTGCCAGCATTAACAACAAATATAGAAATCGATGGTCCAACCGTTGCTTTGACTCGTATGCGTCAAGAAGAAGTCAGTATGCTTTTAGCCGTTGATAAAAAACGTCAATTAAAAGGTGTAGTTAGAGCTGAGCGTGCACTAGAAGCTCGTAAAGCAGGTAAACCTTTAACTGATTATGTGGATGCAGATATCACTACAATCGATAAAGATATGCTCGTGAATGATATCTTCCCAATCATCTATGATTCACCTACACCAGTTGCTGTAACGGACAACAATAAATTGCTTGGCGTCGTCATTCGAGGCAGTGTTCTTGAAGCATTAGCAGAAACAGAGGTGAATATCAATGAATAACTATCAATTACCAGTCGCAAATTGGGTCGAAACGATCACAGAATGGATGACAAATACTTTTTCTGGTGTGTTCAGTTTCTTCCAATCAACAGGTCAAAGTTTAATGGATGGCATTACATCACTACTCGTTATGATTCCACCATTACTATTTATTCTTATCATAACAGCAATTGCATACTTTATATCTAATAGAAAAATTGGGTTGAGTTTGTTTACATTAATTGGGTTACTTTTCATTTATAACCAAAATTTATGGACAGATTTAATGAGTACCGTAACGTTAGTTTTACTATCTAGTGTCGTTTCTATTGTAATCGGAGTGCCACTTGGTATTTTAATGGCAAAAAGCAATAAAGCACAAAGTATTATTACACCTATTTTAGATTTCATGCAAACAATGCCAGGATTTGTTTATTTAATTCCTGCAGTTGCATTTTTCGGAATCGGTATGGTACCTGGGGTGTTTGCCTCAGTAATTTTTGCTTTACCGCCTACCGTTCGTTTTACCAATCTTGGTATTCGCCAAGTACCGAAAGAATTAGTTGAAGCTTCTGATTCATTTGGTAGCACAGGATGGCAAAAACTATTCAAACTTGAATTACCATTGGCTAAAAGTACAATCATGGCTGGAGTCAACCAAACAACAATGTTGGCACTTTCAATGGTGGTTATCGCCTCAATGATCGGAGCTCCTGGCCTAGGTCGTGGTGTTCTATCTGCCCTACAACGTGCTCAAGTCGGAAATGGATTTGTTAACGGTGTTGCTTTAGTAATTCTAGCAATTATCATCGATCGCTTTACGCAAAATTTAAATAAGAAAAAATCAACGACAGTAAAATCAAAACTATCTAAAAATCAAAAAATTGGCGGAATCGTGATTGCGGTTGTTGCTATCATTGCTTTGATTGGTGGTTCAACTCTTTTCACATCTGCTAAAAACGATGAAAAAACTATTTCTCTTTCTTATGTAGAATGGGATACAGAAGTTGCCTCTACTCACGTTGTCGGTGAAGTCCTAAAAGATATCGGCTACAATGTGTCGTTAACACCTTTGGACAATGCTATTATGTGGGAATCAATCTCAAAAGGTGAAACAGATGCAATGGTTGCTGCATGGCTTCCTGGAACTCACGGAGAGCAATACAAACAATACAAAGACAAAGTAGAGGACTTAGGTGAAAACCTAAAAGGTGCTAAACTTGGTATCGTTGTTCCACAATACATGGATGTCGACTCGATCGAAGAGTTAAGCGATCAAGCTGGTAAAAAAATCACCGGTATCGAACCTGGTGCAGGTGTCGTTGCAGCCGCTGAAAAAACGCAAAAAGCGTATAACAACTTATCTGATTGGTCTGTTGAAACCTCTTCTTCTGGTGCAATGACCGTTGCGCTTGGACAAGCTATCAAAAATAAAGAAGATATTGTTATTACTGGTTGGTCTCCTCACTGGATGTTTGCTAAATACGATCTTAAATATTTAGAAGATCCAAAAGGAACCATGGGAACAGAAGAAGCAATCCATACAATGGCTAGAAAAGGGTTAGAAAAAGAAAGTCCTGAAGCCTATAATGTATTGAAAAACTTCCATTGGACAAAAGAAGATATGGAATCAGTTATGTTAGAAATCAATAACGGAACTGATCCAACTCAAGCTGCTAGAAATTGGATCGACAGTCATTCAAAAGAAGTTGCTGAGTGGAAAAAATAAAAAAAGAACTGATCACAATAAAAGTGGTCAGTTCTTTTTTATGTATAAGGTACGATTCGAAGATTTCCTTAAACCATTCTGCTACACAAATCTTAGAAATATCCGTATAGTTTGTTTCGCTAATTCATCTGTCAGCTACTCTCTATTTTTATTGATATCTTCCAATGCATCTTCTATCTCTAAGCCATCCGTAAATAATGAGGCACCTTTACGAACAATCGTCAAATCACCATTTTGCTCTACTTATACGCGTTTGACCGCTGAAATTATGTTGATATTATGTAATCTAAACATAGTTCCAAGATCGTATGCTGATAAGTTTGCCAGTTTAACATTTTCTGGAATCTTCTGCCAGTTATCCATTAAAATAATCGGTTGTCCATCCACATTTTTTTTATTCTCAGGATTTCTTCATTTTGCGATCCTTAACACAGTGACCTATGTCCCTCAAAAAAAGTAATACGATTAAAAATCACAAAACAATGATTTGACAATTATAGATAAATCCGACAATGATTCCCCCCAAGACATAGTTCTGAATTTGATCCGAAGCACTCTTCGGCGCTAGATTCCCTTTACTCGAAATATTCATTTGTATCTTCTGTATCAGCTCTTTAATAAAAACTTTAAAATAGATTTTTGGACAAAAAATAATTGAAAATATGTTTTTGCCTTACTAATTTTGACATTACTAATATTTTTTATTGGGATATTTTCCAAATCTTCGCCACTACTAAACAATCCTCCTTCGGGTATTTTTATTTTTACAAATTTTTCATTTACATCGACTTCTCCCATTTTTTGGGAAATTGATTTACCCTAAATTCCATTTTTTACTCTCCAAAATAATTTTAATAACCTTATTTACCATCTAACTGTAAAAAATTGATGTAAAACATCCTTTAACTCTATATTTCAACTGTTTTGTGTAAGTACAAAAAATCGCAAAAAAAAGAATAAGTGAAGATTGGAAATCCAATGGCCACAGACTCTTTATGTTTTGTTATTATTTTTATATATTAGCTCTATTTAACAGTTGATAAATAGATGAGTGGTTCACTTTTATTACTTAACAATACTATTTTAACATGATATCAAATTTACTCAAGTATAATCTTCATCTTCTTCTTTGGATATTAGAATGCTTAAGGTATTTATAGGCAGTCGAAGGTTTCATTCCACACATTTCGGCAATAGTATCCACAGATAGAGTATTTAATTGGTATAATCGAATTAACTTGTTTTTTTGTGATTTTGTAACTGGTGGTCTCCCCAATACTTTTCCTTTTTCTCTAGCCTTTTCTAAGCCGATTTTTACACGTTCTCGAGTATTTGATACCTCGTACTCGTTAAAACTACTTAAAATTTGAAAAAACATTTTACCACCTATAGTGGAAGTATCTATGTGGTCTATTAAGCTAATGTAGTTTACTCCTAATTCTAATAAATCTTCAATGGTATTTACCAAAGTTCTAAACTTTCGACTTAACCTATCATTTTTAAATACTATAAGATAAACCGTATTATTTTTATCATTTGCTAATTTTTTTATATGGACTAACATTTTTTGGAATTCTATTCTTTTATCATTTCTTCCACTACCATGCTCGCTATAGATATAATTGCAATTTTGTTGCTCCATCATTTGTATCTGATTTTCTAGTGACATTTCTTGCTTATCATCTGTTGATACCCTGCAATATCCTATCCTAACTATTTTCTTTTCCACTTTCTTTTTCTTTACCATATTGAAACCTCCTAGTGATTGATATACTTGTATTGTAAGTTTCAATCATCAGAAAGTTTCAAAAAAATTATTTCCTATGTTCCTTGCATTTTAAATATAAAATCAATAAATAAACCTGAAGTCAATAGATAAGACATTATTGTTAAGAAAATCAGCAAGAAAATTAGATACCCACTACTATCTAATCCTTCAGTTTTGTATATTAAATATCTTGTTGTGCTAAAAGATTTAAATGAATCTATCTTAATAGTAATCATTCTGAATAGCAATAAAAATATTAATAAAATCTCTAGTATTGTAATTAAAAGCCCTCCAAACATATACACATGAGGCCAAGCTTCCTCTTGATTAGATATCAAGAAGCTTACACTAAAATTAGAAGGGATTTTAGAAATTAACGTTGGTAATATTTTAGCACTATAATAAGTATAAAATGATAATAAAATTCCAGAAATGCAATATAATAACGTACTTCGTTGAATTTTATTAGTAAAAGCAGAAACACAAATAAAAAATGTTCCACTACTAATAAAAAAGACACTGATTCCATATATAGTAAATTGGATTGCATCTTGATATACCCTTAATGCAAGTATTCCAGCTACTATAGCAACTAAGATAACAATTATAATTCCCCAAAAATTATCATCTGATATAGAAGAAGATTTTCTTCTTTTTTTCTCTGTAAATGAATATTTTGGTGATTGAATTATTTGGTACTCCAAACCTATTTCTGGTTGTTTTCCTAGTAATGATTGTAACTTTACAAGAAAATTAGAAATACTTGAAAAATATTCTCCGCATTTATTTAATACCTTACGAAAAAACAGAAAAATCAAACTTGTAATAACACCTGTAACAACACCTTCTGGCACTACTTTAATACAACCCCAAAACCAAAGAAAAATATCTTGTAAAACTTGCATTTCTTACGTTCCTCCTCTTAAAACCTTCCCTAAAACATAATTTTCATAGAGATAACTAAAATCAAAACAACTTTTAAAAAACATAACTCGACAGATAGTTGATGATATATACAGAAAACCAATGAATATTATTATGTTAAGCATCATTGGTTTTCACCTCTATGAATATTCAATAACCTTTTATTCCATTTTAATATGCTCTATGAAAAATAATTTTTTATCAATTATTAAGAAAATTTCTCAACGTAAATTGTATAGATATACTGATTTTTGACTTTTGAAATTTTTGTTATTATTTTATATTGTGAATGATTAAGGACATCTTCCGAAACTAATGTACTTGAAGCTATTTCATTATTTTTCAAAAAATTACTTTTAAGTTCTTTTTTTGAAGGATTTTCCATAATTAAATTTGACAAGCTACTGGATTTATTGGCTCTGTATATATAATTAACTATTTTATCCTCTGATAATTCAGAAAAATTGAATCTTCTCTGATAGTATATATCTTTATTTTTGATATGCTTATCTATCGAAGCATCCCACTTTATCAATGGTACCTGACCTAGATAAGGAACTTTAATGTAATTAAATTTCAAATAAAAAAATCCAACTACTACTAAAATAACTGTTAGTAAAAATATCCATTTCTTCTTTTTCATAGACAACCTACTTCAGTGAATTATTTGAATTGATTACATTTAACAAAAATTCTGCAAACACTTTTTGTTCTTCTACACTCATATCTTTATATGCACCACCGTTAATAAAATCAGTATATTGCTGTTGTAATATTGCTATTCCTTCATTATATGAGCCATTTCCTATATTCGTTACAAATTCTTCTGCTCTATTCGTTTTTCCAGTTGTTAATTGATTAAAATATTGATTCATAGCTTCTAAAGAATTAGTAGACTCTGAAATTCTATTAAATATGTTAACACTATCTAAATCTGCACGATAATCATCATTTCCTAAACTTGGCTTAGTTCCAGGTATCCCTGCAATATCTCCAATATACCCAGAATTATTATTTAATCCCCCTACTCCATTAAATAAACCAATTGATTCCCCTAAAGAATCTTCTAACATAGCGTTATTCATGTGTGAAGCTATGATAGCAGCCATATGTGAAAAATCAACTTTATTATTAAATTGGTTAAATAAATCTATATACCTTTGTTGTTCATTCTCAGCTAAATTATTCCAATTTATTGTAGTATCTTTTCTAATATTGTTATAATAATCTACAGGATTTTGATAGTTTCCAGCACATAACGTGTATTGATTCAGGAGCATTTTTTCTAATGCATCCAACCTTTCCTTTGTTACTCCTAAAAGTCCTAAAGAAACTCTCCATTCAGAAGTAAGTCCAGCTGTGTAACTCCACATCACTAATTTTTTAGGAGTATTGGCATAAGCTGGTGATGCAAGCAACTGCCAAAATAATTTATTTGCTTTATCCGTTCCATACTCTTTTTTTAATTTTTGATAAATATCCATTAATAATTGGCTTTCTTCATTACTAAATCCAAATTGAGTCTCTAAATTTCGTAGTAATTTTTGCTCACTAGTCATATTTTTTTCTTGATAACTTTTCCATCGCTCATTAATAGTATTTTTCCACGATAAATCTTTTGGAATTGAAAACGTTCCTGTTGCCTCATTCCATGCAGTTTTTGTTTGAGCTAATCCAGTATTCATAGCACTTTGCAAGCTAGAGATTTCAGAAAATATTGAAGGTGAACTTGCATTAAATGCTAATAATTTACGTAATTGCTCTTCTAATTTTTGTTTGGAAGCACTATACATCCCAATTAACATCGAGTTAGCTATTAATTGAAATGTTTTTGTAATATCAGGAGTTTTTGATGAATTAATATCTTTACGGATATCTTCCGCTTGATTCAGTAATCTATCTGCTCTTCTAATCTTTTCTTCTAATTCAGATTGTTTTAAATCCCCACTATCTACTTGAGAAATATATTCTTCTGGAAATTTCTTCACTGCTTTTTCTACTGCTTCAGATAACAGTATCCCACCTTGTGCTAAAGGATACAACACCGATTGAAAATAGTCTTTTGCCGAATCATACGCTTTACCTGTTAAAAATGGGGCATTTAAAGTAAAATCATTGATTGCTTTTTGCAATTCTTGATATCCTTCTGCTTGCGATTTACACATGGTAGATACACTTGATGCTTGACTTTGAGAAGTAGAAACATACATATCAACACTCATTATTTGCTATCCTCCTCTGCTAACGCTTTTCTTTTTTCATAACTGATATCATCTAATTGGTTCAAAACTTTCTTTTTTTGTATACGTAATTCTTCCTCATCATTTTCCAAATACTCCATTACTTGCCTTGATTTTTGAGAAAATTCATCAAATACTGATTTAAAAAAATTTCCTTGTTCATTTTTATCAAACTGATAACAGACATCATCAAAAAAATGCCTTGCTTCGTAAAAATGTTGGTCATAGCTTTCTTTGACTCTCTTTACTTGATTTACTTCACTCGATAGTGTTTCTTCTTTTAAATATAATTGCTTTTCTTCTTTTTGAATCTCTTCTAATTTTCTCATTTTCCTAAACCACCTAAAGGTTTAAAAATAGTGTTTGCAACGGTTTGGTCTAAAGCTTCAAAATCCTTTGCTACACTTTGGAGATTACTAGATGCCAAAAACACCGCCTGAGCTATTTTAGTAGCAGTTTCTTGAGCTGTAGTAATGGCTTCTTGTGCATTATCGTTACCTACCACTGTTGTTTGAGTATCGCTATTTATGTTAGATTGCTGTATTAACTTATCGGTTGCATTTTTTAGTGCAGTAGCCTTTTGGCTTGCTCCAGCTAAATCACTTTGTATTGCCATTAATTATTCCTCCTTAAAAAACTAATTGTAATAAAATTTTATCACACATATCATTTTGATAATAGTTAAAATTTACTTAATAGTAATTATTTATTGCATAAATTACTATGTCTCATTTTATAGACTTTATAATATTCTAATTTTTCTTACTTATAATGAATATTTTAGGAATAAAAAAAGTGGTTGCGAATGATCATTCGCAACCACTAACTTTTATCAAATTTAGGAAAATATCTATTTACAAATATATCCATTTTTCTTTTTGATATTTTGTAGTCTTGTTTTACTTTGCTAAAATCCCCACCATACTCTGCAGAATTGATATATTTATAGGCTTTGTAATACTTATTCAATGGCTTCTGTTTAAAGTATTCTTTCTTTAATTTAAAAAAATAAGTTTTAGTAATTTCTTCTTCAACCAAATAGTCTTTAATGCTATATTTCCTATTTTGCGCCAACCTATCATAATACCTATCAATTAGATAAAATTCTTCCGAATAATCTTTTTTCCTACTAATTTTTCTTGTACTATAAAGCCTTCTTCTAGTTTTTTCACTGGTTGCTTTGCTCTGTTTGGGTAAAAATATTTTTAATTTACAAATTCCCGCATTATCCTTTGTTTCAATAGCATATATGTTCAACCTTTTTTCAATCGATTCGATATCTTGATATTTCTTAGTTGATTTTTTATTATTCGGAATTTCTTCCCACTTTGCATATTCTCGATAAGCATTCATAAATGCATAATACAATATTGTGCCCCAACCAACATTGGGATAATAATATGCTTCTTTCCCTTGTAATTCACTATCAAACTTTATTTCAGAGAGTTCCTTTATTGGTTCATTATCCTCATAAGCATCCTTAATAATATCAAAACTCTCATCTTTTAATAACTCTTCTATCGTTATTCTTGCTAACAAAAAATAATACAAAAGTAGATAATAATGTCTATCATAATAACTTTCGCAAAATTTTTTTGCTATATCTATAGTCCCATTTTTTTCTACATAATTTTTAGTTAGATAGAATAAATCATGCAAATAGAAATGCAAATTTTGAACAAAATTCATACAAAACTTGCTTTAATAAAATAAGGATGTTATCGTTATTTAATTTCAAAAAAACTATATTATCAATGGTTTTCATAAAAATAACCACCGCTGGGTAGGCGGTGGAAATGAGTTCTTTTTACTTGAGGAGTAAAAATGAAAAAGTGTTTTGTTTGGGTTTGTTATTGGGTATGAGTTAATAATAACCGCAAGGTTTGAAGAAATTATGCCTAAAACATTTAGGTTTTATTTAGAATGCTTAAGAAATAGTAAATTAGTTCCTAATTAAAAAAGCCAATAATAGCATCAAACGATTTACATTCGATAGTATTATTGGCTTATCTTTTTTACTTAGGCGTTACGTAAGCTAACGTATTCGCTGTGTCTTTATCGATTACTCTAAATGAAACGATTCCTAAACCAGCGACATTCATTTCGGAGATTAAAATAGAACTATCTTCATAAACATGTTCGACAAATGCTACATGTCCATACGTTCCATCAGCACCCGCTACTGTCGGTTGGAAACTAACGGCTGTTCCTGCTTTAGGTTTACTAGAAACCTCATAGCCATTCGCTTTACCTGTTGTACCCCAGTCCATTCCGTTGCCCATCGTTGTTTCGACAGAACCATCTAATTGAACGATGCGATTGTAAACATATTGTGTACAGTTTCCTAGTGCATATGCTTCTGAACCAGAATACGTTTCACCAGCATAATCTTTGAAGTCACTATCTGGATGACTATCTGAGACAATGATGCCACTTGTTGATGTAGATGGCTTTTCTTTGTCATATTCAGTCAAGTCATATTCTTCAATAAACGCATTCAATTTTTGGTCATAACTTGTATCTGTTGCGTAAACACCTGTTAAAGATTTTGTTGCTTCGCGGTAGCTCACAGCATTTGACTTCCAAGTACCTGAATAAATTGTTTTATTTGATTCTATACCTTTTTTCATTAATTTAGCATAATCTTCAAATGATTCTTTGTATCCAGGATATTTTTTGAAGGCAGCCTCAATCGTATACCAATTGCCTGATCCATCATCTTCTTGTGTAGAGAAGACAACTTTTTCACCTTTGTATTCCCCTTTGATCCCAAACAGATTATGATATGGCTGTTGACTTAGATCACTATTGCCAGAACCAGTTTCTAAAATAGCTTGAGCAATCATCACTGAAGCATATAAATCATTTTTTTGACCTACAGCACGGGCTTTTTCACCGATCCGACGAATAAATGTTTCAGTCGGTTCATTTTTTACAACCTTGATATTTTCATCTAATTGGGCTTCCGTAGGTGCATGATCAACGATTTGCTGTACAGGTTGCTCTTCCGGTGCTGTTTCGACAGGTGCAGTTGGTTGCGGAGCTACAGGTACTTCCTCCTCACTGCTTGCAGGAGGCTGAGCTTCTTCTGAGGACTCTGTACTAGTAGTACTTGATTCAGTTGTGCCAGTCTCTGTCTCAGAAGTAGATGATTCTGTCGTTGTTGTCTCTTCAGTTGAAGAACTACTTTCGGTCGTCTCCATTGTTCCTTCTTCGATGGTACTCGACTCTGACTGGGTTAATTCATCAGCATGACCGATCACTGGTATTAAATTAACACTGAGCAGTACACATACCATCTGTAGTGATAATAATTTTCTTTTCATTCAAATTAGTTCCTCTCACATGTATTAAAGATTCTTTTTTTGATTATTGGAATCTATCACTCATTTTTTTGGCTGATCCCTATTTTTGTTAGGTAGTTAGGTGACTCTGTGGTAATTCTTAAAGCGCTAATTATTGCTTTTAGCAATGTCAGTTTTAAAGCTTCATGTGTGAGAATAACTAGAATCCCTTACTGCTATTAGGGTTATTAGGATGTTCTTCCATCTCTCCACCTACCTTTGTAACGCTAAAAATCTAGATTAACCTTCTATAAGTTGACTTTATTTTACCATAAGTATGAGGGGAAATCTCCTACTTAACTCAAAAGATTAGAAAGTTTCGAAAAAAATTCATGATTCAAGTAAAGAAAGTTCAATATTCAGTAATTATTAATTTTTTTTATTTTCGGTACATATAAATTATTATATTCTGTTTTTTTAAAATTTTATTGCTAGTTTCCTTTTTTTAAGATAGTTGCCCTTTATCTTTATCGATTTTTTTACTTTGATATTGCCAGTTAGTTTCTCTTTGACATTCAGATTGAATTCACCCGCATTTGAAAGTTTAAAGCTAGCAACTTTCTGTTTATTGGGTTTAGCATAAACAAAGCTTTGTCTCGTTGAATTAGAATCAGCAATACTATAATTAATGGTCCCAGATTCCTTCGAATCTTTGGTAGCTGTCAATGTTAATTTATTGCCGTTTTTCTCAATTTTGAGGTTTGCGGAATTACTAAGCTGTTAACATACTTGGACAAGACATTGTTTTTGTCTTCTAGAATAATAGATTCGCCAACTTTTAGATTGATGGTTTGATTATTAAATGTTGGTTTAATATTATGATTTCTAACTTGATTTACTATCTTATTTCTTCAATTCTCAAAATTCGGAATAGTTGTGGTTAATAATTCACCGCCAAATTCAAGCCAAATTAAGTTTTGAGTAATCCGATAATTATCAATAGTAGAGTTTATTTTGTAACCAAAGTATGAAATTAATGAAAGGCGTTCTTTTTCTGCGATAGTTGGTTCTGACGGGGTAAACCCAGAACTACCAGTAAGAAGTGTTCGATGTTCAATGTAAAATAGAGCTTGATTGCCCGCTTTAATCATATGGCTGCCTTCATCGGTCCAGTGCAAACAGCCTAACGATTTGACACTCCATGAGGAAATATAATTTGCAACTTTTTCATAATTTACTGTAACAGCGAATGAAGTAATTGGGGAAATTAAAAAAGCGATTAGGACTGTTAGTATACTAAACAGCGTAATCAGCTTATTGTTTTTCATATTCATTTACTTTGACGTTAACTTCTAATTTTAATCGAAATAAAAAACATACTAAGATTAGAGGGTAAACTTATCGACGGATGAGTTTACCCTCTATTTGCCTATTTTTAGGTTTATAGTAAGGAGTGAAAGGAAGATC
>NZ_MIKA01000024.1 GCF_001730295.1 Enterococcus plantarum
ATCGTTTGTTATCCATATAGACTTTTCCTCCTATTCCTATAATAATCAATAACAATATTCCTAAAATAGAATAAAACGTCCTTGTTTTGATTTTTTTCACCTTAGAGAGAGCTCGTTCCTTCTCTTTTTTATCATTTTTCATCTAAAACACCTCAAAATTATTTTATTAAGTAAACTATAACATACTTATCATTTGGTTGACGGATCAAATAGGGGATTAATTTTTCTCGCTGTTACGTATGATTGGCTTATTGTTATCCCACCAATCACGCTTCACTTCTCCAACTTGACTGTCTATTTTCTCTGGAATTGTAGTGCCTTGATACAACGCAGTTAGGTTATTCACTTCAGAATGATAAAATTGTACAAAAAAAAGGATGGAACATCTCCATCCTAAAACATTCTATATCCTCACTCTAAAAACTCTTCATCTCACCAAACGGCAAAAGCTGCATCGTCACTTTCCCAATCACATTCTCTTTTGCAATCAAACCATAATGCCGACTATCGGTCGCATACGGTCGATTATCTCCTAAAACTAAGTAGTATCCCTCAGGAATCGCAACAGCAGAGGTCAACGTTCGATTCGTGAAATCTTCTGTATAATTTTTACCGTTGCGTTGGTTTTCATTAATTTCATCCGTAATAAATTTTTCGTCTACTGGCTGGTCATTCACGAAAAGTGTATCGTTCGTGTACGCAATTTTTTCTTCTGGCAGACCAATGATTCGTCTAATTTGCGTGTTCCCATTGCCACTTTTAAAGGCAACTAAATCAAAACGTTTGAGGTTCGTTTTTTTTTGAACAAGTACTTGATCTTTTTCGCGTAACGTCGGAATCATGCTAAAACCACGGACCGTCGCGATGGTCAGGAAAAAGGAAGTGATGAAAAGCATTAACACGACACCCAAACTTATGGCCATGATCAGTTCTTTGAGATAGTTTCTAACACGTTGTTTTTTTCGTTTAGACTTTTTATTAAGGTTTGGTCTTTTTTTCTTTTTCGTGTTTTTTACAGGTACATTTTGGGAAGGACGTTTTTTTCGTTTGGTTGTTGGCTTTGGTTTTTTCTCCATAAGAAATCACTCACTCAGATTACTTTTCTTCTTTAAAGGCGGATTCATTCACTTTGTAATAATCAAATGTTTGTTTTTCATAGTCTTGTGCTTTCTTGATGTCTGCTAAAAAACTGTCCACTAACTCTTGGTTTCCGAAAAAGTTTTTTGTTTGTGTACTTGCATTCATTCCTAATTGTTTGATCGAATTATAATAACGATTCAAGGTGATTTGTCCTTCTTCGGAATTGATGTCACTTGCTTTTTTTGTTCCGTAGCTTGCCATAGAGGTCGCTAAGTAACGAATATTTTTTTGCAATTTTTCTTCGTCGTCGCTTTTATCCCGTGCCACAATCAGTTGGTCTTCAAAGTCTCGCAGTAGGTAATAGCCTTTCACAACAGAATCTGAATCTCCTGTTGTGAGATTCATCGACTGGTAATAAGAAAGATACGAGATGCCACCAGCTAAAACAACTGTCACAAATGACATTACCCAAAATAAGCGTATGCTCTTTTTTTTCTGGTTTATCAACTGTCGTTTTTTTCGTGCGATTTTTCTATTTTTCTTTTTATTTTTAAATTTCTTATTTGGAAGTTTTTTTAGCAGTCTACGTTTATGAAAAAACTGTACTAAAAAATAGCCTGACCCTAGGAGCGCAACAATTGACAGTGCTATCCCTATGATGAAAATCCAATCTAAAACAGACATACACTACAGCTCCTATACTTTCCTAATCCTTTTTCTTACTGCTTTTTCCATTAGATGACCCTTGTTGTTTCTTCTTTTTACGTTCTTTTTTTAAGGCTAATTCTTTTTCTTGTTTTTTCTTATTACGTATGCGAATAATGACGAAAATTAGGATAATTAAGGCTAAAATACCAACAACGATTAGGGCGATCAATTTCCAGTCCAGCCCTTTTTCTTGCACTAAACCTACATCTCGCTCGTTGAATTTGTTCGCATCTTTATCTGAAATGTTGAAGTCTTTGGTCCATTTCCATTTTTTATCGCCAGAGGTCACGAGAATGTTTGCTATATAATCTCCTGCAACCATCCGCTCACCATTCATACTGACAGGAAAGTCAATAAAGGAATTTGGTGCCATTCTCATTGCGGTTTGTTTGCGTTCATATAAAACAGTCTCTTTCCCTTTCTCTGTAATTTGAACTTCAACAGTCATATTATCTAAATACGCTGCCATCACATTAGAGTAATTTACAAAAATAGCATTGCGATAATTGCTTTGGCCCGCTTTCACACTGTTCAATTTTAGATCTGGTGCAATAGCTTTTTCTGATTCTTGTAGCACAACACCAATCACATAGGCATATTGGTTAATGATTTTTGAGCCGCCTTCATTAGAAGTGGTGCCATTTTGATCTGCTCTCATCAACTGGATACCACCAGCAATCACTCCATCATAACTTGTTTCTGGCATTTGAATGGTCAAATCAAGATTCTTGGTTTCTCCTGGTGCTAGCTCAACTGATTCTGGTCCAGTGACAATATCGGTAAAATCAAATTGTACGGATGGATCGTTTTTTATTGTTGATTCACCGTATTCAATCACACCGTTTTGGTTCGTCTTTGCCCCATTCAATTTAACATCAATCGTCACTTTTTCAGTACCAGGATTGCTTAATGTAATAGAAATCTGTTGATTTTTACCTGGGTCCATTTTTAATTTAAAGTAGCCTAAATCTTTTTTTACTTGATTATCTGGAAACGTAATACTGTACGTAAACCCTGTAACACCTGCTGGATTTTTATCAGCGGAATAACTAGGAACTGCTTTTAAAAAAAAGAGTCCAATAACCACGATGCTCAAAAAGATACTCACCCATTGCTTTATAGATCCTATATGTGATTTCATAACTAACCTCGTTTATTCTAAAGTATTTTTTCTATGTACGCAGAGGAACAAGTTACACTTGTTCCTCTACAAAAATCGAAGAGCCTGCTTATGCTTCTGGCGTTTCTTCTGGTGTTTCTTCTGCAGTAGGTGCAGCAGTAATTTTCCAAGTTACAGTAGCAGTGTAATCCGCTACAGCCATGTTTGAAGCAGTTGCTGCAGGAATTGTTAATTTTACAGATTCTGCATCTGTTCCTGGTGTTCCGTTTTGTGATGTTGAACTTTGACCAAATTCTAAGACGTGACGGCCTTTTCCTTCTTTTTTATCTTTATCAGCTACAACGACTGTTTTTGCATCGTTCGCCGCTTCTGTTAATTGGAAACCAGTTTGAACGTTTGAAGGGACAGCATTTGTGTTATCTCCTTGCGCTGCAGCAAGTCCGTTGCTGAAGTCAATTGTTGAACCAGATAATACGTTTGTTCCTGATGTGAATTGTTTTGTTAATTGTGCTGTGATTGTATATCCGAAAACGCCTCCGGCACGAACGTCAGCCCATTGTACATAAGCACCACGTTTTGTTGTTCCACCGTTAAATGTCATTGGTTTGGCATAGCTTGTTACAGTGTTGGCAGATGTTTTAACAGAACCAAAATCCAAATCAGTCGTTTTTTCAATAACTAATGACCCTTGTTCTGTGTTTGTGTTTTCATCTGGAGATTCTGGATCTGGCGTTGGTAAAACTTCACCTGGATTTTCTGGATCGACTGTTTCAGATTCGCCACCACCGGCAGTTCCTTCTGTCACTTTTACTGTACCTTCTGACGTTAATTCAGTTGGTGCTGCGAATGCAGGTGTTGCCGCTCCTAGAACTGTTACTCCTAAAATTGCTACTAATGTTGATGCACAAAGACTTCTTGCTTTCATATTGATGTTCCTCCTAATTGTTTGTGTGTTATTTATTAAGGCAACTTGGCTAAAATCCAAGTTATCTCCGTTTGGTATTCTACCGGATGAATTTTTGTTGTTTCCGGTATGCTTAGTGTAATCGCTGAATTGCTATACACTGGTTTACTATAATGACTGTCTATCACTGGTTTTCTCGCTTGATCTACTACGGGTGTCAGTGTTGCAGGTTGCTTGCTAGAATTGGTATCTGATGCGCCAAATTCAATAGTCCAAACACCTTTACCGCTGCCTGCTCTGGCAGTTGCGACTTCATAGGCTGAACCAATCGAATTTAAAGCAATCGTTTCTCGCATCACGGTAGGCGCTTCACTCGTACCGCTGGAATTTGCCCAGCCTTTATCTAGTGAAAGAACCGCACCTTTTAAATCCTGCTCATTCGTTTCTTGAATAATAGGATTCGTAAACTGATAGTTTTGTTTGACTTGTAGGGTCCAACCGGACGAATCTGCTTGTTGATCGGTAATTTGAATGTAGCTCCCTCTAGGACCAGTTTCACCAAAGAACTGTTGCGCAAGAGCGTGATAATCACGTCCATTTTTAGAAATCTTGCTTTCACCAAAATCAAGAGCAGAAACGTAATCAATACGAAGTGACCCTTCAGTTGAAGGGCTCTCCCCCGGATCAACAACATTCTCTGGATTTTCAGGGTCAACAGGATTGGTTACCACGCTTCCTTTGATGCTGACTGAACCTGATTGATCAAGCGTTTCAGGGGAAGCTTGGGCAATGATGCCTGTTTCACTGGCTAGAAATAAACTGGCGATTGCTAACGACCAGATGCCAATTTGTGTTAACTTCATTTTTGCTCCCCCTTTCTACGTTTTCGTAAAAAGAGAAGCAATAGCAATAGGAATAGAATACCTATGCCGAAAATGCCGTAGTTTTTTAGTAGCTCCCCCATACTAGGAAGTGTTTTTCCAGCTGGTTTCACTGTTGTACTCGGAGTTGTCGTTGTGGATGAACTTGGTTCAGTACTGGTAGAGGAATCAGACGGTTCTGTCGATTCTTCGTAAAATGAAATCTTACCGCCTCGATTGACTTGCCCACCTGTTCCTTCATTCGCACTTGAACTGTTTGAGTAACTAAACATGCCGATCAATACAACCAGAGAGCAGACGATTAATGTTATTGTTTTATGTTTCATTTTCCACTCTCCTTTATGGTTGTCCAGCCATGACTTTCCACGTAATTACGCCAATATAATCTCCTGTATAAACGGTATCAGATGAATTAATTTGTAATTTTATCCCGTCAGTATTTGCTGCTTTCCCCCAACTGTCACTGATATCAAAACTACCTGCTGTGCCTTTACTATTGGTGTAAACGACCTGCGCATTATTATTTAAAATTGTTTCCTTACCGCTCGTAACATAACGCAGAGCATTGACTAATTCTTGACCGCTATTGTTTTTCATCGGTGTTGTCAATGTAGCCGTTAAGTTCCAACCGTTTTTGGCATCTGCCCGAGTATCTGTGACCACTAATTGCTGATCAAATTCTGGGTCTTCTACTCGTTTCGTTGTTGCATTATACGCTAGTGAGCCAAAGTCTAACGCACTTGGTACTGAGGTCAAACTCAATACGCCTTGCACTTTGTATTGAACGGTTAGTGCAGTATTATTTATTTTCACCGCTGTTTCATTAGCTGGTCGTTCGGCAATATCATACCCGGCTTTCGTTACATTCGTAAGTTGTGTGGTGACACTCTCTTCTTTTGTTAAGTCAATCGTGTCCCCGACTTGCGTATTTAATTTAACGGTATAGCCAGATAATACTTGATTTGCTTCATTCAAGAATTCAACCGATAATACGGCATCAACATCAACTACTGTCACTTGAATCGTCGTTGTAATGTCTGTGGGCAATCCTGAATCAGCTGCTTTTACTGTTAATGTCACAGGATATGCTTTTGGTTGAAGTTCGCTCACATTATTTAAGCCACCAAAGTCTGTTACTGTTACAAATTGAGTCAGGTCTGTTTTGGTTCCATTTGCTAGTTTATAGGCTTCTGGCTTGCTCTGTTGCAGGATATAATTCTTTAATTCTGTTTCTGATAGATTTCGAATATCTACATAAGATGCCTCAAAATCAGAGCCTGAAACACCTGAAGCCTGGTCATAGACAACTAATGTTGACTCAACAACTTTGGTATTCGGCGCTGGATTTCCATCAGCATCAACTGCCTTATCAGATACATTGATCTGTACCGTGTGTGTTCCTGGCGTATTTGCTGCTGTTTCTGCCGTAGTAGGATCCGTATAGGCATAATCAAAACCAGTATTGACTGGACTTGTATCACTAACATCTTTCACCATGTCTTTTGGTGCAGGTAACGTATCCCCTTTTGTCATGTAATAGGTCACCGGTGAAGCTGTAGGTGGTGTTTTATCCAAGACTGTTTGTGTCACTTCTTCGGCTTTTAGATTCGCAAATCCGTAGGCGTGAATGACACTTCCAGCGGTAAAATAATGCCCGGCTGGTACGGTTACGGACCAATTCCCTGCCGCATCTGATTTCGTTGTAAAATTCGCACGGTATTCAGCTGGTGTAGACATATCTTCTACGGGCGATTTTATGTTGTCGGTTGATGGATCAAAAGCTGCCGTGATCGAGTTATTGACTGGTACATCCCAAATACGGATATAGGCATTTGGAATCGCATAGCCAGATACCGTTGTCGAACTGTTACTGCCACGATTATCGGTTGCAATGCTATGAATCGCAATATTTGGATCTGGTACTCGAGTAAAGAGAACCCGTTGTTGTCCTCTCGTTGTAAAATTCGCGTTAAATCTAGTTAACGTTTCATTTGTCATCGCATTAGATGCTGTGATCGTAGGATTAAAGCTACTTCCATAGGCTAATCGCATATTACTCATCGGAATGTACTCATACGTATAATCACTATCGCCATCAGCTCCGCCAGCCACATTATTCAGTGACCATTGGAAGACATTTTGAACCGACATATCTAAGTTTCCTTGAGACCAAATCAACCCATTATTGGTAGATGTACCGCTAGTTAATGCGCTATTTTTTTGAAGATTCACGCGTTTAGCATCTGAGAATTTAAAAGTTGATGACGCTCCACCCATTCGCAATAAATATTGCGTGATCGATGTGCTATCGCTTTGAATATCAAACGAAGCATTCGGTTGAACGATAAAGGTTGAGTTATTTGCAACATAGAATAAATCCGTTGTGCTGGCCCCCATGTTTACCCCTTTAACATTTAAGTTCCCTGAAACGTTGATCGACCCGCCATTCATATAGATTGGGTTATAGTTTATATTGTTGTTACCCGTTCCAGTATAGGCATCTGTTTGAATATTTACCGTCGCATCTTTCCCAATGTTTAACTCAGATGAAGCTGATCCTAGGTAGACCGCACCACCAAATGTCGCATGATGATTTAAGATATCAACGGTGGAACCTTCGCCTACAGATAATGACCCGCCTGAAATGTTCAAGTTGGTATTGTAGTATTCGGCTGCGGTTGTTTGATTGCCACGTTCCAGTTTAAGCTTGACATTTTTACCGATTGCA
Source organism: Enterococcus plantarum (assembly GCF_001730295.1). Taxonomy (GTDB): domain Bacteria; phylum Bacillota; class Bacilli; order Lactobacillales; family Enterococcaceae; genus Enterococcus_L; species Enterococcus_L plantarum. The sequence goes on from NZ_MIKA01000024.1 coordinate 7,422, forward strand.
AAGCTGCCTGATGGCATATACAATACATTCGAACCTAAAGAAGAAATGTAAACATCAGCATTATCTTCTACAACAGCTGTAGAAATCGCTAAGCTTCCTTGTTGATAGTTATTTACATTCCATGTACGGATTGTTGTGCCGTCTTTTTTTACTGAAGTCCACGTACGTTGTTGCTCCAAATGAACTTTATTTTTTAGTGTTAACGTGGTTTGTTGTGATTCTAAAAACTGTGTTCCATACCCACTGTAATTATCCATGGTCATTTTTCCGCCATTGGCACCATTGTTAAAAATCATCGCACCCCAGTAGTTACCATGATAAACCGTCATATTACTAAATTGGATATCCCATGCTTTTGAACCGTAATTATTATAGGCTTGGAACGAAAAACAAAGCGAACCAAAATCTAATGTGTAATTGTTCCCGTTGACTTTAACCGTCCGTGCATTTCCTTGTAATTGGAAATACATATGGGACTCACCACCTGAAGCAATTCCAATCGATGTCGCTGTGGTCACATTTTGAGAGTAACGTAAATACGGACTATAAATAAAATAACTAGACGAATAGGTTGGGGCATTTGTATAGATATCATTTAACAGTTCCACATTCGTTACCCATGGGTCATTTAGACCAATCGTGTACCCTAAAAAGTCTGTCACATTTCTCGTATTGGTAGCCGAAGCAGTATCATAAGAAATATTCGCATTGCTTCGATTTGTTCCCGTTAATCCATTCGTGGCACTTTCAGTCGCCGTATACGATGAAATATAGAATGGTCCAGAATAGTTTGAGGAACTCATGTTAATGTTTTGGAATTTTAAATCCCAATAGCCAAAAATGGTTCCAGAACTTCCTGATACATAGCTTGATTGGTCCAGAAAACCGATCGCTAGGTTACCAAAATTAAAGTTATGTCCATTTCCATCAATTGTCAGGGAGCGTGCAGTCGCATTTTTATTGATATACAAATAGACGTTCTGCGCACTGGCTAGATCAACTGAACTAACACTAAATAGATCCTTATAGTTGTTCAACGTCCCAGACAGTGTAATATCATTTTGTAATGAAATGGTATTCACTGTGTTATCGGCGATTGCTTCAACAAAACTTTGCCAATCAGTCACTTCTGCTGTACCAGCAGCTCTAGTGCTTAATGCCCTCGGTTGAATGAGATCTTGGCTACTGTCTGTAGCCTTTTTTGATTCTTTTACCGAAAGTTTTAGCTCTTGTTGTGTAAAGCTACCTGCTTCATCAGACAATTGCAGTGAATAATCGCCACTTTTGTCTGCTAATAATGCTAATTCCAGGGAAGATTGATCACTTTTTACTGTAATCGTTAACGTCCGTGTTTCTTCATTCCAATTAAAAACAGGGAATTCTGCTTTTGGGTCTTCCTTCAAAAGCATGGCTCTTTCTTCTGCTTCGTCAAAATGTATCCCTTTAGGTAGATGAACTTGCCATTCTTTTTTCTGTTCACCGGAATTAGTTGACGAATTACTTTCATCAGACTGCTTCAGTTCATTTTCTGCTCTTGTATCGGAAATCTTTAAATGAAAGAATTCATTTGTATAGATTTCATCTTCAACAGCCGTCAGCGAAATCGGTGATTTGGCAAATATTTTAGTTGAAGAAGAATACATTTGTGAAAACATAGCTAAAATAAGGATCGAAAGAATGGCTATGCTCATTCCAACTAATTGAAATTTTCTTTTTTTCATCATTTCATTCATTTTCCCTCCTGCCCCTTAGTTTAAAAGAATGTTCTTAGTTTCTTCACCTCCTTCAAGCGTTAGTCATACTACTGTTGTTTACTTGTTGATCTAACGCCAATTTGTACCCAATCGTTCGAACCGTTTTGATAAATTTCGGAGTCGTAGGATCTTCTTCAATTTTTCCTCTTAAATGGAAAATGATGTTACTTACTCGATACTCTTTTTTCTCCGCACTTTCGTTTGCCCAAATATGTTGGTATATTTCTTCATAGGTTAATGCTTTATCGTGCCTATTAAAAAGTAGTTCTAATACTTTAAATTCTAATTTGGTTAAGCTAATTTCGACTTTTCCTTCCCTTAAAACACTTAGGTTTTCAGGGAGTAGTTCTAGTGGTGGTACAGGCGATGATACAGGCTGCACATTGGTAGGGAATTCCTTTTTCTCAATTCGATTTAAGATATTTGAAAATTGCAAAGCAAATTCTTCTTCATGAGTAGAGACACCATCTGCACCCAGTTGTAAATATATTTTCTTTTTTGTTTTTGCTTCTTCATTGTTATCAATTAATAATACCCAGATTAATTTATTTAATCTCATTCTTAATTCCAAGATATTTTTGCAAATACAAGATAGATCTGTTACAACTGATTCTTCAATAATAACGGCGTCTACATTTCCTAGCTCTGAACTTACATCTCCTACTTTTAAAAATGTGATCTCATGACCTAAGCTCGCAAAATCTTTGGTATAATCCAATACAGGTTGAGACGGATCTCGAAAAATACCGATAGTGTACATCACAGGTACCTCCTACTAAATTTATGTCATAACTAAAAGCTTTTCGTAGTGTACAGTCGAAAGTAAGCTACTATTAAAGTCGTTTTGAGTAGATATTTGTACTTATCACGCTACTAGTAAAAATGAAATAATGATTGTCTTGAAAGAATTAAGTTCAAGATATTCTTTTAATTTAGCCTATTATCGTGCATTTCTTAAAATAATTTGACGGTTTCGTTGACGGCTAAAAAAATG
>NZ_MIKA01000025.1 GCF_001730295.1 Enterococcus plantarum
TTTGAGCTGGGTAAAAATGGTCCTCATCAAACGCAAACATTTTTTTCTCGCCTGTGATCACTGGAAAACGATCTGGTCCAACAGGTGCTAGATCTACATTCGCTAACCCACGTCCGCCTTCTTTATAGCCACCTTCACATTGATTGGCAGCTGTTGCGCCGCCCCATAAAAAATCTTTTCTAAATGCCATTTCATTCATCCTCCACTAATTTATTTGAATAAAAGTCTTATTAACGAATGACTTTCATTACTTGTTCTCCTGGTTCAGCCAAAGTTTTAGTTAAAGTAATAATATCACCAAAATCAGTTGAATTTGTTAAAACAACAGGCGTAATTATATTATAGCCTTTTTCAGCGATTTTTTCTAAGTCAAATTCAATAAGTTTGTCCCCTATTTTAATGTTTTGACCTTTTTCAACAAAGTATTCATATCCTACACCATTTAATTTAACAGTATCGATCCCAATATGAATCAAGAGCTCCAAACCAGAATCACTCGTTAAACCAATTGCATGTTTGGAATCAAACACTGCAGTTACTGTTCCTGAAACTGGTGCATAGACAACACCTTCTATAGGCTTTACTGCAAAACCTTTTCCTAAAATTTCTTCTGAAAACATTCCGTCTTCAACTTCTTTCAAGTCCACTACTTCACCTTTGATCGGTGTGACAACTTCTGTGATAACATTCTCTTTAGAAATGGTGTTTCCTTCGCTGTTTTTAATCGTTGTTTTTGAAGTTTCAGTCACTGGGTCTCTGTATAAAATATAGGAAATGACAAATGAAAGCACAATACTGATGGCTGCACCAATACAAGCCATATATAAATGTTTCAGCGTATCATCACCAATATAACTTGGCAGTGTCAATAAGCCTGGTGAACCTCCAGTAAAATTCTTAACACGTGTGATGCCCATAAATAAACCACCGAATCCTCCACCAATCATTGCTGCATATAAAGGTGTTTTAAATCTCAAGTTAACCCCATATAAAGCAGGCTCTGTAATGCCAAACAAACCTGTTAGACCAGCGGAAGCTGCTAATTGTTTAATTGAAGAATCTTTACTTTTCACACCTACAGCCAAGGAAGCAGCTCCTTGACCTAGGTTCGATGCTAACATTCCTGGATAGATCACGCTATCATAGCCGCTTGTCATACGATTGTTAATCCCGATCGGTACTAAACCGTAATGTGTTCCTGTTGCTACAAATAATGGTGTCAACGAACCAATAATCGTTGGAACTAACCACGGACTAAAGTTTTCCAATGCTTTGATTCCATTTGAAATAGCGTCACTAATGAAATAACCCAACGGTCCAACAACTACTAAAGAAACAGTTCCAACAATTGCAATCGTAATCAACGGTTTACTAAAGAATTTGATTGCTTTAGGTGATACTTTATCCGCCATCGGTTCAACAAAAGACATAAACCAGACCGCTAAAATAATCGGAATAACTGATGATCCGTAGGTTACTGCAGATATTGGTAATCCGAAAAGATGAATACCACCTTCACCAGCTTCCTTAATGGCATTCACCATTCCAACAAAGTTTGGATGTAACAAAATCCCTCCAACCATCATAGCTAGATACATATTTGTTTTAAATTTCTGGGCAGACGATGCTGCTAACAGAATAGGTAAAAAGTAAAATGCAGAATCTGCCATAAAATCGATAATAATATATGTTTGTCCTGTTTTGTCGATCGCATTAAAAACAACTAAAAGAGACAAAACAGCTTTTAACATTCCGGCAGCAGTAATCGCCGGCAAAATAGGTGTAAATATACCTGTAATCGTATCTATAATTTTCGAAGCTGTACCACGTTCGTCCTTTTCATTCGCTTCAACGTGCTCTCCATCTAAGACAGGTATTTCTTTTAAAATTTCTTTATAGACACTGCTTACATCACTACCAATAATTATTTGGTATTGTCCACCTTTTGAAACAACCCCCATCACTCCATCTGTTTGTTTCAATAGGTCTGTTTGTGCTTTTCCTTCTTCTTTCAAATTGAAACGTAATCTTGTAGCACAATGTGTTAAATCAGAAATATTTTTCTCTCCACCAATTTTTTCAATAATCGTTTGAGCTAATTCTTGATAATTCATCATTCATCCTCCTAATTTTAAAAGTTTAATCTTAGAGTTAATTAATTTTAAACAAGTAATAGACTTTTACTATAAACAGAAATCCATAAAAAAATACCTAAGAAACCTCTCATTTAAAAGAGATTTTTCTTAGGTATAGCCTGCTTTGACGCAGTAACAATCCTTTAATTGTTGGTTATTCTTCTGATATGGATAGTCAGATAAATCATCTCATCCTCTTGCAGATCTCGATCAAATTCTTTTCCTATATACTCACGAATTTTCAACGCACAAAGGTATTCTTCTTGGTACTTTTCCTTTAACATAAACAAGAAGCCTTCATCTTTATCTTTATCCAATTCTATTCCACTAAACAAACGTTGAACAAAAAACTTCAAATGGGTAATAAATCGCTCATAATTTAGCGTGTATTCATCCAAATCGGTCTTATAATGATATTTCACAATATTAATGATTTTTTGAATGACTTTTGTCATTTCAGACACTTGACTCACTTGTGACAAATCTAGTTCTGCATTTACGATATGTAATGCAATAAAACCAGCTTCATCTTCTGGAAGTGAAATATTCAGTCGATTGGATATGATATTCAATGCTTCTTTTCCGATTAAATATTCATGATTATAAAAACGCTTGATTTCCCAAAGTAGTGCGTTTCTAACGGGGAGTCCGCTATTATGTCGCTCAATTGCATAATCGATATGGTCAGTTAATGTAAGATAGATATTTTCATTCAACTTTTTGCCTAAGGAAACTTTAGCAAATCCTATAATTTCATTAGCAACCTGTAAATGTTCTAAACGAACATTGGAAAGTAGTTGAGTGAGCTTATTTGTATTTAAATCGGGATTACTTGTATATACTTTTTCAACAAGAACATCCTCAATAACATCACCGACATTTTTTTTAAAGCCAATACCTTTCCCCATCACTAGTACTTCATTATTGTCAGCATCAAGAGACTTTACAATATTATTGTTGATTACTTTTTTTACTTTCATAATATCTCCTCAATGAGATTAGATCAGCTAGCTAATTAATGTTAACAAAAAGAAATAAAGTATAGCCTGAACATTCAGTAACAATCTTGATTTCTCTTGTTATTAAAACATGAAAATAAAGCGTTGTCAACAAAGTGAAAAACATCTTTTAGCTAAAAAAAAGGTGACTTCTATTCAATACTATCATTACTTACAATAAATAGACATTAGCAAGACAGATTTAGTTATTCTATCTTGCTAATAATAGTTGTATATCAATACAAGTATTTACTTTTTAGTCTTTCTAATAGTCCATTATCTAGTTCTAATTCTTCTTTTAAATAATCAGTTATCGTGCCATAGTGCTTTTCTACGGTGTTGTAAGCCCCATCCAGATAATCTTTTCTCGTTTGCTGCAAAGAACTTAGAAACGCTAACACGTCTTCATTTTCTGTATATTTTTTGTAGATAGCCATTCTTTTTGCATTTCTTGGCGCATTCATTTTATCTGTTAGTAAATAATCCTGATAGATTTGATCTTTGTCAACTCCTAAAGCACCTAAATATAAAGCCGCTGCCCAGCCTGTTCGATCTTTTCCACCTTGACAATGAAAGATCAGTGGAGTTACATCGTCTTCTAAAAGCTTTTTAAAAAATTGCTTATACGCTTTGATTGCATTTGTTCCTAAAACTAGCTGCTCCATTTGTTTGATCATTACATTTCGATTTTTGATCAGTTGTTCCTTACCTTCTTGAGTTTGAACCATTATTTCTAATTGAGCTATCTTCTCTTCATCTTTCCTTGAAACAGATTGCGTACTAGCTTGCTGTGCAATGTCTGCATGAGGATTGAAATTGAATACCTCACTTGTCCAAATCAATTTATTTGGATCTTTGGATATTTCTTCTGGTGAACGAAAATCAACAATTGTCTTCACACCCATTCCCACAATATAGGCTTGACCCGTCTCCTCTATTTGATGTAAAGCATCTGAACGATAAACATTTCCCCAGCGTGTTAAACGGTCTTCCTTTGTATAATAGCCTCCCATGTCACGACAATTATATAAATTATTTAAAGGCAAGCGCCGTTCTGCTCCGATAAATAACTCTGAATCTATTTCTAATTTAAAATAAAGGCGTGTTTTAGGATTAGGATCTTTAAAACTTTGCCATCCTTTTCTTGCAAATTCGATATAGCAAGTATTATTTATTACTGAACTGTCAGTTCCATAATAAATTTTAGCAGGAAGTTCTGCTACCTCTGGTATATAGATTGATAATTGATCGGCATCTCTTTTCACTTGAAGTGTTTGCATTTTTCACGCTCCTAAAGTTTCTCAAGGTTTGCTGTTTCTTCTGCAATCCCTTGACTATCTAATTTTTTCATAAATGGCAAATACAGTAATAATACCACAACAAATTGAATCAGTTGAACGACTAATCCTTGCCAACCTGCTGCCATAAAACCAGATAAGAATGTCGGTAAATTTTTAGGAACATTAACACTAATAACTGGTAGAAAACCAATAATCGTTGCCAAGTAAGCAATTCCTACGCAAACAGCTGCTGAAAGAGTCAAGGGAATAAAAATGACTGCATTCATAATCATAGGAATACCAAATTTCATTGGTTCAGTGATTCCAAATATACTAGGAACTAAGGAAATTTTCCCGATTGATTTAAACTTTTCACTTCTACTCATCCAAACTAAAATAACTGCTAATGCTAACGCTCTTGGGCCTTTAAATGCATCTAAGAAAAATGAGTTAATAATGTTTGTAGCTGCTTCTCCTGCTGCTACTGCTTCCATATTTGCATATGCTTGTGTTGTAAATAAAACTGCAATCACAGAACTTACTACCATACTTCCATGAATACCGAAGAACCACAATAATTCTGATAGAAACATAATAAATAACGCTGACCAAACAGATCCACCTAAAGCTTCTAGTGGTGTTTGTAGATTAGTATAAATAAAGTCATGAATATTCCCAAATTTAGTTTCAGCAAATGCGGTACTGATCACGATAGCAACGATAAAAATAATTGCAGCAGGAACAATTGCTTCAAAAGTCTTAGCGATTGCGGTTGGTACACTATCAGGCATTCTAAATGTAATACGTTTTTCTACCATCTTAGCAAAAATCCAAGTGACAACCAACGCTATGATCATTCCAACAAAGATTCCTTTTGATCCTAGATAAGTTAATTCAAAAGCCAATACTGGTTTTTCTTTTCCAATATCAAAAGCAGTTATTGGTGTTAAAACGAAGAACGTTGCTAAAGACAAAATAATCGAAGCAATCGTATCCCCTTTTTTCTCTCTTGCCATTGCACAAGAAATACCAATAATCACATAGATTGTAATTAAATTACTCGAAATAGACGTTCCCAAAGAACAAGCTTTCAAAACAATCTCAGGTAACCCCGGAATCATGCCAATTATCGTTGTAAGACTTCCTACTATTGTAATCGGCAAGGTCATCATCATACCGTTCGCTATACTTTTAACAAACGTATTATTTGAAAACTTATTGACAAAAACATTCAATCCGTTAATAAATGAACTTTTTTTTGTTTCAGACATTCGTCTTCCTCCTTTAACTCCCCCTAATTAGGTGCAATAACCTCTTGAGCCTTTTTAAAAACTTTTTCTCCATTCATCATGCCATAATCCATCATTTCAATGACAAGTACTGGAATATCTGGATATTCTTTTTTTACATCCTCCAGTTGATAACCAACTTGAGGACCTAATAGAATAATATCTGATCCCAATACCTTTTCTTCTAATTCACTAAGTCCACAAGCAGAAATATCTGCATCAATTCCTTGTGAGTTCGCAAAATCCTCCATTTTTTTAACTAACATTCCTGTTGACATTCCGCCTGCACATGCTAATGTAATTTTCATCCTAATCATCCTTTTTCATTTAATTTTTTGCATCTTCTTTAAATAATATACGCAATTGTTGCAGTTCTTCATGTAAATCAATAAATTCTTTTGTAAAATCTGTGGCTGTTATCGCCGCCATCATGTGATCTTGTGCATGAGTCAAAAACATATTAGCTGCTTCTTCTGGATGACTCGCAAATTTTTGTAAAATATCTGTATGATGCTGATGAGCAACTTTTAAATTTTGTTTACTCTCCTCAAATATTTTTTTCGCACTTGCTATCTCTCCACCTTTTGCCTCTTTAATTGCATTCATTGCCAATGACTTGGCATTACCTGCGTAAACAATAATCTGCATTACATCTGTCTCTGAAATCATTTGTCTTTCTCCCTTCAAACACTAAATAAGTTTTCATAGTTATATACGCAATAATCATGCCAAACAATTGAAATGCTGATCGACTAATAATCGTTCTATATGTGTTTCGCAATCTATAAAAATAAAACACATTTCTATTCATCTACAAAACACATTGTCATAAATAAAAAACACAACTTTGACTATTTTATCTCGTAACATTATACTTAGTGAATAGAACACAAAACACACTATCCATCAAAGGTCGTGGAAAAATGAAAAGAATTGAAAAAATAGCAGAGTTACTAACTCGATACTCAGAAAAAGAACCCGTTACTGCAAGTGAAATGGCCGCACAGTTAAATATCTCGCGAGCAAATGTCAGCAGTGATCTGAACCAATTAGTCAAATTAGGACACGCAAAGAAAATTGGTACTAAACCAGTTTACTTTTTTTCAACTACACCAAAAATAAAAAATGAAGAAAATATCTTAGATGATTTCATCCATAAAAGTCCTAGCCTTTTTCATTGTGCTGAACAAGCCAAAGCAGCTATTTTATATCCGCCAAATGGAATGCATATCTTATTAACTGGGGAAACAGGAGTCGGCAAAAGTATGTTTGCTGAATTAATTTATAGTTATGCGTTAACAAAGAATAAATTGAAAGCGGATTCCAATTTTGTCACCTTTAATTGTGCGGACTACGCGAATAATCCGCAATTATTAGTAGGATCTATTTTTGGAGTACTTAGAGGCGCTTACACAGGCGCAGATGAGAATCGTGTTGGTTTATTAGAAAAAGCAAATGGTGGTATCCTATTTCTAGATGAAATCCATCGTCTGCCTCCAGAAGGTCAAGAAATGCTATTTACGTTTATTGATCGAGGCATTTATCGTAGGCTCGGTGAAACAACTAGTGAACGCCACGCTCAAGTTTTACTTGTTTGTGCAACCACAGAAGATACATCTTCCTCTTTATTGCAAACGTTTATTCGGAGAATTCCGATGCGAATTGAAATTCCTAATTTGATTGACCGTGGTTTAGAAGAACGATTAAGTTTGATTTCAACTTTTTTCCAAACCGAGACTAAGAAATTAAAAACACCGATAGAAGTTTCGACTAATACAATTAGAGCATTATTAGGATACCATTGTCCTAACAATGTCGGTCAGTTAAAAGCAGATATTCAACTATTGTGTGCAAAAGCCTATTCCCATTTTATTGCTCACCAGGAAGAAACAATTAAAATCAGTAGTTATGAGCTCCCTCATTATATCCGTGAAGGACTCTATAACACTGAAGATCGAAAAAAAATTTGGCTCCTACTACCAAATATGAATACTCGCTTCTTTCTTTTCAATGAGGAAGAAACCACACTCTTTTTACCTAAAGAAACGAAAAGACATGATATTTATCAAATCATCGAACAAAAAATGAGCGACATGGAACGAATTGGTCTTACTATTTCTCAAACCACTGAAATCATTGATACGACAATTACCAATTATTATCGTTCATATAATAATAATACTGCCGTTGATTTAGATAATTTGGAACAGATTGTCGGTTCGGAAATCATTGCAACTGCTAATAAAGTATGTGAAAAAGCATCCCGACTGTTGAATATCTTTCTATCGGATAATGTCCGTTATGGGCTTGCCCTTCATTTATACAATACAATTCAACGTATAAAGAGAGGACAAACAATCACCAACCCGCGAATTTTTGAGATAAAACAAGAACATCCTCGTCACTTTGAGGCAGCTCAACATTGTCTTTCTATTATAGAAACTGATTTTAATGTTAGACTTCCAGAAGATGAAGCTGGTTTTCTTGCACTCTTTTTTACATCTAATGGCAACAAAACAAAACAAAAGGCGAAAGTTGAAGTTATTGTTGTTGCCCACGGTGAATCAACTGCTACAAGTATGGCAAACGTTGTAAATAAACTTCTTGGTGAACAAATAGCCGTAGGATTTGATATGAACCTTGATGAAAAACCAATCGCTACCTTGACTAATATTCAAAACTATCTTTCTACGAAAAAACACTTAAAAGATGTTCTATTACTAGTAGATATGGGCTCTTTGATCAATTTTAGTGATGAATTAGAAAAGAATTTAAATATTCAAATTCGCTGTATTGAGCTAGTCAGCACACTTCACGTTTTAGAAGCCAGTAGAAAAGCTGCTCTTGGCCATGGTTTAAATGAAGTATTTGAATCTACCAAGAATATTAGAGGCTTATCAACATATAAGAAAAATATGGAAGACCAAAAATCAATAAAATTATATATTCTTACTTTATGCACAACAGGTGAAGGCTCTGCCAAATTGATCAAGAAAATGCTCAGCAACCGTTTAAATTTAAGAGGTAATGTTTGTGAAATTGTATCGTTGCAAATAACTGATGAAAAATTATTAGAACAAACACTCACAAACCTAAGCTATTCTGGAAAAATCATATGCACTATTGGTACTTTTCAGTCATTTTACACTTCACCCCATTTCACAATTACAGATGCGTTAGATGAAACAAAGACAAATCAAATTCAAGCTCTTATTGATTACGAAATTGCTTTTGAAGGGATGCGAACGAATATTACTGATATGTTAGAGTATAACGACGATAAGCAACTAATAACCACAATTCGAGAATGGGTGGAAACAATCGCGACAGAAATCAATCCAACTATTTCCTATGAAATAAAAGTTGGTTTAGCTTGCCATGTCGTTTGCATGATAGACCGTTTAAAACGAGGAAAAAAAGTCAGTAGCTTCCCAAAAACTACAGCGTTTCAAGATAAATTTGCAGCTGAAATAGCCAGTGTTAAAAAAAATAGTAAACTTTTGGAAACCTACTATGCTATCACAATACCTATAGATGAAGTCTTTTATATTACTGCTTTTTTTATGTGCGAATCTTTAATTTGATTCTTTTTTCAAAATGCACTAGTAAAATAAAAATTTTCTTTTTCGTATGTGCCAAAATATGGATCAAAACAATCTATATTATGTATGATTGCTTTGATCCTTTAACTTATTGTTCTATACAGTTCTTTTATAAAAAGTTGAGACTTTGTACTTTCTGATATTGTTGAAAAATCACCGGTATCTTTTTCTTTGGATTTTCTTCACCAACATTAGTCGAGAAAGAGCCAAAAAAGCCTGATAAGAATGTTCTATCCTTACCAGACTTAGATTTCTATTCAGTTTTTTGTTCACCAACACAATTTGACGTAGAACCTCAATTAATCAAAGTGAAATAACAAAAAATCTGACCCAGATTTGATTTTGCAAAACTCATCAGTCCCTATTGACAAAGAGCCAAAAGAAGAGCACCAACGTTTTAAGGCTCTATACTTTCTGATGTTGGTGAACAATCACCGGCATCTTTTTTAATGCAAAATACTAGAAAAGACACCCTGATATCCTTTAGAATTAAGTCGACGAAAACCAATCAAAAGGGGAAATCAAGATGTCCTAT
>NZ_MIKA01000026.1 GCF_001730295.1 Enterococcus plantarum
TCTGACTTTGATCCTTGCTTTAGCACCCATAGCTCAACTGGATAGAGTGCTTGACTACGAATCAAGAGGTTAGGGGTTCGACTCCCTTTGGGTGCATTATAGCTACGGGAAGTAGCTCAGCTTGGTAGAGCACTTGGTTTGGGACCAAGGGGTCGCAGGTTCGAATCCTGTCTTCCCGATTTTATTTTTGTGGGGCCTTAGCTCAGATGGGAGAGCGCCTGCTTTGCACGCAGGAGGTCAGCGGTTCGATCCCGCTAGGCTCCATTAGTACTTTATTATTTTCGCGGTGTAGCTCAGCTGGCTAGAGCGTCCGGTTCATACCCGGGAGGTCGGGGGTTCGATCCCCTTCGCCGCGATTTTTTAAGAGCCAAGGACCTTTAGCTCAGTTGGTTAGAGCAGACGGCTCATAACCGTCCGGTCGTAGGTTCGAGTCCTACAAGGTCCATTGTAGTGACGATTTGAATAGTAGTATTTTTTATTTCGGAGGATTACCCAAGTCCGGCTGAAGGGAACGGTCTTGAAAACCGTCAGGCGGGTAAAACCGTGCAAGGGTTCGAATCCCTTATCCTCCTTTGCTAAGAATCGCAATGCTTTAGCATTGATGATGAATTAGTACATGTTAACACCTTTCTATAGTCAATAGGGACTATAATTATCGCGGGGTGGAGCAGTCAGGTAGCTCGTCGGGCTCATAACCCGAAGGTCGTAGGTTCAAATCCTGCCTCCGCAATTGCTTTTAAATATAAAAGCATAGTAACATAAAGTGATGCAATACAGTTACATTGGTTTGGTAGTTCAGCTGGTTAGAATGCCTGCCTGTCACGCAGGAGGTCGCGGGTTCGAGTCCCGTCCAGACCGTTTTAAAGTATTGCGGGTGTAGTTTAGTGGTAAAACCACAGCCTTCCAAGCTGTTGTCGCGAGTTCGATTCTCGTCACCCGCTTTATGGGCCTATAGCTCAGCTGGTTAGAGCGCACGCCTGATAAGCGTGAGGTCGATGGTTCGAGTCCATTTAGGCCCATTTTTTAAATTATTTTCTTGGGGAAGTACTCAAGTGGCTGAAGAGGCGCCCCTGCTAAGGGTGTAGGTCGGGAAACCGGCGCGAGGGTTCAAATCCCTCCTTCTCCGTTTCATAGCGGCCCGTTGGTCAAGCGGTTAAGACACCGCCCTTTCACGGCGGTATCACGGGTTCGATTCCCGTACGGGTCATTTTTTAATATTTATTTCGGAGGATTACCCAAGTCCGGCTGAAGGGAACGGTCTTGAAAACCGTCAGGCGGGTAAAACCGTGCAAGGGTTCGAATCCCTTATCCTCCTTTGCTAAGAATCGCAATGCTTTAGCATTGATGATGAATTAGTACATGTTAACACCTTTCTATAGTCAATAGGGACTATAATTATCGCGGGGTGGAGCAGTCAGGTAGCTCGTCGGGCTCATAACCCGAAGGTCGTAGGTTCAAATCCTGCCTCCGCAATTGCTTTTAAATATAAAAGCATAGTAACATAAAGTGATGCAATACAGTTACATTGGTTTGGTAGTTCAGCTGGTTAGAATGCCTGCCTGTCACGCAGGAGGTCGCGGGTTCGAGTCCCGTCCAGACCGTTTTATAATTTTTGGCGCAGTAGCTCAGTTGGTAGAGCAACGGATTGAAGCTCCGTGTGTCGGCAGTTCGATTCTGTCTTGCGCCATTTGAAAGAAGAAACATGCGGGTGTAGTTTAGTGGTAAAACCACAGCCTTCCAAGCTGTTGTCGCGAGTTCGATTCTCGTCACCCGCTTTTTTTCTTTAAGGGCCTATAGCTCAGCTGGTTAGAGCGCACGCCTGATAAGCGTGAGGTCGATGGTTCGAGTCCATTTAGGCCCATAATTTTAAAAGGCCCGTTGGTCAAGCGGTTAAGACACCGCCCTTTCACGGCGGTATCACGGGTTCGATTCCCGTACGGGTCATGTCTATTGAAGCATTTTGCTATGTGCATAATGTTTTTTTTTATTTATAAAATATTTTTATGAAAACGTTGACATTGTTATTACTATAAGGTATTCTATGTTTGTACACAACAAGTGAATATCTGGATAGTGATTGTTTAAATACAAGCTAAACCTAATTTTTCTAAATAAGAAGAGTCTCTTCTTATTTAGAAAGGTTGGGTTTTTCTTTTTATACAATCAAAGGAGTTGGCGTTATGAAAGGAGCGAAAAAATGATTATTCAAAAAATTTTGAATAATAATGTTGTGATTACGTTGGATGTGAATGAACAAGAACAAATTGTGATGGGACGTGGTATTGCATTTAAAAGAAAAATAGGAGACTTTATTGCAGAAGAACAGGTAGATCAAGTATTTCGTTTAGCAAATCAGGATACATCATTAAAATTTCAAGAGTTACTGGGAGAGTTGCCATTGGAAGTGATGCAGCTATCTGATGACATTATTAAATATGCAAAAACAAAACTTGGTCGGAAGTTAAATGACACGATTTTTATTTCTTTAACAGATCATCTTCATACAGCCTTGGAGCGAATGCGACTAGGAATTGAAGTGAAAAATTTTTTATTATGGGACATCAAGCGTTTCTTTTCAGATGAATATTTTATTGGAAGTAAAGCTGTTGAAATGGTTAAAGAAAAATTCGATGTGCAGCTACCAGAAGATGAAGCTGGGTTCATTGCGCTACATCTTGTTAATGCTGAAATGGATGAAGAAGTTGGCAATGTTTACGAATTAACAAAAATTATGCAGGAGATCACGAATATCGTTAAATATCATTTTAAAATTACTTTCAATGAAGATTCCGTTTATTTTTATCGTTTTAGTACTCATTTAAAATTTTTTGCTTATCGTTTATTAAATCATAAAGAATTTCGTGATGAAGATGATGGAGAATTATATGAAGTAATCAAAAAAAAGTATCGTAATGCATATAATTGTGTGAATAAAATTGCTGATTTTTTGACTGAACGTTATTCTTATACTGTTTCAAAGGAAGAAAAGATGTATTTGATCATTCACATTGCACGTGTAATACAAACCAATAGTTAGCGAGATTATTAAATATTGATAGATCAGTAATAGGATGAAAGGTGGATAGAAGTAGCGGTTCGGCAAGACCCTTGGATAGTGACATTAAGTTGGCTAAACCTTCAAAAGTAATGTAGTAAAAAACTAAACTTTGGAGGAATAAAAAATGGGAAAATATCATGATTTAGCAGAGAAAATTGTTAACAATGTAGGCGGAAAGGAAAACATCAATAGCTTGACACATTGTATTACACGTTTACGTTTTAAATTGAAAGACGAATCAAAAGCAAATGACGAAGTGTTAAAAAACATGGACGGTGTCGTTACTGTAATGAAAAGCGGTGGACAATATCAAGTAGTAATTGGGAACCATGTCCCAGCTGTGTATGAGGATGTTGTAAGTATTGCTGGAATTTCAGCAGATGCAGAACAAGAATCATCTGGTGGTAATTTATTCAATCGTTTAATTGATATTTTAAGTGGCTGTTTTCAACCATTTCTGGGCGCATTAGCTGCTGCTGGTATGGTAAAAGGACTAAATGCTTTACTTGTTTTCTTGAAACTATATTCAGCTACATCTGGAACGTATACGATGTTAAATGGTATTGGTGATGCAATTTTCTATTTCATGCCAGTGATCCTAGGGTATACCGCAGCTAGAAAATTCAATTTAAATCCAATGGTGGGAATTGTTATTGGAGCAGCTCTTTGTTATCCAACGGTTCAAGGAAGCGCATTACAAGCAGCCTTTGAAACAACCGCAGGTTCAGGTGCAGCAGCACCCTATAGTTTGTTAGGGTTACCTGCTTATGACACGTTTTTAGGTATTCCGTGGGTAGGTGCTGGTTACACAAGTAGTGTTGTACCGATTATTTTTATTGTTGCATTTGCAGCTCAAATTCAAAAACTCTTCAAGAAAATTATTCCTGAAGTGGTTCAAACGTTCTTGGTACCATTCTTTGTATTATTAATTGCATTACCGATTGGTTTTTTAGTGATTGGACCAATCATCAGTATGTTAACAGATTTACTAAGTGCAGGTTTCCAAGCTTTGATGGGCTTCTCTCCAGCATTGTACGGTGTGATTCTAGGTTTTTTCTGGCAAGTACTGGTTATTTTTGGTTTGCATTGGAGTGTTGTACCACTTGCAATCATGCAAATTACCCAAGAAGGGGCGAGCCAGGTACTAGTAGGTTCTTTTGCGGCAAGTTTTGCTCAAACAGCAGTTGTTATGGCAATGTTCTTCAAATTAAAAGATGCAAAAATGAAAGCTCTTTGTCCACCAGCAATTATTTCGGGAATCTTTGGTGTAACAGAGCCAGCCATTTATGGTATTACTTTACCTAAAAAAACGCCATTCATTTTTTCAATGATTGGTGCAGCAGTTGGTGGATTGTACTTGATGATTAACAGTGTTACTTCTTATACAATGGGTGGATTAGGAATTTTCGGTGTTTTAAACTTTATTAATGGCGATAACGCAAGCGGAATGATTCATTCTTTTGTAGCTATTTTAATTGCTATGGTTACTGGTTTTTCATTAACCTTCTTCTTTTGGAAAGATGATGCTGTAGTAGAAGAAATTACAGAGAACAAAAAAGTACAAAAAGCAATCAAAGAAGCAGTTTTAAGTCCAGTTAAAGGACGTGTTTTACCCTTAAGCAAAGCAAGCGATCAAGCATTTGCGCAAGGAGCTTTAGGAAAAGGTATTTTGATTGAACCTACAGAAGGCGTAGTAAGAGCACCATTTGATGGCACTGTGATGACCCTGTTTCCAACTCTACACGCAATTGGCTTGATATCTGATCAAGGCATGGAGTTACTGATTCATATTGGAATGGATACCGTTCAATTAGAAGGAAATGGATTTGAAGGGAAAGTAGCACAAGGCGATAAAGTTAAAAAAGGACAAGTGTTAGTCACTTTTGATATTGAAGCGATTCAAGCTGCTGGCTACAGTGTAGAGACACCAGTTATTGTGACAAATACGGATGATTATTTAGATATTGTAGAGACACAAGAACGTGAAGTTACCTCAAATGATACGTTGATTACTGGTTTAACTTAAACATAACAGATAAGAATGAAGCTTGCGGTGAACCTTGATTGGTTTTGCTGTAAGCTTTTAAAGAAAGGGATTTTGAAATGGCATTTAGAAAAGATTTTTTATGGGGCGGCGCAACAGCTGCCAATCAATGTGAAGGTGGCTATAAAGAAGGCGGACGTGGGTTAGCGAACGTAGATCTAGCACCTGTTGGACCAGATCGTTTTCCAGTGATCACAGGCGAGAAAAAAATGTTTGCGTTTGATGAGGACCATTTTTACCCAGCTCAAA
>NZ_MIKA01000027.1 GCF_001730295.1 Enterococcus plantarum
TAGTACCTTCACTAGTGCTTGTGATGAAGCAAAAAAGCACTTGGATAAGATTATTCAAAAAGTCAATGAGTTTGATAGTAAGCAACAACCAAGCTCAGCAGAAGAAATCATCAATGTTTTAGCTCAACAAATCAAAATGTCTGAAACGGCGAGCGGCTTAAGTTATACAGACCCAAGATTTATGGAGTTTGTCTCCCAAACCGGGTTAGCAGAAGCAATCCAAGATATTGATAGTCAAATAGCTCAGGCAGAAGCGGATGCAAAACTAGCCGCGGAAAAAGCTGCTAAAGAAAAACAAGAACAGTGGGCAAAACGTCATCCAGTAGAAAATTTTCTTAAAAATATGTCAGATAGTATTGGTGACTGGTGGGGGAATGTAGTAGAGGGAACAAAAAACCTCTCTATCCCTAACGATGTTAAAAACAGACTGTTATTTGTAGAAGGTTTTATCGGTGGGGCAGGAAGCATGGTTAGCTCCGTAGCAATTAGCGCTAGTGAACTGGTTCATTTAGGTGTTGAGCTAGTCGAATGGGGACTTGATTCAGCAAGAGGGATTCAAACACCACAGTGGAAATTAGATGATATCAAAGGAGCCTGGGAAAATGCCAAAGCAATTGGTACCACGCTAGGAACGGTCGTATTGGGTGTGAATGCAATGTTGAATCCACAAATAATGATAATCGATCCAGTCTCCCGAGAAGCAGCAAGACAAACCTTTGACATGGGCAAAGCTCTAGTAGATGGAATTTTGACTGATATAGTAAATGGGAATGCATACGAAATAGGTGGGTATGTATTTGATGTAGCGAGTATGTTTATAGGAGTTGGAGAAGTAAGCGCAGCCTTGAAAGGCACGAAATTAGCTGGTAAAATAACAGAAGGATTAAATGCGTTCAAAGCGACAACAAAAGCCACAACGTTAGGGAAGCTAGGCAAAGCGACAACGATGGTAGATAAAGCTCTGAAATATGGAGATGACGCAGCTAAAGCATTTGCGACGAAACTAAAGAATATTCCAATGCCAGTTATGGATGAATTAGCATTTGCAGGTCAAAGCATGGGCAAGATGACTTTAGGCGATTATATGGAAGCTTTTAGTAAAGGTGATGGATTCGCAGATGATGTGGTTAAGAAAGTTAGTGAAGCTGCGGATGATATAAAAATTCCTTCTGTTAGAAATAATGAATTTAATAAGTGGTTTGATAATTTGACAAGTGAACAGTTAGAAAAACTTTGGAAAAATACCGAACTTCGGAAAAAAATAGAAGATAGAATTAGGAGGCCAGGAGGATATCATGAATGGCACTTGGTTTCTAGAACACCAACATTTAAAAAATGGGGAGTTAGCATGGATGATATTAAAGAGTTGCGAACTTTAACAAAAGATGTGGAGTTTGTAAACCCAAGCGGTTGGCATGGAGGAAGAGGTTCAACAAAAGCTCATAATGAAATTTTAAAAATTATAGATAATGCTACTGACTATGATAATTTTGTAGTAAAATTAAATGAGTGGGCAAGTAGTAGACTTAAAAATGGAATTCAAGGTTTGCCTGAAGGATTAAGGAGGTAATTAATTTGGCTGATAAAAATGATGTTTCATTGTGGTTAGGTAATTTTTCTGATAAAGAAGCATTAGATAAGTATGTGGAAGTATCTTATACAGAGGAAGGAGATAGTATACCTTCTCAATTTGAGAAAGACTATAAATTAGGCTATTATGATAGAGATTTAATTGAGCGAGATTGGATTCCAGTGAAAAATAAGAATATAAGAGAATTGCTAGAGGGTTTTTCTTATGATGAACAACTGATTCCGCAATTTAAAAATCAGGAGACTATTTATAATTCAATACTATTGGTTTATAACTATTCATATAACAAAGAGGAAGATAAAAGGATTAGTATTGTTAATCAAATTTATCAAATAAATTTTGTGGGAGTGGCAAGTTATTTAGATGAATAAATAGAGATAAAAAAATACTTTATCACAGGATTGATAATCAAATTGTCGGTGGCTAACAAAAAACTAACTGTATTTAGTGTACAAAAATTTAGATGAATTTTCCGTTCTTTTCGAATGTTTATTAAGTTAATGGTAATTTTAGATTGAAAATGAAACGTTATTGAAGCGGTATTAGTGAAAAACTGATACCGTTTTTTATGTATCAAAAAATAAATGAGTAAAACAATTGATTCAAACAGAGAACAAGTAACCTATATAGATTATGGGTTGGTTGACGTTTTTAGGTCGAGGCATCGTAGCAATCATAGATCCAAATGATATCAAAGGAGCATGGGAAAATACGAAGGCGATGGGCAGTACGTTAAAAACAATCGGTTTGGGACTTCAAGGAGCCACGGATCCATGGTCATTGGCGAGAAACACATTTCGATAGAGCAAGTAAAGACCTGTATGAAAAAATATTAAAAAATAAAGAGTTTGCAAGTCAATTTTCTTTAGAAGAAATTGAAATATTTAAATCTGGAGGAGTTCCTAAAAGATTTACTTGGCACCATCATCAAGATTCTGGTGTAATGCAGTTGGTTGATAGGAAACTTCATAGACAAACTGGACATATTGGAGGCTTTAGTATCTGGGGTCCAGGAAATTAGGGAGAGTATGAATTATGTCAAAGATAGTTACATGGAAGAACTCAAACGGTAAACTACTGGGAAATGAAATTGTTGATGCTGAAAAACAACTAAATATAAAGTTTCCGCAGGATTATATTGAAGTAGTATCCAATAACGATGGAGGATATCCTCACCCAAACAAGTTTAAGTTTAACGATAAGGAAGAAGTGTTTAATAATTTAATAAGTTTTAAAGAGGATGACTATAGTAATATTTTTGAAGTCTTAGAAGATGTCTCTGATCGTATAGTTAAGGGCGTAATTCCTATTGCTGAGGATCCATTTGGTAATTTAATTTGTTTTGATTTTCGTGATAAGAAAGTACCAAATGTGATATTTTGGAATCATGAAGTAGCTGATAAGGATAGTGAAAAGTCCATTTTATTTATATGTGAAACATTTACGAAGTTATTAAATATGCTTTATTAAAAACGTATACTAGAGTTATTTATATTGAATTAGCAAGGAATTCAACTGGTGATTTCTGTAGAGGCAAAAAAATTAAACTTTTTTATGCGATTTTTTGATTCGATGATTGAATACTCTTCTCAAAAAAGCATGTTATGGGCTTTCATGTCGAAACAGCCGAAATGAAAAAGGCGTTGGAACAGTATCAAAAACTATCAAAAACGGCACAAGAACAACTAAATAATGCGAAAA